>JARLJW010000083.1 GCA_031290985.1 Verrucomicrobiia bacterium | reverse complement strand
GAAGTGGCAACCGCCAGCTTCCAGCGGGCGGATATCCGCCCGCTGGAAGCTGGTCACCCTTGAATCAAATGTGTAACCTGTAACCAACCTAGTGTTACCCATGTATTGAACCATATGTGTTACCTATGTTCTGACTGCGCCTCCAACTAGTCACTCATCACCCGTCACAGGTCACTGTCTTGCGGTGTTTGTTCTTCATTGACTGGCCGTAAAAACTTTGAACAAATGGTGTTGTTATCCATCTAATCCAAACTATGAAATACTTTATTGCCTCCCTCGTTGCGGCGGTCGCCTTGAGCCTTTCGGCCTCGGCCGCCGATGTTTCCACCAAAATCACCGACAGCCACGTCTGCTGCGGCAGTTGTGTCAAAGCGGTGGCCAAAATCATCGCCACCGTCCCCGGTGTGACCGGCGCGGCGGATCAGGACAGCAGCACCATCAGTCTCACCGGTCCCGACACCGCGACTGTCCAAAAAGCCACCGACGCCCTCGTGGCCTCCGGTTTCTACGGCAAGAGCTCCAATCCCGACATCAAGATCTCGGCCGACACCGGCGCCAAGGGCGAGAAGGTGAAGTCGCTCAAGATCGAAGGCGTGCATATCTGCTGCGGCCATTGCGTCAAAGACATCAACGAAGCCCTCAACGCCGTCCCCGGCGTAACCGGCAACGATGCGGCCAAAGGTGCGAAATCATTCACCGTCACGGGTGATTTCACGGACAAGGACGTCATGGACGCCCTGCAAAAAGCCGGTCTCACCGGCAAAGTTGCCAAGGGATAAATTAACTATCCCTTTCCACCGCCCCTCGGCTGCTTCGACAGCGAGGGGCGTTTTATTTTAATCGCAGTGGGACGAGACTCCGGCGAGTTCTCACTTTTTCTTGCATTATTTTTCCAGCGGCCCATTTTTCCGGCATGAACTTCCCGCAATTCTGGGCCCGGGGTGCGAGCGGCGATTTCTTTTGCTGGCGCTGGTCTGCCACCAGCCTGGCCGACGCCCAAGCCCTTGCTGACCAGGCCGTGCAACAGCTCGCCGCCCGCTTCCGTTCCGGGGAATATCCGCCAAAGCATGGCGGTTATTATCCCAATCGCCCCTTCCGCGAACAGATCATGCAGGAGGAAAAGAACGCCGCCGGCGAAACCACCGCCGTGGTCACGCGTAACGGTTATGGCTGTCTGGTGCTTAACACCGCCCGCGCCATGTTCGTCGATATCGACCTGCCCGAACCGAAACCGCCCGGATTTTTCAAACGCCTTTTCGGCAAACCCGACCCCAGCCCGCCGGTGGATCACCAGGCTGCGGCGATGAACCGGATCGAAAACTGGACCCGCAACCATCCGGAATGGGGTTGGCGGATTTACCGGACGCGCGCCGGACTCCGCCTGCTGGCCACCCAAGGACTGGTGGACGCCGACTCGGCGGCCGCGGATGACATCTTTGCCGCCCTGGGTGCCGACCCGCTGTATCACAAATTGTGCAAGACCCAGAAATGTTTCCGGGCCCGCCTGACCCCCAAACCGTGGCGGTGCGGCCTTTTCACCAAGCCGGAACGCTGGCCGTGGCTGGATGCGAAGCGTGAAAAGCGGTTTCAAAAGTGGGCGGCGGAATATCAGGAATGTTCCGCGGATTGGGCCACCTGCGATTTCATCCGCCACCTCGGCAATCCCGACATCCACCCGGACATCGAATCCATTTTAAAACTTCACGATGGCCCGACGCGGGCGGAATCCAAACTGAAACTGGCGTGAGAGTGGTCGCCCGGGAAGGAATTGCACCCTCAACATCTCTTTGTAAGAGAGACATGATCCTGTTTCACCACCGGGCGGGGAAATTTACGATTTGCGAATGACGATATACGCGGCCCGCTTTCAATCCGCTCGCAGTTCGTCAATCGCATATCGCCAATCGAAAATCAAAATGAGCTGCCGGGGCAGGATTTGCACCTGCATACGCGCCTTCAAAGGGCGCTGTCCTACGGTTAGACGACCCGGCAATAAATGAAATTGGTGGAGCCGGAGGTAGTTGCAACCTCACCCAACCGGGGTAAAAACCCGGTGCCGGTCTGCTGTGGCTTCGACTCCCTGAAAAATTTACAGAAGCAAACAAAGGAAGCGGAGTTGGGTGCATCACTTTGCCAGTAAAATTCTTAACTCTGTCACCTCCGTTTTCTTCTGTTCAAAACTCCTGTTCAAATCTGGACGTCGATGACAGCCCGGAGTTGCATCACCCTCCATTGGGGTTCTGCTGGCAGGGGTTTTTACTGTCGCGGTTCACGCTGCCTGTCCCATTGACACTGCATAACACTCGCCATCGTAAAAAGAATCCATTTTGTGCTTAAGCGTGTCCTGAAATCGCCCGAGTAGTACCAAGGCAAGTGCAATACAAACATCAAAATCACGGCTGCCGGGGTCGCTCAGGGATTTGCGCAACGGAATCTCCCCTCCATCAGCGCAACTGTTTCCAGCAAAAAACCGCCGTTCCCAATTAAATAATCATTCTGGGAATAGGGGCCGGGCAAATTCCTGTTCGCTCCGACGCCACAGCCACCGTAACCAACCATTTTTCGAAATCATATGAATATTAAACAAAAACGATCTTGGATCATCAACTGGCGTGCCAGCCTGTTGGGTGGGTTATTTCTGCTGGGCACGGTGGCGAATCTGCTGGCCGGTCCCAACACGCCCCCGACTTTCAACGCCAACACGGGCTTGACGCTGAACGAAGGCGCCTTGGGCACGATCACCGCCGCGCAGCTCGATTTCAAGGATGCCCAGCAGGCCGACACGGCGATCACCTTTACCGTCACGGCCCTGCCTGTAAACGGCCAGATTTTATTCAACGGTTCGGCGCTCGCCGTTAATGGCACGTTCACCCAGGCGAACCTCAACAGCGGCGTCATCAAATACGCTCACGACGGCACGGACACCACCAGCGACAGTTTCACCTTCACCGTGAGCGACGGGGCGGGCGGGGTTGTACCCGGGCAGACCTTTAGCTTCACCATCACGCCGGTGAACGACGCCACCGCCCTGGCGGCGATCCCCACGATTACGTTCAGCAGCGCGCCGGGGGGCGCCTTCGCCCTGGATGGCATGGGCGGCTCAACGGACATCAATGGTATTGCGCTCGAAGTTTATTTCGCCGACGCCAGCCGCGCCCGGATTAATTCGGCACTTACCTTTCAAGACCCGTACGCGGTTGGGACGGTGGACTCGGGCCTGGCGGTGAACTACACCAACAACGCCGGCTCCTATTACGTCATCATCAAGAGCCGCAACGCCGGGGACAACTTCTGGCTGCAATCCCTGCAACTGTGTGATTACGGCGGCAACAATGTAAAAATCGAAGCCTTCGACAACGGCGTGTCGCAGGGTTCGGTGAATGTCACGGTCAGCGCCGATCCCTGGTATTTTACGTTTGATAAGAACGGCGCCCTCACACCATCGATTTTCCAGAACGCGGACGAAATCCGCATCAACGGCCAGAACGCGGGGGTTATCTGGCTCACCATCAATAACCTCAAGATCGCCGCCCCGGTCACTCCCAACACGAGTCCGGTGTTCGTCGGCGTCACCACGACCCTGACCGTCGGCCAGAACTCCGGCGCGAACGATCTCAAGAGCCTGTTGCATGTGAGTGATCCCGACAGCAGCCAGACCGAAACCTGGTCGCAAAGCGTCGCGCCAGCGCACGGCAGCCTGTCGTTCGTCAGCGCCACGGCGGCGTCCGGCAGCACCAACATCACCCCCGGCGGCACCATTACTTACACGCCGACCGTTGGCTATGTAGGCACCGACAGCTTTAGCGTGCAGGTGAGTGATGGCAATGGCGGCAGCGCCGTTCGCAGCCTTGGTGTCACCGTGAATCCGCCGCCCGGCATCACCAGCCTCACCGCCACCAACGGCAGCTACGGCAGCGCATTCAGCTACACCATCACGGCCTCAAACAATCCCACGAGCTTTGGCGCGAGCGGCCTGCCCGCCGGCCTCAGCCTGGATCCGTTGACCGGCATCATTTCGGGCACGCTCCGGCAATCTGGCAGTTTCCCGATCACCCTCAGCGCCACCAACGCCACCAGTTATGGCACCGCCGTGCTGACGCTATCCGTCGCCAAGGTGAATCTTATGGTTTCGGGCGTCGTCGCCAATAACAAGGTGTACGATGGAACCACCAACGCCACCCTGAACCTGGCCGGGGCATCGTTGAACGGGGTCGTCAATGGCGACTCGCTTTCGTTGAATGCGGCGGGTGTCGTCGCCGGCTTCGCCAGCAGCAATGTTGGGAATGGCAAAGCCGTGACCATTTCCGGCCTGGCACTCTCCGGCGTCGCCGCCACCAATTACACCCTCACCCAGCCATCCGGGACTGCGAACATCACGCCCGCCCTCGCAGTGGTCACGCTCAACCGCTCGGTCCAGCTATATAGCGGTTCGGCCAAATCGGTCACCGCCGCCACTTCGCCGGCGGGTCTCCCGGTCAGCCTGACCTACAACGGATCGGCCACCGTCCCTGCCAGCATCGGCACCTATACCGTGATTGGCACCGTTACCGACCCGAATTATTCCGGCAGCGCCACCAACTTCCTGTATGTGGCCGTGGCTCCGCAATTTCTCTCCGTGCAACGCACCAACGGCAACAGTCACATTGTGTTTGTCTGGAGCGCCATGCCCGCGGTGAATTATCAAGTGCAATACACCTCCTCCTTGCTGCCCGTTTCCTGGACCAGCTTCAACGGCCCGGTTTCCGCCACCAACACCACGATGACCACGATGGACAGCATCAACACCGGCTTGTTGATGCGACTCTACCGCGTGCAGCTCTTGCTGGAATAAAGAGGCGGGAAACAACTGTGGGCGCTGCGTTGGTTTTCAGCCTAGCCGGAAGGAGTGCCTGAACCTCGGCCAAAAGGTGTGCCCTGCCCGCTAACTGAAGCGTGGGCGGCCCTGTATGATATTGGTCCGCGTGGTAGGACTTGCCGGACGGTTGAAAAGACTCTGAGTCTATTGGAAATGGAGGCCTTTCAATCAGCAGTGCCGTTTACACAGTGTGCCGGTCAATTTAGCGGTTCCGGTGTTTGCGTTTGGGCAGGCCGGATTTATCCGGTAGCACGGCAATTACGGCAATCATGATGATGGGCATGAGCGCCATGCCAATTGGAAATGCCTTGGGCATCAGCCGGTAAATCAAACGGAAATAAGGAATGAAAAACACCACCAGTGGCAATAGTCCGATGAGGCATACTGCATCCGGCCAGTTCTTGGCCTTAATCCAATTAGCGCAACCCCAAATTACCAGACCGTAACTCGGCAGGAAAATCAGGAGGCGGACGACGCCATTATCATCCGGTGTGTTGGCCACGTGAATGTGCAGCAGAATCGTCGCCACCACCACTAAGATACCCAGACAGCCAAAAAGATTGGCCGCGAAGGCATTTCGCCGTAAGCGAATGACGCGGGCAACCGGCGATTCATCCCGATGATGTTTGGCCGGTCGTCGCCGTGAGGGGTCGGGGCAACGATCTTCCATACCGAACAGGAGCAGGAGCAGGATGATGATTTGCGCAAGCGGGCCGAAAATACCCAGAACAAGGATGCCGTTTGAATAGCCCTTTGCCTTTGCCAAATTGCTGCCGCCCCAGAAGAAAGTAAAATAGAAAGCCGCGGCTGCCGCCAAGAGGAAGATGGTGCCAGCTATCTCACCGCTGTTGTGCCCGCCATGGAATATCGAGACGACGATCAAGCTTGGCACCAGCGCCAAAACGGGCGACAAGAACCACGCCACCACGCCCCAGAGGGCCTTCTTCTTATAACGTCCGTCCATACTGAGTTGAACCGCAGTATGGGGAAAGGTCGGAGGCATGACAAGATGCCGAAGGCTGATTTTTGTTTTCAAGACTTGCATCCGCACCGTCGAAGGCGGGAACTTCGCCAATTCATTGGAATTTTACAGACGGTTACCGCATTTTAAGTGCGCTGTCTCTGCCTTGGACTACGTGGGCGTGTTGGAAGCGAAGATGGAGGATGGAAAATGGAAGATCGCCGCCGTGTTTTTTTTCCATCCTCCATCTTCCATCCTCTATCCTCGTTGCAAAAGGTGGTGCCGCGTGAGGGACTTCCACCCCCAACCTCTCCGTTCTAAGCGGAGCGTCTCTTGTTGTTGGACTAACGCGGCAAAAAATTGTTGGTAGTTGAAAGCTGATGGTTGATAGCCCGGACGACCGTGGATCGGGCCATGGTTTTTTTCTATCAACTCTCAACTAAAAACTATCAACTCATCCAAATTGGCGCACCCGGCAGGACTCCCACCTGCAAACTCTCCGTTCGAAGCGGAGCATGATCGTAATTTCACCACGGGTGCAAAAACGGACGCTGTCTTGCCTCCTAAAATAAAATGTTTTTCCCTCTGCCTAAGCACGTTACGCGTGCCGTGTTTGACACGTTGGCAAATCTTTGAGAGTGTCGATACGTCAGCAGCCTAAGCTGCCTTGCCTTCCTGCAAGACAGCGCGGGGGAACCAAATCCTTGGGTAACCAAGGACGGGGCTTACGCCGGTGGCGAACCATCGGCGCGGTCACTTTCAGGACCGAGCCCGTCAGCTAACCTCGTCGGCATCTGGAAGGGCGATCCTCTAGCTCCCGCGTGTGCGGGAACCCACGGTCTCCCCAACGAAACGCGTTGTGTCCGGGCGCGGCGATAACCCGCGCCCCGATCCAACCACATCGGAGGATGGGTTATGACAACGAACATCATGTTGGCGGTCAGTGGTGCTTGGTTTGATGTGGCTTGGTATTGGTACGTGCTCGTGTTGATCGCGCTGCTCGCGCTCGGATGCAGATCCGGCTTCGTGTTAATCCGCGAACGTCAGGTCGGCATCGTGATCAAACGTTTCGCCGCCAGGTCGCTGCCGCCCGGACACCTCCTCGCGCTCGAAGGCGAGGCGGGCTACCAGGCGGATACGCTCGCACCGGGATTGCATTTCGGCTACTGGCCGTGGCAATACCGGATCATCAAAGTGCCGGTCACCGTCGTGGAACAGGGCGAGATCGCCCTGGTCATGGCGGCGGATGGCGCGGCGATGCCGTCGGAGCATATCCTCGGCAAACGCGTGGAGTGCGACAACTTCCAGGATGCCCGGAAGTTCCTGCTCTACGGCGGTGAGAAAGGCCGGCAGCTCGGCATTCTCACCGGCGGCACGTACCGCATCAACACCGCGCTGTTCACCGTCATCACGTCGGCGACGGCCCATGAACACGGCATGCTGCCCGAGCAACTGCTCCTGCATCGCGTGCAGTCGGACATGGTTGGCATCGTCACCACGCTGGATGGCCAGCCGATTGCGGCGGGCGAAATCGCCGGGCAGAGCATCGCCGGTCACGACAGTTTCCAGAACGCGCAGGCGTTTCTGGATGGCGGCGGCAGCCGCGGTCTGCAGGAGCAGATCCTGTTGTCCGGCGTGTGGAACCTGAATCCGTGGTTCGTGCAAGTGGAGCAGGTGCCGATGGTGCAGATCCCCATCGGCTACGTCGGGGTCGTCATCTCGTTCGTCGGCAAGGCGCACGAAGACGTCAGCGGCGTGGACTTCAAGCACGGCGACCTGGTGAATGCCGGCCACAAAGGCGTGTGGGTCACGCCGCTGTATCCGGGCAAGCACCCGCTGAACACGCGCGTGATGAAGGTCGAGCTGGTCCCGACCACAAACATTGTGTTGAACTGGGCGAACCGCACCGAGGCGCATAATTACGACTCGAAATTGCAGTCGATCACGGTGCGCTCGAAGGACGGGTTCGCGTTCAACCTGGACGTGTCGCAGATCATCCACGTCGGCGCGCTCGACGCGCCGAAGGTCATCAGCCGCGTGGGCTCGATGCAAAACCTGGTGGACCACGTCCTGCAGCCGATTGTCGGAAATTATTTCCGCAATTCCGCACAGGACTTTACGGTGCTCGACTTCCTCGGCGCGCGCAGCGCCCGGCAGGTCGATGCCGCGGAACACATCCGCACCGCCCTCGGTGCGTATGACGTGCAGGCGATTGACACGCTCATCGGCGACATCAATCCGCCCGCGGAACTGATGACGACGCAGACGGACCGCAAGATCGCGGAAGAACAGCGCAAGACGTACGAGACGCAGCGCGCCGCCCAGGAACAGCGCCAGCAGCTCGTGCGGCAGACCTCGCTTGCGGACATCCAGCAGCAGGTCGTCGGCGCGGAGCAGGGCGTGAACATCGCCGAACTGAAGGCGAATGCCAGCGTCAAGCACGCGACCGGCGAGGCGGAAGCCATCCGGCTCCGTGCGCTGGGTGAAGCCGAGGCGATCCGCGCCACGGGCGATGCCAAGGCGCAGGCCTATCGGGCCGGCGTTGAAAGCATCGGCGTGCAGGGCTACACGGTCATGCAACTGATGCAGATCGTCGGCGACCGCATTGTGCCGGACGTGTCCGTCACCGGTGCCGGTGCCGGCGGCAACGGTCTGGTGGACGGCCTGCTCGGCCTCATGCTGCGCGGGCAGAACCAGGACCAGAAAGCGGCGGGGAAAAACTGAGCAAAGTCTCGGCATGAAACAGAGGAGCACGCTGGCAACAGCGTGCTCCTTCTTTTGTTTCCGGAGTGCGCCCGTCCCGGGCGCAGCAACTTCCGCGAGCCATGCCGCAGGGAATTCGCGAGGGTAATCTTCATTCTTAGTTCTCAGTTGGTCAGGTAGGGCACGTCACTCCGTGCGCACGGAGCGCTGATGACAGGTGCATAAAATCGGCTTGCCTTTCCCCACACCGGCTGTAAAACAAATCCGGCGAAGTATTGAGCACGGGTCCAAGTACTGGTTCAGAGATCGTTGTCCGGGGCGTCAGGATTTGTTCGCTGGACGAATTCCAATCCCGCTTGCGGGAGCGCCCATCTCATTGTGACGTTGCTTTGCCATTTTTATGCCCGCGACCGGCGATTTAAAAGACGTACTGACTCACCAGACACTCCGGAAGCTTGCCGGGCCAAAATCCTTCGAGCGTGGCGCAGGCTATTTTGCCGCCGGCCAAGTGATGAGCCTGGTGGAGCACGACGGCAAGCTTGCCGCAGTGGTCGAGGGCTCGGAGGAATATCGCGTAACGCTTTTCGTCGATGATGACATGCTGGCCTCCGATTGCACCTGCCCGATGGGCTTGGATGGCGTTTTCTGTAAACATTGTGTCGCCGTCGGTCTCGCCTGGCTCGCCAATACGCCTGGCTCAGCCACCAAGAAATCTGAAAACGGACCCGCCATTCCCGTCGTGACATTGGACGATGCCCGGGTCTGGCTGACGAAACAGGACAAGGATGAACTCGTCAAAATCATTTTAGACCAGGCCGCCGAGGACGCTCACCTGCGCGAGCGTTTGCTCTTGCAAGCCGCCAAGAGCGCAGGCAAAGGCGCGAACGTCGCCGCCATACGCAAAGCAATTGATCGCGCCACCCGCACCGGTGGATTCGTTGATTATCGCGCGGCCTATGGTTTTTCCCTCGGCATCAATCAAGTCGTGGATTCCATCGCGGACATGTTGGAACAGGGTTTTGCCACCGAAGTCATCGACCTGGTCGAGCACGCCCTTGGCCGGGTGGAGGATGCCACGCTGCACATGGACGATTCCGACGGCAACATGGGCGGCATGCTCAGCCAGCTCCAGGAGATACATCTTGCCGCCTGCCAGAAGGCCAAACCTGATCCGGAAGAACTGGCCGCGCGCCTTTTCAAATGGGAACAGCAAACCCACTTCGACACATTCTACGGCGCGGCGGGTACCTACGCGGAATTACTTGGTAAACGCGGCCTGGACGCATACCGCCGTCATGCCGAAGCCGCCTGGGCGAGTGTGCCGCAAACCGGGCCGGGTAAAAAAGACCCGGAGGAATATGGCGCAAGTTTTCGCATCACCCACATCATGGAAACGCTCGCCCGCCAGTCCGGTGACATCGAGGCGCTGGTTGCCATCAAGGCGCGTAATTTATCCAGCGCCTACGCCTTTCTCCAAATTGCGGAAATCTATCGGGATGCGAAACAGCATGACCAGGCCATGGACTGGGCCGAGCGCGGCATCAAGGCCTTCCCGGAAAGGGTTGATTCCCGTCTCCGCGAATTCCTGGCCAATGAGTATCACCGTTGCAAACGGCACGACGAGGCGCTACAGCTCATCTGGACTGATTTCACTGAAAACACCGGACTGGCAACTTATCAAAAACTCAAGAACCACGCCGACCGCATCGAGCAATGGTCCGTTTGGCGCGATCAGGCTCTCGCCTTCATTCGCGCCGAGATTGAGCGCGAAAAGAAGCAGAACACGCGGAGGCCGGTGCGTGGATGGGGTTGGCAGGTTGATGCCTCCGACCATTCGCTGCTCGTCGAAATCTTTCTTTGGGAGAAGGATGCCGAATCCGCCTGGCGCGAGGCGCAGACCGGCGGCTGCCACGACAGTTGGTGGATGCAACTGGCCGCTCAGCGGGAAAATAAATTTCCCGCCGATGTCATCCCAATCTATCAAAAGCAGGTCGAGAACTTGATCAACCAAAAGAATAACGGCAGCTATGCGGAAGCCGTCAAACTGCTTCGCCGTATCCGCGATTTAATGGAACGGCTACAACGCACCAATGAATTTGCCGGTTATCTGGCAACGGTTCGCGCCGCCCACAAGCCCAAGCGCAACTTCATCAAGCTGGCGGAACGGTTATGAACCTGTGACAACCGGGACAATGCAGTTCTGAATTGAGCCCTTAAACTATAAAAAATTGGAATCCCGTGCTGGAGTCGCACCAGCCTCTGCGGCTTTGCAGGCCGCCGCCTGAACTGATCGGCCAACGGGATGAAAGCGGTGAAAGTTTTGCCAATCCTCAGCCACCCGATGACGAATCGTGCATCCAGGCTCCGAACCCGCCACCCGTGGCGCGGCGCAAGCGTGTGGCCGCCAGCGCCCGTTGAAACATCGCACCGAACCAGGACGGACGAGCCACCTCAAAATGTTCTGGCAGGGCAGGGACATCGGTCTGCACTCTTTCCAAACTGATGCCACCGTCCTGCCAACGCCGCAACACATGGGCCAGATCCGTCCAAGGTTCACGTTTTTGTTTCATGGCCAGCAACACTTTTTCAATGCCCTGGGCCAGCAGGAAATTTGCGGATGGAAAATCCGTGGTGAAACAGACTGAGCGGTTATCGAAGTCATCCGCGCCGATCACGCGCCCGACACCATGCCGGTCGGCATCCAGCAGAAAAGCCGGAGGCGCGTCGGCGGGGATTTGCAGGGTGGCAAGATGCAGTGTCCCGCTCCGCATAGCATCGACAATCGGCAGCACATCCACCGCGGCCACGCTCCGGCCGGTGACCGGGTTTAGTCTAGGTCCGCCGCAAGGCAGCGGTACCGCATTGTAGAGTGGCACCGGGCGATAGCCGAGCCCGGCCAAAGCAAGGCCCAGGAACACGCCCTCCGCGCCGGGCAAATCCACCACCAGCGCGGTTTTACTTTGGGCGGACGGGCACCAGCTTGCATCAACACTCACGACGGGCTGACTGGCCGTTAGAAATGATTCTAGGTGCGCAAACAAAACCGGCTTCGTCCAGGGCGACCATGGCGAATCATCAGGCGACCAAACTGTGAAGGCTTCAATTTTATTCATTTGGATCAATCAGCAGGGCGGCGTCCACCGCCGCAAAATTAATCACCGGTTTTGCCGAGAGACGGGTGTAGGCACCGGCGACTTTGCCATTCACGGTATAGATGCCCACGCACACATGGCGGGGACCAATCGGTGTTGGCACCGGCACCGACTCAAACCGTCGTTGGGCAATCCAGTTACCGGGCGCCAGGCGGGCGCGCCATTTGGTCTGACGCCACAGGTGCGCCGGCATCAATCGCGGAATACTCACCGTATCGCCGGTATTGCACAGCGCGGTCTTGAGCAGCCAGTTCTCCTCGTTGAATTCCGCCGCATCCCGCAAGTCGCGGGTTTCCGGCAGCAAATGCCGCCAGGCCGGCAGGCGGGTTGAAAGCTGGTTCCAAACCAAAGGGAACCGTTTGCTTTCAGAAATGAGTGCGAGCGCCGGGTTGGCCACCGGCGTCTTGCCGCCCCGAAAAAAATATCGCCAGCCGGATTCTGCCGGAAGCCGGGTCAGCCATTCTGCTTGATAAAAACGGACGACCAAATCCAGCGGGCCGCTATGCCAACTGGTTTTAAGAGTTGCGATGCCTTCGTGCCATTGGATTTGTTCCGGCTTGGCCAGATGGGGCCGGCAGCCGCGCCGTTGCAGATGCATTGCCAGGCAGGAGGTGACTTGGTGGTCCTCCATGTAACCCGGCGCGGAAAGCAGGGCTATGATTCCGCCCGTTCCTGCTGCCACCGCCAGAGCATCGCACCAGACGGCCAGCGGATCTCCCGCCGGCTGTAACTGGGTATGATGCCTGGCCATCAACTTGGTAAACAGGGAGGCTTCCGTGAAGCCGCCGGGCACGTCACTGTTGGCCTCGGAAATGCGCCAGCCTCCGGTCGTGAAATGAAAATCAAAACGGATCACGCGCCCGGCCGCACAGGTAAGCGGCGCGCCATCGGCCAGGACTGCTTGCAAGGCTTGCGGCAACCCAAGCTGGCGCAACAGGTCGGGACGCTGGGCAATTTCCTGTTCGGCCGCGAAAGCCTCCGTCGTGAGTTGCTCGGCTTGTACGGTCAGGCGGTTCCACACCGAACGTTTCATGACCAGCGGAAAAGGGGCAAGAGTGCACTCATCGCCGACTTGTGCGTCCCACTTGCATCCTTCCAACAGCATCTGCCGTCGCAGCGCGGAAAAATCTTCCGACGGGAGGGATGTCTCCGTCCACAGTTCCCGACTCGCGGTCACATCCGCGCCTTGGGATTCGAGGTTGGAAATCATATTGGCATGCCTTCCCATCGGCCCAGATGCCACAGCCATATCCCGGCGATGGCGAGATGGAATAATGCCGGTGCCAGCCCGCAGGAAACCCACCGTGGAAACGGTCGTTGCCGGCTGGGGCGCAGTAACGGTTCCATTAAGAGTGCCACCAGCAAGAGCACCGCTGCCATCCAGCCATCATGGCCAAAATCACTTAAAGTCGCAGTTATGGAATGCCAGTCGCCCGCCACGGCCCGGCCTAAAATCAAACCACAAGCCAGCAACCAACCGCCGAATCTCAGGCCCGAGGCAAAATCCCGTTCCTCGGCGATGGAAAAACAAATGCGCCCGCCCAGTTCCAAGATGAGCCACAGGCCAAACCAGCTGCCGGTGGCCAAAGCCGCCGAGAAAATGTTTTCCCAATAGGATGGTCCCTCGCCCAGATTGCCGCCGGCATACATGATCGCCACCGCGGCACTGCCGCCGGTAAGTGTGGCCAGGGCGGCGGGATTTTTTCTCTCCAGAACATCATCCTGCCAATTGATGCCCAGCCACGCCATGCAAGTGTTTGCAAAAAACATCCAAACCGCGCCGATAAAAGTTAAAAAACCCACTTCGCCCACGTCCCCACGCACTTCTTTGGCTCCGTAAAACGACAATGAAACCGCGATGAACAGCAGGCTCAAGACCCAGCCGGCGCGGAACCATAAATAGAAGTTCACGGGGGGATGGGTCCGCCCCATTCCTGAACCCCGCAACATTGAATCGCTCACGTTGGTGAGTAACTGATGACGCCGAAAAAATATCAAAAAAAATTTTACGAAAAACGCAGTCTGTTTTCGAATTGCGGGCGGAAGCTTTCGCCTCCGCCCGCAACGTGATTCTGCCAGTTCTATTTCTTCAACGTCCCCGCGCCGCCATTTCGGGCCTTGGCGCGTTCGCGTTTCGGTTTCGGCGCAGTGGCCGGTTCCGCCGCTGCCGGTTGCGGATGGCCGAACGCGGTGGACAGGAACCGGTCCAACTGTTCATTCTCCACGAGCCCGAATTGCCGGAGCACCGGCAGCTCAACGAGCCGCCCGGCGAGTTCTGACACCGGGAGGAACTCATTAATGAGCTGCAACACCCGTGCGTAATCCGCTTCATCGGGATCGGCTTCGGTGAAGGAGTCGTTGTATTTGAGCTCTCCTTCCTCCCACACCTCATCTTTGTCGGCCTCGCCCGCCGCGGTGGCGCTGGCGCGGCGGAAGAAGAGGTGCGCATCATCCCGGATCAGCCGCCGGTCGCCGAGCAGCCAGACGAGCACCGTGGCATTCAGCAGCCGTGAACGGGCGTTGGTGGTGAGCTTGGTTTTGGGCGACCGTTGATTCAGGACGGAGCGCAGCAGCAGTGCCCAGTCGGCGGGAAGCTCGCCTTCACCCATCAGTTCGATGTGCAACTCGCGCGGCCGGGCCGCCAGCGCGGTTTCCAGCGCGGCCATCCGCTCGAGATAGTACGCATTGCCATAATGCAGCAGGCTCAACGGAAACCGGTGCGGCCCTGGCTTGGACTTTGTCTTCATAACGATTTTCAATTTGTGATTTCATTGGTTGGTTGGTTTTTACTCCCGTGAATAATATTTGCGACGGCTGCCGTCATGGCGACCGGAGCGGAGACAGCATTTTTTAAAAGCTGCGTCCTGATCCGCAGGGGCAGGGGTCGTTGCGACCCAGCTTTTCCTGCAATAACTTGTCGCCGTGCACGATGCGTTCGCCCCGCTGCACGCGCGTCTCAGACGGGAACCCCTTGCGACGTTTGCTGGTGATTTCGAAAAAACGGACTTTCTTGGTTCAACGATTGGTTTGCCATACGGCCTCCTCGGTTGCGGGTTGTGGTTTGGAAATGACGGCGCACACGCGCCGCCAAAAATTGGCGCTCCTGATGGGAATCGAACTCACGCCTCCCGGATGATGTCCGGGTGTTCTATCGCAGTTGAACTACGGGAGCGGTCCTGAAAACTGCCTGCTTTGAGCCGGCAGTTCAGGGATGTCGTTTTACCGGCTCAATCATCTTTTGTAACGTGAAGCCGGTGAATTAGCGGTGAATAACTTCCGGTTGTCACCGCGAAAAAGTGTGTCATGGTTGAGTTGCGCGACGAACAGCTCTCATCCAAATACCGGCTTTAGAGATCTTTGTGCCGGGGCGCGGATTGCTCCCTGAGCAGTATTCCGCTTTTGCGGAAACGCCAATCTCCTTGAGCGCTCGTCGCGCGTTCTTTTTTTCATATATCCCAAAACCCGTTCCAATGGCGTGTATTTCAAAATACGGAGTGCGCCCGTCCTCGGGCGCAGCAACTTTCGCGAACCATGCCGCAGAATATTCACGAGCGCTTTCTTCCCTTTGAACATTGCTGCGGCCGGGGACGGCCGCACTCCGGAAGCGGCGGTTTTCGGATTTTGAAAACACGCCCTATTCCTTTGGTTTTCCAAATTGGGGTGACCAAACGGATTTGCACCGGTACCGACGCTTTCACAAAGCGTAATGCTGCTATTACACCATGATCACCATGAAATTGGAGCCCCCGGTCGGACTTGCACCGACGAATAGCGGTTTACGAAACCGCTCCTGTGGCTGCTGAGGCACAAGGGCTGGGAAATGACGAAATCCGAAATCTGAACACTGAACACCGAACACCGAACACCGAACACCGAACACCGAATACCGAACACCGAATACCGAACACCGAATACCGAACACCGAATACCGAATACCGAACACCGAATACCGAATTTGGGTGATAGACGCGGGATGCAAACAGTTCGTCATTTGTCTTTCGAGCTTCGTCATTTCAAAGTGGCGCTCTCACGTGGATTTGCACCACGAACCCCCGCCTTCGCAAAGCGGTGTGCAGGACTAATTGCACTTTGAGAGCGGGATTTAGTTGATGGCGGATAGTTAGTTGAGGGTTGATAGTTGATGAGCAAAGCTGGTCGAAGCCTTGACCCATCAACTATCAATTTTTAACTCTCAACTGAATGGTCCCCAAGGTTGGTAGCGCGCCAACGTCTCCTCCTTTTCAGGGAGGCGCTAATCTGTCTCAGCTACTTGGGGGTGCTTGCGCACGGCCATCATTTTTGTGGTTGCCTGCGAAGTCTGGTGGCCCGCCCGGGTAATGCTCCCGGTTCTGCGGATTAGAGCATTTCCATAAATGCTGTAGCGCGGCGGATACTGATAAGAGAGGAGCGGTCTTTTTGACTTTTGACTTCGTTTCGACTCGGTCACAGGGTTTTCAAACCTGCTCCCTCGCCAAAGCCTCGTCAAAAGTCAAAAATCCTCGCTCCGCCGCGCTACATCATTTCTGTCAATGCTCTAAGAGTCCGCTGCATCACTTTAATGCTTGCAGGCCAGTTGGTCGTCCGGCGCGGTAATGCTCCGCGGTCTTTCGCTTATCGGGCGAACGCTCTGCTTTTGAGCTACGGGACGGTGGTTAATTGCGGTTTCAGGCCGAACCGGTTCGCCGGCCGGAAGGAAACATGCATTTTCATGCCCGGCCGGATGCGCAGGATCCGGGTGGGCTTGTAGCTCCGGCGAAAGAGCAGTTGGCTTTGGTAACGGATGACGGGTCTCATGGGATTTCCTTTGGTTAATGATTAGGAACAAAATTCAACGGAGTGCGCCCGTTTCCGGGCGCAGCAATGTTCGAATCACGAGTGGCTTGAAATTTTTGAGCGCCATCGGTCATAAGTCCGTTGCTGCGCCCGGGGACGGGCGCACTCCGGGAGCCGGGGGCACGGGTGTTGAAAACGTGTTTTAAAAGTGCCAGCGGATCTTGAAACCCGGCGGGCTGGCGTCGTCAGTGAACGGCTCTGGCTTGGGAATGGGCGCGGCTTGCATCAGGGATGGCGCGGCATTTTCCGGTGCCGGCGGGTCCGGGATTTTTGTTTCGCTTTGGCCCGCGCACAGCCAGTGCATAAACCGATGGATGATTTTCATGGTCGGGTTTCTTTCTGACTGTTGATTGGCGGAAGAGTTTTTGCAGACGGCCACCCGGTAAGGCTCCGATCCCGGCCATGCCGGTCTGGTTTTCGGGACCAGTGCAATCAGGTGCTTCCGCACGGGCACCCGATCTGCCGGGCTTCCTTGGTTGGTGCTCGCGGAAGGAGTCGCGCCTTCATCTCCGATGTTAGAACCATCGCGCTCTGTAAATTGAGCTACGCGAGCGGTGAAACTGGCTGCCCAGGCTGGAATCGCACCAGCACATTCCGGGTAACAACCGGACGGACTACTTTTATCCGACCAGGCAGTAAAAAATGTCAGCGCGGCAGGAATTGCACCTGCGGTCCCCCGGTTCCGAACCGGACATGTTGCTGCTACACCACGCGCTGATGACTCCGAGCGAATAAAGTTGAAAAACGTCGGAGTGGAGAAACACGCAGCCGAAACCCTGGGAATCAGCCGCGCGGTAAGATCTAGATTTGAAATTGGCGGACCCGAAGGGACTTGCACCCTCAGCCGTCCCGTAGACAACGGGCTGCTCCGCTGATTGAGCTACGAGTCCGAAATGGTGGGAGATGCTGGTAATGCTCCAGTTCGTCGCTTCCAGTTTTATTTTGTGACAGCCGATTTACAGTCGGGCAACTGGATCATCTCCCATGTTGGAGTTGCGCAAGCAGTGGTTGCGGGGGTGGGAATCACACCCACCTGAAGAAGTTTATGAGGCTTCTCTCTGTGCATTAGTCGAGTTCCCCGCAGTTTTGGCAAAACGAGAATAGAAGATTGAGGATGGAAAATAGCCGGGCGCTTTAGCCATCTTCCATCGTCACAATTTTAAAGTGGCAGGCCGCCTTGGTGCTGCCCCAAGCAGACTGAGTTTTGGAGACTCGGTCGCGCAAGCTGGCGCGCGGCCTATATATAGATTGGTGCGATCGCCGGGAATCGCACCCGGTTGGTGGCCGTCCGCAAGGACCTCCTTGGCAAAGACCCATTCTGTTTTTAAATCACAACCGCATGAGAAATGTAGCGGCAGGCATCTTGCCGGCCGGAAAAAACGCGAGCCGTGCGAATACCATGCGAGCAATCATGCGTTTTGGAAATATGCGTGCCCCTTTCCGCCGGGCTGGAAGCCCGGCTCTACGTCAGCCAGGGATGGCTGACACTGCTAAAAGTAAAAGGGCCGGGAGTTGCGGCAGCCTGTGGCCGACCGCAAGGACCTCCCGGCCCGTGCTATTTCAATAAAGAACAAACACCTCTTGGTGATCTTTTCAGACCCCAACCCGCGGATTCACGGCGGCTGTTTCGGTGTTTATGGGCACACCTCCTGCGAAGCCCTTAAGATGTAAAAGCGTTCTAATTCGTCTTGGCGCGCGTATTCGCCAGCGATGGGCAAACCCCACCGGTGGAAAGCCGAGGCTTTCCTGCGCCATTTTCGATTTTGTGCTAACTGACATCATCAAGACGTCATTTTGTTATGTTTCACCGTGGTTCACCTTTTGTTGCCGCCGTTCGCCGTTCCGTTTCAGGGAAATAAAAAAACCCTGCTTACACGGGGTAAGCAGGGTGGGGAAATCCTATGTCGATTCTTTACCTGCTTACCTTCAGTTGATCCAAAATGGCTTCCGAGTTCTTCTGCCCGCGATACGCCAAGGAGGACCTGAGGCCAAACACATATCCTGGGTTATGCCAGCTATGACGTGTCGCTTTCGCGACGGTCATTGTCGGCCAACTCGTGGCTGATATGTTTAAGCAAGTTTTCATCGAACGTGGTAGACGTTATCAAAACACTAAGGTTACAGTCTACTTATACTTTTGGGGGTGCGATCATCTTAAACCATAATATCCGGATAATATGATGCTTGTCATGGTTAGTTCAAAATAGGTCCGGGGTGTATTATCCGCATAAGTCCGTGACCATTTAATTTAACCGCAGATGAACGCCGATAAACGCAGATGGGAAGGGCCAGAAGACCAAGGCCGGCCGGGGCCAATGCAATCATCGAGCGATGAGGGTGGTCAGGTCGGCCGGAAGGTTTGGAAGGTGTCATTCATCGGCAAAGCCATCGTGAACGTGACGCGATACCCGTGACGTGAACGATTTGAGGAAGAGGAAGTGGAGGCTTGATCGGCGGAGAGAACGAAGCCAAAACGAAGCCAATTTGCGAGGCCGAAAAGGGGCTGTGGTGGGCTGTTAAAAATTTATAAAGCATTTGTGTGTAATGGATTACAATATTTTAAGGCGCGAGGGGCAGGGTGGGCGCAGGGAGGGGAAAATTACAGAACGAAGCCAACTTGAAAGTGGCGGGTGACGGGTGAAAAGGGGCGGGACGCATAGTACTAGCGGCATGGTTTTTGAACAAGGATGGATCGGTTGCAGACGAAAGCGGTGTCGCCGCTGCGCTCTGTCGCCGTAGTCCAAGACACGCTGGCGCGACTGCGGGAGCGGGCAGAAAACTACAAAGCCGGAGCCAGGGTTTCGGCGCGACCGGTCCAGCATCGGCAAAGAAGTTTGTTCCTTCATTACTTGGTTGTTCAGATGGACGGAGATAAAAAACATGCACAGCCTTTCAGCCGAGCTGACCACACGCACCGTCTGGTGATTAATGGGCACCGGCGAGGCTTAGTCTTTTGACGATTCTCATCTACGTTTATCCGTTCAACTGCGGCGGGCGGCACTCGCCACGCGCCGGATCGAGATTTGATCTGCGCTTGGTTTCTGACGGTGGCAGGTTTACTTTGCAGCGCATGCCGGTACCCAATCCACTTTTCAAGACCGCCAAGCCGGTTATTGCCATGATCCATGTCGGCGCGTTGCCGGGCACGCCGGCCAGCCGGTTGACGCTGGCGGAGATCGAGGCGCAGGCGGTGCGCGAAGCAAAGATGTATCGCGCCGCCGGGGTCCACGGGATCATGCTGGAAAACATGCACGACACGCCTTATCTGCGCGGGCAGGTCGGGCCGGAAATCGTGGCGAGCATGGCATTGATCGCCCGCGCGGTGAAAGTGACGAGTGATTTGCCGTGTGGCATTCAGATTCTGGCCGGAGCAAACGTGGAGGCGCTGGCGGTGGCACATGCCGCAGGTCTGGATTTCATCCGGGCCGAAGGCTTTGCGTTTGCCCACGTGGCGGATGAAGGCATCATTGAGTCCTCGGCGGCGGAGCTACTGCGTTACCGCCGGCGCATCGGCGCGGATCAAGTGCAGGTCTGGGCGGATGTGAAAAAGAAGCACAGCGCCCATGCCATCACGGCGGACGTGGGCATCGGCGAGACGGCGCACGCGGTGGAGTTCATGCGCGGGGACCTGGTGATCGTGACGGGTGCGATGACCGGGGATGCGCCGCAAAAGCGGGATGTGCTGGAAGTCAAAGGCCACACGCAGCTGCCGGTGTATCTCGGCTCCGGCGTGACGGCGACGAACTTGAAACAATTTTTCGCGGCGGCGGACGGGTTTATCATCGGTTCTGAATTCAAGGCGGGCGGGCATTGGACGGGCGCGGTGGATCCCAAGCGCGTGGCCGCCTTCATGGCCGTACATGGCCGGCAAACCAAATCATCAAAATGAAAGGCCTTTTCCAATCACACGCCAAAGTCTTCATCGGCGTGGTTCACCTCCAGCCGTTGCCCGGCGCGCCCCGGCATCGGCTCGCCATGGCGGACATCATCAAGGCGGCGGTGGTGGATGCCGCGGCCTACGAGCGCGGCGGTGCGCACGCCCTGATCGTTGAAAATTTTGGCGACGTGCCGTTCACCAAAGGCAGCGTCGCTCCCGAGACCCTGGCCGCGATGGCGGCGGCCGGGTGCGCCGTGCGGGCCGCGGTGCGACTGCCCATCGGCTACAATGTCCTGCGCAATGACGCCCGGGCCGCGCTCGCGCTGTGTGCCGCGTGCGGCGGCGATTTCATCCGCGTCAATGTCCACAGCGGCGCGATGATCACGGATCAGGGCATCATTGAAGGGGATGCTTACAACACCTTGCGCGAGCGCGGACGCGTGGCGCCGAGGGCGCAGATTTTCGCCGATGTCCACGTGAAACATGCCGTGCCGCTGGGCGACTGGTCGCTGGCCGATGCCGCCGCCGACACGTTGGAACGCGGCCTGGCCGATGCGCTGATTGTTTCGGGCGTGGGCACGGGCAAGGCGGCGGATATCGGCGATGTGGAGTGCGTCCGGCAGGCGTGCCCTGAGGCAAAGATACTGCTCGGCAGCGGCGTGAGCGTCGGAAACGCGCAGGACTTTCTGCGCGTGGCCGACGGTGTCATCGTCGGATCGTCATTGAAGCGCGATGGCAAGCTGGCAAATCCAGTGGACGCCCGGCGCGTGGCCGCGCTGGCCAAGGTAATTGGGAATTGCCGGTGAGGTGCGTTATTCCAACAATTCGCCGGTTTTCCTGCTAATCAAAACTTCCACATCACGTCCGCCATGAAATGGATGGCGGCGCTGGTTTTGGTGTTGGACACCAGCGGGTCAGCCTGGATGCCATCCCGGCTGATCAGGTCGTTGATAAAGCAGGTGGCGGTGAAGGTGAGCGAGTCGGTGAACGAGTAGTTGAACTTGATCATGTGGCCCTTGACATTGGTGCCACCGAAATATCCGAACGTGCTGTTCGAGGTGGGCACGTCGCCGGGATAAAACACCCCGTTGTCGTCATCCACGAGTTGATCATACCAGGCATCCGCTTCCAGCCG
The DNA here is from genome assembly GCA_031290985.1 of Verrucomicrobiia bacterium. Classification (GTDB taxonomy): domain Bacteria; phylum Verrucomicrobiota; class Verrucomicrobiia; order Limisphaerales; family UBA11358; genus UBA11358. Next base: position 13,353 of record JARLJW010000083.1, on the reverse strand, counting down.
TTCGTAGCGGTAGGTGATGTCCCAAGTTTTTTTAGTTCCCGATTTCCCAAAAGTGACCCCGACCCAGAAGGCCTGGTTTTTGGAGTTAGCTTCCGTGTTCTGCATGACTTCACCGGCGACCTTGATGGGGAACGTGCCGTTGTAGAGGGGAAATGAGTCGAGGGTGTAGGTGGCGCTGGCATCCAAGATGACGGGTAAAAAGGTGTTTTGCAGGGTGTAGGCATCAACCGTCTGCCCATTGACCACCGTGGTTGTGAGATGGCGGGTATTGCCCTGATTATTATAGGGCACATTGGCGGTGGTTAATTGCTCGCCACCGACAATCTTGAAGGCACCGGCACCGAGGGCGGTGGAGAATTTGTCAGTCCACTTGGCGTTCCACAGAAACTGGCCGCCATACAAGAACGGATCGCTGGCCGAAAACTGCTCTTCATCCAGCACGAACGCCCCGCCCACGAGGGACAGGGAGTGCTGTTCGTTGACGGCCCAGCTCGTCTGCGCCACGGCGCCCTCGGGCGTGAGGTCGGGATCAAAAACCATCGGGGTGAACGAAAACGGATTATCCATCTTGCCGACGGTGCCGGAGACCAGCCAGCCGCCGGAATTCACCGGGGTCCATTTGCCGTAGGCGGTGTCGATGTAGATGTTCTTCTTGCTGAAATTGTCCTGCATCGTGCTGTTGGCGGAAAGCGAATTGCCGGCGGAACCCTTGGGATCCCCGGAAGCGAGCCGGAAACCGGCCTCCAGATTATCGAGCAGGTTGAAAGTGATCCCAAAGCGCAGGCGGTAGCGGAAACGTTCGCGTTCCGTGAACGCCGCGTTGTCGCTGCTGACATGGTCGAAGCGCGCGCGGAAGTCGCCGCTGATCTTGTAACTGGTGACCCAGTCGGGCATCCCGAATTTCGACTGCACCGCGGTGTTGAAGTTTTTATCCGCCTCGTCGCGCAAGTCCTGCGCTTCCCGCACGCTGAGGATTCCCTTTTCCACCAGCTTGTCAATCAGCATGTCAGCGGATTGGGCCTGGGCGCGCGGGGCGAGCGCCAAAAAAACCGCGCCCGCCAAGGCGGCCTTACCCCAAAACGATTTTTGTTCCGTGAAATATTTCATGAGGTCAATCAAATGTGCGCCAGACTGGAATCCTGCCGTTACGTCCGCACGGCGGAACGGTGACGATTCCGTGACAACCGGCGGGCGGGCGTTGTCCTGATTATGTCAGTCAAAAGTCCCGTCGGGCTTCCGCGGATTGGTCGGGCCGGAAGCGGTGCGTCACATTTCGGTTACATGGCCGGGCGGGCGGGGTTTGCCACCCCCGAATCAGGGACAAAAGCCTTCACTGGCATGGGGAAAGAGATTTCACCCGCGGTAATCCTGCGCGGCGCCAAACTGTGTGCGCTTGTCCTGAAAGCGGGGGTTTGTCCAGAGGCTTTGCCCTAAAGTTTCGCGGATGAACAAATTCAATCATTCAAAATCCTTTAAGGTACTTGGACTCGCCCTGTTAATTGCCCTGTTCGGAGGAAGTGATCTCATCGCTGCGACCTTTGCTTATACCAATGGAAATGTTTTGATCTGCTTCCGCCGCGCCAGCACCGGCCCGACTGATTTGATCGTCAACGCCGGCTACATTTCGTTTTACACCAATCTGGCGCCGAACACCAAGGTCACGGTTCCGGGGTTCACCGGCCAGCAACTGGGCTTCATCGGCACCAACAACGTCGCCTGGACCGCACTGGCTTATTATGACAACTCAGCCACGCCGGCCGCCATCCAGAACTCGATTTATATGAGCAGTCCCCGGGCCGACTTGACCACCCCGACGGATCCTTATTATTCGGACACCGCCTCGGCGCAGGGGCAGATTGTGAGCAAATTGAACGCCATTGTCCTGGGGGCCCAGAATAATGGAAGTTATTCCTCGACCAACACTGCTTCCGCCGTATTGGAGCCGGAAAGTTATAATCAAAACAATTCGGCGGTCAGTTATTACATCGGTTTGGGCAACAACCTGAATTTTCATGATACGTTCCAATCGCAGCCGGAGCAGATCACGCCGGCGAATTTTACCACCGGCGGCACGGCCGTGCGGGCGGATTTTTACTGGATGCCGGCGGCCACCGGCGCGCCCAATGGGAATTTCCTAGGTTATTTTGAATTAAACACCAACGGGGTCATGACTTATACGGCCTATCCCTCGGCCGTGGTGGCGGCCCCGGTCATCACTTCATTCGCCCGCAACGGCTTCACGAATCTGGTCACGTTCACCACCGGCAGCACCGGCACCTACACGTTGCGTGGCACAAACTCCGCCGGCCTGACCACGCCGCGCATCAACTGGCCGGCCGTGACTTTCGTGGCTGGCGATGGCGGCAGCCACACGCTGCGTGATACCAACAATGTCCCGAACAAGTTTTACGTCATCACCGCCCAGTAAATTTTCGCCCGTTTTTTTCGCCCGTTTAAAAACAAAAATAAAACCAACAAGGAGTTCCATGAAGAAATTAAAAATCATCACGTCTGCGATCGCAGCGCTCGTATTATACGGCGTGGCGGCCCAGGCTCAAACCTACAGCTATCAGTCTGGCGATTTGCTGGCCGCGTTTCGTAGTTCCAGCGGAGCCAACGATGTCATCGTTGACCTCGGCACGGCGGCCAACTTCCAGAGCGGAAGTTATAGCCTCAGCCAGGATTTAAGCCCGGTGCTCAACAATGCGTTCGGCACCACGAGCGGCCTTTACTGGTCCGTATTTGGCTATGTCAACACCACCGGCAGCGCGCTGGGCGCCAACAACACCCTGTTTGTCACCGACCCGCGTTCGGACATTACGACGGCGAATGATCCGAACTCTTCGTTGACCTCCAGCGGGCAGGGACAAGTGGTGAGCAAAATGACCGCCATCGCCAACGGGGCCAGCTCCAGTTATGCCATCGTATACGGCAATCAACAGGTTGAGGTTAGCAAGACCTTGAACATTGGCGGCAATCCGGTTTCCTATACGGTCGGTGTGGGCAGTTTGGGCGACTTTCATGGCACCTGGGCGCCGGCAGTTGAAAACATCTCAACCGGGGGAACCACGACATCTGATCTGTTCCAACAAGATCCGGGGGCGGCGAACAATGGCACTTATTTGGGGGCATTCTCGATGAATGGTGGCGTTCTGAGCTTCAGCCCGGTGCCTGAACCCTCCACTTGGATGATGCTCGGTTCCGGTGCGCTCGCGCTGCTGGCCCTTCGTCGCCGCAACTAAGAAACCGATTTTAACATTAAACCTTTGCTCAAACTACAACTCAAACACGAAACGAAATACGATACGATATGAAAAAAACAATGTTCCTCTCCCTGGCCCTCGGCCTGGCAACCGCCGCGCCGGTCATGGCCGTCAACTATGACTTGTATATCAGCGGTTCCACTGCTTTCCGTGTCAATGCCCACGATGCTTGTGGAAAACTGTTTGACACGATTCAGACGGGCAACAATGGCACCGGTGCCGCCGCCAGCAGCGATTCCCGGTGGACGATGACCGGCACCTGCGTGAATTCCGGGCTGACCTCGGGTTCGGACACGCTGACAATTCATGCCCTCTGGACCGGTTCCGTCCAAGGCTTGAGCGCCATGCTGAACAAGGACCAACTGGTGTTTTTGGCCAGCGGTGCCAATGGCAATCCCACCTTGGTTACCAACAGTTCCAGCCTGGCGTTCTCGGATGTTTTCTCCTCACCGACGCTGGATCCGCTGCCCTCCGGGTCGTTCACGGAAACGAAAGTGGCCGTGCAGCCGTTCGTTTTTGTACGGAGCAAGGGGCCGGGCGGGGTCCAGTCCATCAATAATGTGACTTGGCAACAGTTGAATACGCTGCTCGGCGCATCCGGCGGCTCGGCTCCGTTGTCCTATTTCACGGGCAACCAAAATGATCATGGCACGAACATCTATCTGGTTCACCGCTCGCTGGATTCCGGCACGCGCGTGACCACGGTTCAGGAAGCTCAATACGTCGGCTCCATCCTGGTCAATTACTATGACTCGGTCGGGGACGCTTATAGCCCGGCGACCACCAACATGGGCCCGGCCGCTTTCGGCCCCGGTTATGTTGGCGGTGGTGATGTCAAAACCGTCTTGAACTTTGCCAACCCGGGTAATCAGGCTATCGGTTATCTGTCGTTCGCCGATGCCAAAGGTGTCGGTCCGGCGAACTGGGCCAACATGCTCGCCTTCAACGGTCAATATCCGATCCTCAATTACACCAACGGCATTACGGCGCCGACGACCAATGACTTCCAGCCCGTCTACACCGGCAAATACAGCTTCTGGGCCTTTGAAATCATCGCTTCTCCGAAGACCGGCCAATGGGGTACCTATACCGACCAGAATCTGTCCTTCAGCCAGTTGACCGCCATCATCAACAAGCTCAAGGGCACGGGCGTCGGTAGCATCGACAATGAAATTGCTAATTCCGGTTCCGCGCGCACGGCCATCCGCCTGAGTGAAATGCAGGTCAGCCGCCCGGCGGTTGGCGGCGTCATCTCTCCGTAATTGTTTGTCATTTAGCCAGGCCGGTGCGGAGTATTCCGCACCGGCCTTTTGCCATCAGCCATGCATATGAAACCCGGCCGGATCTTCATGATTTTTTTGCTGCTCGGCAATCTCACCGCCGGGCGCGCCGAAACGGTGGAACTGACCGGGATGGCCTCTTTTTTTGGTCAAAAAATGGCCTTGCTGTCGATTTACCAAACGGCACAAACAAAACCCGTCAGCGTCACCCTTTCCGAAGGCGAAACCAGCAATGGAATTCAGTTGCTGGCCATTGATTTTTCCCAACGCAATGTGCAAATTTTAAACGCGGGCCAAAGGCAAACCCTGCACATTTGCGGCGTGACGGCGGAGACCGGTGCCGCAAACGGAGGACGCGTGGTCGCCAATGGCATCACCATCTATCACGAGGATGGCACCTACGAATTTCAAGCCCATCGAACCAACGCCCTCGCAGGATCCGCCGGGCAAGCAATGTCGCCCGGGGGATTCGCTGGTGCGAGTGGAAGCAGCACGGATCCATCAACGCCATCCCAAGCGGATGCCAGTTCCAACGATGGCAATACGCCCGCGCCAAAACAGGCCAAGACGTATCAGTGGTGGGTGCAGGAGGCGGAAAAAATTGAACGGGCGCGCATCGAAACCGCCGCACGGGTCAAGGCGGGCGAATGGCAACCCTATCCCCGCACTCCTCTGACCCCCGCCGACACGGCTGCGTACCTGGTCAGTGCGGATGCGGTATTCATGGATCATGGTCCGGGGGTGGTGGTTTCTGACAACTGAAAACGGATTTCCGTTTGGCTTGCGAAAGGCGTATCCGGGCGGGAACGGGGTTCGAATAGAACCTTTCCTGCGGGAAAGCAGGAGACACTTTTCGGACTTGCCACCTTGCTCCTTGTTGCCAAATCGTGACGTTGCCGAAACCTGATAGCCGTAATCCTCCGGCATTCTCGCCGCCTTGTTAAGCGTGGAACGACATTTGATCATCCAGGAACTGGCGTTGCGGCCCTCGGGCGAGTGGAAGCCGGAAGCGCGTGGCTGGACGGTCGTGCGGGTGGTGGAAGGCGCGGGCTACTGTCTGCAAGGGGCGGGTGCGCGGGAACTGAACCCCGGCGATACGCTTATCTCCGCCCCGGCCGCCAGCATCGTCATCCGGGCCAGCCAGTTGGGAATTTTGAAGCTGGAATTTTACCTTGTGCTGCCCCAGTACCTCAACGGGTTGCTCACCGTCACCGAATGGCGGCAGCTCGAGGATGCTTCCAAGGAGGCCGCCCCGCAGGTGCTCCACTTTCCCGCGAACGAGCCGGCGGCGCAGAAATTCACCCGGATCTGCGGGCAAAAGCAGCGCGACTGCCTGTCCTCCCGCTCGGCGATGTTGCAGCTTTGGGCCTCGGCCATCAGCAGCCTGCTGCCCGCGCATGACCCGGCGGGCGGCGGCGTGCAGTTGCGCGACCGCTTCCGTGAATTCATCGGCAAGATGTCCGAATCAGAACTGGCGACCCGCTCGCTGTCAGAACTGGCCGGGCAGTTGCATTGCAGCGAACGGCATTTCAGCCGGCTGTTCCGCGAGGAGTTCAACATCTCGCTGCGTTCGCGCCAGACGGAACTGCGGTTGCAGCGCGCCCGCCAGCTGCTCGCCGCGACGAACGCCAAAATCATCAACGTGGCCTACGAAAGCGGTTACCGGCACCTGGGCCTGTTCAACCAGATGTTCAAACGCCGCTTCGGCGTGACCCCGAGCGCCTGGCGACAGAAAAACGTCACGGCATCGACCGACCACTTTCCCGGCCGTGGCGGAGGCATGGCCGTGGCGGGGTTGCTGATCTTGCTGCAGATTTTTTTTTCGACTGGTGTAAAGGCTGAAACCAGCAGGGCGGAGGCCACGACCAATGCCGCCCCCAAGTTTAAGGTCGAGAAGTATCTCGTTTCCGGCAACACCATTCTGCCGCCGGACAAACTGGGCAGCCTCTTTACGAACGTCCCGGAATCCTTCGGCACCAACGTGACCTTCGCGGAAATTCGCGCGGCGCTGGGGGAACTTCAGACGGCCTACCGCGAGCGCGGGTTCGTGACGGTTTCCGTGGGCCTGCCCCCGCAAAAACTGACGAATGCCACGGTGAAGGTGCGAGTCACTGAAGGCCGGCTGGCCGACATCAAGGTGCAGGGCAACAACTGGTTCAGCACGCCGAACGTGCTGCGCGCCCTGCCGAGCCTGCATACGAACATGCTCTTGAACTCGCATGTCTTCCAGCGCGAACTGGACCTGGCCAACGCGAACCGTGACCGCCAGATTTATCCCGTCATCGGCCCCGGCTTGGAGCCGGGCACCAGCGAACTCACGCTGAAAGTCAAAGACCGTTTTCCCGTCCACTCCCGCGTGGAATACAACAACTCCGGCACGCCGGGCACGCCGGATGACCGCATCAGTTTCAATGCCTCCTATGGCAACCTCTGGCAGTTGGAACATTCGATCGGGCTGCAATACGGCTTTTCACCCTTGGGCTATTCGAGCGCGCAGGACTTCAATTTTTCACCGCTCGACGCGCCGAGCGTGGCCAATTACAGCGCCTATTACCGCCTGCCACTGGGACATCCAACCTCGGTGCAGCAACAAGTGGACTCCAGCAACGGCCGCTTCGGCTACAATGAAGTCACCCATCAGTTTCAGATGCCGCCGCCGTCTGGCCGGCCGGAATTGACACTTTTCGCCAGCCGTTCACGCAGCGATACCGGCGTGATTCCGGGCCCGGCTTCGACCGTTGTTTCCACACCATTGTTAACGATTGTTTCCCAGGATACAGGGCAGAACATCACGCTGAACGAAGGCATTGGCGCAAAACTGACGCTGCCGTTGCCACAACTGGGAAGATTATCATCCTCATTGTCGTTTGGAGTGGACTACAAGCACTACGAGCAGGCCGGCTATAACTCAAATAATTTTTTCGCCACGACCGCCATCACGAACACGGATGGCTCGGTTAATCACATCACTTCCACCATCAGCTCTGGTCAGCCGGTGCAGCGGTCGGTGGTGAGTTATTTTCCGCTTAATGCGGGCTTCAGCGGCTCAATCCCGGATGCTTGGGGCTCAACGGCCTTCAACGCCCAGGCAAATTTCAACTTTGCCACGCTCGGCAACACAAAAACTGGCACCAATAGTGCCATTCCCGCCGGCCTGGCCGGCTCGGCCGGCTCGACAAATGTCCACGAAAGTTACATCACCTTGCAGCTCGGCGCCGATCGCCTGCAGCGGATTTACCAGGACTGGACGATGAAAATCCATGTGGATGGCCAATGGGCGGACGGACGTTTATTCAGCAATGAACAGTTTGGCATGGGCGGGCTGGCAGGGGTGCGCGGTTATGCCGAAGGCCAGGCCTATGGCGATGCCGGCTGGCGGTTTTCCGTTGAACCCCAGACTCCGCTCATCAACATCGGCATGGTGGATGGTGATGTTCCATTTTGGATCCGGGCATCTGTGTTCATGGATTATGGGCAGATTTATGCGCTGGATGGTGGCGCTTTTGGATCGGTTCCCGGCAGCCCGGATCATCTGGATTTCCTGGGCACCGGCTGGAGCCTGACGGCCAACATCGGCAGCCACCTAGATGCCCGGTTGGCCATGGCATTTCCGCTCCTCAATCCGATGGAGACGGCGGGTTGGTCGCCGCTTCATGATTTGCACGTTTACTTTGCCGTCGGAGGCCAATTCTAACGTTATGAACGCGAAAAATCTTTTTAATAAATTTGTTTTTGCGCTGGCCAGCTTAATGCCAGGGGCGGCGCTGTTCCTGTTCACCCGCCCGGCGGCGGCGAATCCGACCGGGATGACGGTGCAAAGCGGGTCCGCCTCGTTTGCCGTCAACGGCTCGCAGTTCACCGTCACGGTCGGCAACAACGCCCAGTTGAACTGGCAAAGTTTCAACATTGCCTCCGGGGAGAAAACCATCTTCAACCAGCCGTCGGCATCGTCCGTGGTTTGGAACCGCATCAACGATGCGAACCCTTCGCAGATTTACGGGAGCCTGCAGGCGAACGGCGTCGTGGTGCTGCTCAACTCTTCAGGATTTTATTTCGGGCCGAATTCATTCGTCAGCGCCGCCGGGCTGGTCGTGTCCACGGCGAATTGCGCCCCGCCCCAGAACGCGGGCGGGGCGTGGGTGTTCAATGGGCCGCCGCCGCTGGCCAGCATTGTGAACTACGGCCAGATCAAGATCGGCAACGGCGGCGACTGTTTCTTTATCGCGGACCAGGTTGAAAATCACGGTCGCGTGGAGGTCCCGGGCGGCAACATCGGTTTCGCGGCCGGCCAGACGGTGACCTTGAGTGAACGGCCAGATGGACGGGGCATGAGCATGAACGTTCTGCTGCCGCAGGGTTCCGTGGACAATTATGGCAATGTGGTCGCGGACGGCGGAACGATCGCCCTCAACGCCAAGGTGGTGAATCAAGACGGTCTGATTCAGGCCAACTCGGTAAAAAACGTGAACGGGATCATTGAACTGGTCGCCGCCGATTCGCTGGCCTTGGGGGCGGATTCAAAAATTCTGGCGGCGGGTGATGATTCCGCCGGAGGCAGCGCGGGTGGCGACGTAAGCCTGAAGTCAGGAAATATTTACCGCGATGCCGAAGGCAGCACGATCATCACCACCGGCGGCGCACAGGGTGGCGATGGGGGCAAGGTAGAAGTAAGTGCACCGGACATCCAGTCGCTGGACTCGGCGATGGACGCGAGCGCAAAAGCCGGCTTCAGGGGCGGCGAATTCCTCCTCGACCCGGATAACATCGTCCTGGGCACTTCCGGCAATGGCACGGTGCCTGACAGTGGCACGGTGGATGTCAACAGTTCCGGCACGTTGAACTTGAACGTGAACACGGCCTTTGCGAACAAAAACTTTTCCTCAATCCTGCTGCAGGCGACCGGCGACATCAGTATGAGGGCCAACACCATCTGGGATTTGGGCGCCAGCACCGGAATAGACATTGGTAAAGTGACTCTGGAGGCGGGCGGGAACATTTTTTTCAACAATGGTGCGAAAATCACGGATTCCAAAAGCTGGTCGCTCTCGCTGCTGGCCGGCTATGATTTTTCCAGCCAGGCGGTGGCCGTCGGTGCCGGGAGCATTTATCTGAATGGCGGTGACGGATTGACGGGCAGCGGTGCGATTCAAATGGCCAAGGGCGACATTGACCTGCTGGCCGGACAGGACATCTTGATCGGGACGGGTTATGTCCGAACCAGTGCCGGCGGCAGCGTCAGCGCGGAGACCTTGGGCGGGAACATCGACACTGGAACCTACGCCCATGGTTATGTTTTCAACATCGCCAAGACACCGGGGTCGCCGTTTTACAAGGTGGATGCGGCGCATGGCACCGGCGGCATCAGCACCATGGCGGGCGGCAATGTCTCCATCATCGCCGCCGGCAATGTGACCAGCTTCATGCCGTCAGGAAACGACGCGAGTTCAATCGGCGGTGATGCGGGCAGCGGTGCGTTCGGATCGCAGGCCGGTGATGTGACGGTCGTCGCCGGCGGCAATGTGTCCGGACACTTCGTCGAGGCCAACGGCACCGGGAAAATTTATGCGGGCGTCAAACTCAATGCGGCGGGCTACCCGGTGGATGCGGATGGCAACCCGGTGAAGAGCACCGGCAAGGACTATGTGCTCGATTCTGCGTCCGGCGGCAGTGCGGGCACGGCGGACGGCAAACTGGCATTGAGCCTGATCGCCGGCGGCTGGACGGTGGATGCAGCCCAGGACATCAATCTGCAGGAACTTCGGAACCCAAACGGCATTTTCAACGGCTTTCTAAGCGGTGCCACCATTCCGCTGTCCTACCACTATTTTGATTACGCGCCCGACGCATATCTGAACCTGCTGGCCGGTCACGGAGTGAGCCTGGGAGATGGTTCCTCTTCATTGGCGCGCAACAGCGCGGACGATGTTCCCTTCATCTACGCCCCGATTTTGAACATCATCGCCGGCAGCGGCGGGGTGACGCTGGGGGGAGACGTCGCGCCTTACAATAACTTGATTTTATTTCCTTCGGCCCAAGGCAGCCTGACCATTCTCACCAGCGGGCACGGGTCTTTGAGCACCAGCCTCCCGCTCAACAGCGATGGTTCGCCGGCCATCTTCAACCTGATCGTTTCCGACAGCGGCCAAAAACAATACGATTCATCGGTTGACTCGTTTGGCTTCAATGACCACGCCGACACCCCGGTGCACGAGGGGCACGCCACGCCCCTTTACTTGAACATCAGTGGCGACATGAGTGGCATCCAACTGGGCACACCCGAGGCGGCGCAAATCACCATCGGCGGTGACATGATCAACAGCCGGTTTCAAGGGATGAATCTTGAAGACACCGATACGACTTCAATCCACGTTGCGGGCGATATCAAGAACCGGAGCGAATTCACGACTGTCGACAACATCGACACCGCGCCCAATCTCTCTTATCTGACCCAGGCTTATCCGGCTAATGCGCTGGCCGCGAATCTGGCCAAGACCATTTTTTACGATGCGACAACCAAGCAGTTGACGATTCAAGGCGCGGTCACCGCCCAGGTCATGGCCCTGCTGCAAAGCCTGCAGATCCAGGTCTACAAGGACGGGGTGCCGCAGGTTAATCCTGATGGTTCACCACAACTGGCGACCGTTTCCGTCATTGATGGCGATACGGCAACCAAGCTGCAAAACCAGTATGCAGCGGATGGCCCGGTGCCAACCACCCGCGACTCGGGTTATCTCATTGGTGGCGGCGGGAAGTTTGAGGTCACCGCCCACAACATCGATCTGGGCACGACGCTCGGCATCCAGGCCCAAGGCGTTGGTTTTGACCTGGTGGCCACGACGGATGCGGACGGCAACACCCAGCTTAGCTATCCGCTGGCAAAGTATTTCACCAAGGGCGCGGATGTTCACGTGCATGCGGATGCCGGTCTGGACATGTTTTCCACCACGATTTCGTCGCTGAATGGCAGCAGTATTTCAGTGGACGCGGGGGGGGCGGTGAACGTCGGGTCGGCCATCTTCACGGGCAACAGCGCCGCCGCCCGTGGAATTTTCACCACCGGCCAGGGGGATGTGCAGGTGATTGCCGGCGGCGATATCAATGTCAATGGCTCACGCATCGCCGCCTATAATGGCGGCAATGTCACGGTCGAATCTTTAACTGGCGACATCAATGCCGGCACGGGCGGCTCCGGCTACGTGGTCGTTAATTCATTCTCCGTTGATCCCATAACACATAAAGTCAAAACCGATGCCCCGACCATTCCCGGCAGCGGCATTTTGGCGACCACTTTCCCCGATGATGTCGGTCGCACGGTGGGAAACATCCTGGTCGAGACGCCCAATGGCAATATCAATGCCAGTTCCGGCGGCATCGTGCAGTTGCCGTTAAACGGTGAAAACAGCCCGGACCCGGTCGTCGCCGTGCTTGCTGGGTACGAAATGCGCGATAGCCATGGTGACCCGGTCGATGCGCGGCATATCGCCGATGGAACGCCGGTGACCATATTTAGCGATCAAAATCTCGTGACCTTCGGCTCCAGCATCCAGGTTTTGCCAGCCGGCAGCCCTCTGCCAATCCGGATCATTCCGGTCCTGGATACGCTGGGCAATCCGCGCCTGAGTGCTGACAACCATCCGTTGTACGTACAGGAAGGTGATCCGAACCAGCAAGTGGTCACTTATATTGACCAAAAGATCCAGCCATTCCTAACAGGCAGTGTCAATGTGAACCTCCGGACATTCAAGGATGCGCAGGGCAACTCCGAAACCGTCCTGGGGCGGAACATTGATGCCAGCGGTTCCGGTGTGATCGCGCAAAATGCAGTGCTGGACGCCACCGGCAATATTAAAGGCGTCATTTTCAGCAAATTCAGCATCTCGCTGACCACGCCCGGTCAGTTCACCGGCACAGTCCTTGGCAAGACGGTTACCGCCAACGCCGGAGGCTTTGGCCCTGATACCAAACTAATCGGCCCCACAGTGGACGCCGGCAATGCCGATCCGTCCCAGATTCTCTCGGCAGATGCCAATGGCAAGGGTAGTTCGTTTGCAGCGGGTACGACGGCCAACAGCACCAGCCAGGCTGCGTCGAGTGACAGCGCGGCGACCGTTGAAAAAAAATCGGATGATGAAACCGACCTCCCGAAGAAAAAAGGCATCGCCCTGGCCCAGAAGGTGAGCCGCGTGACCGTGCTGTTGCCAAAGAAAGACTGATTTAAGCCCAAGACCCGAACTCTGAACCCTGAAATAATCTATGACCACCTTGATCCAACCGTTTCTGGCCTCGAACGCCCTGCAGTTCGCCTTTGAAAAGGCGACGCCCGAGGGCAAGACGACCATCTGCGTGCTGTTCATCCTCTCGATGTTCAGCTGGACGATCATCATCACGAAGTTCCGGCAGCTCTGGATTGCGCGGGCCGCCTCGAAGAAGTTTTTCGCCGCTTATTCCTCCACGCGCGATCCGATGGACATCCATAAGAAGGGCGAGGAGTTTGATGGCGCCCCGGCCTACCAGCTTTACGCGCGCGGCGCGGAGGAGGTCAGCTACCACCTGAAGAACAATCCCGTGGAAGTAAAGGCCGTCGCGACCAACAGCCGCGGTGACGGTAACACGGATCATCTGGCCCGCGCCACCACGACCAAGATCACTGCCTCGTCCTTTGAAGCCGCCAAGGTGGTGCTCGAAGAAGCCGCGGCCGCGCAGGCGATGTCGCTGGAGAAGGGGATGATCGTGCTTTCCACCGCCGTCGCTGGTGGCCCATTCATTGGTTTGCTGGGCACGGTCTGGGGGGTGATGGAGACCTTCGCCGG
>JARLJW010000082.1 GCA_031290985.1 Verrucomicrobiia bacterium | reverse complement strand
TTAATTTGGTTTAATTTTTGCGTTTTCATTGGCTTTTCCTTAAATTTTCCATCACCCAAAACGGCCTCATTTCCACCGTTCGCACTGCGAACGCGCCAGCGTGTTTTGGACTGCGGTGGCAGAGCGGCAGCGGCGACACCGCTTTCGCCCGCCCCAGATCATTCAAATTCTCCACCACCCTCGCCCGACCGAAGCCATCTTCGATTCTCCATCCTCGCCCCGCCCCCGGTGGCCGTGTACGCCCGTACCCCACGCGCCACCCCGAACCATAAAAAACTCACCGACTATATCAACCTCCGCGCCATCCCGGCAACCCCCGCACCGCAAATAAATCCAAGTATTTGTTTGAACGTTTTGCCATAAAAACTGTCGTATACTTGGGCGGCGAAAAAGAGAGAACAACCAAAGCGGATAGCCATTAGTCATCCCGCCCCCGCTTCCGCGATCTCCAATATGCGGTGGCCTACATCCAAAAGAATTTCCACCGGATCGACGAGCCGTCCATTTACGGCTACATCCCGTTGCCTGTGAGTGACAAAAATGAAATCAAACATCCCGCCGTTTATCTCGCCGCCGACCTGGCCTTCACCAAATACGGCGACAATTACCGCCAACCATGGCTGATCGTCCGCATGGCAGACATGCAAACAATTTATCCGACACTTAAGCCGGTGTTCTATCGCCAGAAAACGGATTAAAAGGCGGGTTTTATCTTGCGACCGCAGCGGTTCAGGCAGTATTCATACCCAAATTGGAAATATGTCGTTGAACAAAAATCCCATTTTTGTCATCGGCGTTTTTCGCTCCGGCACCTCGCTGCTCTGCTCAATTCTGAACCAGAACCCAGCCATCGCGCTGATGTACGAATGCGACGTCTGGAATTTCCCCCGCCCGCTGCTCAACGCCCGGTTCAAGCGCAATTGGGCCGAACGGATTGAATTTTACAACCGGGCCCTGTCACGTCACCGCCTGATTACCCAAGACGATGCACGGGGGCTGGAGAAAATCCGCACGCCGCTGGACCTGTACCAGGCCTTTGGCGAAAAGAAGGGCGCTGCGGTCAGCGGGGAAAAGTCGCCCTTCTATTGCGACCGCATTGAGCAACTCCATGCACAGTATCGCGGAGCATTTTTCATTTTTGTCTGGCGTGATCCCGTGGAAATCTACCGGAGCGTCCTGAAGGCGGGACAGACCTCCCGCTTTTTTGGCAAACCCGGAATGCTGAGCCGGATGATTTACCTGCAGGAACAAGCCATCCGCCAGGCCACGCAGGTTGAAAAATCCGGGGCGCGGATCCATCGGGTGGAATATGCCGGCCTGGTGGATCAAACTGAAAAAGTCTGCCGCGCCGCCTGCTCTTTTTTAGGCGTTCCCTACGCCCCCGGGATGCTCCAATTGAACAAGGCGGATCTCTCAGCCATCTACCAAGCGCCGCACCACGCCTATCTTCGGCGGGGCATCATCGAGCGGCAGCAATACACTGAAAAATTGGTGCCGCCTGCCGTTGAAAAAAAATTGCAGCGCTACCGCCACCGGTGGGAACTGCAACAAGCGCGGTGGTTGCAGTCACCGCGCCGGCCGGATCAGGCCCTGCCCGGACCGGTTGAGTTGCACTATCATGCCGCCCTGGGCCGGGCCTTGAGCGTTTACGATTCGCTGGTGCGGGCGGGCTTTGAGTTCTTGCCCCTGCCGTGGCTGCGGGTGTACCGGCTGCTCAAAAGCTGGGTGGTCAATCCGCCCTCCGGGGCGGTCGATGAGAACACTTCCCTGCTCAAGGATTTACAGCGCCATTGGTTTACAATTCTCGTCGCCTCCGCCCTGCTCGGTGTGATCAGCTTCATTCATTATCACGCAAACCCCCATTTGCTGTTCATGTTGTTTTATGCCATTCCCTGCATCCTGCTGGCATTGGTGGTGAATGTTCGCTGGGCCAGCCTCTTTGTCCTGGTCTCCTCGTTCATCTCGCCCATGATCCAATACGAGGGCGACAGTGATTACCAATCCGCCTGGATATTTGCATGGAATTTCTTCTCCCGTTTCATCCTGTTGGAAATGTTGGTTCTCATCATCGGCCGGATCCGGCTGGACTTCGCAAAGGACGGCGACCAGGCCGGGTAAACCGTCGTCCCGCCCGTGTTGGCTTAGATGGCAAAATCGCTCAACTCGCTTTGCGTTATCGCGAGCATGACTTGATAGCACTGATCGACATCCTGCATGATCGTATCCACCCGGTGTTTGCCCTCGTGCGGCCGGGGGGCATCAAACGGATAATCGATCAACTGCTTGAGCTGCCCGGCTTGGGCGCGTTTGTAAATGCCTTTTGGGTCGCGCGCCATGCAGGCATCCAGCGGCGCATCGATGTAAATCCATACCAGCCTTTCCCCCAAAACCTGCGTCACCATGTCCCGTTGCGGATATTCAGGTGCCATGGTGGAAACCACCACGGTCAAATCCTGACCCGCCAGCAGTTTGGCCATCTGGGCGATCCGGCGGTGATTCTCCAGCCGCGCCTCCGGTCCAAAGCCCAGATCCGAACACAGCGAGGAGCGCAGTTCATCGCCATCAAGATAGACCACGGGAATATTCCGGTCCGCCAGCCCCTCGCGGAGACGCCGCCCCAATGTGGTCTTGCCTGCGCCGGAACGGCCGAAAAGCCAGAATACTTTTGTCAGGACTTTCATTGGGATTGCTTGAAGCCGCTTGCGGATTAATGGCGATTTTGGGGCGTTCCGGTTTCGGATTTCCCCGTTTTGAGTTTCTTAAATTGCCTGGGCCAGAAATGCGGCGGGGCGTAACAAATCTTGTCGGCGCGCACCAAGGCACAAATTTTTGGCAGCCGGTTCTTCGCGCAGAAATCGGGGTTGGCGTAGCGACACCCATAAGTTTGTGTTTCGCTGTCCAGTGAATGGAGCGGTGCGTTAAATGCGGTACTTTTCATTCAGATGGCGCGGGCAGCGGCAGGTGGCGCTGACTATCATTTCGCCGGGCAATACGCAGACATTAAATCACATGCCTGTCAGGAACTTACGCAATTCCCCCACACGATTCAATGCCAGATTGCCAGCCCTTGTCTATCCGCGATCCGAGGCTCATCGAGCTTGTCAACCTCCGCACTCCGCAGCCCGGCGAAATGCCGGATAAGGAGGCCGGGAAGGGATCGGAAGGGTTAGGAAGGTGTCCTGGAAAAATGACACTTGCCCGCGGCAAGGAAGCGGATTTTCGGTTGGCAAACGGCTGGACTCCATTGCCTGTCGCGGTGAAGCGCGAAAATCAGGAGAAGATTCGACGAACTTTCTAGAGCGGTTAAAGAAAAGCTGTAGCCATTCGGAGCGAGGATTTTTGGGTTTTGGCGAGCGGTGCCGATCGTCGGCCTTTGGCGTAGGAGCGGGTTTAAATAACCCGGAGCGGGTTTAAATAACCCCGCGACTGAGCCGAAACGAAGCCAAAACCAAAAAAGACCGCCCCACTCTTTCCCAACCGAATGGCTACAACTTTTCTTTAACCGTTCTAAAGCAAGCTTGACGTTTGTGAATTCCGCGTGGAATCCGCCCGTGACAGTTTGGCGGGTTGCCACCCGTTGCCGCCCGCGCGTTATGCGTCAGGATAACAGAGGCGTTCGTCCCGCCAAACCGGTAAAGCCACCGTAACCATTTCAGCCGAGTTCGTTAAGCAAAGGAGGGCTTTTAAAATAGGAGGCGAGGAATGCCTTTTCGGCTGAAGGCTGGGATTCGTCCACGTCGCGGGGGGCGGATTTCACCGAAATTTCCCGGGGTTCGGGTTCACGGGAAACCTGTGGAACCGCCACCAGCTTGGCGGCTGCCAGCGCATCACTGTGCCAGGTGAATTTTTTGTAGGATTGTTCCAGCGCCATGATTTGCTCGATGTTATTTTTGAGCGATTCCAATTCCCGGGTCAGGATGGTGCGTTCATTGGCCAGATGATCGCCCAATTCCGCAATGTATTGCGGCAGCTTTTGCCCCCGGGGATCGCGCGCCATGAACCGGCCCAGGTCCGCGGCGTGCTCGCGGATCAGGGCTCCGATGTTGACGACATTGTTGATCTTGGATTGCTTCATCTGGTCGGAAACCAGGCCGGCCGAGACATTGACGCTGTTAAGCATGCTGGCCATGTTGCGCAACACCGTGGTGGCCATCTCCGCCGCCTTCACCTGGCTGGAAGCGAAGAAAAGTTCCGTGTTCGTTTTTTTAACCTCCAGCTCCATGCGCTGGCGCTCGGCTTTTTCGGACTGTAATTCTTCGACGGCCTGCATCAGATACGCGGTCTTCTTTTTGACTTCTGATTCCAATCCGGCCCGCAGTTGCTTCTCCTCCTGCTCCAGGCGCAACCGGGCTTGAAGCAAAGTTTCCATGTGCACCATGCCGGTCAGCAGTAAAAGTGAAATGAGGGAATAGGTCACGCCGATCTCCACCCCCGCCATGGCGCCGGCGCCGAAAGGCGTCACGGATTGGATCAAATGCAGCAACGCCAGGAGGGCAAAGGCGGCGAACAACGACCAGCCCACCCGGGACGTTCCGAAAAGCCGGTTGAGCCGCAGGGCGTAACCGGCCACGACGAATTGCAATACGCCCGCTATGAAATTCATGACCTCTGCAAAATCAATATTCATAATTAACGTTAGTAATCACACGCGGCCGCCGGGCTGGCGCGTCCTAAATTTACCCTTTTTCGGGTAGTTTATTCCGGCCGCTGGGAAGACCCGCAAAGTCGCGGTTTCGGGTTCGTTTCAAGAGCGGCGGGGCCTCGCCTCGAAGGTCTTAGGCCCGAACCTGGTTCCCGGCCCGTGGGGCTTGCGTCAAACCCTGGACACTGCCCGTGGAAGACCCGTTGCGTTTGGAAATGGTGCCAGCGAGTGGAATCGAACCACTGACCTCGGGCTTATGAGTCCCACGCTCTAACCAACTGAGCTACGCTGGCAGCCAAACGGCCAACCATTTTGCGGACATTTCCGCCACTGTCAAACCGGGATTTCAGGGAAAGTGTCTTATTGGGCGCATCTTGACACTGCCCCCGCGGATATGATTTATTGAAACTCGTACCATGCAGTGACATGGCGGCGGCGCAAGCGGGGCGCGGCGTTTACGCCGCTTCAATGCCCCAAACGCCAGCGCTCCAGGTGCTTATGCAGGCTGCCGTTAGGGACAGTGAAGCGGGCTAAAGCCCGCGCGCCGTCACCGTATTGCGCGAGCCTCAATAGAAAGGGGCGTGAAAGGCTCCTCGTCCGGCACGCATAAAAACCGGAACCAAAGGCAACGGATGCACACTCTATAATGACCACCCGCGCATCGGCGGCAGGCCCGTATCGATAACCAATAAATTTTCTTCGACAGCCCAACCCCAACCCGCACGATTTATGAACCACGAAAAATTAAAGCTGCTGGCCAAAGATCTCACCAAGGAATATCCGCGCAGCCCGCGAGAAACGCTCGCGGGCTACGTCATCGCTGCGCGGATGCTCGACAAGTGCCGCGCCGCCATCGCCGGCACCGTGGGCGAATATCACTTCGAGGGCCGCCTGGACGATCAGTTTCTCGAGTTCGCAGGGATTACCGCCGGACAGTTCAAAACTTTCGTAGCCACCGGCGCGACGGATGCGGAAGTAGCGACCTGGGTTGAACAGCATTCCAAGGTCAAGGATCGGGCCGCAGTGGTCGCCTGGAACAACAAACTGCGTTCCACCCGGCTGTGCGATTTGCCCATGGAAATTCAGCTAAGAATGGAGGATTACATCCCCAAGTTTATTCCCAAAAACCGGCCGGTGTATGTCTGGTTCGACATTTACGATCTGGAGGAAGGGCGCATTTGATTTTCCCGGGGGTCCGGCGCTTCCGAATTTACCTCTCCACCGCCCATCCGCTACGCTGCCGCCGTGCAGAAACTTCCGCGCAGCTTTTATGACCGCGACACGATCCTGGCCGCGCGCGAACTGCTGGGAAAATTGCTTGTCCACCATGCTGGCGGCGTTGAACGCATCGGCAAGATCGTGGAAGTCGAAGCCTACCTTGGCGAGCACGATCTCGCGGCGCACTCCGCGAAGGGACTGACGGAGCGGACAAAGGTCATGTTCGGCCCGCCCGGCCATGCGTATGTCTATCTCATCTACGGGATGCACCACTGCATGAACGTGGTGACGGAACGCGAGGGCCATGCCTCGGCCGTCTTGCTGCGCGCGGTCGAGCCGGTGAAAAATATTGAGGGCCGCACCTGCGGCCCGGGCCTGCTGTGCCGCGCGATGAAGATTGACCGCCGCCTGAATGCACACGATTTGTTGAGCGCGGACTTTTTCATCGCCGCCCCGGACGACCAGGAAAAGATGGCCATCGTCAAACGCCCGCGCATCGGCGTGGAGTACGCCAAACACTGGGCGAAACGGCACCTCCGCTTTTACCTCAAAGGCAACCCGTTCATCTCCCGTCCTTGAACAGTGCGCTCCGGTCCCCGGGCCCAACAGCGTACGGATGGACGACCGCGTTAAATCCTTTCGCCGCCTTTGACCTGCGCAAGCCGAAGCGGCGTAAACGCCACGCCCCTGCCGGGGAGCGCGGCCTTGAGGCCGCATCAACGCGCGGAAAACCGGGCGCATCAAAACAGTTCACGTCGTGCTGACTTGCCAATCCGGAGCGCGGCTGTGTCGGAGACCAGCCGCAGCACGGTGTAGACACAGCGTGGCCAGCGGATTTACCGGTGGTTTTTGACTTTCCACGTTGCTGCGACTGATCCCGCGTTGCGAGACACAGTCGCGCTCCGGGGCGCCCGGCGCCCCCGTTTTCCCTTGCGCGTACCGCCCGCCTGCTAAATGCTACTTTTATGAAAGCTCAAACCGTTGCTAAACTCCTGGGCGTCGCCATCTTGATTTTTGTGATCATTATCGCGGCCTCTTCGGCATCCTATGTCGTGCAACCCGGCTTTCGCGGCGTCGAGGTGACGCTCGGCAAGGTGTCGCCGGTGTTCAAGGGCGAAGGCTTTGGCTGGAAGACGCCGTTCATCACCACCATCGTGCCGGTGACCATCCGCCAGCAGACCCGCGAATTGCAGGCGGATTGCTACTCCTCGGATTTGCAGCAGGTGAAGACCGAGTTGCGCGTTTTGTACCGCGTCCCCGAGGCGTCCATCGTCCAGATCTATCAGGGCTATGCCGGCGATCCGTTCGACAGCCTGATCGCGCCGCGCGTGCAGGAGGCGTTGAAGGAAGTGACCGCCATGCAGAGCGCGGAGCAGATCGTCAAGAACCGCGAAGACATCAAAACCAAGGCGCTGGCCGGGGCGCGGCTGAAAATCGGTTCGATGCTGGTGGTGGACGACGTCGTGATTCAGAATATTGACCTGTCGCACGAGTTGGAAACCGCCATCGAGGCGAAGATGGTCCAGGAACAGGAGGCGGCCAAGGCCAAGTTCACGCAGGTCAAGGCGCAGATCGAGGCCGACACCGTGGTCATCAAGGCCAAGGGCGACGCGGAATCCATCCGGATCCGCGGCGAAGCGCTCAAGCAGACACCGGCCTTTATTGATTTGCAGATCGTGGAAAAATGGGATGGCCGCGCGCCGTTGTATGTGGGCGGCGGCAGCAACGGTGGCGGCGTGAACATGCTGTTGCCTGCCGTCGACACCTCGAAACAACGTACGGCCAATCCATGAACCCGCGCTACGCGCTTTTCTTCAAATTGCTTGGGGCAATCCTGCTGATTGTCATCCTGGCGCTGCTG
Organism: Verrucomicrobiia bacterium; assembly: GCA_031290985.1. Lineage (GTDB taxonomy): Bacteria > Verrucomicrobiota > Verrucomicrobiia > Limisphaerales > UBA11358 > UBA11358. Next base: position 24,753 of record JARLJW010000082.1, on the reverse strand, counting down.
TTCAAACCGGTGATGGAGTTCGTGGAGATGGGGGCGCGCGAACTGGTTTACTTCTGGTGGCTCGTGCTGTTGCTGCTGCTGGCGGTCTGGCTCATCTGGGGGCTCGGGCGGAAAAAGTAATGGCATCCGCTTGAAAGAAAAATGCGGCCAGGTTTGCCCCGGCCGCATTCTCTATAAATACTGGAACCGCAGTTCAGGCTTTCTCCGCCTTCTCCGCCTTGTCCGCGCCGGGCAGTTCCCGCCGCGACTGCACGACGTGATCCACGAGGCCGAAGGTCTTCGCCTCTTCCGAGCTCATGAAATTGTCGCGGTCGCACGCCTTCTCCACCGTGTCGTAGGTCTGGCCGGTGTGCTTGGCGAGGATGTTGTTCAGGCGCTGCTTGAGCTTCAGCATGTATCGCACGCGGATTTCCACGTCGCTGGCCTGGCCTTCGGCGCCGCCGAGCACCTGGTGGATCATGATGTTGGCGTTCGGCAGGGCGAACCGTTTGCCCTTTGTGCCCGCGCACAACAGCACCGCGCCCATGCTCGCCGCCTGCCCGATGCAATACGTGTTGATGTCGCAGGTCATCCATTGCATGGTGTCGTAGATCGCCAGCCCCGCGGTCACGCTGCCGCCGGGGGAGTTGATGTAGAAATGCACGTCCTTCTTGGGGTCGTTCATCTGGAGGAACAGCAATTGGGCGATGATCACGTTCGCGATGCCATCATCCACCGGCGTGCCGAGGATGATGATGCGGTCCATCATCAGGCGGGAAAAGATGTCGAACTGCCGCTCGCCCTTGGCGGTCTGCTCAATGACGGTCGGATACGGAATGATTGAATTTTGCATGTAAAATAACTACTGCATTTTTCCAGCAAGTAAAGTCAACATGACAATTGGCCCGTCAAATCTGGTGTTTTACCTTGGCCGCCAAAAACCGTTTCCACAGCAGCGCGAAGGCGCTCGCGAAATCCCCCGGCTTTTCCGCCACCCATTTCGTCACCGTTTCTGGCGCAAACCATCCGCCCGTCTCGATCTCGTCGGGATGCAGCACGAATGGCCCTTCGCTGTCGCACTGGTAAATCCAGCAAAATTCCCAGCCGGTCTCCTGGCAGGGATCAATCTTGAACAACCGCCGCGGCGGCTGCGGGAGGTGCAGGCCGATCTCCTCGCGCACCTCGCGCACGGCACAGGCGTCGTAATCCTCGCCGGTGTCGAGATGGCCGGAAGCCGAGGAATCCCATTTGCCGGCGGCGATGTCCTTTTTCAGCGAGCGCTTTTGCAGGAAGAGGTCGCCGCGTTCATTGAACACCAGCACGTGCACCGCGCGGTGCCAGAGCCCGCGCGCATGGACCTCCTGGCGCGGCGCCTGCCCGATCACTTCGTCGCGTTCGTTCACCACATCGAATATTTCATCAGCCATAAGTGAAAACATTGTGGAAGCATTCCGGCCTGCAAGGCAATGTTGGAAAATGGGGGCGGTGCCGTCCGGGCGCAGCTCAACACTGTCCTTAAACGCGGGGTGCCTGCCCGTTTGGAGTTCCGCCTTTAGGCGGTCAGGCGCGTCATTTCACCGGAACCGCCTAAAGGCGGAACTCCGAACTAGGACAGTGTCAAGATGCGCCGTGCTGTCCTTCGCAACGGAGCGCGGCTGTGTCCCGCGCAGCGGGATCAGCCGCAGCCTGTGGCAGGTCAAACCACATCAAATCACTTGAGGGCGTGTTTTCAAAATACGGAGTGCGGCCGTCCCGGCCGCAGCAATGTCCAAAGTGCGGAGGGCTGCCGTACATTTCACGCGGCCGGGTGGACGAAAGTTGCTGCGCCCGGAGAGTGCGAGCCGCACGGGCAGGCGCACTCCGGCCCCGAAGAAATTTGGACACAGCGGCATCCATTTGCTAAAACTCCAGCCGACGAAACATGAGCGACAGCAAAAGGCCCCTGACCGACCACGTGACCAAAGCCAGCCAGCCGGATTTTTCCCGGCTGGGCTGGGTCGTTGCGGTCATCGGCACCGCGCTCGCCGTCTTGTTTCTCGTGCTCTGGTACAACGCCCTTACCCGCCAGCACGAGCTTGAAGCCATGGCCGGCAAGGTGGACGAGGCGAATGCCCGGCTCAATGCCGCGCTGGCCGAGAATCAAAAGGACAAGGACCAGCTCGACGCCCTCCAAAAACAGATCGCCGACCTGCAGCAGGAAAAGGCCGATGCCGCCCAGATGGCCAAGGGGCTGGAACAGGAGATGCGCTCCGACCTGGAATCGAAGGATGTCACCATCTCCAAGCTGCAAGGCAAGCTCACCATCAATATTTTGGACCGGGTAATGTTTAATTCCGGCGAAGCGGAGCTGCAACCTGCCGGAGCATCGGTCATGCGCAAGATCGCCGCGTTGCTCGCTGCGCATCCCAACCTCAAGATCCATGTCGTTGGCCACACCGACAACGTTCCCATCCGGCCCGAGGCCCGCAGCCGCTTCGCGAGCAACTGGGAGCTGTCGGTCGCGCGCGCGCTGTCCGCCGTCCATTTCCTGACCGAGAAGGCCGGCGTGGATCCGCGCCGGGTCGGGGCCGTTGGCTATGGTGAAAACCGGCCGGTCGCCGACAACGCCACCGCCGAGGGCCGCGCCAAAAACCGCCGCATCGCCATCATCATCCTGCCGGACGAAGTGGCCGCCGCGGACACCGCGCCCGCGGCGCAAAGCCTGCAACCAGCACCGCTGCCGCCCCCGCCGGCCCTGCCGCCGGAAGTGACCGCGCCCGCATCGCCGCCGAACTGATCTCATTCCGTTGGCGGGAAATGTTCGCGCATTTTCTCGCGCAGCAGTTCAATCAAGGCCGGGGCCATGAACTCATAATCGTCCGCGATAAAAAAGCACACGCAGGGTTTCGCCGCGAACTCCTCGGGAAACTTCTGCTGCAACCGCTCCTTGTGCCGCTTTTCCATCACCACGATGACATCCGCCCAGCCGAGCTGCCCGGCGGTGACCTTGATGCGCGCGGCGTCTTCCGTGCCGGCGGAGCGGACATCCCACGCCGGTTCCCCCTTGAAGAGGGTTTCCGCCGTCAAACTGCGCCGGCGGTTCCGGCTGCAGATGAAGAAGATTTTGGTGCGTGGGGAATTCAAGCCAGCAGCTTCGTCAGCGCCACAAACTGTTCCAGGCTCAATTTTTCCGCGCGCTCCATCGGTGAGATGTTCAGTTCGGCGAAGGCGGCTTCCAGGGTTTCCTTGGGCCAGTCCTGCTTCAACAGCTTCAGCATCATCTTCCGCCGTTGCGAGAAGGCTTTCTTGACGATCTTGCGGTAGGCGGCGCGCAGTTCCTCCGGCAACAGCGGGGTGGCGCGGCGCACCAGGCAGACGCAGGCGGAGTCCACTTCCGGCGACGGAAAAAAACAGCCCGGCGGAATCTTGAACCAGGAGCGCGTCTCAAAATCCAACTGCACGAGCAGCGTCAGGATGCCGTAATGATCATCGTCCGTCGGTGCCATGAGCCGCTGCGCGACTTCCAACTGGAGCGTGATGGACATCAGCTTCGGCGCCCGGACGCCGGCGGCGAGTTCCACAATGATGGGCGAGGCGACGGAGTAGGGCAGGTTGGCGACGAGCTTCCATTCGCTCCAGTCGCGCGGCTCGCGCTTCAGGAAGGCGACGGCGTCGTCGTGGACGAGAAAAAAATTGTCGGGGTGGTTGAGTTGGTTGGGCGGATTGTCCTCCCTCTCCCCGGCCCTCTCCCCAAGGAGAGGGGGATCTATGTTCCCGCGCTCGGTCGAGTTCTCGGGCGTTGGGTTGGCGAGAGCGTCTGTCTGGCTTTCAGCTTTGCCGGCGATGAGTTCGGGGGCGCCGGGTTTTGATTCCAAACCGAATCGTTCCGCCAGAAAGGTTACGAGCCGGTGATCGGTTTCGATCGCGAGCACCTCGCCGGCTTGCGCGAGCAGCAATTCGGTGAGCGGCCCCAGCCCGGGCCCGATCTCCAGGACCTTGTCCGCCTTGGTCAATTCTGCGCCGGCGGCGATGCGTTCCAACTGGTGCGCATCGTGCAGAAAATTCTGGCCGAGCGATTTCGTGAGCTGGATGTCGCGCTTGGCCAGCAGTTCGCGCATCTCGGTTAGTTTCATTCGGGAAAATTAAACCACGGATGGACGCGGAGGGACACGGATAAATGCGGGAACGATTTGGGGGACAAGCCGCCCCGGGCGTGCGGAGCGCCGCGCGTTTCGCCGTGGTGCGGGCGGACGTGGCACGAACGCTTGCAAGCTTGCCGCGCGCCGCGACTGAAACCAAAGCCGCCAAACCTCCGAATTTGTCGCCGGCCAACCAAATCCATGCAAAATTCCGATCAGCCCGTTCAGGCTTGCCACGACGGCGCGCGCGGAGCGACGCGCCCTACCATCGCAGGCCTTTTATCGCCCTCGTCATTCTGCGGCCAGAACCTTTTTTAGTTCCTGGACGGTTTGCGCCAGTTGCGCCTGGGTGATGGTGAGCGGCGGGGTGAAGCTGATGACGTGGCTGTGCTCGCCTTCGGGCAGCATTATATAGCCGCGATGCAACATGGCCTTGATGGCGCGCAGGGCTTCAGCGGTCGCGGGCTGGCCGTCCGTCCGGCGCAATTCCACGCCGACCATCAAACCGGCGCCGCGGACCGTCACCCGGTAACTGCGGCCGGGAATTTTTTCCGCCAGAAGTTTCAACAGATATTCACCCAATTGCGCGCTGCGGGCGGGCAATTTTAATTTCTTAATTTCGGCAATCTGTGCCAGCGCCATCGCGCACCCGACGGGGTGGCCGAGAAACGTGCTGGTATGGATCGCTTCGCCGGTCGAGGCCGGCCAGGCCGCATCCATCAGGTCCGCGCGGCCGACACAGGCCGAAAGCGGGAAGCCGCCGGTGAGCGCCTTGCCAAGGCAGATCAGGTCGGGCACAACATTGGAATGTTCGCACGCAAACCATTTGCCCGTGCGGCCAAAGCCGGTGTAGATCTCATCAAGGATGAGCAGCGCGCCGTGACGGTCGCAAAGCTTTCGCAGCAACGGCAAAAATCCCGGCGGCGGTACGTTGATGCCGCCACGCGCCTGCATGGGTTCCACAAGGATTGCGCCGACCCGGCCGCGTTGGAACAGCCGGCCGATCAGGGTTTCGACGACCGCGAGGTCAGAAGGCTTGGTGGGGAACGGGACGAAATTGGCAAATTCGCGGAGCTGGAGCCGGAACGGCGATTTGAAATGGTCGCGGTGCGTGACGTTGAGCGCGCCGTAACCCAGGCCATGGTACGCGCCGTTGAACGCGATCACGCCGTATTTGCCGCCCGTGATCATGGCGGTCTTGAGCGCGGCTTCAACGGCCTCAAAACCGGAGTTACAAAAAATGGTCTTGCCGGTCCGTTCGCCACCGCTCCAGCGTTCAAAAGTGAGGCGGCTCAATTCGCGCGCCAGTTGCGCCTTCAGGGCATGCGGATGCACATCGCCCATCGCGTGCAGCAGCTTGCCCATCTGCTGCTGGCCGGCCTTGACGACGTGCGGGTTGGCATGGCCCGCCGCCGCGACGCCAAACGCCGCCGTGAGGTCGAGATATTTTTTGCCATCGGCGTCCCAGACGTGAACCCCTTTCGCGCGTTCCCACACGATGGGCCACGAACCGTCGGCTTCCAGGAACGTGACGTTGCGGGATTCATACTGGCGCAACAGCTTGATGGCTTCAGTGGTTTTCATTTTTTACCACGGATGGACACGGATAAAATCCGATGACCGAAATCCGATGACCGAAAGAAATTCGAATGACGAATGACAAATGCGCCCGGGTCGTCCCGCATCCGGACTTGGTGCGTGCGGGTTTGAAACGGACGCTTGATCGGTTCCGGCGCGCGCGGGTTTTCCGCGAGGGCGCGGAAAACTGCGCCCGGGGCGGGCGCGCTCCCCAAATCGTTCCCAAATTTATCCGTGTGCATCGGTGTTCATCCGTGGTTTTAATTTTAAACGCCGCGCTGTTCGGGCGGCCAGATGATCTTGTGCTGCTGGATCTGGAAGCGCACGGGCAGCGCATCGGCGATGATTTTTTCGGCCAGTTCCCGGCGCGAAATCGGGGTGAGTCCGGCGGGGACCTTTTTCAAAACCTTGCTTTGCTGTTCCGGCGCGAGCGGGTGCACCCACGAAAACAGCAGCGGGCAGATGGCGTCCAGTTTGAGCCCGGCAATCTGTTCCTTTGCCCAGTCATAATCCTCCGCCGCGCCGATGACAAATTTGACCTCATCCGTGGCTTTCAGGTGCGGGATGTTCTCCAGGCGGTTGCGCGCGACCTCGCCGCTGGACGGGCATTTCAGGTCCATGATGCGGTGGACGCGCGGGTCGACCGGGGAAATGTCATGGGCGCCGCTGGTCTCGAGGAGCACGGTAAAACCGGCGTCGCACAGTTGCTGCATCAGCGGCAGGGTGTTTTTTTGCAGCAAGGGTTCGCCCCCGGTCAATTCGACCAGGGGAAGTTTTGAATGTTTAGCTTTTAATTTTGAGTTGGCGAACGGCTCCGCCTGCCGCTTCACTTCGGTCAGGATTTGCTCCAGGGTTTGCTTTTTGCCTTCGGTGAAGGCGTAGGCAGTGTCGCAGTAGGAGCAGCGGAGGTCGCAGGCGGTGAGGCGGATGAAAATGCAGGGCAGGCCGGCAAAGGTGCTTTCCCCTTGCAGGCTCAGGTAGATTTCATTGACGACGAGCGATGCGGACACGATTGAAGTTTAGCGCGACCGCTGAAAAATGAAATGTCATAGCGGAAAAAACGACGGTTTTATTCCGGCCCGGCGGTGGCGAAACCACACCATTCCCGCCGGCCGGTGACTGGCGGATAAACAATTTGCCCGCCACTTTAAGTGGTGTATTTTCAGATCGTGACATCCCGCTGGTTAACATTGCTAATTTTGAGCGTTCTGATGTCCGGAAACAGGATTTGGGCGGGTGGCAGCGGCTTGAACGTGATTGTGGTCGTTAACCAGAACAGTGCCAACTCGGTGCAGTTAGGGAACGATTATTGCGAACTGCGCGGAGTGCCCCCCCAGAACCTGCTGCGCATGACCACGTGGGCGGGCGGATCCATCAACTGGAGCCCGGCTGATTTTCAAACGAACTTGCTGGATCCGTTGCTGGCGATGGTGGCGGCGCGCGGGTTGACCAATCAAGCGAATTTTGTGCTGCTATCCATGGACATTCCCTATCGGGTCATGGACGGCGACAACCAGAACAGCACCACCTCGGCGCTATTTTATGGGTTCAAGACCAATACGGCCCCGGTGGCTGGAATTGACTCATGTTCGCTGCCGGATGCCTCCTCGAACAGTTACGCCTATTCGGAGCTTTCCATTCGTCAAGCCACGCCCAATACGGCCGTGACCAACTCGTTTCTGGCCATGATGCTGACGGATACCAATCTGGCCGGGGCCGAGCGCATACTCCGTCACAGTGTCCTGGCGGACAACACCTGGCCCACCCAAAATGTTTATCTGGCCAAGACCACGGATCCGGCCCGGAACGTCCGGTTTGTGGAATTTGACAATTCAGTTTTTGAAAATCAGGTGATTGGCAATTATGCCGTCAGCCGCATGGACACCAATTCGACCCTGTTCACCAATCTCTTCGGGCTGCTGACGGGATTGGGCGGCTTGCCGCTGTATCCCGACGCATTTGTACCTGGGGCCGTGGGTGACAGCCTCACTTCCTTTGGCGGTCAAATCCTCGAAAACAGCGGTCAAACCCCGTCGCTCGCTTTTCTTGAAGCGGGCGCCGCCGGCAGTTACGGCACGGTGGTGGAGCCCTGTAACTACACGCAGAAATTCCCCGACGCGGTGGATTATTTTTATCAGGCGCGCGGCTTCTCGCTGGCTGAAGCCTATTACCAGAGTGTGCTCAACCCGTTTGAGGGGCTGTTCATTGGCGAGCCATTGGTTGCACCGTTCGCCCGCCCGGGCAGCGCCGACTGGAGCTCGCTGACGAATGGAGCGGTGCTGACCGGCACAACCTTGCTGAACCTGAACTTCAGTGCGGCGGCGACCAATCTGCCGCTGGCGCAGGCCGACCTGTTTGTCGACGGCACTTTTTTCAAGACCATGACCAACCTGCCGCCGGTAGCCGGCAATGTCCTGTCCGTGGTCTTGAAGGGGACGACCATCAATTACAGCGTGCCGGCAAACGCCACGCTGGCGACCAATGCGGCGGGCCTGGCGGAGGCGCTGAACGCGCAGACGGGCCTCACGCATGTGAAGGCGTTGCCCGCCGGGGACCGGGTTGAGCTACAGTCGCTGGACGTGTTTGTTCCCGGCAGCAATGTAACGGTGAGCGCAGGCGCCACCATCGGTTTGGCGACCGGGTTGACGACCCGGTTGACCGCCGCCCGGCCGGCGTTTCTGGATACGGTCGCCAAGGGGTATGAGGTTATGACCGTCTATAACGCGCCGATAACCGGTGATTGGCTGCAGGTTACCTTCGTCAAAACGAACGGCATGATGATCTCGCTGGGCGTGACCAACACGGTTTCCGGCTCCACGGTGGGGACCATGGCCCAGAATCTGGTGAACCTGATCAATGCCAGCCCTGCCCTGCAAGCCGCGGACGGCGTATCCGCCGCGGACTTTTTTGACTATGATCCATACGGCCAAGCGGCGACGCAGTTCACCGTGTATGCCCGTACGCCAGGCTGGCCGGCCGCACAAATCCTGACCACGTTGAACACCTCCACCAATCTCCCGGCAACCCCCGCCGGCACCAATCCCTTGGAAGACAATGTCGCGGATCTCCGGCCCCGCAATCATCTTTACGCAGCTTCAGGCACCAATGTTTTGGCGGTCAATTTCGCATGCGATACCGCGCAACTGCCCGATGGGTATCATCAGTTCACGGCGGTGGCTTACGAGGGCACCAGCGTAGGCACCCAAACCCGCATTGAGCGGGAGGTGCGGATTCAAAACACGAGCCTGAGCGCGACGCTGGCCGCATTGCCCACGGGTTCCAATGCCATGTTGGGCCAGCAACTTCAGTTTACGATCGCCGCCAACACGACGAACATTGCCCGCATTGAACTGTTCACCACGGGCGGCTCCGTAGGCGTGGCCACAAATCAGGCCGTGGGGGTGTTTGCCGTGTCTGCCGCCTATCTGGGTCTTGGCTTGCACCCGTTCTACGCCCTCGTGACCGACCAGGCGGGGCATCGCTATCAAACCGGGACGGCTTGGTATCAGATCATACCCAACATAACGTTGACGTTGAGCGGCACGCCGCCGGTCCTGGCCTGGCCGACGGTCCCGGGTTCCCAATATTATTTGCAGTCCACGACCAACCTGGCGAGCGGCTTCCAGACCGTGGCGACGATTACCGCCACGAATCCAGTGGTCTCGTGGTCCATTACCACCACCGGGAATGCCTGTTTTTATCGGGTGCAGTTGGCGCCTTAAATCCGGGTCGAGCGTTGATTTTCGATGCGCCAGCCAGAGCGCTTAGGAGCAGCACGGACATTTTTTGGAGGCGGATAACGGATGGAAATTATTCCCGCCATGGACGTGCCCCAGGGCGAAGTGCCCCCCGATTTTATAGCTGTTGGCAATGGCGGCGGTGATGAAATTTTTCCCCAGCTCCACGGCGTGGGGCAGACTGTGGCCGAGGGCCAGCGCGGCGCAGATCGCCGCGGAATAGGTGCAGCCGGTGCCATGGGTGGAGACGCCCTTCACGAAGGGAGCGGACAGGAGCAGTTCCGTTTTGCCGTCGTAGAAGATGTCGATGGCTTCGTGGGAATTCTTCAGATGCCCGCCCTTGACCAACGCCGCGCAACCATGGCGGGAAACGATCTTGCGGGCGGCGGAGCGCAGGTCTTCCGGCGAACGGATCTTTTGGTCCGCGAGGATTTCCGCCTCGTCGAGGTTGGGGGTGACCAGCGTGGCGAGCGGCAGCAATTTTTCCTTCAGGGTTTTTTCCGCCGCCGGTTTCAGCAGCCGGGCGCCGCTGGTGGAGATCATCACCGGATCCACGACCAGTTTTAAACGGCAGGTTTTTGGTTTTAGGTTCCGGAAAAATTTTGCGACCACGGAAATGTTTTCAGCCGAGAACAACATGCCTGTTTTCACTGCGGCCGGCTGCAGTTCAGCGAACACGGCCTGGATTTGCAGGCGCAGCATGTGGGGTGAGCAGGGCTCCACGCCGAGGACGCGTTTGGGATTTTGCGCGGTGAGGCAGGCGATGGCGCTGGCGCCGTGCACGCCCAGTGCCGCGAAGGTTTTCAGGTCCGCCTGGATGCCCGCGCCGCCGCCGCTGTCCGACCCGGCGATGGTCAGGGCCACGGGCAGGGTTTTACGTTGAGTTCGCATCCGGTAAAATTTACCGCAAAAGCTGACGGCTCCAAGCTCCAACATGCGGGTCCGGGGCTTTGATGGCCGTTCTGGGCCAGATGGGCACAGGCAGAGGGAGTCATGCCTGCGTGGCGTCGTGGTGAATCAGCGAACGTGGGTTAGCCATCGCGGCGCGCGCGGAGCGACGCGCCCTATCGCTGCGGTGTCAATATGAAGTGACCGCGGCGTGAATAATTCGAGGAAGAGGAAGATTGTTGGGCGGGGAAACCGAAGGCAGAACGAAGCCAAAACGAAGCCAATTTTCGAGGCTGCAGGAGGGGCTTTGCTGGACTGGAAAAATATCATAAATTACTTTATATTAATGTGTTGCACTAATTATTAGCGCGCGGCGCGGGGTGGATGCGGGCAGGGGAAAATTACAGAACGAAGCCAATTTGAAAGTGCCGGGTGACGGGTGGTGACCATGGCAGTTCTGGGTAAGATTGGCACCGGCAGGGCGCGTCACTTCTGCATGCCGTCGCGGTGAATCAGCGTGCGTCAGCAATCGCGGCGGGCAGAGGACTGCCCGCCCTACCTGCCGCGGTGCCAATATTAAGTTATTTTTCCGGCACAAAGCCTCGCAACGGCCCCCAGGTTTTGCGCATTAAAATTTCCGTATGCCCCTGCACCACATAATCCGGCAGTTCGCCGACGCGCTGATAGCCGAGCCGTTCGTAAAACGTTTGCGCGCGGCGGTTGAAGGAGGAGACGCACAAGAACACATTCGGGCTGTGGCGCAGGCTCCGTTCCTCGGCAAAGTGCATGAGGCGGGTGCCGATGCCGTGCCCCTGCGCTTCCGGATGCACCGCGATGGTTTGGATGTAGCCGTTCAGCAGGCCGTCGAGATGCAGCACGAGCGCGCCGACGACCCGCTGGTGCTTCAGCTCCGCCACGTGGACTTCGCGGGCGGGATTGGTGAGCCCGCGAAATATGGTTTCGACGTTCAAACCCAGGGTCAGCCAGGGATCGGACGCCGCCATGAAGGCGGCGCAGAAACGGGCTTCCGTGGCATCAACCAGGGGGCGGATGACGAGGTCGTTCATGGATGCGAGAATGACGGCAAACGGTGACGGGGACAACTTTGAACTTTGAACGCGCAGGTTTGGATTTATATTCGGCACATGGACAAAGAAAAAGTCGCGGAAATCCTCGTCGAGATCGGCGTGTTGCTGGAATTGAAGGGCGAAAACCCCTTCAAGACGCGCGCCTACGCAAACGGGGCGCGGACCATCGAGGGCTTGAGCGAACCGCTCGCGAAACTGGTGGCGGAAAAACGGTTGGGTGAAATCAAGGGCATCGGCGAGGCCCTGGAGCAAAAGATCACCGAACTGGTCGAGACGGGCCGGTTGAAGTACTACGAGGAGCTCAAGGCCTCGATCGCGCCCGGCCTGATCGAGATGTTGGAAATTTCCGGGCTGGGGCCGAAGAAGATCCAGGCGTTGCACAAAAAGCTGGGCATCGATTCGCTGGCAAAGCTCGAAGCCGCGTGCCAGGCGGGCAAGGTGGCGGAGCTCGACGGTTTCGGTGAAAAGACGCAGGCGAACATTTTGGAGGGCATCGAGATGAAGCGCAATTACGCCAGCAAACACCGGCTGGCGGACGCCTTGACGGCGGCGGAGCCGTTGCTGGAGAATTTGCGGGCGCATGCGGATGTGATCCGCTGTGACACCGCCGGGAGCCTGCGCCGGTTCAAGGAAGTCATCGGCGACATCGACCTGCTGGCGTCGTCCAAAAACCCGGCGGCAGTGATCGGGTTTTTCGTCTCGCAGCCGGGCATCGTCAAGGTGCTGGCCAAGGGCGAGACCAAGGCGAGCGTGATTTTGGAAGGCGGCATCCAGTGCGACCTGCGGGTGGTGAGCGATGCGGAGTTCCCTTTTGCGCTGGCCTATTTCACCGGCAGCAAGGAGCACAACATCGTGATGCGCCAGCGCGCCATTCAGCGCGGCCTGCGGCTGAATGAATACGGCCTGTTCAAGTCGAAAGAGGAAACCCGCGACCCGAAGCTGCTCGTGGCCTGCAAAACGGAGGCGGAGATATTTCAAAAGCTCGGCCTGGCCTATGTGCCGCCGGAATTGCGCGAGGATCACGGTGAATTTTTGGCAGCGGAGAAGGATGCGCTGCCAAAGCTCATTGAATGGACGCAACTCAAGGGCGCCCTGCACAATCACTCGAACTGGAGCGATGGCAAGAACAGCCTGGAGGAAATCGCGACATACATGGAGGATCTGGGGCTGGAGTATTGGGCCATCACCGACCATTCAAAGGCGTCATTTCAAGCCAACGGGCTGGATGCCGCCCGGTTGCACAAGCAGATCGCTGAAATCAAGGCCGTGAACGGGAAAATTGCGGACCGGGGCGGCGAGTTTCGGCTGTTGACCGGCAGCGAGGTGGACATTTTGAAGGACCGGCTGGACTTCGATGACGAGGTGCTGGCGGAACTGGATGTGGTGGTGGCGAGCCTGCATGTGCCCAGCAGCAGCGAGGCGGAGAACACCAAACGGCTTATCCGGGCGGCAGAAAACCCCTTTGTCCACATATTGGGCCATATGACGGGGCGGCTGTTGCTGGAGCGGGAGCCGTACCCGGTGAACGTGGTGGCGGTGATCGATGCGTGCGCCGCGACGGGCACCTGGCTGGAGTTGAACTGCAATCCCTGGCGGTTCGACTTGGACTGGCGGCATTGGCCATACGCCAAGAGCAAGGGGGTGAAATGTGTCATCAATCCGGACTCGCACCGGAACGCCCATGCCGGTTTTTTGCGACTGGGGGCGGGCATGGCGCGCAAAGGCTGGCTGGAACCAAAGGATGTGGTGAACACCTTTGGCTTGAAATTGCTCCAAAAACAATTGAGTCAAAAACGTGCCGGTCAGGTCACATAACGGTGTCAATTGCACTATTTTCAGCAATTTTGGTTGTGAATAAATCCTTAAAAATACTTTTGACGAAGTGCTTGCCAGAAGCTAGCCTTGAAAATGTTCTCGGTTGCCAGCGTTTATGATTTTGCATGTTAGCGTTTAATGCGAAAGCGGTGAAGGCGGACCGATACACCCGGATGTAAACGACGTATATGAAGAAACTATTTGTCTCCACGGGACTGGCTGCCATAGGTCTTGCCGGTATTCAAGCAACACAGGGCGAGGGGTTGGACATAGTTTCGCCCAAGGCGTGGAGCATTTCAGGCACGTTGCGCGGGTTTTACGACGACAACTACAACATTAGCAGCACCCGCAAAGGCAGTTGGGGCACGGAAGTTTCGCCGACCATTTCGCTGAATGTGCCGTTGCGACAGACGGACATGGGCATCCGTTACACCTACGGACTTTATTACTACAATGACCGTGATTCATTGGGCCTCAATCCTTTTGACCAGTCGCATCAAGTGGACGTCTGGCTGGATCACGCGATCAATGAGCGCTGGAAAATCAATTTCACGGACACTTTCACCGCCAGCGACCAGCCGGATCTGACGTTGACCCAGCTCGGTTCGCAGGTCACGAATTATCGAGCCAACCAGAACAGCATAGCCAACCACGCCAATGTATCGTTGGACACCCAATGGACCAGCCTGTTTGGAACGTCCATCCATTACGGAAATGATTTTTATAGTTATAAGGACAATGGATCATATGTGAAACAAGATGATACATCGGGCACTTCTGCGGGCGGTTTTCTTATTCCTGGAAACGGCAAGTTTCCAAACCAATTCGGGCATTTCACCGATGCGGGTGGTGCCAGCTTGGCGGGTTTGTTGGATCGGATTGAGCAAAATATTGGGTTGGATTTCAGCTGGACGCTAAGCCCGGAAACCGTGCTATCCGTTGGCTATGCTTATAACTGGGCCAACTACACTGGGGATAGGGATATTGCAGTGTTCAACTACCAAAACCCAGTCGCTAATAATACTCCTCCGAATCATCAGTCATACATTTACAACAGCAGTGCGCGCGATGGCAGTTCGCATAATGCGCACATCGGGTTGACGCACCAGTTGACGGCCAACCTCACCCTGAACGCGATTGTTGGCGCATCCTATTCGGATAATTCCAACGACCCGTTCAGTCAATCCCAGACCGTCTCGCCGACCGCAACTGTTTCCGTGAATTACACCTACCTGCCCGGCAGCTATGTGCAATTCGGTGTGAATCAAGGCCATAATGCGACGGACGTTGTTGACCCGGGGGTCAATGGTAGCATCACCCAATATCAGGATACCACCACGGTATACGCGGATATAAACCACAAGATCACGGAAAAACTGACGGGCTCGCTTCTCGGGCAATACAGCTATTCCAGCTACGAAGGTGGGGCAAATAATTCCAATGCCGACTCGGCGATCAACCTCGGTTTAAATTTCACCTACCAGATCACCCGCCATTTTTCAGCCGATGCCGGTTATAATTTCGACAAGCTCTTTTCAAGCTTGGCGCAGCGCGGATTTGTGCGCAACCGTGTTTATATGGGTTTGTCAGCGAACTATTGATTATCTGACTGAGCGACGCGAACAACGACATGATTTGAACACAAAGCTGGGAGCCTTGTCAAAACTAGGCTCCCGTTTATTTTTATAGCATAGATATGGATCAAATAAAATCTCCCGCTGCGGCGCCGCCGCCCGAGGCTCGGCTGCATTTCTTGGATTATTGGCGGGTCATCCGCATCCGCAAGGCCATCATCATCACCGTCTTCCTCATCACGGCCATCATCGCCACGGCGGTCACGTTCATCCTGCCGGAGTCCTATGCCAGCACCGCCAAGATCAAGGTGGAAAATGACGGCGGCATCATTCCCGGCTTCAATAATCCGGCGGCCACGCAGATGCCGTACGACCCGTATTTCATCCAGACAACCTTCGAGATCATACAGTCCCAACTGGTGTTGAGCAACGTCATCGCCTCGATGAACCTCAATGTGGAGTGGGGCAAGAAGTACTTCAATGGCGAGACGCTTAAAACAACGGAAACGATGGAGATATTGAAAGGTCGCATGGGGCTTGCACCCGTGCGCAACACCAAGCTGATCGCCATCACCGTTTACAGCGACGACAAAAAAGAGGCCGCTGATCTGGCCAACAACATCGCCCTGGCCTATCAGAACTACCGCGTCCAGAACAACCAGACCACCGCGCGCACGGGGCTGGAAGTTTTGCAGGCCCAGTTTCTCACCGAGTCCAACGAGCTCCAGAACATCCAGACGAACGTGGACTACATGCGCACGGTTTATGGCATCATTGACGACCCCAACAATTCGTCGCCGACCCCGACCTTGGACAAGGAGGAGTTGAACCGCATCAATGAAGACATGCTGACGGATCAAAAGGATTACACGAAGCAACTGGTGCAGCTTAATTCCCTGCGGGCCATTAACGAGACCAACAGCACGCACCTGCGGGACGTGCTGCCGACGATGTTTCCTGATTCCGCGCTGTCCGGGATGCTGGATCAACTGCATGAAGCGCAGCGCAAAATCAACGGCCTGCTCGTGGATTATAACAAGGACAGCCTGGACGTGCGGCGGGTTCAAAACCTGATCGACACGCTGGAGGTGCAGATCAATGATCGTGTGGCCGGCATCATGGCCGGGTTGGAAACCCAGTTGAGCACCACGAAGGCGGCCTTGGATACCTTGCAGGCCAAGGTGGATGCCGCCAAAGAAAAGGATCTGGAAAACGCCTCGAAATTTCAGCCTTACTATACTGAAAAGAAAAAACTGATCGATTTGCAGGAAACGCACAAGATGCTGAATTTGAAGATCACGGCCAACAGCATCGATTCCAAAATTCCGACGACCTCCATGGTGCAGATTACCGATGCCGCCGAGCCGGGCAAATCGCCGGTCAAGCCGAACAAGACGGTGAACATTGTCCTGGGCCTCATCTTTGGCCTGGTCATGGGCGTCGGCCTGGCGTTCTTCATCGAATATCTCGACACCAGTGTGAAGACGATTGACGATGTGGAGCGGACCTTCCAGGCGCCGGTGCTTGGGGTCATTCCGCAGAACATCGGCTATCTCCTGGAAGAAGGCACGGAGAGCAAACATGCGGAGGCTTATCGCGTGCTGCGCACGAACCTGCTGTTCTCGCGCACGGATGAAAAACTCAACACCATCGTCATCGTCAGCGCCGGGGCGGGCGAGGGCAAATCCACCACCACCATCAATCTTTCCACGGTGTTCGCGCAGGCCGGGAACCGCGTGCTCATCGTGGACTCGGACTTGCGCCGGCCAACGCTGCACAAGCTGTTCAAGGTGGCGAACAACCTGGGTTTGACCAACTATCTGCTCAAACAGAACACGATCGCCGAAGTCGTGCAGACCACCGGGGTGCCGAACCTCGACTTCATGGCCAGCGGCAAGTTGCCAAACAGCTCCATGGGCATCCTCGGTTCCGCCCAGATGAAGGAAATGATCGCGGAACTGAAGCAGCGCTACGATTTCATCTTCTTCGATTCACCCCCGATCCTCGGGGTCAGCGATGCCTCGATTCTGGCCAGCGAAGTGGACTTGGTCATGCAGGTCATCCAATACCGCCGTTATCCGCAGCCCATGACCATCCGCGCCAAGCAGATGATCGAAAAAGTCGGCGGCAACTTCGTTGGCATCGTGCTCAACAACATCAACATGTCGCAGGACGAGGGCTATTACTACTACAGCGGCTACTACCACGATTACTATTACTCCCGGAGCGCCAGTGAGCAGGAGGCCGAGGCCAAGGCTGCTGCGCCCAAATCGGGCGACGACGACACCACCGTCATCGTCAAACCCAAGTATTGATGGCTCGACCCTGACTGAAAGAAACATGCCGATGAAATCATTTATTCCGTTGTCCGAAAAATCGCTTTTTAAAGCCTGTCTGCTGCTGCCGATGCTGGCGCTGGTCTTGGCGCTGGCCGGTTGCGCCACGCCGGATTATTCAGAAGTCATGGCCGTGCCCACGGGTGACACCAACGAATTGGCCGGGGCCCACCTGCAGGTCGGTGATACCATCACCATCACCTTTGACGGTTTGCCGAATAATCCGCCACCGCAGGAAAAAACGATTAATGACGACGGCACCATCACCCTGGCCGACATCGGTTCCGTCAAGGTTGCCGGTAAAACCACCGGTGAGGTGGAAACCGCCATCCACGACCTGTATGTCCCGAGAATCTATAAACATTTGACGGTCACGGTGAAGGCTGGTGACCGCGTGTATTATGTGCGCGGTGAAGTCAAGGCCCCTGGCCGCCAGGTTTATGTGGGGCAGATCACGGTGACCAAGGCCATCACGTCCGCCGGCGACTTCGGCGACTATGCCAACCGCAATAATGTGCTGTTGATCCGCTCCAACGGCAAGCGGTTCATCCTCAATTGCAATAAGATCCTTGATGGCAAGGCACCGGATCCCGGGGTTTACCCCGGCGACCAGATTGAGGTCCGGCGTAAAATGCTCTGATGATCCAATTGCGCGTTCTTTCCGGCAAACTGGCGGGCGAAATCATATTCGTCCGCCAGTTTCCTTTTCGTGTCGGGCGCGGGGCGGACAATGAATTGTGCCTGGAGGACGAAGGTGTCTGGGATAATCACCTTGCCATCTGGTTTGAAAAGCAGGACGGGTTTGTGCTTACCACCGCGCCGGACGCCTTTACCGCCGTGAATGAGCAGCCGCAGCAGAACATCCGGCTGCGCAACGGGGACGTGATCTCCTTCGGCTCGGCCAAGGTTCAGTTCTGGCTCGCCCCGGCGAAGTTGCGCGGGCTGCGTCTGCGCGAGGCCATGGTGTGGGCGCTGCTGGCGGGAGTGACCCTCGTGCAAGTCGTGCTGATGCTCAAGCTGCGCAAATAAAGAAGTGGCCGGCCTCGCCGGCGGGCCAGTTCAATTTTTAACCGCCGCCTTCAGTGGCGGAAATGCCGCGCGCCCGTGAACGCCATGGCCATGCCCCGGGCGTCGGCCGCGGCGATGACCTCGGCATCCCTGACCGAGCCGCCCGGCTGGATGGCCGCAGTAGCCCCGGCATCTGCCGCGGCGATGAGGCCGTCCGGGAACGGAAAGAAGGCATCACTGCAAACCACGCTGCCGGCGAGCGGCAATTTGGCCTCGCCCGCCTTCCACACCGCGATGCGGCTGGAATCGACCCGGCTCATCTGGCCCGCGCCCGTGCCCAGCGTGCGGCCTTCGTCCACATAAAGAATCGCGTTTGATTTCAAGTGCTTCACCACCCGCCAGCCGAACAGCATCGCCTTCAATTCCGCCGCCGTCGGCTGGCGTTTCGTGACGATTTTCAAGTCGGCTGCGCCCGTGGTTTTCAGGTCACGCTGCTGGAGCAGGAAAGAATCCGCGCCCACGCTGCGCACATCCCACGGAGCCGCAGTGAGCGGGCTTTTCACGACCTGCAAGAGCCGCAGATTTTTCTTCTTCTGCAGGACCGCGAGCGCCTCGGCTGAGAATTCGGGCGCCACGATGACCTCGCTGAAGATTTCGGCGATGGCCTCCGCGCAGGCGGCATCGAGCGGCTGGTTCACGGCGATGATGCCGCCGAAGGGCGCCTGCTTGTCGGTGGCGAAAGCCTTGTCCCAGGCCTCGCGCAGATTCGCCCCCTGACCGACCCCGCAGGGGTTCGTATGCTTCAAAATCGCCAGCGTGGGCAAATCATGGCTGAACTCGGCGATCAGCGCGGCCGCCGCAGTAAGGTCCAAAATATTGTTATAAGACAGCTCTTTGCCGTGAAGCTGTTTGAAATAATCATGGAACTTGCCATACAACGCCGCCGTCTGGTGCGGGTTTTCACCGTAGCGCAGCGGCTGGGCCAGCGGCGCGGAAATCGTCAGCACCGCCGGCAAAGCGCCCTTGTCCGCGGCAAATTCCTTTTGCAGATGGGCGGCAATGGCGGCGTCATACGCGGCGGTGCGCGCATAGACCTTGGCGCAGAGCTTGCGGCGCAATTCCAGCGTGGTGTCGCCCTTGGCTTTGATCTGCTCGGCGACCTCCGCATAGTCCGCCGGGTCCACGATGACCGTGACACTGTCGTGGTTCTTGGCGGCGCTGCGGAGCATGGAGGGCCCGCCGATGTCGATGTTCTCAATGGCCTCATGCAGCGCCACGCCGGGCCTGGCCACCGTGGCTTCGAACGGGTAAAGGTTTACCACCACCAGGTCGATGGATTTGATGTTATGCTGTTTTACCGCCGCCTCATGCGTCGCATTGCCGCGGATATAGAGCAGCCCGCCGTGCACGAGCGGATGCAGCGTCTTCACGCGTCCATCCAGCATTTCCGGGAACCCGGTGTGCTCGCTGATGTCCTTTACCGGCAGGCCGGCGTCGCGCAAAGCCTTGGCGGTGCCGCCGGTCGAGATCAGTTCGTAGTTCGACTGCACCAGCGCCTCGGCAAAAGGCACGAGGCCGGTCTTGTCCGAAACCGAGAGCAAAGCACGTTTGGTTTTCACGCGCGGTAAAATCCGAAAAATTCGCGCCCACCGCAACCGGCAAATGGCCTTTCCTGCGACAATTTTTGGCCGGATCGCCGTCGCCGCCGGAGCTGTCCCGCTAACGACCGCTGCCCGAAGCGGTTCCGCAGTGCGGCTAGACCGTGTCCTTGTGCGGCGTTCCGTCCCTCCGCCGTGTTGGCCTGCCAGTCCCGCCACAGCGGTGAACCTCCTTCAAATAGCCCATGTCCGCCGTCATCGCCCGCACCGCTGACCGCGTAAATCGACAATCGCATATTGAAAAGTGGTTGGTGGCCCATACGCTAAGTACTTTAATTTAGTTTAATTCACCTTAATTCCGCCTGCTCTTCAGCACTTCCCATCCCCGGTTTTCCCATATTGCCCCCCTGTGGCCGCACGCCAGTACTTTTTAAAAATTTTCTGGTCGGATTAGGTCGGATCAACCCGGATCGATCCTCGTCCCGAGGCTGAAAATTCGCGGTCCAACCAGGTTTGATTTGGTTTAATTTGGTTTAATTTTTTCATTTTCATTGGCCTTTTCACAAATTTTCAATTGTGCAAAACGGACCCCTTTGTCGCCCATCGCCCCCGCCGCCGCGCCAGCATATTTTGGACTGCGGTGGCAGAGCGGCAGCGGCGACACCGCTTTCGCCCGCGCCAGATCATTCAAATTCTCCGCCACCCTCGCCCGACCGAAGCCGCCATCTTCGATTCTCCATCCTCGCCCCGCCTCCGGTGGCCATACGCCAGCACCCCATGCCACCCGCACCCGCGCACCCGCGTAGCGCGGGCATCTTGCCTGCGGGTTCGGGCGGCATCCTGCCGCCAGACGTTCAACCGCCGACTGCCCCCGCCCTTTGCTCCTCAACAAGGTCGGGCGACGTCGCTCCGCGCGCGTCATCAGGCTTGCCCGTCCCGCTCCCGTCCGCTCGCCCAGCCAGCAAGCAACCAGCAAGCAACCAGCAACACCCGGTGGCCGTACGCCAGTACCATTCGAGCTTTGTCATTCATTCGTCATTATGGTTTCGTCATTTACTCAGCAGTATACCACCTTCCAAACGATCCTTCATTCCGAATAGATTCCGATTTATACCGACTTCATACCGACCCGCCCCAATCCTCCTCGTCCTCGTCCTCGTCCTCGAACTGCCCCCCAACCCCCCCACCCATCCTCCATCTTCCATCCTCGATCCTCGCCCCCTGCGCCCCGCCCGCCGCCCCCTATCAACCATCAACTTTCAACTAAAGACTACCCCTTTCCCCAAACGAACGCCATGTAGCCGCTACATCTGTTTTTTGAACCCCCCCCCCTTGTTTTGCCGGGGAATTGAAGGTGCGTCGCCCGAGAACCCCAACCGGGGTTCCATCCTCCAGCCCAGTGGTTGCGACGAAGGAGCTACCCTGGGCCACGGCCAAAAAAAATCCACAACCCTGAAGGTGGTTGTACCGACGTTCACGCCCCGCGCCATCTTCATTTTTTCGTTTCCCTCCGCCCGCCCCATGCCCTAGGCTTCCCCCAATCTCCATTGGGTATGGGAAAAATTCAGCCGTATTACTGAGCATAACGCCCGAAGAACAGGCACGCCAATCAATCGATGCTCAACTCATCGATTCCGGCTGGCTGGTTCAGACCAAGGACAAGATCAACCTGTCCGCTTCCCGTGGCGTCGCCATTTGCGAACTCTCCTTTGCCACCGGCGAACCCGATTACACCCTGTTTGTGGATGGCAAAGCCCTTGGCACCGTCGAGGCCAAACCCGCCGGCCACTCGCTTGTCGGGGTTGAAGAGCAATCCATAAAATACGTCACCGGCGTGCCCGCCGGACTGCCTGCATGGCACAAACCGCTGCCGTTCTGCTACGAAAGCACCGGGAGCGAAACCCGGTTCACCAACCGCCTCGACCCCGACCCGCGCAGCCGCAACGTCTTCGCCTTCCACCGCCCCGAAACCTTGCTCGCCTGGGTGCAGGAAAGTGGCAGCGGCGTCCCGCCGCTGAGCCAACGTCTTCGGAACTTCCCGCCGCTCGCCAAGGCCAAGCTTTGGCCCGCCCAGTTCGAAGCCATCACCAATCTCGAAAAATCCTTCGCCGCCGGTCGGCCGCGCGCCCTCATCCAGATGGCCACCGGCTCCGGCAAGACCTTCACCGCCGTCAATTTCATCTATCGCCTCGTGAAATACGGCGGTGCCAAACGCATCCTGTTTTTGGTGGATCGCGGCAACCTTGGCGAACAGACCCTCAAGGAATTTCAACAGTTCGTTTCTCCGGTCAATAACTACAAGTTCACCGAGGAATACATCGTCCAGCATCTCACCAGCAACACGCTCGATACTTCCGCCCGGGTCGTCATCGGCACCATTCAGCGCGTGTTCTCCATGCTGAAGGGCGAGCGCGAACCCGCCCCCGACCTCGACGACCTCCCCATTGAATCCGCCGAAAAGCTGTTCAAAGAGCCCGTCCCCGTCGAATACAACCCCGCTTTCCCCATTGAGGAATTCGATTTCATCGTCACCGATGAATGTCACCGCTCCATCTACAACCTTTGGCGGCAGGTGCTGGAATACTTCGATTGCACCCTCATCGGCCTCACCGCCACGCCGTCCAAGCAGACCTTCGGTTTCTTTAAGCAAAACCTCGTCATGGAATACAACCATGAAAAGGCCGTGGCCGATGGTGTGAATGTCGGCTCCGACATCTACCGCATCAATACCGCCATCACGACGGCGGGCTCCAAGGTCGAGGCCGGCCTGTTTGTGGATAAACGCGAACGCGCCACCCGCAAAGTCCGCTGGGAACAGCTCGATGAACCGCTGGCCTACGATGCCAATGTCCTCGACCGCGATGTCGTCGCCCCGGACCAGATTCGTCTCATTCTCGCCACCTTCCGCGACCGGCTGTTCACCGAAATCTTCCCGGGCCGCACCGATGTCCCCAAGACTCTCATCTTCGCCAAGGACGATTCCCATGCCGATGACATCGTCCGCATCTGCCGCGAGGTGTTCGATAAGGGCAATGATTTCTGCAAAAAGATCACCTATAAGACCACCGGCGAATCGCCCAAGGCCCTCATCGCCGCCTTTCGCAACAGCTATTTCCCCCGCATCGCCGTCACCGTGGATATGATCGCCACCGGCACGGACATCAAGCCGCTGGAGATCGTCTTTTTCATGCGCAGCGTCGCCTCCAAGAATTTCTTTGAGCAGATGAAAGGACGCGGCGTCCGCGTGGTGTCGGATACCGAGATGGAACAGGTCAACCCCGGCATCAAGCGCAAGACCCGCTACGTCATCGTGGATGCCGTCGGCGTGTGCGAACGCGTTCAGACCGAATCCCGGCCGCTGGAAAAGAAACCCGCCGTCAGCTTTGATAAATTGCTGGATGCCGCCGCGCTCGGCACCACCGAAGTCGCCGCCGTCGAATCCCTCGCCGGCCGCCTCATCCGCCTCGAACGCCGCTTCGATGCCGAAGTGGAGGCCGAAGTCGTCCAAACCGCCCAAGGCCGGACCCTCTCACAGATCGCCAAAGGAATGCTGGATGCCGTGGATCCTGACAAAGTGGAAGAGGCGTCCCGCCTCTTAGCCCTGGAAGAACAGGGTCAAAACGAGCAAAGTGGCAGCGGCGTCCCGCCGCTGAACTACTTCGATCCCGAAGCCCCCGTCGCTTTCCTCTCCGGCGATCTGCCGCACTGGCGGCAGCAGGGCACAACTTACTTCGTCACCTTCCGCCTCGCCGATTCATTGCCTCAAGCAAAGCTCAATCAATGGCGTCAAGAACGGGAGAAATGGCTGGCGGACCATCCTGAACCGAACGACGAAGCCACGCGTCGGGAATACTACGATCTATTTCCGCAACGCCTTCAGCAATGGTTGGATGCCGGCTCCGGTTCGTGTGCGCTGGCCATTCCCGAGGTGAAAACACTGGTTGAGAATGCATTGCGTCATTTCGATGGCCAGCGTTACCGCCTGCATGAATTCGTTGTCGCACCAAATCACGTTCATGCCCTTGTTTCCCCGTCCGGCGAGCACATGCTCTCCGAAATCCTCCACTCATGGAAATCCTTCACCGCCCATGAGCTTCTCAAGTTGGCCAAGAGTGCTGCTAAAAGTGGCAGAGCCGTCCCGGCTCTGGTCCCTCAAAATAGCCCCCAGAGTGGCAGAGCCGTCCCGGCTCTGATCTTCCAAAACAACACCGTCTGGCAAAAGGAATCCTTCGACCACATCGTCCGCAGCCCTGCCAGCATGGAAAAGTTCCGCGACTACATCCGTAACCATGGGGGTGCCCAAAGTGGCAGCGGCGTCCCGCCGCTGCCACCTTGATCAAACAGTCCCTTGCCCCGTTAGCGTCTAATCCCGACCTCCGCAACCTGCTCAAGAAAATCGCCAAGGCTGCCGACCAGACCATCGACATCATCTCCCGCGATACCCTCATCTACGCCGGCCCGGCCCCGGCCGCCACACAAATTAGTGGCTCGACTGCAAAGTCGTTCCGCGAATACATCGAGCAGCACAAAGCCGAGATTACCGCCCTGCAAATCCTTTACAGCCGCCCGTTCAAACAGCGCCTCACCGAGCCGATGCTTAAGGAACTGGAAAAGAAATTGCGCGATAACCACGCCGCCTGGACCGAGGACAATCTTTGGAACGCCTTCGCCGCCGCCAAGCCCGGCAAGGTCAAAGGCCGCTCGCAGGCTGGACGATTTGCCGACCTCGTCGCCCTCGTCCGCTTTGCGCTGGAACAACAACCGGTTCTGACTCCATTTGCGGACTCCGTCACGGAGCGGTTCAACGAATGGCTCATGGATAAGGCGAAACAGGCAAAAAGTGGCAGCCAAAGTGAAAGTGGCAGCCAAAGTGGCAGCGGCGTCCCGCCGCTGACTGGAGTTTGGCTGGGATCATGTCATTTGATGCTTAGAAAGATTGCTGATTCGAGAGGGTGATCGCATTTTATGCCGTTCTGGTCGGGCTCGGTTTTTGGGGAGAAGCCGGTAAAATGGGTTTGGAGGGTGGCGGCCCAC
>JARLJW010000014.1 GCA_031290985.1 Verrucomicrobiia bacterium | reverse complement strand
TCAACCTGCTTGATGCGCCACCTTTCACCCAGTGCCAAAATCGAATGAAACATTTTCTCTGGAATCATAAAGTCACCACTTTAACCGCCCCGCCTCAGCTTTTTCAAACATTTTTACCCATTACAAACGTCGAAGAAGCACTAAAAAGTTGTTTAAAGGCATCGCACCGCTATTTTCTCCATGTGTGTGTCCATTGTCAATTCAGCTTGATCTACCAGCAGGGTAATCACAGCCAGCCCAGCCAAGCATCATGGGATGCGATATGGCGCGTTTTGATTGATTGGTTGTCAGGTCAGCTGGCTACGGTAAATACCCTCAAAATCTTCAATTTTAGGGTTGTGTGGTTTTCGCAACTTTGTCATGGCCCACAGCAAGCGGAGGGCGGTTCATTTCACCACCGCTTGGTTATTTTCCCGGCGAGCCAGAGCAGGGTGAGGCCGAGGACGCCGCCGGAGGTGTCCACGATCACGTCGGAGACGAGGGCGGTGCGGCCGGGGACCCAGACCTGGTGCAGTTCGTCGGTGGCGGCGTAGAGGAAGAGCAGCGCGAGGGCGAGGCCGGCTTCATCCCAGCGCCAGGGGCGTCGGTCGTTTTTCCGGGGCTGGCGGATGGCGCGCCAGGCCAGCAGGACGAACACGGCGTATTCGGTCAGGTGACAGCATTTGCGGAAGAGATGATGAAACTGGCCGATGTGTTCCGCGCTCATGCGCGGGAAAAGCCAGCGCATGATGGGTTCGAAGATCAGGGAGGAGTGATGCGCGGAATCGGCGTCGCTGGACGCGGTGAAGATGATGACCATCCAGACCAGCAACGGGAGCCAGTAGCGCAGGAAATTTTGGGCCTTGATAGACACGCGGCGGGATGAAAGCCGGATTTGGCGCAGGCGGCAATCAGAAAGTGACGGACAGGCCGAGAAACGCGGAGACGCAGAGCAACGCAGAGAAATAAAAAATTAATAATGGCCGTGACGCAGTCACCTCTGCGTTTATTTGCGCGCTTTTCGTGCCCAGAACGGCGTCAAGCTGCCCCCGCCCGCCTCCGCAATGCTACTTCGCCTTGGGTTCGCTGAATAACTGGGCCGCGACTTTGTTCGCGAGGTTGCCGGCGAAAACGCCCTCGTCGGTGTTGGCGAGGATGATGATGGTGAGGTGGTCGTCCGGGAACATTTCGTTGGCGGCGGAGAAGCCGCTGGTGATGCCGCTGTGGCCGATGTTCGGATGGCCGCTCACCGTGTTGAGGAACCAGGCGAAACCGTAGGAGCCGGACCCGCCGTGCCGACCGCATTCGACGGGCTGGCCGTTGTTCAGCTTGGCCGGCGTCCACCAGAGCTGCCTGGAGGATTCCTTGAGCAATTGGTTGTGGAGGAGGGCGGCGTCCCACTTAGCGAGGTCGGGCGCGGTGGAGACGATGGAGCCGGCCGCGAAGAGGTCGGTGAGGTCGTAGTCGCGGTTGAGATAGGCGGCATTGGTGTAAACGTAACCGGCGGCGCGGTGCGGGATGACAAGCCACGATTCGCGGTGCGAGGTGCTGGTCATCGCCAACGGGGTGAAGATGCGTTCGCGCAGGAAGTCCCAGTAATTTTTACCGCTGACATTTTCCACAATGTAACCGAGGAGGTTGTAGCCGGAATTGCTGTAGGCCCAGCCTTCGCCGGGCTGAAAAGTCAGCGGCTGTTCCGCAAGCTTATGGATGAACTGCGCCTGGGTGAGATGCTGGCGCAGTTCGAAGCCGTCGAGGCCGTCGTAATTGCGGATGCCGGACGTGTGCGAGAGCAGGTGGCGGATCTTGATGTTGGCCCAGCTCGGCGGGGTGTTCGTGAGATACTTGCTGATGTTGTCGTCCACGGACAGCTTTCCGTCCTCGGCGAGCAACAGGATGCTGGCGGCGGCGAACTGCTTGGAGACGGAGCCGATCTCGAAAACGGTGTCGGCGTCCACGGGCGTCTGCCATTCCTCATTGGCGATGCCGGCGTAGAACGTGGTCACCGGTTTATCGTTCTTGAGGATGAGACAGGCCACGCCGGCGACGTGATGCTTCTGCATCTCGGTCCGCAGCAGGGTTTCAACGTCATCGGCCCGGACGCGGACGGCCGCCAGGGCGAACAGGAACAACAGGGTGCCGACATGGAATTGTTTCATTGCGGGGGATCAATCACCGAGGCAGGTGCCGACGTGGCGGGCGGTTTCGATCCATTGGTGATCGAGCGGGACGGCCTTGCGTTTGCCGGCGACTTTTTCGAGCGGCACGGGTTCGGTGGCATCGCCGCGGGCGGCCACCATCACGCCATAGACGCCCTCATTGATGAGGTCGCCGCAGGCGCTGCCGAGGCGCGTGGCCAGCAGGCGGTCGGCGGGCGAGGGCGTGCCGCCGCGCTGAACGTAGCCGAGAATGGTCATGCGGGATTCGAGGTGCGTGAGCTCCTCAAGCTGCTTCGCGAGCCGGAGGGTGTTGCCCTGATGCCGGACTTCGAGGCCGGCGAGCTCCATCTTGGCTTCTTTTTTGTCGTGCAGATTTTTGGCGCGTTCGAGTTTCTTCTCGGCGGCGCTCATGATCCGGCCGTCGTCCCGGCTCATGGCGCCTTCGGCCACGGCAACGATGCTGAAATTGGTGCCGTGCTTGCTGCGGAGCTTGATGGCATCGGCGATCTTTTCGACGTCGTAGGGGATTTCGGGAATGAGAATCGCATCCGCCCCGCCGGCGATGCCCGAGCCGAGCGTGAGCCAGCCGGCGCGATGGCCCATGATCTCGGCGACGATGATGCGATGGTGGCTGTGCGCGGTGCTGTGCAGGCGGTCAATGGTCTCGGTGGCGATGTCCATGGCGGTGGCGAAGCCAAAGGTGGCATCGGTCATGGCCACATCGTTGTCGATCGTCTTGGGCAGGGTGATGACGTTGAGCCCGGCCTGATGGAGTCGCAAGGCGTTCTTCTGCGTGCCGCCGCCGCCGAGGCAGACGACGCAGTCGAGCCCCCACTTGTCATAATTCTCAACGATGGTTTCGGTCATGTCGCGGGTGCGGCCATCAATGACCATGCGGTGGGGCTTGTCGCGGCTGGTGCCGAGGATGGTGCCGCCGATGGTGAGGATGCCCGCGAGGGTGGAGCGGTCGAGCTTGAGCCGGCGGTTTTCGACGAGGCCGCGGAAGCCGTCGCGGAAACCGATGATCTCCATGCCGTAGTAGTTGAGGCAGGTTTTGCCGACGCCGCGGATGGCGGCGTTGAGCCCGGGGCTGTCGCCGCCGGCCGTGAGAATACCGATGCGTTTGGTTTTGGAAGTTTTCGCCATGCCGGAAATGATTTGAAACCGCCCTCCAAAAATTGTCGAGCAGAAGTTTTAAAAAACTTAGGTGCGCCGACGCCAGAAGGCAAGGGCGAACAGGCTGGCGATCCAGCCGGCACCCGAAATGGCCGCGCCGAACTGGAAGGCGGGGTCGTGGTAGAACAAATGGATCTTATGTTTGCCGGCGGGCACTTGCACGGCCTGAAAGGCGACGTTCGCGCGGAGCAGGCGGGCGGGCTGGCCGTCGATGGTGGCGCGCCAGTTGTGATAATACGTTTGGGCGATGACGACGAGCGACGGTTCGGCGGCATCGACTTCAGCGTCCACGGTGCGGTTGCTGAACTTGGACGAGAGGATTTTGGCGGCGGTCTGGTTCGTGGCGGTCACAAAATCTTTTTCTGACGGCGGCAGGAAGACCATGGTGGCGCTGTTGAAATCATTACGGCCGAAGGCCCACAGCGTATTGGTGTCATCGAGGAAGAAGGGCCGTTGTCCGGCGGTGACCAGTGGCTGAAAGCTTTGGCGTGGCTGCCAGTCGAGCAGTTTGCCGGGCGCGGTGGTCTGGGAGACACCAAGAAAATCTTCCAACTGCGACCAGTTGCCGTTGGTGGCGCCGTAGATCAGCGACAGCAGGCCGTCGAACTCGCGGGGAGCGAGCGAGAAAAAGCCGTCCACCTTCGGCACGCCGTCGAGGAGGTTGGCGTTGGCGCAGAAGCCGAGGCGCTTGGCGAGGAAGTTGTTTTGGGGATCGCTGATGGCGAAACCCGTCAATTCGAGGGCCGCCGCCGGGGAGAGCATGGCGCGGGAGCCGCCGAATTCCGGCTGGGGATTCATGGCGAGCTTGGCGCGGGCGAGATTTTGTTCATACACGCTGGGCGGCACGGTGGGATTTTGCCGGGGCTCATGCGTGTAGACATCGAACCACGCGACCAAAATCAGAGCCAGCGGCGCGAGCCGGAGCCAGGGAAAACGGGCGGCGCGGGTGAGCGCGAACAAGCTTGCGCCGGTCAAAAGCAGGAGGGCCGCGCGGGAGATGCCATTGTGCAGGGCGGCGGACGTGTCGGCCCCGGGCAGCGGTGCGTGTTGCGTCCAAAACAGGATGCCGCCGATGAGCGCGAGGAGGACGGCGCCAGTCGGAATAATTTTCTTGGGAAATTTTTCGATGTTGGCCAGAGCGAAGGCGGCGAGCAGGGGCGCGGCGAAAACGGCGACCAGGACGTACTTCACGGGGTAGGTGATGAAGCTCAATTGCGGAATGAGATGGCGGAGCAGCGGATAAACCGGAGTGTTTTCGCCGAGGGCGCACAGCAGGGCGAGGATGGTGATGAAGGCGAGCAACCAGACGCGGCGTTCGCGAATGTAGAATGCAGCCAGCAGCGCGAGCCACAATGTTCCCAGGCCGAGATAGTAGGACGACGTCCAATATTGTCCGTGCTGGAAAAAGATGCCTTCAGTGGCGGTGTTGCCGAAGGCCATGGGCACGAGAAAATTGGCGAGGCCAAAACCGGGCATGGACCAGCGAAGGTCGGTGTAGCCGGTTTCGCGCTGGGCGTGGCTGACGAGGTCGAGGAAGGGCAGCAGTTGCGCCGCGCTCAACGCGAACACCAGCAGGACGACCGGAGGAAAACGAGTGAACAAGGCGGCGCGCGGGATTTCGGCCCGGGCGAATTGCTGGAGCCACAAGGCCGACACGATCAGCCACGTCAGGAGGATGGTTTCCGGTCCGCCGGCGAGCATTTGGAAGGCCCCGACGATGCCGGCGAGGAAGATCTTCCGCCCGCCTTCGCGCCAGGCGGATTCGGTGAGCAGCACCACCCACGGCAGCCAGCTAAAGGTGGCGATGTGGCTGGGCCACATGAGGAGGTTGAGCGTGAAGCCGTTGAAGGCGAAGGCGGTTCCCGCAAAAGCGGCGGCAAAGCCGCTGCCGGTCCAGCGGCGCGCGAGCAAGTACATGCCGAAGCCCGCCCACCACAGGTGCAGCAGGCTGAACACGCCCAGCGACCACGTCAGCGGCAGCGCGAGATAGAACAACGCGGGCGGGTAGAGCGGCATGGTGTTCCATTGCGCGAGGAACGGCACACCGCAGTTATTGTAGGGATTCCAGAGCGGCAGTTCGCCGTGCTGGAAGCAGTCCTGCTGGAAATGCGCGAGGGGATAGGCAAAGAAGCCAAAGTCGCGCGCCACAAACGTTTGGAGGCCAAGGATGACCTGCGGAAACGCGGCGAAAACGAGCAGCGCCAGCAGCAGGGCAAAACGCCCGGGGGTGAACGCGGTGGCGCGGTTTTCAAGGGGTTCGCTCATGGCATGTTGGCGCGGCATCTTATTCAGGAATTGAAACCGGCAGCAAGGCTGGAGAAATGCCGATCCCGGCGGCGGGCGGATAGTTCTCAAGTGGCACCAAGTTTAGCCGATGGCTAAATGGGTTAACCTGATGCAGACGAAGACGCAGAACATCCGGACCATCGTGGTCATTGACGATGATGTCTGGCTGGCCAAGGCCTTGTCACAAGTGCTGGGGCAGAACCATTTTATTGTCCACGTTTTTCAAAGCGGATGGCGGGCGCTCGAATGCCTGGCGTTGGAGCGGGTGGACCTCGTCATCACCGATATCTACATGGACCACATGGATGGCATCGAGATTGTGCGGAAGGTGAAAGCATCTTTTTCCAAGGTCAAAATCATCGTCATGTCCGGCGGTTCGCAGGTGGTGGACCTGGACTGCCTGGCGGTCGCCAAGATGATCGGGGCCGACCGGGCATTGGAAAAGCCGGTGCAAATAGACGGCTTGTTGCAGGCCATCCGCGAACTGGATGCCGAACTTTAAGTCAGCCAGTCCCGGAAAGGCGGGCTCAAACCCGTGGCTGTGATCAACCAAATCCCGCAATGCTACATAAGGAATGTGGCTGCCTCGCTCGGGACCAACTTGTCCCGATGATAAGCCTGTGATGTGCGGCAGCCGGTTTTCTGTTGGATCACGCTCCGGGTTGGAGCGCACCCGGGGACGGGCGCATTCCGATTCTGGCTTCCCGCAATTGACGCTTTCGTTTGCAAGTCTTACGCTGTCGGCAGATTTATGAGCCAATTGCAAGATTCCCTCGTCGAACTTATCCGCCGCACCTCCGCCGAGATTCCCGATGACGTCCATCGCGCCATCCTCGCCTCGCTGGAGAATGAGCGGAAGAATTCGCTCGCAGCCAACGCCTTCAAGATCATCGACCAGAACATCGCGCTCGCCAAAACCAAATCCCAGCCGATCTGCCAGGACACGGGCAGCATCCTGTTCTATGTGGATGTGCCGGTGGGCTATGATGAAATTACCTTTGCCGAGACCGCGCGCGAGGCGGTGAAACTCGCCACCAAGAAAGGGTATCTCCGCCAGAACTCGGTGGATTCACTCACGGGTAAAAACGACGGCACGAACTGCGGGCCGGGCGCGCCGGCGTTTCATTTTCATCAACATCGTTCGCCGGAGATTTCCGTGAAACTTGTGCTCAAGGGTGGTGGCTGCGAAAACGTCGGAGCCCAATACTCGCTGCCCGACGACACCATCGAGGCGAACCGCGACCTCGATGGCTGCCGCAAGGCGATCCTCGACGCCGTGCTCCAGGCGCAGGGCAAGGGCTGCGGGCCGGGTGTGCTTGGCGTGTGCATCGGCGGTGACCGCGCGACGGGCTACGAACATTCCAAAATCCAGCTCCTCCGCCTGCTGGATGACCGCAACCCCGAACCGAAGCTGGACGCGCTCGAGCAGGACATCCTGAAAACCGCCAACGAACTGGGCATCGGCCCGATGGGTTTCGGCGGCAAGACGACGTTGCTGGGCGTAAAGATCTGCACGGCCAACCGCGTGCCGGCCTCCTATTTCGTGAGCATCAGTTACATGTGCTGGGCGTACCGGCGGCAGGGGGTGACCTTGGATGGGGAGGGGAAGATTGGGAAGTGGTTGTATTGAAAGTCTTCAGGCATGTCATTTGCTGACACGGTAAAATTGCCGGAGCAACTTCGCGACCGCGACCTGGCAATTGCGGCCGGCGGGCTCAGAAAGCCGGCGTCCTGTCAGGGTTGATTTCAGGTTTTGGGCTCGTCGGGCGTGAAATGCGGGAGTTGCAAAATCACAGGTTTCAGGTTTAATTTCATCATGCAAACGTTGGAACAGATTGAGGAAGAAGTAAGGCTGCTGCCTGTGGTCGAACAAAAGGCGTTGCTGGCCCGGCTTGCCAATCTTGTGGCCAAAGGCGGCGAGTTGCTGTCAGGCACGCGCCAGACTCAATTGAGCCGGTTCTTTGCCGAATGGGATGCGACCCATTCTGTGACCGTCGGCGAAAGGCCCAGCCGTCAGCGCACTTATGCCGACAATCCCCGCCTTCGTTGACACCAACGTTCTGCTCTACGCGGCCTCAACCAATCTCGTTGAGGCGGATAAGCGCAACGCCGCGCGTGCGGTGTTGGCTGGAGGCGATTATGGGTTTTCGGTGCAAGTCGCCCAGGAATTTTTCGTTAACGCGACCGGCAAACTCAAACCGCCGTTGAGCAGTGACGACGCGCCGAAATTTTTGCGGGAAATTTCGCATGGTGAGGTGGTCGGGCTGGATTTTGCCATGTTCCAGGAGGCGGTGCGGTTGGGCGAGCGGTTTCAGATTTCATATTGGGATGCAACAATCATTGCCGCCGCCAAGCGGTTGGGCGCGGCAACGCTTTATTCAGAAGATTTGAGCGACGGCCAAAGTTTTGACGGTGTTCAAGTTGTTAATCCCTTTCGTGCGGGCTTCACTGTCCCTTCAAAATAATTTTACTATGATCAAATTATCCTTCCCCTTCACCGCCGAAAAAGTCCGCGCCCTCAAAGTTGGCGACGAGGTTCTGATTTCCGGCACGATTTTCACCGGGCGCGATGCGGTTCATAAATATCTGCACGAGGGCGGCACGCTGCCGGACGGCGTGAGCCTGAAGGACGGCATCATGTATCACTGCGGGCCGGTGATGATGAAGCAGGAGGACGGCAGCTACAAATGCACCGCCGCCGGTCCCACGACTTCCATTCGTGAGGAGCCGTACCAGTGGCAGGTCATCCGTGATTTCGGATTGCGCGGGGTCATCGGCAAGGGCGGCATGGGCGCTAAGACGCAGGCGGCGTGCAAGGAATACGGCTGCGTGTATCTGCACGCCATCGGTGGCGCGGCGCAGGTGCTGGCCGAGTGCGTCAAGAAAGTCCGCAATGTCTACTTCCTCGAAAAATTTGGCTCGCCGGAAGCGATCTGGGAGCTGGCGGTGGAGGATTTTCCGGCGGTGGTGACGATTGATGCCCACGGCAATTCCCTGCACGAGGAGATATTGGCGAAAAGCCGTGCGGCGCTCGCCGAACGGTTGTAAACCGTTATGCAGACATCCGGCGAAGGAATTAAAGTTTCATCGCCGGCGCGGTTTCGTTGGAGCCGGCTGGCCCGGTTGATCGCCGTTACGCTGGCGGTCATCTATGTTTTTTCCCGTTTCATTCCGGCGGCCGGGATGTCGGACTACGCGGCGGGGGATGCCTTGGACAACTCCTGGACCATGGCGTTGCACGAGGGATTCGTCCAGCATCTGCAATTTGGGACAGATCTGGTTTTCACCCACGGCCCCTGGGGTTTTTTGGCGCACGGCTATCATCCGCAGACGCATCTGCTGGCGGTGATCATCTGGTCGGGCCTGGCGCTGGTTTTTCTTTACGGCGGCCGGCAACTGGCGCGGGAACTGGGCGGGCGCGAGTTCAACGTGTGGACCTGGCTCGTTCTGCTGGCGGCGCTGGCGACGACGCCGTTGGGAAATGATTTTGACAGCCGGCTGGTCTTGTTTTTGATGCTGCCGTTGCTGTTGCATTTTTTTACGAAAGGGACGGCACCAGCCAAGGCGGCGTTGGTGGTGTCGCTGGGATGTTTGAGCCTGGTGAAATTCACCGGCTTGGTCGAGGCGGCGTTGGTGGTGACGTTGATCTCGGTGGATGACGTTTTTCGCGGGCGGCGTTTTCCGTGGGCGGCGCCGCTGTGGGTGGCCAGCCTGCTGGTCTTCTGGGTGCTCGCCTGGCAAAGGCTGGCTGGCTTCAGTGCTTTTGTGGTCCATTCCTGGCAGGTCGCCGCCGGTTACACGGAGGCGATGATGTTGCCTGGAAACGCTCCGTCGTGGAGCTTGTGGGGTTTTGTGGCCATCGCCGTGGCGCTGTGGCTGCTGGCGGCGCGGGGCATGTGGTTAAAGCTGGGGAGTTGGGCCGTCCTGCCGCTGGCCGGGGTCGGCGCGGTCTTGTTCGTCACCTTCAAGCTGGGCTATGTCCGGGCCGATATCCAGCAGCTTAATTCCGCGATGGCTTTGCTCGTCCTGGCCGCGCTGCTGCTGCCGCTGGCGTGGCGGGAATCCCAACCCCTGAAGGTGGCGGCGGCGATTTTGCTGGTGGCATCGGGACTTTTTTGGGTTGGAATCTTCCAGACTTGGATGAAAGGCAACGGGCTGGCGACGCAACTGGCCGGGACGTTCCGCGTTTCCAATCTGCTGGCACCCGTGGCCGATGCCAGCACCGGTTATTCCCGGACGGAATACCAAAAGGAGCTCGCCGCCATCCGGGCGATCAATCCTTTGCCGCCGCTGAGCGGAGGCGTCGACCTGTATTCCTACGGCCAGGCGGTGCTGTTCGCCCACGGGCTGTCGTATCAGCCGCGCCCGGTCGTCCAAAGTTATTTTGCGTACACCCCGGCGCTGGCGCAGATGAACGCCGCGTGGCTCCGCTCGGGGCGTGCCGCCAGCAATGTGTTGTTCTCCGTGCAACCGTTGGATGGTCGTTTTCCCAGCCTGGACGACGGCTTGTCATGGCCGGAGTTGTTGACGCGCTACGCCATCAACCCGGCGACCAGCCAGGGCCGCGCGTATTTGCTTTTGCAGCGGAAGGCGATGCCGCGCGGATACCAACTGGTGCCGCTCACCAACATGGAAGCGGTATTTGGCGGGAGCGTGAAGGTTCCGCCCGTGAGCAACGCGCCGGTGTGGGTGGAACTGGAATTCAAAAAAACGCCGGCAGGGAAAATCATTTCAGCGGCGTACAAGCCGCCGATATTAGTCATGACGGCTTTGTTCCGGAACGGGCCGCCAGGCTATTACCGGATCGTGCCGGGCATGGCGGCGGCCGGTTTTTTGCTGTCGCCGGTGGTGAAAGACACCAAATCGTTCGCCGCATTGTTTGGGTCGGACTGGCCGGCCCGGCTGGCGCATTGGGACATGCAATCAATGGTGATCGCGCCCGGAACGGTGTCGCGGTCGAGCCTCTGCTATGAACCGACGTTTCAGGTGCGATTTTACCGGTTGGAATTTTCGGAGTAGCGCTGCGGAATCGGAATTATTTAGAACTTCAGGTTCCAGCTTTTGGTGGAATATTTTTCAGCCACCAGCCGGGAAATATCGGCCGGGGACAGGGCGGGGGCAGGATCCACCGCGTTCCACGCTTTGGCGAGGGCGGTTTTTACGGTTTGAGCGGACAGGTTCAGATTGGTGACAAAACTTTCGTGGGGCCGGCTGGCGCGGTAATCCGGCTGCAGTGAAGGCATCTGCAATAATTCGCTGATGAGGCTCAAGTCGCAGTCCAGGAGCAGCGTGCCGTGGAAGAGAAGGAAGTGTTTGCGCCGGCGCTGGGAGTTGCCGGCGAATTTCAAGTTGCCCAGGCAAAGGTCGGTGTGGCCGCGCACGGAGATTTCGGCGGCGGGCAGCAGTCCCGCGATGGCGGCGCGGTTTTTCTCCATGATGAACTGGTTGGCGGCGGTGATGTTGCGCGTGGGGCCGGTTTCGGTGATGGGCAGGATCAGCGAGTAGTTCAGCCCGCCGGGCATCTGGACGACCGTGCCGCCGCCCGAACAGCGCCGAAAGACCGGGATGCCGCGCTTTTCGCAGGCGGCGGTGTTCACCTCGGCGGCCACCTTATTGGCATAACCCACAACGACAAACACAGCTCGCGGCTCCCAAAATACGAGGGTTTCGCCGCCCGCGCCGTTTTCACAGAGATCCAGCAAAACCTCGTCCGCCGCGAGGTTTTCGGCAGGCGAAGAAAGTTGCAGGTCCAGGCGTTTCAAGTGATGCGATTTCTCAGTTGTTGCGGCGGTGAATTCAGTCTAGCTTGTCACCTGTTGTTTTTGCGTTTGCAAGAATAGTCTAATCCAGTGAAAGCATCTAAAAAAGAAATATACGGTTCGCGCGGCGGCATCACCTCGACGACGACCAACGGTCATGGCGATGAACTCGACGAATCTCTGCAATCATTCTTTGACCACGCCCTCGAAAGCCAGGGGCCGGAGCGCACCGCGCAATTGCTGGAAAAGCTGGCGGGGCAGCTCCGTACCACGCCGCGACCGACCGCCGCCCTGACCACGCCGTACATCAACACGATCCGGCCGGAAGATCAGCCGCAGTATCCCGGCGACCGCGACATTGAGCGCCGCATCAAAAGCATCATGCGCTGGAACGCGATGGCGATGGTGGTGAAGGCCAATTCGACGACCAACGTGGGCGGCCATATCGCGTCCTTTGCGTCATCGGCCACGATGTACGAGGTCGCACAGAACCATTTTTTCCGGGGACGCACGGATGATTTTCCGGGTGACCAGGTTTATTTCCAGGGCCACGCGGCGCCGGGCATGTACGCGCGGGCGTATATGGAAGGCCGGTTGGATGAAGCGCAACTGCAAAATTTCCGGCAGGAACTCGCGCCGGGCGGCGGCCTTTCGTCGTATCCGCATCCGTATCTGATGCCGGATTTCTGGCAGTTCCCGACCGTCTCGATGGGCTTGGGCCCGATCATGTCGCTGTATCAGGCGCGGTTCAACCGCTACCTGCAGGCGCGCGGCCTCACCAATTGGAAACAGGAGCCGAAGGTCTGGGCATTCCTGGGCGACGGCGAAATCGATGAGCCGGAATCGCTGGGTGCCATCACGCTCGGTGCGCGCGAGAACCTCGACAACATCATCTGGGTCGTGAACTGCAACCTGCAGCGGCTGGACGGGCCGGTCCGTGGCAACAGCAAGGTCATCCAAGAGCTTGAAGGCGTTTTCCGGGGCGCCGGCTGGAATGTCATCAAGGTCATCTGGGGCACGGAGTGGGACAACATCATTCGCCGCGACAAAACCGGCCTGTTGCTCAAGCGCATGGAAGAATGCGTGGATGGCGATTATCAAAAATATGTCGTCGAGCCGGGCAGCTACACGCGGAATCATTTCTTTGGCAAATATCCGGAACTGCTGGAACTTGTGAATCATCTGAGCGACGAGCAGATCTCCAAATTGCTGCGCGGCGGTCACGATGTGCGCAAGATGTACGCGGCCTACAAGGCGGCGATGGATTTCAAGGGCGCCCCGACGGTGGTGCTCGCCAAGACGGTCAAGGGCTACGGCCTGGGTGAAGCGGGCGAAGGCCGCAACATCTCGCACCAGCAGAAAAAGATGAACGAGAAGGAACTCCGCGAGTTCCGGAAACGCTTCAACATCCCGATCTCGGACGATGTCATCGCGGACATGCCGTTTTTCCGGCCGCCGCCGGACAGCATCGAGACGAAGTACCTGCTCGCCCGGCGCAAGCAGCTTGGCGGGTTCATTCCGGCGCGCATTGTGAAGCCGTATGCGCTGGACGTGCCGAAGCTGGATTATTTTGCCGATGTATTGAAAGGCTCGATCACCGAGATTTCCACCACGACCGCGTTCGTGAAGCAGATCACCCTGTTGCTGCGGCACAAGGGCATCGGCAAGAACATCGTGCCGATCATCCCGGACGAGGCGCGCACATTTGGTTTGGATGGTTTGTTCAAGGACATCGGCATTTATTCGCCCAAAGGCCAGCTTTATGAGCCGGTGGACAAAACATCATTGCTCTACTACCGCGAAATCAAGGACGGTCAGATTTTGGAGGAAGGCATCAGCGAAGCGGGTGCCATCGCCTCCTTCGTGGCCGCCGGCACGAGTTATGCCACGCACGGCGTGCCGATGATCCCCTTCTACGCCTACTACTCGATGTTCGGCCTGCAACGCGTCGGCGACCAGATCTGGCTCGCGGGCGACATCCGCGCCAAGGGCTTTTTGCTGGGGGCAACCGCCGGGCGCACGACGCTCAATGGTGAAGGCTTGCAACATCAGGACGGCCACAGCCTGCTCCATGCGAGCACCGTCCCGACGTGCTTATCCTACGATCCGGCGTTCGGGTTTGAGTTGGCGGTGATCATCGCTGACGGTTTGCGCCGCATGTACGTGGAGAATGAGAATATTTTCTACTACCTCGCGCTATACAACGAGAGCCACGCGATGCCCGCGA
This sequence comes from Verrucomicrobiia bacterium, assembly GCA_031290985.1. GTDB lineage: Bacteria > Verrucomicrobiota > Verrucomicrobiia > Limisphaerales > UBA11358 > UBA11358. The sequence continues at coordinate 272,436 of JARLJW010000014.1, read as the reverse complement.
TGCCCGAAGGGGCGGAGGAAGGCATCCTCAAGGGTTTGTACAAATTCAAGCCCGGCGCGGAAGACAAGAAGGTCAAGGCGCACATCTTCGGCAGCGGCTCAATCATGCAGTCCGCGCTGAAGGCGCAGGAAATTTTGGCGGACAAATACGGGGTAAGTGCGGATGTTTGGAGCGCGACCAGCTACAAGCTGCTGCGCACGGACGCCATCCGGTGCCAGCGCTGGAACATGCTGCACCCGACGCTGCCGGCGAAGAAGAGCTACGTCGAGACGCTCCTTGCGAAAGAGCAGGGCGCGTTCGTATCCGTATCCGACAACATCCGGACGGTGGCGGACCAGATTGCGCCATGGGTGCCGGGCGGGTTGTTCTCGCTGGGCACGGACGGTTTTGGCCGCAGCGACACCCGGTCGCGGCTGCGCCGGTTCTTCGGTGTGGACGTGGAAAGCACGGTCATCGGCACGCTGTACGCGCTGGCCGAGAAGAAGCTGATCGACCGCAAAGTCGTGGCGCAGGCCATCAAGGACCTGGGTGTGGAACCGGAAATGGCGCAGCCGGAGATTGTCTGACGTGGACCGGTTTCAAAGCGGCGTGAATTGCCGCTTGTCATCCGGGCAAAAGTTTGGTTTCATTCGCGCCCCACGGTTGGGGCAGGATAGCTCAGTTGGTAGAGCAGAGGACTGAAAATCCTTGTGTCGCCGGTTCAATTCCGGCTCCTGCCACCACTTTACCCCTTGTGAAAGCAAGGGGTTTTTGTTTACCCCGGGTTCCCTCGTTCGTTCCGATTTCAAACCACTCAAAATATGCCTAGCATTGGGCAAGTGATGGTTAGTCGTATTTTTCACCTTCGGCGAAAGTATTCTTGAAACCGGCGCAGATGCGCCACCAACAAACCAACTGAAGAATACGACAATGAAAAAGCTGATTCTGATCGCAGCGATGTTTGGTCTCGCCGCCGCAATGACCGCGAAGGGCGCCGACGCCAAGGAAAACTGGGACAGCCAATGCGCCAAGTGCCACGGTGCGGAAGGCAAGGGCGACACCAAGATGGGCACCAAGCTCGGGTGCAAGGACTTCACCGATGCCAAGGTGCAGGCCGACATCAAGGATGATGCCGCCTTCAAGGCCATCAAAGAAGGCCTGAAGTCGGACGACGGCAAGACCTTGATGAAACCGTTCGACCAATTGTCCGACGACGAGATCAAGGCGCTGGTGGCCTACGTTCACACGTTGAAGAAATAATCCATTTGGGTTGCCGGCCGGACCTGATTCCGGGCCTGGACAAAACAGATGTCCACCCACCGGTGTTGTTTGCATAACCGGCCGGCAACCCGTCTGTTTACCCGTTCCGCTGACATTGAAATGCTGAAATGAAAAACGAATCCGCCAAATCCGCCCCGTCCTTGTTCCGCAACTGGATCAGCTTCATCGGCATGGTTGTGGCCATCGGGGCGCTGTTCTCGTTTCTGCTGCTGTTCACGCTGGACGCGATCGCAAAATTTTCGAATCCCTACGTCAGCATCCTCACTTACATGGGCGTGCCGGCGTTTTTGATCGGCGGAATCGTGCTGGCGTTCCTCGGCGCGTTTTGGGAGCGCCGCCGCCGCGCGCAGGGCGTCGGGCCGGCGAAGGTGCAGATCGACCTGACCAATCCGCGCGACCGGCGCACGCTGATCACGTTCGTGGCGGGCAGCGTGGTGTTCCTGCTGCTGACGGCGATCGGCTCCTACAACGCCTTCAATTTCACGGAGTCGGTGACGTTTTGCGGCGAGACCTGCCACAAGGTGATGCAGCCGGAAAAGGTGACGCACGATCACGGTCCCCATGCGCGGGTCGCCTGCGTGGAATGCCACGTGGGCAAGGGGGTTTCGTGGTTTGTTAAATCCAAAATCTCCGGCTCGTACCAGCTTTACTCGGTGGCGTTCAATAAATATCCGACGCCAATCGGCACGCCGATCAAGAATTTGCGGCCGTCGCGCGACACCTGCGAGGAATGCCACTGGCCGCAGCAGTTCGTGGGCAACTTGGACCGCACATTCACGTATTTTCAAAGCGATGCCACGAACTCGCCCTATTCCATCCGCCTGTTGCTGAAGATTGGCGGCAGCGATCCGACGCGCGGGCCGGTCGGCGGAATCCACTGGCACAATCTTCCGGGCAACACCGTGGAATATGTCGCCACGGACAGCCAGCGGCAGAAGATCCCCTGGGTGCGCGTGACCGATGCGCAGGGCAAGGTGACCATCTTCAAGACCAAGAATTTTACGAATGACGTGGCCACGATGGACGTTCGCAAGATGGATTGCATGGACTGTCATAACCGCCCGTCGCACCGCTATCTTTCGCCGGAGAAGGCCGTGAATCAGGCGATGGCGTTAAACAAGATCGATCCGGGCCTGCCGTGGATCAAGACGAACGCGCTGTATGTGCTGACGCGCAATTATACCAACGACACCCAGGCCAGGGGCAGCATCGCCGCCGCATTGACCGCGCGCTATCCCGGGGATGCGCGCATCGCGCCGGCGATCGCCGCGGTGCAGCAGATCTATTCCGACAACTTTTTCCCCGAGATGAAGGCGAACTGGGCTTCATACCCGGATAACGTCGGGCACATGATCTGGCCGGGCTGTTTCCGGTGCCATGACGGATTGCACAAGACCGAGGACAAGAAGCTGACCATCAAGGCGAATGATTGCAATGCGTGCCATACCATCCTGGCGCAGGGTGCGGGCGAGGAGTTGAACAAGCTCGCGCCGGCCGGCCAGAAGTTCATCCATCCGGGCGGCGATTATGACGGGGCGTGCATCGACTGTCATAATGGCGGGCCGTAGGACGTGGGGAGAATGACGAAGCACGAATGACGAATGGGGGGCGGGATGCCCAAAGGAAGATTTCAGCGCACCCGGGAACATTCATCCACAAAGTGCCTGCGGCGCAGGCAAACATGGTCGCAGCGCGACTACGTCCACCTGCGTAGAATGCCGGTTAATCAAACTGATCCTGGTTTGGCATGGCGTTGGCGGTTTACTTCGTAGAGGAAGATGGCGGCGGCGGCGCTGACGTTCAACGAATCCACCGCGTTCGCCATGGGGATGGCGACGGCTTCATCGCATTCGGCCAGAACTTCCGGAGAAAGGCCGTGGCCTTCGCTGCCAAAAACCAGGCAGCAGTCCCCGCTAAAATCCACCTGCGACAGAACATTTTTATCCGTGTGCGGATGCGCGGCGATGCAGCGGACGCCTTGCGCGCGCAACGCGCGGAGGGTTTGCACCAGGCCGGTGGATTCGAGGGCAGGCAGCTTGAAGATTGCGCCCATCGAGTTGCGGACGGTGCGGCGCAGGAACAGGCCGCTGCAGGTTTCACCCGCGATCACGGCGTGCACGCCGAGCGCCACGCAATTGCGCATGAGCGCGCCGACATTTTCCGCATTCGACAGCCCGTCCATGGCCACGAAGAAGTATGGCCGCGGGCTGCGGGCGAGGATCTGTGCCAGCGACAAGGCGGGCGGGGTTTTGCCGATGGCCAGCACGCCTTGATAAATCTCAAAGCCGACCAGCCCGGTCATCACGGCCTTCTCGCAGACATAGACGGTGATGTCCCTTTCCGGCCGCGCCTGCAGCCGCGCTTCATATTCGGCAAACCGTTCCGTCTGGATCAGTACGGAAATGACGGTGAAATCGCTGTCCAACATCCGGTCCAAAACCTTGTCGCCCTCCACCACGAAGATGCCCAGCCTGGCGTGCTCAGCGGAACGCTTCAGCGAGCGGTACGGCGCGAGTTCCGGCAGGTCGAGCGAAGTGATCTGTTGGACATGAAACATCCGCAGATGTTTGCGTGAATGCCGGAGATGGCAAAGGAGAAAATGAGTTGGCGCAAGGTCCGATGTCTGGGCGGGTTTGCAGTTGACGCGCAGGGTGATGGTATGGTTGATTGGCTTCGACGGTTACGGTTTTTATCAGGAGACTTCGTAAACTGCTTACACATTTGGGATGGGCAAAATTATGAGATGCCCTGTTATGCTCATGAATCAACGACATACCGTCCAGTTTCAAAGCGGGCGCCAGCCAACCATCAAATGGCGGGGCAAACAGTGGAGCCTGCCTGAAGCCGGCACCCTCGCGGCCCACGAGCAGATGCGGGGAAATTTCGCGGCGGCGGCGGATATTTTCAAGCTGATGCTGGGATTGTTGCCTGATTCCGCGGAACTGCACAACAACCGGGGCACGATGCTGCAATTGCTGAACCGGTACGCCGAGGCGCTGGCGTGTTACGACCAGGCGGTGGCGATCAAGCCGGACTATGCCATCGGGCATTTCAACCGGGGTTACGCATTGAACAAGCTGGGGCGGCCGGAGGCGGCGCTGGCCGGCTATGACCGGGCCATCGCCCTCAAGCCCGACCTGGCGGGCGCGCATAACAACCGCGGAATCATTTTACAGGGCTTGCGGCGTTATGAGGATGCCGTGGCCAGTTACCGGCAGGCGCTGGTGGTGAACCCCGGCCATGCCGAGGCCGCCAACAACCTCGGCACCGCGCTGCTGAACCTGGGCAAGCTGCCGGAAGCGGAGCAGATGTTCCGCCAGGCGCTGCAACTGAAGGCGGATTTCCCCGATCCTTGGTACAACCTGGCGGGCATGCGCAAATATCAGGAGGCGGACAATGCCGAGGCCACGAGCATCCGGGCGTTGCTGAACAAGCCGGGTGTTTCGCCGGGTGACACGGAGTATCTGAATTTCGCTCTGGGTAAAATTTACGATGATTGCGGGCGGTTTGACGAGGCGTTTGAATGCTACCGGCTGGCGAACCAGATTCGCAACGCCAGCGTCGCTTATGATGCGGCGGGGACGAGAAAAATGACTGATGGCATCATGGATGTTTTCAGCGCGGATTTTCTGGCGAAACGCTGCGCCTTTGCGTCGTCCAGCCGGGCACCGGTGTTCATCGTCGGGATGCCGCGATCCGGGACCACCTTGTTTGACAGCATCTTGTCCAATCATCGCGACATCGCTTCGGCGGGGGAGATTTCAACCATGGGTGATCTGGCGGCGCACCTGGGGGAATTTACCGGCGGCGGTGAGGCCTATCCGGCGGCGGTGAGGCAAATCAATCAAGCGGTGGCCGGTCGATTGATCAATGACTATGAAAAGCGTTTGCGGCGTGATGTCGGGCCGGGAGCGCCGCAGGTGATCGACAAAAATCCGCTGAACTTCCGGCACATCGGACTTATCACGAGGTTGTTTCCCGGGGCGCGGATCATCCATTGCCTGCGGAACCCGATGGACACATGTCTTTCGAATTATTTCCAGCGGTTCCCGTTGAATCTGGACTACTGTTTTGATCTGCGGAACATCGGCCATTTTTACGGGGAATACGCAAGGCTCATGGCGCACTGGCGCAAAATCCCGACGCTGAAGCTGATCGAGGTCAGCTATGAAGAGGTGGTGTCAAACACTGAACCAACCGTGCGCAGAATTTTGGATTTTCTGGAACTGGACTGGGATGAGCGCTGCCTTGCCCCGCACTTGAACCCGCATCCGGTGGAAACGGCGAGCCTGTGGCAGGTGCGCCAGCCCATCTACGGACATGCCTTGGAACGCTGGCGGCATTATGAAAAGCACCTGGGACCGTTGCGGGAGATGCTGGCGGCGGCGGGGGTGATTTAAGTTTGAGGGGAGGTGTGCGGATTTTTCGCCGGGTTTGAATTCCGGCTTCACGGAAGTCAGGGATGTCTGCCGCTACGGGATTATTGCGGAAGTTTCAAATTACAAATCCAGCGTGGCGCACGGCACGTCCTGGGCGGCGATTTGGAGCTGGACGTGTTTGGCGCCAAGGTGGTGGAGTTGCTCGGCCATGATGTGCTCGGCGAGCGCCGGTGTATTACATTCGCGGCTGAGGTGCGCGAGGTAGAGCTGCCGGAGGTCGGCCGACATGATCTGGGCGACGGCCTCGGCGGCGGTGACGTTGGAGATGTGGCCGTGACGGCCGAGGATGCGTTGTTTCAACGCCCACGAACGACGCGGGCAGTCCTGCAGCATCTTCACGTCATGGTTGGATTCGAGGACGAGGACGTTCGCGGCGCGGATGCGCTGAAGCACAAGCTTGGTGACATGGCCGAGGTCCGTGGCAAAACCGATGGTGCCGGCGGCGGTGCGCAGGACGAAACCCACCGGATCCTGGGCGTCGTGCGGGATGGAAAAAGTTTCGATGCCCACGTCGCCGATCTCAAAGCTCGCGCCGGTCTCAAACAGCCGCCAGTCGATCTTCGCTTTGAGGTGTTCCGTGCCGTCCATGCCGGCAAACGCCGGCTTTTTTTTCGAGTCCCATTTGGTTTTGAAGGCCCAGATGGTGCCGTCCTGGGTGCCGCGATTGCAGAAGACGGGGATGTGGAACTTGTCGGCGAGGCCGAGGATGCCGGCGATGTGGTCGGAATGTTCGTGGGTGACGAGGATGGCGGAGAGGTTTTCGGGCGTCTTGCCGAGGGTGGCGAGGCGCTTGCGGATCTGGAGCGGCGAGAAGCCGGCATCCACCAGGATGCGGGCTTCGGCGGTCTCCACATAGGCGCAGTTGCCGGCGGAACCGCTGCCGAGAATGGTAAACTTTACGGACACGGAAGCAGTTTAGCGCAGGGCTGAAGTTGGGCAAATTCTTTACGCGAAATTTGACGGTTGGCACAAGGCTTGCGATAGTGAGTATAGTTAAACCAAGCTAATCCCGTAAATGAATCAGAAATTGAGGCTGGCGTGTGTCCTGGCCGCAATCCTTGCCTTGACCGTGCTACCGGCCATGGCCGCGCAGAAGACCTTGCACGGTCACATCCCCGCTGTTACGGCAGGTTTGACCGCCAATGGCAGCGTGCCGGCGACCAGACAGCTTCGTCTGGCAATCGGGGTGCCGTTGCATGACCCGGCGGGGCTGCAGGCGTTCCTGGCAGATGTCTACAATCCTGCCAGTCCAAATTATCGGCATTTTCTCACGCCGGAGGAGTTTGCGGCGCGGTTTGGGCCGACGGAGGTGGAATACGAGGCGGTGAAAAACTTTGCCCGGACGAACGGCCTGGCCATCGCCGCCACGCACGGGAACCGTTTGTTGCTGGATGTCACCGGTCCGGCGGGGGCGGTGGAAAAGGCGTTCCATGTTTCGCTGCGGACGTACCGTCACCCGACCGAGAACCGTGATTTTTTTGCGCCGGATACCGAGCCGTCGGTGGATGCCTCGCTGCCGGTGGTGGACGTGAGCGGTTTGAATGACTATGCGCGCCCGCACCCCAAAGTGCATCGCCTGGATGCCGCCGCGCTTCAGGCCGGGGTGGTCACGCCCCATGCCGGGTCTGGTCCGGGTTCCTACTTTCTCGGCACTGATTTCCGGAATGCATATGTGCCGGGCACGACCCTGGACGGCACGGGCCAGGTGGTCGGGTTGGTGCAGTTCGACGGTTATTTCGACATCGACATCACCAACTACGAAAATCTGGTGCCGGGGACGCCGCGCGTGCCGGTACAGCCGGTAAAACTTGACGGGTATGACGGCACGCCAACGACGAACGGGAACATTGAGGTCTCGCTGGACATTGAAATGGCGATCTCCATGGCGCCAAATCTTTCCAAGATCGTGGTGTTCGAGGGCAATCCGACGAACGGGTTTTTTATTCCCAACGATGTGCTGAACAACATGGCGGCGAGCAACATGATCAAGAACCTGAGCTGTTCCTGGGGCTGGAACGGGGGGCCGAATTCTTCCACGGAGACGATTTTCCAAACCATGGCGGCGCAGGGGCAGTCGTTTTTCAATGCCTCGGGCGACGGGGATGCGTTTACGACGGGGCAGGTGGATAATGCGGGATTTACCGGGTCGCCCTCGAGCAGCCCAAACATCACGCAGGTGGGCGGGACGACTTTGACAATGAATGGGGCGGGCGCCTCCTACGGCTCGGAGACGGTCTGGAACCGGGGTAACGGGACGGGCAGCAGCGGCGGCATCAGCAGCACCTATTCGATTCCCGGCTGGCAACAGGGCGTCAACCTGCTGGCCAATGGCGGCTCGACCACGCAGCGGAACATTCCCGACGTGGCGCTCACGGCGGAGAACGTGTATGTGAGCTACGGCAACAACCAGGCCGCCGCAGTCGGCGGCACGAGCTGCGCCGCGCCGTTGTGGGCGGGATTCATGGCGCTGGTGAACCAGCAGGCGGCGGCCGGCGGCAAGCCGGTGCCCGGGTTCATCAACCCGGCGATCTACGAGCTCGCGAACGAGTCCGTCTACAATTCAGTCTTCCATGACACCACCACGGGCAACAACACCTCGACGGCCAGCCCGAATGCTTTTTTTGCCGGGCCGAATTATGATCTTTGCACCGGCTTGGGCACGCCGAATGGAACCAACTTGATCAATGCGTTGTTGAACCCGGAACCGTTGATGGTCATCTCCAACGCCGGTTTCAACGCCGTGGGCACCGCCGCCGGAACCTACAACATCGCCGCGCAAACCTTTCTGGTCACGAATGCGGGAGCCAGCACGTTGACGTGGTCGCTCATCAACACCTCCGCCTGGCTCACGGTTTCGACGAACGGCGGTCCGCTGGCGGCCGGCACGGGCTATCCGGTCGTGGTGAGCCTCAACAACACGGCGAGCAACCTGCCGGCGGGATTTTACACGGCCAGCCTTGAGTTCTCGAATGTGAACAGCGGCGTGGCGCGGTGGCGGCTGTTCACGGTGACGAATGTCGAAGTGCTGACGGTATTGCCGCCGGCCCGGTTTACCTTCACGGGAACGCCCGGCGGGTCATTTACACCGGCCTCGCAAACGATCACCCTGACCAACTCCCGGATCAGCAGCGTGAACTGGGGCATCAACAACACCTCGGCCTGGTTCAATGTGTCACCCGGCAACGGCACCGTGGCGGCAAGGGCGCAGACGAATTTGACTTTTACCCTCACGCCTGCCGCCACGAACCTGGCGATCGGGAGCTATACCAACATTTTTCAGGTGACAAACTTGACCAGTCCGTCGGTGCAAACGTTCACGGGTGTCGTGCTGGTTTCCCAATCACTGGCCTTGAACGGGGGATTTGAGACCGGCGATCTCAGCAGTTGGGCTTTTAGCGGTACCAGCAGTGACAATGGCGTGGCCAATGCCTCGAAGATCGCCGGATTGGCGCCGCATTCGGGCACCTATTATATGTCGTTGGGCGAATCAGGCGGGCTGGCATCAATTACCCAAAATTTGTCAACGGCACCGGGGCAGCTTTACCTCCTTTCCGTGTGGGTGGACAGCGCCGCCAACCCGTTCTCCGGGCACAAGACCACGCCGAACGAATTTCAAATTGTCTGGAACGGCACCACGATTTTGGACAAGGTCAACATCGGGAAGGTGGGCTGGACCAACTGGCAGGTGGTCGTCCTGGCTACCAACGTCAACTCCACGCTTCTGTTGGCCGGCCGGGATGACAATTATTTCCTCGGCCTGGATGATATCACCCTGATTCCCGGATTTGCCCCATTCATTTCCACGCAACCGACCAATTTGGTGGTTCTGGCCGGCGGCAGTGCGATTTTCAGCGCGGCGGTTTCCGGTTCAACCAACCTGGCTTATCAATGGCTTGAAAATGGGACGAACATCGCCAACGGTGCTGGTATTTCCGGGGCGACCAACAACATCCTCACGCTCAGCGCGGTCACGGCGAACAGCGCGGCGAATTATGCGCTGGTGGTGACGAACCTGTTTGGCGTGGCCACCAGCAGTGTCGCCACGCTGACGGTGGTGGTGCCGGCGGCCATCGCCGCTTCCTCGCTCACCAACCGCACGATCGAATGCGGTGGCAACGCGGCTTACGCCGTGGCCGCCACCGGCACGCCGCCGCTGGGGATCCAATGGAGCCTCGATAGCGTGCCGGTTTCCAATGCGACGAACACATCCTTTACGCTTACGAACATACATTTGCCGAACCACACGGTCACGGTGGTGGTGACGAATCTTTACGGCAGCCTTACGAGCAATGCCGTGCTGGCGGTCAACGATACGCAGGGGCCGGTGATCACGCTGAACGGGCTGAGTTTGCTGACAAATGAGCTGGGCTCGATCTTCATCGATCCGGGGGCGACGGCCATCGATGCCTGCGCCGGAATCGTGCCGGTCACCACCAACGGCGTGGTGAACACCGCCATCACGGGCACCAACACGCTGACCTACAAGGCTACGGATGGCAATGGCAACACCAATACGGCGACCCGCACAGTTATCATCCGGGACACCACGCCGCCAACGATCACCTGGAGCTTCACCAATCTGGTGCTGACGGCCAGCACGAACTGCAGCCTGCCGATGCCGGATGTGACCGGCACGAACTTCATCCACGCCACCGACCTGTCCGGCGCGCTGACGGTTTTGCAAAGCCCGACGAACAACTTCCTTTTACCGGTTGGAACCAATGCGGTGGTGCTGACCGTCAAGGACGCTTCCGGCAATGCCGCGTTCTCCACGAACACCATCGTCGTGCAAGATCATACGCCGCCGAACCTCGTACTGATTGGAGGGAGCCCGTACACGAATGAACTCGGCGCGGCGTTTACCGATCCCGGCGTGTTCGCGGGTGATGCTTGTGCGGGAACCGTTTCACTGGCGACCAACGGCGTGGTGAATGTCACCGCCATTGGCACGAACACGCTGGTTTACATCGCGACCGACGCCAGCGGCAACACCAATGCGGCCACGCGCACCGTAATTGTCCGGGACAGCACACCGCCCACCATCTTGTGGAGCTTCACCAATCTCGTGCTGGTCGCCGGGACGAATTGCAGCGCGTTGATGACGAATGTGACCGGAACCAATTTCATCCTGGCCGCTGATTTGTCCGGCCCGCTGACCGTCACGCAAAGTCCGACCAATGGCGCGGTTCTGTTGGTTGGGACAAACGCCGTGGTCATCGCCCTGTCGGACGCGTACAGCAACACGGCTTTTTCGACAAACATGATCATTGTGCAGGATCGGACGCCGCCGGTCATTTTGACCGGGCCACAAAGCCGGACCAACGCGGTGGGGACCACGGCGGGTTTCACTGTCGCCGCCACGGCCTGCACGCCGGTCGCTTATCTGTGGTTTTCCAACAACATCGCGCTCACCGTGCAGACGAACAGCACCCTGACACTTGCCAATGTGACCCCGGCGGCGGCGGGAAATTATTATGCCGTGGCCAGCGCATCCGGTGGTTCGGTGACGAGCTTGGTGGCCGTACTGACAGTTTATATCCCACCAGGCATCGGTGCGGTGGCGGCCAATTTGGATGGCAGCTGTACGCTGAACCTGCTGGGTGCGCCTGGCACCACATATGTCCTGGAGGCGAACACCAATCTCGGAGTGCCATCCAGTTGGTTGCCGCTGGCGACGAACACGCTCGGGACGAATGGCCTCTGGCAGTTCACCGATCCACAGGCGACGAACCATGTGCAGCAGTTTTACCGGCTGAAACAAGTTCCGTAAGCCAATGACGCAGCTCTAAATTCCGAGTGCCCGGTTTTATTCCAGGCGATAGATCTCGTGTTTGGGGCGGTGCCGGTGGATTTCGGTGCTGGCGGGAGCGCCAACTTTTTTCAATGTTCGCCTGATCAATTTAAGTCCCCGCTCGAAATCGGTAACTTCAACGTCAATCGCCGAGGTCTGCCGACCGGAGCCGCCGCCGGTCACTTCACCGAGTTTTGCTTTTTCCAAGGCGTCAGCCAGTGCATCTTCCGGGATATCCCGCCCCTTGAAGGGAAAGTCATGGGCTTGAAAGACAACTTCCAAAAAGACATTGCCACCGGACTCATCTTCGACCGGCGCTTTCGCCGGCTTGACCGGTTTGATGGTGCCTTGCAGGCGGGAACATTCACCGGCATGTTCCTGGATAAACTTCTGCATGTGGACCAGGGTGGACAATTGAAATTTTTGCAGGCCGGCGGATTCGGCCTCGGTGGCGCGGCGCTTCATGCCAAACTCTTGAATCCGGAAGAAATTTCTAAAAATATCCGGCGGAAGAAACCGGGGAGGCGGCCAGGCCGCGTCCTGATTGGCGAAGGGAATCTCCCCAACTTTAAAGACATCCACCTGATTATTAGAAAGGACGAGACAATTAAAGAACCAGCGGGGTTTGTGTTGGCCGAGTTGGGTCATGTCGACGACCAAATTTGTGGAAATGACCGGAAAGATGCCATGGGATTTGCCGCGGTAGATACGGACGTAGCCATGTTCGCCTGCACCAATGGAAAGGGCGAAAACATCCCCCAAGGTGGCTTTGTCGAAAGGATGTTTTTTCCGTTGCATGGTACCGAGATTTTTTTCTGCCGGCTCTGTATGCGCTTCAGAGTTAGGTTTACCTTGAGGAATATGTCAGGACGGATGGAGTTTGGGAATCCTGCAGTGATAGGCCGGTGTCACCCTTTCAAGTTGCGATTTCACAATGCATTGACAAGTAGCGCATTGGAACTTTGCTGGTCCGTTGAATCCGAGGAGGAATAGGCGTCGTTTCCCGATGCCCGCCGCTCCGCGCGGGATGATCACTAACTATTGGCACCATGGCAATGCCCGTCTGCTTATCCCTCCGCTTGCCCGCGATGCCGGAAAAACGCAAGATGTCGGCGTGAGCGACTTTCTCCAACGAGTTGAAGCCGGGCTGCGGGCCGGCGGACTGCCTTTGAGCGGGGGCAAAATCCTCGTGGCGGTTTCCGGCGGGGTCGATTCCATGGTCCTGCTCCATGCGTTGCACGGGCTGGCGCGGAAAAATCGCGGGCAGATCTGTGTGGCGCACTTCAATCATCAGTTGCGCGGGCGGGCGAGTGCCGCGGATGAGCGGCTGGTCCGGAAGACGGCGGAGCGGTTGCGCCTGAAGTTTTTTGGCGGCGGGGCGGATGTGCAAGGGTTTGCCGCGCGCGCGAAATTATCCATCGAGATGGCGGCGCGAAAACTGCGGCATGAATTTCTGGCGGCGACGGCGCGGAAACAGAAAATTTCCACCATCGCGCTGGCGCATCATGCGGATGACCAGGTGGAGCTTTTCTTTTTGCGGCTGCTGCGCGGCGCGGGTGGCGCGGGGCTGGCCGGGATGAAACGATGTTCGCCTTCGCCGGCGGACAAAAAAATCCGGCTGGTGCGTCCGCTGCTGGATCTGCCCAAGGCGGACCTCCTTGCCTTTGCCCGGGAAAACAAAATCCGGTTCCGGGATGATGCGAGCAATTTTTCAAATGATTTTCTCCGCAACCGCGTGCGCAATGAACTGCTGCCGTTGCTCCGGAAAAAATATCAGCCGGGGGTGACGGGGGCGGTATTGCGGTTGATGACAATCGCCGGGGCGGAGTCGGAACTGGCCGGCGACCTGGCGCGCGGCTGGCTGGCGCGGCCGGACACGGTGTTTGAAAAGTTGCCGGTGGCGGTGCAACGGAAGGTGTTGCTGGCGCAACTGACGGATGCCGGGGTGATGGCGGACTTTGAACTGGTTGAACAGCTCCGGGCGGAGCGGGGGAAGTTTGTGAGCGTGGGGCCGGGATTTTCGGCGGCGCGGACGGCCACCGGCAAACTGGAGTTGAAACGGCAGGCCGCGGGGGAGTTCAACGAGGCGGAGCAGGAGCTGAAATTATCCGGGCGGGCAGGGCGGGTGGAGTTTGGCGGCGTCAAGTTTGGCTGGTCTTTCAAAACGGAATCAGGTGTGCCCGGTCGTTTGGCGCGCCCGCCGGGATCCGAGTCTTTTGATGCGGAAAAGGTTGGGGACAAAATTGTTATGCGCCATTGGCGCGCGGGTGACCGCTTTCAACCGATTGGGTTGGGGATGGCGGTAAAATTGCAGGATTTGTTCGTGAACGCGAAGATTCCCGCGGGCCGGCGGCGGCGGCTGGTTCTGGCCACCACCGCGGCGGGGGAGGTTTTTTGGGTGGAAGGTTTGCGGATCGGCGAGCATTTCAAGCTGACGCCGGGAACGAGGCGGCGACTGGTTTGGCGATGGGAACGGCGACCTGACGGGCTTGAACGGCTCGTCCCGGCTGAAATTGCCGCTTAATTCGCTTTACAGAAGTGTGTTTAATTATTATTTTTTCGCACTCATTTAATTATGGAAGCGAAGACAAAAACGATTGATTCATTTAAGCTGCACGCCAAGGACACCGGTTCTGCGGACGTGCAAGTGGCGCTGCTGACCGAGCGCATCAACCATTTGACGGAACATCTGCAGACCAACAAGAAGGACCACAGCTCACGCCGTGGCCTGTTGTTGATGGTCGGCCAGCGCCGCCGCCTGCTCGATTACCTGCAGGACACCGACCTGGCCCGTTATCAGACGGTCACCAAGAAGCTCAAGCTGCGCAAATAATTTACGGAAGGCGCGGCTTTTTTATTTTCACGCGCCCCGCCTTTCGTTCCAGGATCTGAACCGCCCGCGCGAGCGGCCAGGTCCTCCAACCAAACAAACGTCGCGCATAAAATTCCGCCACTTTCGGGAAATTTCATTCAGCTCCGAAGCTTTTTCGGGGTTCACTGAAGTTCCTCTGGGGGTGGCGGGGAAAAAAGTTAGTTATGTCACATAAAATTACCGCCGCCATCGGCGACAAATCCCTCACCATAGAATCCGGAAAGCTGGCCAAGCAGGCCGACGGTTCCGTGACCGTTCAGATGGGCGAAACCATCGTCCTCGTCGCCGCCGTGGCCGCGACGAAGGCCAAAGAAGGACAGGACTTCTTCCCGCTCACCGTTGACTACCGCGAAAAAGCGGCGGCCTGCGGCAAGTTCCCCGGCGGCTACTTCAAGCGCGAAGGCCGGCCGACGGAAAAAGAAATTCTCACCTGCCGCCTCACCGACCGCCCGATTCGCCCGTTGTTCCCGAAGGGCTGGTACAACGAGGTCCAGGTCCAGACCGTGCTCCTGAGCGCGGATGGCGAAAATGATCCCGATATTTTGAGCATCATCGGCGCGAGCGCTGCGTTGATGGTTTCCGACATCCCGTGGGCCGGCCCGCTGGGCGCGGCGCGCATCGGCCGCGTGGGCGGCAAGTTCGTGGCGAACCCCACGCACGCGGAACAGGCCGAGAGCGATCTCGACCTCGTGTATGTCGGCAATGAAAAAGACATCGTCATGTATGAAGGCGCGGCCAAGGAGATCTCCGAGGCGGATTTCAACGCCGCGTTGAAATTTGCGCAGGAAGTCATCCAGCCGCAGATCGCCGCGCAGAAGGAACTGGCCGCCAAGGTCGGCAAGAAGAAGCGCGAAATCACCCTCAAGATCGTTCCCGATGAAATCCTCGCCGAAGCCAAGAAGCTCGCCGGGGATCGTTTCGTTCCGGCCCTGCTCACGCCCGGCAAGCTCAACCGCGAAGGCGCGTGCAACGCCATCAAGAACGAGGTCGGCGAAAAGCTCGTCGCGCAGTTCGGTGCGGAGAAGGTCACCCAGTTCGTCATCAACGACGCGTTCTATTACATCCAGAAGGAAGCGGTCCGCAGCCTGATTCTGGACAGCGGCAAGCGCCTCGACGGCCGTAATTTTGAACAGGTCCGCCCGATCACCAGCGAAGTGGGCATCCTCCCGCGTTCGCACGGCTCGGCGATCTTCGCCCGCGGCGAAACGCAGGCGGTCACGCTCGTGACGCTCGGCACCGGTGATGACGTCCAGGAATTCGATTCCTACACGGGCGGCACCACGGAGAAGAAATTCATTCTCCACTACAACTTCCCGAATTTCTCCGTCGGTGAAACCGGACGCATTAGCGGCCCCGGCCGCCGCGAAATCGGCCACGGCGCGCTCGCCGAGCGTTCCATCGAGCCGATGATTCCGATTGAGAATTATCCTTATACCCTCCGCGTGGTCAGCGAGATCATGGAATCCAACGGTTCCACCTCGATGGCCTCGGTTTGCGGCGGCACGCTGGCGTTGCTGGATGCCGGCGTTCCGATGATCCGCCCGGTGGCGGGCATCAGCATCGGCATCTGCACGGAAGGCGAAGGCAGCAGCATTTCCAAATACCAGCTGCTCACCGACATCATCGGCTGGGAAGACGCGTATTGCGACATGGACTGCAAGATCGCCGGCACGGAAAAGGGCATCACCGGCTTCCAACTGGACTTGAAGCTCAAGGGTCTGCCGCACGCCATCATGGAAATTGCCGTGGAAAAGGCGCGCATTGCCCGCCTCGCGATCCTCGCGGAGATGGCCAAGACGATTTCCACCCCGCGCAAGGACATCAGCCCGTACGCGCCGCGCATCACGACGCTCAAGATCAACCCCGAGAAGATCGGCATGTTGATCGGACCCGGCGGCAAGAACATCAAGAAGCTCGTGGAAGAATCCGGCTGCGAGATCGACATCGAGGACGATGGCACGGTGAACATTTTCTCCGTCTCCGCCGACGGCATGAAGATCGCCGTGGACGCGATCACCGGCATGAGCGCCGAGGCCGAGATCGGCAAGATCTACCGCGGCAAAGTTGTGACGGTGAAAGAATTCGGCGCCTTCGTCGAATTCCTCCCGGGCAAGGATGGCCTGGTGCACATCAGCGAACTGGCGAACTTCCGCGTGAAGCGCACGGAAGACATCGTCAAGGAAGGCGAGGAGATCACCGTGAAATGCCTGGGCGTGGATGAAAAGGGCCGTGTCCGTCTCTCGCGCAAGGCCGCGATGGAAGATCGCGACAAGGAAGCCGCGACGGCGCCGGTGGCGGCCGCCTGATATAATTGAACGAATTCAAAAGCGCGGATGGCGAAAGCCGTCCGCGCTTTTTTTGGTTTTTGCGATAAGCCGGAGGAGGCTTGCAGGTTGGCGGGCCAGCTTGATTTGCGCTGTCCGCTACCTGTGCCTAAAGAAGCTTGCCATTCCTGGGCCGGTTGCCAATTTTTCCGGGATGAAGAAGCGTAAATACTTTGGCATCGCGCTGCTGGCGTTGGCGGGCATTTGGGGTTTCACTGGGTGCGGCACCACAGGTTCCAGTGTGTCCAAGGATTGGGGCGTCTACACTACGGCGGCCATGAAAGGCCAGAATCTGGACTTGCCGGCTTCCGGCTATACGAGTTCCAAAACGTTCGGTCCCGGGCAGACGCCCGCGGCCGTGGTGGTGGGCTACGGATATTGGGATGGCGCATACAATCATCCGCAGGAGTTCAACCTGGAAGTGGTGGAAGCGGGGAGCGCGACGGTGATCTTGAACCTGAACGGCAGCGTCTTTGCCGGCAAGGCGGCGGTGTTAAACCTGCCGATCCGCAAGAGCGGCAGTTATAAATTGAAGCTGGTGGTCAATGGTTCAGTCTATGACACATGGGATTTCACCGTGACCCGCGAGGCGGCGGCGACGACCGCGCCGGTGGTCTATGCGAAGGGTGAATTCAGCGCAAGCATCAATGGCATACCGGAGGCGTTTACGGGATATGATGAATATCTGCTGACGGCCTTGAATGAAGCGGTGCAGAAGGAAGGGGAGCACATCAGCCGCGATGAATTTGCCCAGATGCCGCCGGGTCAGGTCGTGGTGCAGTTTGACCTGGGCGAAACCGGGCAGGCCGGTTCGGCCAAAATCCTGCAGAACACCCTGAACGAGACGCTTGGGCAATTTTTTCTAAGGGCGGTGCAGGGCGGCTCGCCATACAAGGCGTGGCCCGCAAACGTCCGGGCGGCTTTTGGTGCCGGTTCGCGGTCCGTGACGGTGACTTTTTTTTACGAGTGAGGTTGATGCAACGGAAAATCAAAGCACGAAGGGTGTAAGCTGTAGCCTTGGTTATTCCATATCCAGATTTGGAGTCAAAGCGTTGTAAAACGATTCCAAATTTTCAGCGATGGGCATTAATGGATGTCGCGCCAAGACGCTGGCGCGCACGCGGAATTGCCTGGCAAACGTGAAGCGGTTTGGAGGATGGTGTCTATCGATCTGTTAACGAGCGGCTGGCGGTCATATATCATCAGAATGAGCATGAAAACCCGTTTGCCACCGGCGGGCGGCTCTGTTAGCGTCCGCGCATCCCAAACATGGCAACGGAAACCCCTTCCAAAAATCACGGCTGGCTCGTCGCTTTCTCCGGCCTCGGCATCAACCTCGCGCTGGGCATCCTCTACACGTGGAGCATGTTCAAGGCGGCCATCGAAAAAGATTTTGGGTGGAAGGGGGACCAGCTTAACGATCCTTATGCGCTCTGCTGCCTGGTCTTCGCCTTCGCGATGATCTTGGCCGGGCGCTGTCAGGACCGGTTTGGTCCGCGGATTACCGCGTCCGTCGGCGGCTTGCTCGTTGGTGCGGGCATGTTCTTGATTTCGACCACGAACGGTTATGGGACGTGGCTGTTGGGCTTTGGTGTGTTAGTGGGCGTCGGCATCGGTTTTGGTTACTCATCCGCCACGCCGGCCGCGATGAAATGGTTTCCGCCGGCGAAGACGGGGCTCGTGGCCGGGGTGGTCGTGGCGGGGTTCGGTCTCGCGCCAATCTATCTCGCGCCGACGTCGCAATATCTGCTGGCGCATTTCGGACTGAAAGAATCCATGCTCATCTTTGGCGGCGCATTCACGGTCATTGTCTGCGGCCTCGCGCAACTGCTGAAGAATCCGCCGACAGGGTATGTGGCCGTGACGCAGGCTTCCACCATGGCAAAAAACGCCGCCGCCAGTTCCACCCCGGCGGAAATGTTGCGCAGTCCGATGTTCTATCTGCTGTGGCTGATTTATTTCATTGGTGCCGGCGCGGGCTTGATGGTGATCAGCAGCGTTAGTGGCATGGCCAAGAAAAGCATGGGCGTGAACGCCTTCATTGCCGTGGCGGTGATGGCGATCGGCAATGCGGGCGGGCGCATCGTTGCGGGCATTTTGTCGGACAAGATCGGCCGGCGCTGGACGTTGATGCTGGTGCTGGCGATCCAGGCCGGGTTGATGTTCCTCGCCATTCCGGTGACGGCGAGCAAGGAGACGACGCCCGCGCTCATCGTGCTGCTGGCGACGTTCATCGGCTTCAATTACGGGGCAAACCTGGCGCTGTTTCCATCGCTCACGAAGGATTTTTGGGGCCTGAAGAGTTTTGGGGTCAATTACGGCATCCTGTTTACCGCATGGGGCGTCGGCGGATTCGTCCTGAGCCGGTTGCAGCAGATGTTGACGGTGGCCGAGGGCGGCAGTTTCCACAACTCGTTCATCGTGGCGGGTGCGTTCCTGCTGGGCGGGGCGGCGCTGACATTGTTCATCAAGCCGCCGGTAAAAAACGCGTGAAACCAGCGTCGGATTGAATTCGTCCTATTCCATGTTCATTTTCAAATCATGAAATCAAAAACACTCCTGTACGCCGCCATGCTGGCGGTCGCCCTCCAGTTCCAAGCCAACGCGCAGACCAATGCGCCGGTGGCAATGGAACCGCACAAGAACGCCGCCATCATCCCCGTGCCGCGCACGGGAGGCATCACCAACCGCCAGTCGCAGGTATTGCAACGCGCCAAGGATGCGCCGGGCGATTATGACATCGAATTCATCGGCGACTCGATCACGCAGGGCTGGGAAAGCAATGGGAAGAATGTGTGGAAGGAATATTACGGCAACCGCAAGGTCATCAACTTCGGCGTGAGCGGGGACCGGACGGAGCACGTTCTTTGGCGATTTGAGAACGGCCAGTTGGACGGCATCAAGGCGAAGGTGGCCATCGTCATGATCGGGACCAACAACTCGAACAAAAACAAGGACGGCACGGACACCTACACCGATGCCGACATCCTTGAAGGCGTGACGGCCATCGTGCAGCAGATTCGCACGCGCCAGCCGGGCACGAAAATCATCCTGCTGGGAATTTTTCCGCGCGGAAAAGCCTTCAATCCGCAGCGGGGCCGCCTGCTCGAGATCAACCAGGCGCTGGCGCGGCTGGATGACGGCCAGCATATATTTTTCATGGATATCGGCTCCAATTTCATTGAAAACGACGGCGCCATTGCCACCGGCATGATGCGCGATGCGCTGCATCCGGGCGAAGCGGGTTACAAGATCTGGGCGGATGCGATGGAGCCTAAGTTGAAGGAACTGCTCGCCGACAAATAAGAATTCAAAATCTCAAACTCCAGGCATCCGCCGGTAACGGCGATGCCTGGAGTTTTTAGTTTTTCAAGGCGGATTTAACCGCTGCGCCAAGCGCCGAAATCATCTGATGCACCTGCGCCGGCGTGGTGCAATACGGGGGCATCAGCACGATGACATTGCCGACCGGGCGGGTCAGGACGCCGCGTTTGGCCATGGCCTCGCAGACGCGGATGCCGGCGCGCTCACGCAACGCGAACGGTTGGCGCGTCCGCCAGTCTTTGACGAGTTCAATCCCCGCCACCAGGCCGACCTGACGGATGTCGCCGACTTGTGGCAAGGCCCACAGGGATTGCAATTCCTCGTGCATTTGCTTTTGCAGCCGCGCCCGCGCGCGGACCGAGGCGGCGCTTTGCAGAATTTCCAGGCTGGCGAGGGCGGCGGCGGCACCGAGTTGGTTGCCGGTGAAACTGTGGCCGTGAAAGAAGGTTTTGAACTCCTCATATTCGCCAAGGAAAGCGGCGAACACTTTTTGAGTGGTCAATGTTGCCGCCATCGGCAGATAGCCGCCGGTCAGGCCTTTGGCCACGCAGAGGAAATCGGGCACGATGCCGACGCGGGCGGTCGCGAACAGTTTTGCGGACGCCGGCCGTTTGACCACGTCGGCAATCGTGCGGTCATCCACATGGCAGGTCACGCCGGTGCGGCCAAAGCCGGTCATCACCTCGTCCGCGATGAGCAGCGCGCCGTGGTGGCGGGCAATTTCGGTGACCTGTCCCAGCCAGCCGCTGGGCTGCGGGATCATCCCCGCCGCGCCCTGCATCAGCGGCTCGAAGACAAAGGCGGCGTAAGGGTTGCCTTTTTTTTTCTGCGCGGAAAATTTCTGTTCGACCTTGCCGACGCATTCCCAATGGCACTTGCGATATTTCCGGGCATCGTTGCGTTCCGGCCGGGCGCGGTTGAACGGACAGCGATAACAGTAAGGCGACATGACCTTGTCCGTCGGGAACAGCATCCCGCCATAAGCCTTGTGAAACAGGTCGATGTGGCCGAGGGAAACGGCACCGATGGTGTCGCCGTGGTATGCGCCATCGAGCGACAGAATCTTTGGCCGGATCTTTTTACCGCAGGTGCGGAGCGCGTACTGATGAGCGAGCTTGAGCGCCACTTCGAGCGCGGTTGAGCCGTCGTCGGAAAAGAAAACTTTCCGAAGTTGTGCAGTGGCGGTTTTAGATTTTGGATCCGCGGCGGACACCAGTTTTTCCGCGAGCAGGCTGGCGGGTTCGTTGGCAAATCCCAGGGCGGAGCTGTGGGCTATCTGCTTTAGCTGGCGCGTGATGGCGGCGTTGATTTTAGGATGCTGATGGCCATGCAGGTTGGTCCAGATGGAGGAGTTGGCGTCGAGATATTCCCGGCCTTTCACGTCGCGAAGAACGGCACCTTGGCCGCGGGCGATGACGATCGGTTCGCCCCGGAGCCAGTCACGCATCTGGGTGAAGGGATGCCAGACGTGGGCGTGATCAAGCTGGGCGAATTTATTCATGCGTTCAGGGCCGGGAGCGCGGCGCAAAGGGTCGCCACGTCGTCGGCGGTATGCTCGGCCGTCAAGGTGATGCGGAGACGCGCCGCGCCGCGCGCGACGGTCGGGTAGCGGATGGCGGGGACGAAAATATGTTGAGCACGGAGCTGGCTGGCGGCGGTGAGGGCGGCGGTTTCATCGCCGAGAATCAGGGGGATGATGGCGCTGGGGAGTTTTGAATTTTTAATTTTTAATTTTAAGTTCAATGCTTCCACGCGCGAAAAAAGTGATTTGCGCCGGGCTTTGCCTTCGGCTGATTCAACCAAGTGGATTCCAGCAATGGCGGCGGCAGCCGCGGCGGGGACGGGGGCGGTGCTGAAGATGAAGGAGCGGGCGCGGTTGATGAGATAATCGATCAAGGCGCGGCTGCCGCAGATATAACCGCCGCTGGCGCCCAAAGCCTTGCCGAGGGTGCCCATCTGGATCTCGATCCGGCGGCCGACGCCGAGTTCATCGGCCAGACCGCGTCCATTTTGGCCGATGATGCCAGTGGCGTGCGCCTCGTCCACCATGAGCCAGGCACCATATTTATCCTTGAGGGCGACGATTTCGCGGAGCGGGGCGGCATCGCCATCCATGGAAAAGATGCTTTCGGTGACGATGAGGGTGCGGGTTGATGTCTGCGCACCGCGCTTTTTTTCATCAGCCCAGATGAGGATTTTTTCGAGGTCAACGAGGTCGTTATGGTCAAAGACGCGGAGCTTGGCACCGGAAAGCTTGGCGGCATCCACGATGCAGGCGTGGACGAGCTTGTCCAAAATAATCACATCGTCCTTGCCGACCAGCGACGTGATGGTGCCGATGGCGGCGGCGTAGCCGGTTGAAAAGGTCAAGGCGGCCCCGGTCTGCTTGAAGGCGGCCAGCTTTTCCTCGAGTTCGTGGAACGGGGCGAGCGAGCCGGAGACCAGCCGGGCGGCCCCGGCTCCGGCCCCGAATTTCTCAACCGCCTTGATGGCGGCTTCCTTGAGGGCGGGGTGGTTGGCGAGGCCAAGATAATCGTTGGATGAAAAATTCAGGAAGGTTTCGCCGTTGATCCGGAGGTGCGGGCCTTGGGCGGAATCCACCCGGCGCAGTTCGCGGAACAGGTTTTGTTCGCGCAGGGCGGCCAGGCGGCGCTGAAGTTCGTCATCGAACGGATTCATTGTTCAAACACAGGTAAACACAGAAGCGGTCGGAAGAAAAGCCGCCGCGATGCGTTCAAAGCCGGGGCGGAATGGCCCAGCGGCCATCGATCATGCTGGCGGAGACGTTGCCGGCATGGGCGAGGATGGCGGCGGCGAGGTCCTTCGATTTTCCCGGAGCGGGCAGGACGATGAGGTCGGCAAAACTGCTCCGGGAAAGTTCGCCGATCTTGCCAGCGAGGCCCAGGGCGCGCGCGCCATTGACGGTGGCCATCCGCAGGATTTGCTCCGGGGCGGCGGATTTCTCGCGGTCGGCGAAGAGGCGCATCTCGGCGAACATATCCAGCTCCGGCTTTTGTTTTCCGAGCTTGCGCGTCGTGGCCAGGCTGTCCGTGCCCAGGCAGAGGTTCACGCCGGCGTTGGCGAGACGTTCGCATTCAAATTTTGTGTGCTTGAAGTAGTCGTGGCTGCGGGGGCAGTGGACGACATGGGTGCGGCTGCGGGCAAGCAACGTGGCATCGCCGCGCGCGAGGTAGTTGACGTGCGCGGCAAGGACGTTTTCGCCGAGCAACTGGCAGCGGGCGAAATGGGCGACGGGCGAGCCGAGGCCGCAATCCGAATTGTCACGTTCGTTCCGTTTCAGCCAGTTGTGCATGGCGCCACCGGCGTTCTGGAACATGTCGAATTCCTGTTCGGACTCGGCGATGTGGGTGCTGACGCGCCAGTTGCGGCGGCGCGCGGTTTCGGCCGTGAGCCGCAGCAATTCGGCCCGGGTGGAGTAGGGCGCGTGCGGTGAAAGCATGGCGCGATGACGCGGATGGCGGAGCGAATCGATTTTTTGGACGGCCTCGCGTAACACTTCCCCCGGCGGCCGGCGGGATTTGATGCCGGTCATTTCGAGGAAGGAGAAGATCCGCAGCGGCGTGGCGTCCCAGACTTCGGGCAGGAGGTCGGGCATGGCCTCGATGTCGGCAACGGTGGTGGTGCCGGTTTTCAGAAGTTGATGCGCTCCGCGCAGCCAGGAACGGGCGTAGTCGGAATAGCTCCAACCGGCCTTGTAGGCGGTGATGGCGGCGATCCAGTCGGTAAACGTCCGGGGCGGCGGCAGCTCACCGGCCATGTCGGTGTAGTCCAGATGGCAGTGGGCGTTGACGAGGCCGGGCAGCAGGATGGCATTACCGAGGTCGGTGATCTTCTCGGACCCGGACGGACGGAGATTTTTCCAGGGCGTGACGGCACGAATCTTATTGCCCTCAATTAAAACCGCGCCGTCCTCGATGGGCGGCGCGGAGACGGGAAAAATGAAGCTGGCCCGCAGGATCATCACGCGGTGGTGTCCTGGCGCGTAAGCTTGGTCCGGGCGCCGATCTTGTGCTTGGTGGCTTTGCGCTTGCTGTGGCGCTTGCGGATCTGCTGTTCGATTTTCTTGGTGACCCGGTCGATGGCGGCGTAAAGATCGCTTTCGCGGTCTTCGGCGAAGAGGTCGGGGCCGCGCATGGTGATGCGCATGGAGCAGCTAAACTGTCTTTCCGGCACCTTGGTCTTGTCGTGTTCAAGGGTCACACGGGCGTCCACGGTCCAGCGGTCAAGATGCTCCAGCTTGTCGAGCCGGGCGAGGACGTGATCTTCGATGGCTTTGGTAAGCGTCACATTGTGCGTGGAGAGAATCAGTTTCATGAAAAAAGGATGCTACTGAAATGACAAAAAATCCAGTTTTAGTTCGGGGGAAAAACGGCAAAGCGGGATTCGTGCCAAGAACCTGCTTGTGATTCCGCAAAATTTCGTTATCTTTTGCTCGAATGGCATTCGGAATGCAATTGTCACAACGTCTGTCGCAGTCGCTGGTGCTCGCACCGCAACTGCAGCAGTCGCTCGCTTTGCTCCAGGCCCCGACGCTGGAGTTGAAGGCGCTCGTGGCGGCGGAGATGGAGCAGAATCCGGTCCTGGAAGAAGTGATGGATTCGGATGCGGACCTGCGCGAGAAGACCTCGGAAGAGGGCGAAGTAGCCGCCCCCGACCTGGCCGAACCCCCGGAAGATGTGAAGTTTGACACGCCGGACACCTCGACGGACAAGGAAGCCGCCGAGCCGGCGGACGATTTTCAAGCGGAGTTCGACAAACTGGTGCAACTGGACCAGGACTGGCGCGACAATTTTTCGCAGGCCAGCTCGCCGATCCGTTCCACCACGGAGGACGAGGAGAAGCGGCAGTTCATGTTCGACTCGCTCACCTCGGAGACGTCGCTGGCGCAGCATCTGGTCGAGCAGGTGCGCGACACGGATTTGAGCGGTGAAGAGCAGGGCATCGCCGAACTGCTGATCGGCAACATCGATGATTACGGTTACCTGAACGTGACCTTGGAGGAACTGGCCGCCTCCACCAGCCTGCCGCTGGATACGATTTCCAAAGTGCTTAAGGTCATCCAAGGTTTTGAACCGGCCGGGGTTGGGGCGCGGGATTTGCGGGAATGCCTGATGCTGCAGCTCGAGCGCGCGAAATTGGACGAGACCTTGGAGTACCGCATCATCCGTGATTTCATGGACGCGCTCGGCAAGCGCCGCATCCCGGAAATCGCGCGCGGCACGAACCAGTCGCTGGACGACGTGCAGGAGGCGCTGGCCCGCATCGGGCGGCTGGATCCGCGGCCGGGACGCGCCTTTCTTTCCAATGTGGAGCAGTATGTGGCCCCGGAAGTTTTTGTGGTGAAGAACGGGGAGGACTACACGGTCACCACGAATGACGAGCAGATACCGCATCTCCGCATCAGCAATGTCTACAAGGACCTGATGTCCGCCGGCGAGAACAACGCCGAGGTGAAGAATTACATCCGCGAAAAAATCCGCGCCGGGAAGTTTCTCATCAAGAGCCTGCATCAGCGGCAGACGACGATCTGCAACATCGGGCGCGAGATCGTGAAACGCCAGCGGGAGTTCATGGACAAGGGCGTGGCTTTTCTCAAGCCGATGACGATGGCGCAGGTCGCGGAAGTCGTGGGGGTCCACGAAACGACCGTGAGCCGCGCGGTTTCCGGCAAATACATCGAGACGCCGCAGGGGGTGTACGAGATGAAATTTTTCTTCACCGCCGGCCTGCAAAGCACCAGCGGCCAGGACGTGTCCAACACGAGCGTGAAGGACATGATCGCGGAAATCTTCAAGAACGAGAACACCTCGAAGCCGTTGTCCGATCAGGAAGTGGTGAAGATGCTTACCGACAAGGGCATCACCATTGCGCGCCGCACGGTCGCGAAGTATCGCGATGAGCTGGGCATCCTGCCGTCGAATCTGCGGAAGGTTTATTGAACCTGTTCCGCTGTGCGGCCGGTCACGACTTTGAGTTTGGAGTTCCGCCTTCAGGCGGTCTGAGGTGTTGCCCGGTCCGAACCGCCTAAAGGCGGAACTCCAAACAACCCAACGGGGTCAAGACGCGCCGGCCGGTTTGGCGGCTTTTTTCTTTTCCGCCTTCAGCTTGCTTTCCGGCCAGAAGGGTTTGGCGAACGCCTCGGTGAAATCGTAGCCGTCTTGAAAATCGTCGCGCGAATCCTTCTCGGTTTTCGCCAGCAGGCCGCTTTCGATCATGATGAAAACCATCTCGCCAAAATCCTTGCATTGGTGGATGCCCCATTCCTCAAAGACGGTCACGGCCATGGGGCCGAATTGCTGGAGCGCGTGCTGGCGGATGCCGTCGAGGAGTTCCGCCGGGGTGACGTGGCGCACCTTGCCCTTGTTTTCCTTGCTGATGAGCTTTTGGGTGAAGTCGAGCGCCTCGCGGATAAAATGGTACGAATCCCGCGCGTAAGCGGGGTTGCGCGCCAGGATTTGATCCAGCACTTCGTCGAAATTGACTTCTTGCATATCAGGGTCTGGCCGACTGAACCGGGGCGGCGGCGGGATGTGTACTGCGATAGGTTTTCACACACCAGCCGGTCGCCAACAAACCTAAAACGATACAGATCACATAAACTTCCTGTTTCGTCAGGTAACTCACCACCGGAATATAATCGTAAAACGTCGTTTCAGCAAGTGCGCGGGGATGAAGCAAACCTGGCCGGACCAGCGTTGTGGCGTGGCCATTTTTGGCGGCTTTAGTCTGGCGGCTTTAGTCTTGCGGTGGGTGGAGGGCGGTTCTAGGCTGGCCGGCGTTTATGGCAGCCATTGGACGTTTTCAAAAGGACGAAGAAATTTTTTACGCCAAGGTCGTGGACGGCGAACTGTTCCGTTTACGGGGGGATGTCTTTGGCTCGCCCTCATTCGACCGCAAATCCCTGCCGCGCAAGGGCGTGAAAACGCTGGTGCCGGTGATGCCGACGAAGATCATCGCGGTGGGCATCAATTATCGCGACCATGCGCGCGAAATGAACCGGGAATTGCCGAAGGAGCCGCTGATCTGGTTCAAAGCCACGACCTCGCTGCTGCCGGACGGCGGGAAGATTGAAATCCCTTTCCGGGAGCATCGCACGGATTTTGAGGCGGAACTGGCCATCGTCATCGGCCGGAAGATCCGGAACGTGACGGCGACGCAGGCGTCGCGCTATATTTTCGGCTACACGGCCGCGCAGGACATCAGCGACCGGACGATCCAGAAAAGCGAGTCGCAGTGGGCGCGTTGCAAATCGTTCGACACCTTCACGCCGCTGGGGCCGTACGTGGAAACGCAGATCGACCCGAATCATCTGAACATCCAGCAGTTCCAAAACGGCCAGCTCCGCCAGAACTCGAACACGAGCCAGCTCATCTTCAAGCCGGCGGAAATTGTCAGTTTCGTGTCCACGAACATGACGTTGCTGCCGGGCGATGTGATTCTCACGGGTACGCCCAGCGGGGTCGGTCCCATCCAGAGCGGGGACAAACTGGAGGTGCGCATCCAGGGGCTGGCGCCGTTGAACAACACGGTGAAGTGAAAAGCATGGTTTTACTTTAACCGCTCTATAAGGCTGGAATGAAAGTTCCGGATGATTTTAAATTTAAACGACGGGGGTTTCCGCTTCGCGAATGGTGCTAATCCTTGATTCAATAAACATCCTTGTTTGTTTCGGCTGCGTGACATTCCCGCAAACTCCCTTTGCCGGTGCTTTTGGCGATGTGGTTGCAGCCTTGTTCTTGCTGGCGCTGATTTTCTGTTTTTTGCCGCCTTACGACAAATTCAAATTATACGTGTGCTGGCCGATCACGGCGGCGTCCATGATTCTGATGTTGTTGTTGCCACGGTGAAGGGAGTTCTGGGTACACGACGGCAACGAGTGTTTTTAGCCCGTCCTGAATGGGGCGAGAGGGGAAACAGCGGGCATTCGTGTGAATTTGCGGAATTTAGCGGGTAAAACGGGCGTCGAGCGGGTCGGAAAGAAGTCGGAATAAATCGGAATCTATTCGGAAAGAAGGAATTGTTTGGCGGTGCTAGAGTGAGGAGAAATTCAAAATTAAAAAATGGAAAATGTGAAAAAGGCCAAGAATCAAGCGGGAGGGTTGGACAGCCTTTGTCCAACCGGCTGGGGTAGAGTTATGCCTTGATGAATGACGAAGCACGAATGAAGAAAAGCTCCAAGGACCAACCTCCAAGCGTCCAAGTTTCCAAGGCGTACGCGGACGATTGGGTGCCGTGCCAGACTGGCAGATGCTATGGAGGCAGTGGGTACTTGCGTACGGGTGCGAGCCGCACGGGCGACCATGCAAGGCCTTGGGAATCAAGGGTCGTCAGGCTTTGTCAGGCTTTGTCAGACCCTAGAATTTTTAAAAAATTATGAAATTTAACCACGGATGGGCACGGATAAAAACCGAAGGCCGAAATCCGAAATCCGAACTAAATCCGAATGCCGAAGCCCGAATGCGCCAACCTCGATCACCTTATGGCGCTTAGGTAAATCACACGGATAATCACTGATGAACACGAATGAAAACCGAGGAGGGACAAAACCAAGCGAAAAGGCGAAAAGAGGAAAACATTCAACATTCAACATTCAACGCCCAATGTCGAAGGGCCGGTATTTTGTAATACCGCATGGACAACTACGGATGAACACAGATAGGGCCGAAAACATTGGGAATCCAAGTAAATCCAACCAAATCCAACCAAAAAATTAAATCATGAATGGATACAGGAACCAGAAGCCTGAATCGTGCATTCGAGGACGAGGACGATCGGCCTCTGCCAACGGTCTTTGCGCAAGGGCGGTCAAGCCTCGTCAAGGGCCGTCAAACCCTGGAATTTTGGAAGCACGGGAGGAAGGTCGGGGCACGATGGAGGTGCGGGCAGCGAAGGGCGGGCCAGGCCTCAAAGTGACGGCTGCGCAGTGTTCTTGCCGGACAGGTCACCCAGTCGCAGCGCGAGGTTGTCCACGTTGGATGGTCGCGGATCGGCGGGTGGCGTCAGATTTTGTAGCCGAGGCGGTGGCGGTTTTGCCAGAGGGTCCTGGGTTTGAAGATGCCGGCGGGGGTGATGATGCCGGTGATGAGTTCGGCGGGGGTGACGTCGAAGCCGGGGTTGCGCGCGCCGCTGGTGGGGTTGGCGACGCGGATGTATTCGCGCTGGCCGGTTTGGGTGACGCCCCAGGCGCCGAGGACTTCGGATTCGTGCCGTTCTTCGATGGGGATGGCGCGGCCGCGTTTGAGGTTCCAATCAATGGTGGAGCAGGGGATGGCGGCGTAGAACGGGATTTTGTGGCGCGCGGCGAGGACGGCCTTGGTGTAGGTGCCGATCTTGTTGGCGACTTCGCCAGTGCGGCCAAGGACGCGGTCGCTGCCGACGATGACGAGGTCGATCTCGCCGCGTTGCATGAGGTGGCCGGCGGCGTTGTCGGCGATGATCTGGTGACTGACTTTTTGCTGGGCGAGTTCCCACGCGGTGAGGGTGGCACCCTGGGAGCGCGGACGGGTTTCGTCGCAGAAGACGTGAAATTTTTTGCCCTGGGCCTGCGCGGCATAGAGGGGGGCGGTGGCGCTGCCGACATCGACGAAGGCGAGCCAGCCGGCGTTGCAGTGGGTAAGGACCGTCATGCCGTTGCGGATGAGTTTCGCGCCGTGCCGGCCGATCTCGGCGCAGTGGTGGGCGTCTTCGTTGGCGAATTCCTCGGCGGCGGCGAGGGCGAGGGCCTGCTGTTCGGCGACGGTTTCGCCGCGGGCCATGTGGCGGCGGACGTCGATCATGGCGTTGACGGGGTCAACGGCGGTGGGGCGCGCGTCGGCAAGGGTTTTGAAAACGAGGTCGACGTGCTTGGAGAATTTTTTGAGGTCGGAGCCGCGAAAGACGCGCGCGCCCTGGGCGAGGCCGTAGGCGGCGGTGGCACCGATGGCGCCGGCGCCGCGCACGACCATGTCAGTGATGGCGGCGGCGGTGGCGCGATAATCCGGGGTGCTGACGATCTGGAATTCGTGGGGCAGCAGGCGTTGCTCGATGAGGCGGACGGAATTGTTCAGGGCGTCGAAGGCGACGGTGCGAAAATGTTCGGTGCGACCGCGGAGGGTGACGTTCATAGGTTGGGGCCGAGGTGGGAGGCTTTTAACGTAAAGGGGCAATTATTCAAGGACCGGGCACCCCTCACCCTAGCCCTCTCCCCTCCGAGGGGCGAGGGGACCGGATGCTCAGGCAGTCGCGTTCCGCAGTTTGCTGGTTCTTTGATCAATTCTCGTTGCGGTTCTTTCGAAGAACAGGGTGCGGCCGGGTGGCTTGGCATTTTCGCGTTGAGTTCTGGACGGTGCCGTTCCGGCTCAGCGGGACTTCTTTTTCAGCTCGGCGATCTTGGCGCGGAGTTCGCGGTAGGCGGGGTGGGCGCGGAGTTTTTTGAGGTCGGGATCCTTGGCGAGCCAGGTGAAATCGCGGTAGCCGAGGATGAGGGCTTTTTCGAGCGCGAGCAGGGCGCGCTCGAACTGGTCGGTGAGCGAGTAGCTGCAGGCGAGATTGTAAAAGACGAGCGGGTTCTGCGGCTCGAGGCGGGCGAGGCGTTCATCGACCTTGAGGCCTTCGTTGAAGAGGCCGCGCTGGGTGTAGTGGTCGCCGAGGAGCTGGAGGGCATCCACGTAATCGGGGTCGCGGCGGACGATGCCGGCCATGAACTCGATCTTGGTGTCAAGTTCGCGCTGGCTGGTGCGGCTGGGCTTTTTCTTGGGGCTGCTTTTTTCCGACATACGACGGGGTCATTTTTTCCAAGCGGAGGGTTCAAGTCAAGCAGCGGCGGGCAAAAAATTTTTTGTGGAAGTGCGGGGCGGGTTGGCGCACAGTGGGAGAAGTCTTCGCATATGAAATGTTTTGTCACCGGCGCGTCCGGCTTTGTGGGCTCGAACCTTGTGCACGAACTTACGGCACGGGGTCACCGGGTGAAGGCATTGCTGCGTCCGGGCGCGGATGAGCGGGGGCTGCTGGGCCTGAAATATGACCGGGTGGCGGGCGACATCCTGGACCGTCAATTGCTGGTGCGCGAGATGGAGGGGTGCGACTGGTGTTTCCACGTGGCGGCGAGCTACGCGCTGTGGCTGCGCAATTACAAGCCGATGTATGAAGCGAATGTCGAGGGCACGCGCAACGTGCTGGAGGCGGCCGGCAAGGTGGGCTGCAAAAAAATCGTGTATACGAGCACGGTGGGCTGCATCGGGCTGCCGAAGGAAGTGAACGGCAAGTGGACGCCGACGACGGAGATTGATGTGATCGAGCCGGAACAGTTGAGCAACGATTACAAGAAATCCAAATTTCAGGCGGAGGCGGTGGCGTATGAATTGTTCCGCAAACTGGCGCTGCCGATCATCATCGTGAATCCGTCCGCGCCGGTCGGGCCGGGCGATGTGAAGCCGACGCCCACGGGGCAGGTGATCGTGGATTATCTGAACCGCCGGATGCCGGCATATATCGAGACGGGTTTGAACTGGGTGCATGTGCGGGACGTGGCGCTGGGGCACATCCTGGCGGCGGAGCGCGGACGCTACGGGGAGCGTTATATCTTGGGCAACGCGGAGGGCAACTGGACGATGGGGCAGACGCTGGCCGTGTTGCAGGAACTCACGGGCATCCCGGCGCCGAAATTCAAAGTCCCACACTGGCTGGCGATGCGTGTGGCGGAGGCGAACGAGCTGATTTCCGCGGTGACGGGCAAGCCGCCGCGCGCGCCGCTGGCCGGGGTGAAGATGGCGAAGTACAAGATGTGGTTTAATCCGGCCAAGGCGACCATGATGCTGGGCCTGCCGCAGACGCCGCCGAAGCAGGCATTCGCGGACGCGATCGCGTGGTTCCGGGCGAACGGGTATGTGAAAAAGTAAAAATCATGGGTGCCGGGGCACAATGGCGGGCGGTCATGGTCATGATGACTGAGTGTTTAATGTGAGTCACCCGCTCAACATGAAAACGAAGCACCCCATGAATGGATTGATGCCCATGATTCCCGACCGGGTGCCCCATCCAGCGGCCCGGATATCTCCGCGCCACCGGTGCGCTTCACTTGATGGTGGGCAGGAAGACGTCGACGGGCTGGTAGGGGTTGTAGATGAAGTTTTTGTTGAGCGCGGTGTTGTTCCATTCCTCGACGTGGCTGTCGGAGCAGAGGACGTTGCCTTTGAAGGCATGGATTTCGCTGGTCCACCACCAACTGGCGCCGCTGGTGGTGCGCAGGATGGTGGGGCTGGGCGAGGCGGGATTGCAGGCGAGGTTGCGGTCGCCGGCGAGCAGGGAATCGGGCTTGGAAAAATCGGCGTCGACGCCCACGAAATAGCTGAGGTTGACGTTTTTCAAGGCGTCAAAATTGTCGGCGTTGGTGCGCAGCAGGTCCGCCTTGCAGGCGAGGATGCGGGCGACCACAAGCTCGTTGGACAAGGCCTGGAACTGGCGGTAGGAGAAGTAAAACGGGCCGGGGACGGCATAGCCGTTCTGGACAAATTCCTGGGCGCCACCATCGTGGATGGGCACGGCCATGGGGCATTTGCCATTGTGGTCATGGAGGAAGACATGGAAGCCGATGCCGATCTGGCGGAGGTTGTTTTCGCACCAGACGCGCTTGGCGCGGGCCATGGCGGCCGACAGGGCCGGCATGAGCAAGGCGGCGAGGATGCCGATGATGGCAATGACGACGAGAAGCTCCACCAGCGTAAACGCCTGACCCCTGCGCCTGGGCGAAATTGGTTCCATAACCCTGAACGACCTGATTGAAGCACAGGGCGGGGTTTTTTCCAAAGCAAAAATGACTCCCGGCGCGGATTTTTCGTTCTAAACACAACTGTTTCTGGGGATTAGGATAATGATTGAGCCGGAGGAGGCCGATTGAACGGGCGGGATTTGACTTGACGGATGTAAATTGAATCTCTAGTTTCCACAAACTAAAGCGGAGTTGGGCTGGTTCACCAGCGTGCGAAAGTCGGAGACATAGGTCTTTCCGACTTTTTTATTCGCCGGAACCGATGCGGCAGCCCCGCACTCAGAGTTATGAATGCAGATTTTTTAGCTGGATTGGAATTTTGGGAACGCGAAAAGGGCGTCAGCCGTGAAACACTCATGGCTGCCGTCCAGGAAGCGTTATTGCAGGCCGCCAAGAAGGCGGTCGGCCCGGCGCGCGAACTCCGGGTGCAGATGGATTCCAAGAACGGCGACATCAAGGCCTTTGCCAAGCTCATCGTGGCGGACAAGGTCATCTCGCAGCATGACCAGATCTCGGTGTTTGACGCCCGGCGCATCAAGGCGGACTCCAAGGTGGGTGACGAGATCGAGAAGGAAGTGACGCCGCAGGGCTTCGGTCGCATCGCCGCGCAATACGCGAAGCAGGCGTTGATGCAGAAGGTGCGCCAGGCGGAGAAGGCGCTGATTTTCACGGAATTCAAGGACCGCGTGGGCGACATCGTGAGCGGCACGGTGCGCCGTTTTGACCGTTCGGACGTGATCCTGGACCTTGGCAAGTACGAGGCGCTCATGCCGAACAAGGAACGGGTGCCGACCGAGGAATACCAGGTGGGCGAACGCGTCCGCTGCTATGTGAAGGCCGTGCAGGAAGGCGCGCACGGGCCGGAGATCATTTTGTCCCGCGCCGATCCGCGCTTCATCATCAAGCTGTTTTCGGTGGAGGTTTCCGAGATCAGCGACGGCACGATCGAGATCAAGGGCATCGCCCGCGAACCTGGTTTCCGGACGAAGATGGCGGTATATTCACGTGATGCCAAAGTGGACCCGGTCGGGGCGTGCGTGGGCATGCGCGGCCAGCGCGTGAAGAACATCGTGCGGGAATTGAACAACGAAAAGGTGGACGTGATCCCGTGGTCATCGGACATCAAGGCGTTTGTCACGAAGGCGCTGGAGCCGGCGAAGATCCGCTCGATTGAGCTGGATGAGCGCGGCAAGCGGGTGAAGATTTTGGTGGCGGAAGACCAGTTGTCCCTCGCCATCGGCAAGCGCGGCCAGAACGCGCGGCTGACGGCGAAGCTGATCGGCTGGGAAGTTGACATCGATGCGGAGCATGTCGTGACCAAGGGTTTCGAGGAAAAAGTCGAGGAAGCGGTCGCGGCGATCGCGGCGATTCCGGGGATCACGCGGGAACAGGCCGATGGTCTGGTTCATGCCGGCGTCACGCGCCTGGAAGATTTGCTGGCGGCGGAAGCCGGCGACATTGCAGACATCCCGAACGTCGGCGAAAGCGCGGCGGCGATTTTGGAAGCGGCGAAGGCCGAGGCGGTCCGGAGAAAGATCGGGCTGGAGGGGGATGGTTCCGCCAATGGCAGTCCGTTGAAGAGTTGATTTTATGGCGCAGACCGGAACAGCAGTTGATTGCGCGATTTAGCCATGAAGGCGAATGGCACATTCCGGCCGGCAGCAGTTAATAAAAATTATGCCCGTTCGTATCTACGATATAGCGAAGAAATTTGGCCTGGAGAGCAAAGAGATTCTCACCAAGGCCAAAGCGCTGGGCATTGCCGCCGCCAAGGTGCCGTCGAGTTCGCTGGATAAGATCAGCGCGGAATGGCTTGAGGAAGAGATGGTCAAGGAGCGGCCGGAGCTCGCCAATAAATCGGCCGCCAAGGTTGAGGAAAAGCCCAAGGCCGCGCCCGTCGAGGAAAAGATCGTCCTGATCACCGCGCCACCCGCGCCCGCACCTACGCCTGCGCCTGCGCCTGCACCCGTTATCGAAGCGAAGACGGAAACGCTCCCCGCACCGGTTACCCAACCGGCCCCGGTGGCAATCGCAACCGCAGCCGCGCCTGCCCCGGTCGTCCCGACCGCCCCGGTACCCGCGCCCAAGCCAGCCGTTCCAGCCGTTTCTGCCGCTCCCGCAGTTCCTGTAGTTCCCGCAGTTCCTGCAGTTCCCGCCGCCCCCGTTGTGCCGCCGCCGCCGCCGAAGCCACAGATGGGCGACAAGGTTGGGTTCATCCAACTTGCTCCGCGCCCCGGCTCCAGCCGTTCAGGGGAACGTGGTGGCGCACCGCAGTCGCAGCAACGTGCACCGGCCGGCGGTCGTCCGGGCCAGCCGCAGCGTGGCGGCGACCAGCGCGGATCGTTTCAACGCGGACGTGACGGGCGCGATAACCGCCAGCAGTCATCGTCGGCCCCCGCCCGCCCGGCCGCGCCGCAACAGCCCAAGATTTCCCTGCCGTCCGACGCACAAGTCATCACCATCAAGCCGCCGATCATCGTCCGCGCGCTCGCGGAAGCCATCAAGCAGAAGCCGTTCGCGATCATCGCGGAGCTGATGAAGTTGAAGGTCATGGCGACCGTCAACCAGTCCATCGATGAAAAGATCGCCGCGCAAATCTGCGCGCATTATGGTTTCAGATTTGAGGCGGAAAAGCGCGCGAAGGGCGAGGGGGTTGTTCATCAATCGGAGAAAAAGGTTGAACTGGACGTGGACGACAAGCCGGAGGAACTGAAGCCGCGCGCGCCGGTGGTGACGATCATGGGCCACGTCGACCACGGCAAAACGTCGTTGCTGGACGTCATCCGCAAGGCGAGCGTCGCGGCGGGCGAAGCGGGCGGGATCACGCAGCACATTGGTGCGTACACGATTTCCGTGCCGCATCCGGAGCGCAAAGGCGAGCTCGCACAGATCACTTTTCTTGACACGCCGGGCCATGCGGCATTTAGTTCCATGCGCGCCCGGGGTGCGAACGTCACCGACATCGTGGTGCTGGTCGTCGCGGCGAATGACGGCGTGATGCCGCAGACGCTGGAGGCGCTGGCCCATGCGAAGGCGGCCAAGGTGCCGATCCTGGTGGCCGTGAACAAGATCGACCATCCGAACGCCAACGCGATGAAGGTGCGCCAGCAGTTGCAGGACAAGGGGCTGGTGCCGGACGACTGGGGTGGCGACACGATTTTCGTGGAATGTTCCGCGCTGACGAAGGTGGGCATCGACAAGTTGTTGGAAATGATTTTGCTGCAGGCCGACCTGCTGGAGCTGAAGGCGAATCCGAACCGCAATGCAAAGGGCAACGTCATTGAATCCGGCGTCTCGCCCGGCGGCCCGACGGCGACGGTGCTGGTGCGCAAGGGCACGCTGCACCTGGGCGACGTGGTGATCTGCGGTGAATTTTACGGCAAGGTGCGCGCGCTCATCAACGAAGAGGGCGATCGCTTGAAAGAAGCGGGCCCCTCGGTGGCGGTCAGCGTGCTGGGCTTGAACGGCGTGCCGGAAGCCGGCTGGGAGTTCAGCTCGGTGGACGATGAAAAGGCCGCCCGGGCGCTCGCGGAAGAGCGCGCGATGGAGGCAAAGAGCCATGACCTCGAAAACCGTTCCAAGGTCACGCTGGAAAACCTTTTTGCCTCGCTGGAAGCGGCGCAGGGCAAGGTGTTGCGGGTCGTGGTCAAGGCGGACACGCAGGGTTCGGTCGAGGCCATCGTGGAGGCGCTCAACAAGATCGAGTCCGACAAGGTCACGCTCGAAGTGCTGCACAGCGACGTGGGCACGATCACGGAAAACGACGTGGCGCTGGCCTCGGCCTCGAAGTGCGTCATCCTGGGTTTCCACACGCGGCTGGACAGCACGGCGGCGGAAAAGGCAAAGCACGCCGGGGTGCAGGTCAAGCTGTACGCGATCATCTATGAATTGATCGACCAGGTGAAAGAGGCGATGGCGGGCCTGCTGGATCCGGATCTCAAGGACGTGATTGTCGGCGCGGCGGAAGTCCGGCAGATTTTCGAATTGTCCAAGGGCATCCCGGTGGCGGGTTGCATGGTGAGCAGCGGCCGCATCATCCGCGGCAAAGTGCGCGTCCGCCGCAAAAAGGATGTCATTTACGAAGGCGTCACGCAGTCGTTGCGCCGGTTCCAGGACGAGGTCAACGAAGTTCGCTCGGGCATGGAATGCGGCATCCGCATCGAAGGCTTTGGCGAGTTCGTGGTCGGCGACATGATCGAGTGTTACGCGGTGGAGAAAATCGCGGCGAAGTTGTAAACGCAAGCGAATCAACCTGTTGTTCCCATGCCAAACCTCCGACACGAACGGGTGCGCGAACTGGTGAAGCGCGAGATCGGCGAGGCCATCCGCCGGGAATTCCACGTGGACGAGGCGGGCCTGATCAGCGTCAATGACGTGGACATGGCGGGCGACCTGAAATCCGCCGTGGTCTTCATCAGCATCTTCGGCAATGCCAGCCAGCAGAAGCGCGGGCTGCAACTCCTCAATGAGAGCCGCATCCGCCTCCAGGGCATGATCGCCAAGGCGGTGGTCTTGAAATTCACGCCCACGCTGAAATTCATCGTGGACGATTCGCTGGTGCGCGGCAACCGCGTGCTGCAGATTTTGGACGAGCTGGAAAAAAAATCGCCGGGGGAACAGCCGCCGGTGGAACCATCGCCCACGGAAAGTCCGAAGCCGGAAGGCGGTCCTACCGAGAAGCCGTGAAGAAGCATCCGCAAATCATCGACCGCATCATCGAGATCCTCCGCGAGCACCAGACTTTTTGCATCGTCGGCCACATGCGGCCGGACGGTGATTGCATCGGTTCCCAACTCGGACTCGCGCTGGCCTTGCGCGCCGAGGGGAAGAAGGTGACGGTATGGAACCAGGACGCCATCCCCCAGAAATACAAGTTCCTCAACACCGCCGACCTGTTCGAAAAGCCCCGCCGCGGCGAAAAATTTGACTGCGTCATCGCCACGGACTGCGCGAGCTACGAGCGGCTGGGGAAGGTGACCGAGTGCATCACCGAGCGGAAGATTTTGATCAACATCGATCATCACGTCAGCAACACCCGTTACGGCGACGTGAACTGGGTGTCGCCGCGCGAACCCTCCTGCGGCGAACTGATCTACCGCCTGCTGAAGGTCGCGCGCTGGCCGATCACGAAGCCGATGGCGGACCTGCTGTTCACGGCGGTCTCGACGGACACGGGTTCGTTCCAGTATTCGACGACGCGGCCGGGCACCTTCCATACCGGCGCGGAATTGGTGACGCGCGGGGCGGACCTGGCGAAGATTTGTGACGAGGTGTACCAGTCCTATCCGCTCTCACGGGCGCGGCTGCTGAAGCATGTGTACAGCACGTTCCGGCTGGCGGAGAACAACCAGATCGCCTGGTTCTGGCTGAAGCAGAAAGATTTTGACCGGACCGGAGCGGAGAGCGACGACACGGAAGGCCTGATCGATCACATCCGGGCGATTGAGCCGGTGGTGGTGGCGTGCGTGTTCGAGGAAGTGGGGCCGGACCTGACGCGTATCAGCCTGCGGTCGAAGAGCGACAAGGTGAACGTCAGCGAAATCTGCGGCCAGTTTGGCGGCGGCGGCCATCCGGCGGCGGCGGGCGCGCGTATCGCGGGGACGCCGTTGTCAACGCAACGCAAGGTGATTGCGGCGGTCAAGAAGGCGTTGAAGGCGGCGAAGTAATTTTCAAAATTCATTGCATGCAAGATTTTTCCGCACTCGACGGGGCGATCCTCGTTGACAAACCCTCCGGCCCGACGTCCCACGATGTGGTGGACGCCATCCGCCGGCAGTTCGGCATCAAGAAGGTGGGCCATTGCGGCACGCTGGATCCGAATGCGACCGGGTTGCTGATCATCGTGCTGGGGCGCGGCACAAAATTGTCCGAGCGGCTGATGGGCGATGACAAGGTTTACGAGGGAACGATGAAATTCGGTGAGGAGACGGACAGCTACGATTCCGACGGCGAACTGACCGGGTCGCTGCCGGTGATGCCGATGACGCTGGACCAGTTGAACGAGGAGGCGGCGACGTTCATCGGCGACCTGATGCAGGTGCCACCGATGGTTTCGGCCATCAAAAAGGGCGGGGTGCCGCTGTACAAGCTGGCCCGCAAGGGCATCGAGGTGGAACGCGAGCCGCGCCTGGTCCACATCTACAATTTCCGGTTCACGGAATACGCCGAGCCGCTGGGACAGTTCCGCGTGGCCTGCACGAAGGGGACGTACATCCGCAGCATCGCGCATGACCTGGGGAAAAAGCTGGGCTGCGGGGCGCACCTGACGACGTTGCGGCGCAGCGCCTCGGGGAAGTTTGACGTGAAGGATGCGTTGCCGCTGGACACGGTTTTGCGCCTGACGCCGGCGGAACTGGAGAAGCGGGTGCTGCCGTTTTTGAAACTGGCTGCGGCATGAAATATTAACCACGGATGGACACAGATAAACACGGATGGGGAAAAGGTTGGGTTCGAGCCCGGATACGTGTTGCCGGCACTTGTTTTTATCCGTGTGCATCTGTGGCCATCCGTGGTAAAAAATCTGCCTTGTGAACGTCATCCACGCAGCGAACGAACTGGGCAACGGCAGCCGCAAGGTTTGCCTGGCCATCGGCGTGTTCGACGGCGTGCATCTCGGTCACCAGCACATCATCCGGCAGACCATTGCCGATGCACGCCAGCATGACGCGGTGGCGATGATTGTGACTTTTGACAAGCATCCCAACGCAGTGGTCGCGCCGGACCGGGTGCCGCCGCAGATCTCGTCGCGGTCGCAAAAGCTGCGCGCCATCGAGGCGCTGGGGGCGGATGCGCTGCTGGAAATCCCGTTCGACCGGTCGTTCAGCGAAAAGACGGGGGAAGTTTTCATCCGCGAACTGGTGTCGGCCTTGGGGAAGATCCACAGCATCTGCGTGGGGGCGGATTTTGTGTTTGGACGCAAGCGCAGTGGAAATGTGGCGTTGCTGAAGACGCTGGGGGCGGAACTGCAGTTTCAGGTCCACGGACTGGCGGCGGTGGCGCTGGACGGGCAGGTGGTCAGCAGCACGCGGATCCGGGAGGCGATCCGGGCGGGGAATTTTGACGCAGCGAGCCAGATGCTGGGCCGGCCTTATGCGATCTGCGGGCAGGTGGTTCTGGGCGACCGGATCGGGCGGCAACTGGGTTTTCCCACGGCGAACCTGGATGTCACGAACCTGATTTTGCCGCCGAACGGGGTTTATGCGGCGAGCATGACGGTGGCGGGGAAATTTTACCAGGCGGCGCTGAATCTGGGAGTGCGCCCGACGGTGGCGTCGGCCCAGCCGCAATTGCGGGTGGAGGCGCACTTGCTGGACTTCGACGGGGATCTTTACGGGGTGGAATTGGAGCTGGAAATCGGGTCAAAACTGCGGGATGAACGCCGGTTTTCATCGCCGGCCGAGCTGCGGGAACAAATCGCCCGGGACGTGGCGGCGGTGCGTGGTTTTGGATGATAAGAATATCTACAAAGGCTTTTGTCTGTGGTGTTTGTCGCTAATCTGGGAGTGGGTGGAACCGTATAAAAACAAAGATAATGCTTGAAATTCCTGCAAAAGCGGGTAGCATTGGCGGCACGTCAGTCTTCTGGAGTTCGCGATTCCAAGAGTCACAAAGTGAACGCGGGTGAGTTGTCAGAAGCCGCAATTTCGCGGTCGGAGAGGTATTTTCTCTGAACTAAAACGGGTATACCCGGTCAGATTATTTATGTTGAAACGCAAAGTAACGACGCCGAAAAGCGCGTCGAGCAGCAGCCGCCGCAGTGCGAAGCCCGCCAAACCCGCCAAGGCAAAATCAGCACCTGTGCGCCGGCGTTTTGTCATTTCCAGCAAGGCCATCAAGCCGGAAGCCTCTAAATCCAAGCCGGTTACGCCGGTTGAAGCCCCGGTGAAAACACCGGCGAACGGCACGCCGACCCCGACGGGATCGGCCCAGACCACGGTGGATCTGACGGAAACGATCAAGACGCTGCTGCACCTGTCCCAGGAGCACGGCTACATCACGTACGACGACATCAACGACATCCTGCCGGACAACCTGAGCCCGGATGACTTGGATGCGTTGCTGACCAAGCTGCGCAGTTTGGACGTGGAAATTGTCATGGACCAGGCGGAAGCGGAGCGCGCCGAGCGCACGAAGCAGCCTGAGGCCCAGGAAGAGGCCGTGGACGAGGATGCGCGCCTGGAAATTTTGGACGACCCGGTTCGCATGTACATGAACCAGATGGGCAAGGTTCCCTTGCTCACGCGCGAACAGGAAGTGGAGATCTGCAAGAAGATTGAAGAGGCCGAAGTGGCGATGAAGAGCATCGTTTACGGGCTGGGCTTCACGGCGAAGGAACACATCGCGATCGCGGAAAAGCTGCTGTCCGAGCCGCCGAAGGAACGTTTTGACCGCGTCATTGTGGACAAGAAGATCGCCAACCGGGACGGCCACCTGAAGGATTTGCGCAAGCTCATCAAGAAGGTGCACCAGGCCGACTCGAAGGTGGACGAGAAGTATTTTCAATGGCAGAAGGCGCAGCAGAAGGGCCGCAAAGAGGCCCTGGCGCGCGAGTTGAAAAAGATGGGCGTGAAGCTGCAGGACGGCTTCGCCAAGTTCTACTACAAGCAGAAAGTGGTGGAGGAGATGATCGTCGTGGCGGGCAACATCTACGAGAAATTCCAGGCGAGCCTGCGGCACCTGGGAGAGCTCGAGGCGCAGCGGACCACTTCCGAGCGTCGCGCGGCCGTCGAGTCTGAGCAGCAGAAGATCGCGACGCTGGAACAGTTCGTGCGGATGCCGCGCGAAGAATTTTTCAAGACGTTCAAGGAGCTCAAGGCCGCCGCCGACCGGGCGCTGAAGGCCAAGACGCACATGGCGGAGGCGAACCTGCGCCTCGTGGTGTCCGTCGCCAAGAAATACACGAACCGCGGGCAGTCGTTCCTGGACCTGATCCAGGAGGGCAACATCGGTTTGATGAAGGGCGTGGAGAAGTTTGAATACCGCCGCGGCTACAAGTTTTCGACCTACGCGATCTGGTGGATCCGGCAGGCCATCACGCGCTCGATTGCGGACCAGGCGCGGACGATCCGCATCCCGGTGCACATGATCGAGATCATGAACAAGCTCTGGCGGGCGCAGAAGCAGCTCACGCAGGAGCTGGGCCGCGAGCCCACGCCGGAGGAACTGGCGGACGAGATGCACATGCCGGTGGCGCGCATCCACGCGCTGCTCAAGATGGCGCAACAGCCCGTGTCCTTGCACGCGCCCGTGGGCGATGACGGCGACGTGAGCGTCGGCGATTTCATCGAGGACAAGTCGGCGGAGAACCCGTCCGATGTGACGAGCTACAGTTTGCTGCGGGAAAAATTGAGCGACGTGCTGACGACGTTGACCGAGCGCGAGCGCAAAATTCTGGAGATGCGCTTCGGGCTGATCGACGGCTACGAACGGACGCTGGAAGAGATCGGCAAGATGTACAACGTGACGCGCGAACGCATCCGGCAGATCGAGGCGAAGGCGTTGCGCAAGCTGCGGCATCCGACGCGGGTGCGGCACCTGCAGGGCTTCCTGGAAGGTGCGGAAGTGGCGTAAGCATTGAAGTTTTCAAGACCGCCCGTGAATTTTTCACGGGCGGTTTTTTGTTTTTGGGCCGGGGAGCGATCATGGAATTTCTGTTTGGCCGGTCGTGGTTAACCACTGATTTTTTGCATGTTTCGCAGTTGAGATTTACGATCGTTTGATGGCCGTGACGCAGTCACCGACAGCTTTCTGTAAAATTTATTTTCAGCCGTTTCGCCCGTTTTTAAATGGTTTTCCACCGGTTTCCGGCCTTTCCCGCACCCCTCCGCAAAATAATTTAAAAAAGATATTGCGCCGAAACACGGATTTGATATTGTACGCGCTCCTCGCCGCTCATAAGGCAGCAGGACAGCATGTTTGCAGACCGATAACTGATTCCCTCCAAGGGACAGGATTGATGGCCTGCCAACTTCAAAAAAGTTGCTGACCAAAAACTTTAGTCATTATGCCAGTCAAACATTTTAGACCGCTTACGCCGTCGACGCGATACATCACTATCGCGGACTTCAGCGATATTACGAAGACGAAGCCCGAGAAGTCGCTTGTGGAAATCCGCAAGAAGACTGGTGGCCGCAATGCCTACGGCCGGGTCACCGCGCGTGGCATCGGTGGCGGTCACAAGCAGAAGATCCGCCTCGTGGATTTCAAACGCAGCAAGCACGGCGTCGAAGCGACGGTCGCGGCGATTGAATATGATCCGATGCGTTCCGCCCGCCTGGCGCTCCTGCAATACACCGATGGCGAGAAGGCGTACATCATCGCCCCGGTCGGCATCACGGTCGGCAAGAAAATCTCCAGCGGCCCGACGGCCCCGCCTGAAATCGGCAACGCCCTTCCCTTGAAGGCGATTCCGGTCAGCAGCGCGATCCACAACCTTGAGCTCACGCCTGGTCGTGGCGGTCAGATGGTCCGTTCCGCCGGCGGTTCGGCGACGCTGATGTCCCGCGACGAAGGCTTTGCGCAAATCCGTCTGCCCTCCGGCGAAATTCGTCGCATCAACGAAGAGTGCTACGCGACCATCGGCCAGGTCGGTAACACGGAGCATGAAAACGTCATTCTCGGCAAGGCTGGTCGCACGCGTCATCGCGGTCATCGCGGCATCACCCGCGGTATGGCTCGTAACCCGGTTGATCATCCGAACGGCGGCGGCCAGGGCAAATCCAAGGGCGGCGGCGGTTGGCAGCAGCTCGTTTCCCCGTGGGGCAAGGTGGCCAAGGGTGGTAAAACCCGCGCCAAATACAAACAATCCAACCGTTTCATTGTGGTTCGCCGCAACGGACTGCCGATCAAGACCAAATAATTTATGGGACGCTCCATTAAAAAAGGCCCGTTTGCCGACTTCCAGCTCCTGGACAAGGTCTCGAAGGCCAAAAGCTCCAACCAGAAGACGCCCATCAAGACATGGTCGCGCCGTTCCACGATCTCTCCGGAGTTCGTCGGTCTTACGTTCAACGTCCACAACGGAAAAATTTTCAGCCCGGTGTTTGTGACGGAAAACATGGTCGGCCACAAGCTCGGTGAATTTGCCTTGACGCGCACCTTCAAGAAACACGGCGCGCACACAGCCAAGGCGGAAGCCAAATAGTTTTTATGGAAGTTTTCGCAATCACCAAAAATATCCCGATGTCCGCGCAGAAAATGCGCGAGGTCG
This sequence comes from Verrucomicrobiia bacterium, assembly GCA_031290985.1. Lineage (GTDB taxonomy): Bacteria > Verrucomicrobiota > Verrucomicrobiia > Limisphaerales > UBA11358 > UBA11358. Next base: position 228,451 of record JARLJW010000014.1, on the reverse strand, counting down.
TCCGGCAGATCCAGGGCCTCCCGGCCTTGCAGGCGGAGCAGATTCTCGCCGTCGTTCCGCGCAAGGGTGCGCGCTACGTCGCCAAGACCCTCCATTCGGCCATTGCCAACGCCGAGAACAACAACAAGCTGCGCCCCGAGACGTTGCGCATCAAGGAAGCGGTCGCCGGCACTGCCACGACCCTCAAGCGTTTTCAACCGAAAGCTCGTGGTTCGGCCGGTCCGATCCTCAAGCGCCGTTGCCACATCAAAATCACTTTGTCCGACGAATAATATGGGCCAAAAGACCAATCCAATCGGTTTGCGCGTCGCGGTCAACAAAGACTGGCGCTCGAAGTGGTATGCCGACAAGAAAGAGTTCAGCAAGCTGCTCACGGAAGACCGTGAAATCCGCAACCTGCTCAAGAAGAAGCTGGAAACGGCTTCCGTCCCCAAGATTTTGATCGAACGCGCGACCAACCGTTGCCGCGTGACGATCCTCACCGCCCGTCCGGGCGTGGTCATCGGCCGCAAAGGCTCCGAGATCGACAAGCTTAAGGAAGAATTGAGCAAGAAGACCGGCAAGGAAGTTTACGTGGACATCGTGGAAGTGAAGCAGCCGGAGCTGGACGCGCAACTCGTCGCGGAAAGCATCGCGTTGCAGCTCGAGCGCCGCGTTTCGTTCCGCCGCGCCATGAAGAAGGCGTTGCAGACCGCGAAAGATTTCGGTGCCGAAGGCATCAAGGTCCGCGCCGCCGGCCGCCTGGGTGGCGCCGAGTTGGCCCGCGTGGAAATGTATCACTGGGGCCGGGTGCCGTTGCACACGCTCCGGGCGAACATCGACTATGGTTTTGCGGAAGCGTTGACCGTCTACGGCAAGCTCGGCATCAAGTGCTGGATCTGCAAGGGCGACAACAAACCCCAGAAGAAGAACGAGCAGCCGCAGGCGCAGTCGCAGCCGGCCGTTGAAACCACCGCCGCCAACTGATTTTTAGAAGGATTTTTTTGTTATGGCAATGCAACCAGCAAGAGTAAAGTTTCGCAAGATGCACCGTGGCAGCCGCACGGGCCTCGCGACGAGCGGCCACACGGTCGCCTTCGGTGAATACGGCCTGATGGCGCTGGAGCGTTGCTGGATGGACGCCAAGCAGATCGAGGCCGCCCGTGTGGCGGTGACCCGCCACATGAAGCGCAAGGGCAAGATGTGGATCCGGGTGTTCCCGCAGAAGTCGTTCACCAAGAAGCCGCTCGAAACCCGCATGGGCAAGGGCAAGGCCCCGCTCGAAGGCTGGGTCGCGGTCATCCGGCCGGCGAACATCCTGTTCGAAGTGGACGGGGTGACGGAAGCCGAAGCGCGCGAATCCATGCGCCTGGCGGCCACCAAACTGCCCATCAAGACCAAATTTATTTCGCGCCATCAACTCGCGAGCTGAACTTATGAAATTTTCCGATCCGAAAATCAAAGATGCAACGGTGACCGAATTGTCGGCCTTGAGCCGCGATTTGCGCACCGAACGGTTCAACCTGCGCCTGCAGCAGGCGAGCGCCCAGCTCGAAAAGCCGGCGCGCTTGCGCGGTTTGCGCAAGGACATCGCCCGGGTCGAAACCCGCATCTCGGCGTTGAACAACCAGGCAAAGGCGAAGCAGGTTACCAAATAATTTTGTATGGCTGAAACAACGAATACTTTGACGGCGACCGGCAAGCGCAAGCAGCGCGTCGGCGAAGTTGTCTCCAACAAGATGTCCAAGACGATTGTGGTCCGTGTGGAACGCCGTTTCCCGCATCCGCAATACAAGAAGATCGTCACGGCCTACAAGAAATTTTACGCGCATGACGAAAAGGCCGAGGCGAAGGTCGGCGACACGGTGCGCATTGAAGAATCGCGCCCGATTTCAAAGTTGAAATGCTGGAAGCTCGTCGAAGTCGTCGAGCGGGCGGTTGAAACCGCGGCCGCAGCCTGATTTATATTTTATGTTGCAAGTTCGATCCAGTTTGGATGTGGCGGACAACACCGGTGCCAAGATTGCTTGGAACATCGGCGTGTTGGGCCGCAATCAAAGATATGCCGGCATCGGCGATGTCATCAAGGTGCACATCAAGGAAGCCGCGCCGGACGGTTCCGTCAAAAAGGGCGAGGTCCATGACGCCGTGGTGGTCCGCACCCGGCACATCATCCGCCGCAACGACGGCTCCTATGTCCGCTTTGACAGCAATGCCTGCGTCCTCATCGACAAGGAATTGAACCCCAAGGGCACCCGCATCTTTGGACCGATTGCGCGCGAATTGCGCGATAAGAAGTTCATGAAGATCATTTCGCTCGCACCGGAAGTCATTTGAAAGTTATGCCAAAATTTCATGTTAAAAAAGGCGACGACGTCGTCGTGCTGGCCGGCAAGTCGAAAGGCAAAAGCGGCAAGATCATCGCCGTGCTGACCAAGAAGCAGCGCGTGGTCGTGGAAGGCCTGCAGATGATCAAGAAGCACGTCCGCAAAAGCCAGCAGAACCCGAACGGCGCCATCGCCGAACGCGAAGGCAGCATCCACATCTCGAATGTGAAGAAAACCACCGTCGCCGCCTAAAAAAGAATTTAGCCACGGCCAAATCCGTGACGAATAAAAATGAAAGCCAGACTTTACGATAAATACAAAAACGACGTGGTGCCCGCTCTGAAAGAGAAGCACAAGTACACGAACGTCCACCAGATTCCGAAGCTGGTGAAGATCGTCGTCAACATGGGCGTGAGCGCGTCGCTGGAAAAGGGCGCGATCGAAGACGCCGCCAAGGACCTCTCCTTGATCACCGGGCGCAAACCGGCCATCAGCAAGTCCAAGAAGGCCGTGGCGAGCTTCAAGCTCCGTGAAAACCAGCCGATTGGCTGCCGCGTGACGCTGCGCAACGACGCGATGTATGAATTTTTTGACCGCCTGGTGGCGGCGGCGCTGCCGCGCATCCGCGACTTCCGCGGCCTCTCGCCGCGCAAGTTTGACGGTCGGGGCAACTACACCTTCGGGGTGGCCGATCAGGCCATTTTCCCGGAGATCGAGCTGGAAAAGATCAAGCGCACCCAGGGCATGGACATCACGATCGTGACGACCGCGCCGACGGACGACCAGGCGCGCGACCTGATGAAGTTCCTGGGTTTCCCCTTTTCAGAGAAATAACTAATTTTTTATGGCCAAGAAAGCATGGTTGGAGCGCAACAAGCGCAAGCAGGAAACGGTGAAGAAATACGCCGCGATCCGCGCTGAACTCAAGGCGAAGCGGGACTACGCCGGCCTGGCGAAGCTGCCCCGTGACGCCAGCCCAACGCGCGTGGTGAACCGCTGCGCGATGAGCGGCCGCCGCCGCGGCTACTGGCGCAAGTTTGGGGTTTCCCGTCTGACGTTCCGTGAAGCCGCATTGAACGGCCTCATTCCCGGTGTGACGAAAGCGAGCTGGTAATTTTGTTTATATGAGCGACCCGATTTCTGACATGTTGACCCGCATCCGCAACGGCGGACGCGCCCTGCTGCCCGCGGTCCAGATGCCGCACTCCAAGATCAAGGAGAGCGTGGCCAAGATCCTGAAGACCGAAGGCTACGTTGCCGACGTCCTCGTCGAGGGCGAGAAGAAGAAGACCATCAAGATCCGTTTGAAATACAACGGCAAGAAGAACGTCATTGAAGGCCTCAAGCGCGTCAGCAAGCCTGGTCTGCGGAAGTACGTCGGTTCGACGGAAATCCCGCGCGTGCTGGGCGGCCTCGGAGTGTCCATCGTCTCCACCTCCGAAGGGTTGATGACGGGCACGCAGGCGAAGAAGAAAAATCTCGGCGGAGAACTGCTCTGCTACATCTGGTAATAATTTTATGTCGCGTATTGGAAAACAACCGATTGTCATTCCCGCCAAGGTCAAGGTGGAAGTGAAGGGACAGAATGTCCACGTTGAAGGCCCCAAGGGGAAGCTCAACTGGGAACTGCCCAAGCGCACGAGCTTGAAAGTTGCGGACGGCAAGATCATCGTCAGCCGCGAAGGTGAAGACGCGCAGGCGAAAGCCCTGCACGGTCTGAGCCGCGCGCTGGTGAACAACATGGTCAAAGGCGTCGCCGAAGGCTTTGTCAAGAAGCTGGAAATCCAGGGCGTCGGTTTCAAGGCCGCCGTCACCGGCAAGATCGTGAACCTCACGCTCGGTTTTTCGCACCCGATCAATTACAACATCCCCGACCAGGTCAAGGTGACGGTCGAGGAGAACACGAAGCTCACGATCGAAGGGCCGGACAAGATGGTCGTCGGCAAGGTCGCTTCGGAGATCCGCAGCTATTATCCGCCGGAACCGTACAAGGGCAAAGGTGTCCGCTACGCCGGTGAACATGTCGTCCGCAAGGAAGGCAAGACGGTCCAATAATAAAATTTAATTTAATCCACGGCCAAACCCGTGGGACATTGACATGAGAACGGAAAAAAAACTTAAATTGCGGCAATTGCGCCGCTATCGCATCCGGAAGAAAGTCTCCGGCACGACGGAACGTCCGCGCATGGCGGTCTGTTTCACCAGCGAAAACATCCACGTCCAGTTCATCGATGACACCATCGGCAAGACCTTGGCCGCCGCTTCGACGGTGGGCAAAGGCAAGGACCGGGAATTGTCCGCCAATGTTGACGGCGCCAAGAAGATCGGCGCGCTCGCAGCGAAGAACGCGTTGGACAAGGGCATCAAAGAAGTGGTGTTCGACCGCGGTGGCACCCGTTATCATGGCAAGATCAAGGCGCTGGCGGATGCCGCGCGCGAAGCCGGACTCAAATTTTAACCAGCAACCAATAAAATACTGTGGCTGATATCAATAAACCTGCAGAGGCCGGCACTCCGGCGGCTGACGCTCCGGCAGCAGCTGCTCCGGCAGCCAGCGGCGGTGGCGAACAACGTGGTGGTGGCGGTGGCGGCCGTGGTGGTTACGGCGGTGGCGGCTATGGCGGCGGCGGTGACCGTCGCGGCGGTGGCGGCGGCCGTGGCCGGCGCAAACCAGACACCCAGGAGAACTCCTTTGGCGGCGAAGATCTCGTTGAAAAGGTCGTTTTCATCAACCGTTCTTCCAAAGTTGTGAAGGGCGGACGCCGTTTCAAATTTAGCGCGCTCGTCGTGGTCGGTGACAAGAAGGGCCGTGTCGGCGTCGCGTTGGGCAAGGCGGCGGAAGTCGCTGATGCCATCCGCCGTGGCGGCGAGCTGGCCCGCAACAAGATGCAGGCCGTCTCCTTGAAAGACGTCACGATTCCGCACGAAGTTTATTCCACCTTTGGTGGGGCGAAGATTTTGTTGCGTCCGGCCTCGCCGGGAACGGGCATCATCGCGGGCAAGACGGTCCGCGCGGTGCTGGAATCTGCCGGCGTGAAGGACATCCTTACGAAATCGCTCGGCTCAAAAAATGCCGCGAACGTGGTCAAGGCAACCTTGAACGGTCTGCTGAGCCTGCGCACCCGCGAGAACATTTATCAGGCCCGCGGTTTGGAAATCAAAAAAGTGGCGACCCCGAAGGCTCCTGAAGCGTTGCCGGCCTAATCTTAAATTTTTATGCGACTGCACAATCTCAAACCCCGTCCCGGCTCGAAACACCGTCGTAAACGGCTCGGTCAGGGCGAATCCAGCGGCCACGGCAAAACCGCCGGCCGCGGTGGCAAGGGCCAGACGGCCCGTTCCGGCAGCTCGATCCGCATCGGTTTCGAAGGCGGCCAGATGCCGCTCATCCGCCGCATCCCGAAACGTGGTTTTAACAACACGGCCTTCGGCACGCGTTACATCGCGGTGAACGTCAGCGACCTGAATGTTTTCGACGACGGCGCGAACGTTGATGAAACGGCGCTGCGCTCCGTGGGCCTGGCCAACGGGCCTGGCGACGGCATCAAGATTCTCGGCACCGGCGAACTTTCCAAGAAGCTTAATGTGACTGCGAGCGCGTTCAGTGCTTCGGCCAAGACCAAGATTGAAGCCAAGGGTGGCAAGACGGAAGTGGTCAGCCGCAAGGCTGCCGCCCCGGCCAAAGCCTGAGAAGTCGCTGAACCATGTTCCGCAACCTCATCAACACGTTTCTCAACTGCTTCAAGATCCCGGAGCTGAAGTCCCGGATCCTGTTCACGCTGGGTTTGCTGGCGGTGTGCCGTTTGCTCGCCGTCATCCGCATCCCGGGCCTGAATGGTGACGCGCTCTCCGCGTTTTTTGCGTCGCAGTCGGGCAGCGGCGGTTTGCTGGGGATGTACAACACGTTTGCCGGCGGTGCGTTTGAACATTGCGCCATCGGTTCACTGGGCATCATGCCCTATATCAGCGCGACAATCATCATCCAATTGCTCACGGCGGTCTGGCCGCGTTTGAGCAAGCTGGCGCGGGAAGAGGGCGGCCGCACGAAGATCATCCAATACGGCCGTTATCTGACCGTGGCGCTGTGCGTCGGACAGGGCTTTTATTTCGCGAGCAACTGGCTGCATCCGCAAACCATCTTCAACGGCTTTCAGGGCCAGTTGGTGCTGATTGACAACAAGGTGCTGTATTTTTTCCTAGCGGTGACCGTGATGACCGCCGGTACGATGCTGTTGATGTGGCTGGGTGAACAAATCACCGAACGCGGCATCGGCAACGGTGTTTCGCTGGTGATCACCATCGGCATCTTGGCACGCCTGCCGCAGGCGGTGCACGCGGCGCGGGAGATGTTTTGGCCCAGCGGCGGCGGTGAAGCCACGCATTCGGCGTTGGGCACCGGGTTGCTGCTGGTGGTGCTGCTGTTCGCGGTCGTGGGCGGCGTCATCGCCATCACCCAGGCGCAGCGCAAGATTCCGGTACAATACGCGAGCCGCATGGTCGGCCAGAAGATGTACCAGGGCGGCACGAACTACATGCCGCTCCGGGTGAATTACGCCGGGGTGATGCCGATCATCTTTGCCCAGTCCATCCTGATGTTTCCGCAGCCGGTTTTGCAATGGCTGGCCAATCATCTGCCGATGATGCGTGACCAGATCCTAGTGGTGGCTGCGGCCATGGGCTATGGATCATGGATGTACATGTTCATCTATTCGTTGATGATTTTGTTCTTCTCCTATTTCTGGGTGGCGACGCAGTTCAATGAAATCCAGATCGCGGACGACCTGAAGAAGAACGGCGGATATATTCCCGGCGTGCGGCCTGGGCAGGGGACGAGTGATTACCTGCACAAGGCCATGAGCCGCATCACGCTGGCGGGCGCAATCTTCCTGACGATCATTGCGACGATTCCGATCATCCTGTACAAGCAACTGGCCATTGACCAGAACGTCTCCCAATTTTTTGGCGGCACCAGCATCTTGATCGCGGTCGGCGTGTTGCTGGACACGATGCGGCAGGTGGAATCACACCTCATGATGCGTCACTATGACGGCTTCCTGAAAAAGGGCCGGATCCGTGGCCGCTTCTGAAAATTTGTGGCCGGCATAATTTTAAAGTCCGCGGATGATTTGAAGTTGATGCGTCCGGCCTGCGCGGTGGCGGCCCAGGTTTTGGATGACATCACGGGCTACATCAAGCCGGGCCTCACGACGCAGCAGGTGGATGAATTTGCGGCGGAGCGGATTGCGGCCTACGGGGCAAAGAGCGCCTTTTTGGGATACCGGAAGTATCCCTGTTATACGTGCCTCTCGGTGAACGAAGAAGTGGTGCACGGGCTGGCGGGCGGACGCGAACTGCGGTTCGGCGACATCGTCAGCGTGGACGTGGGCGTGCGGCATGGCGGATTTATCGGTGACAATGCGCGGACGGTGGCGGTTGGTGGATGCGGCGTGGCGGCCCAGCAGTTGATGGAAGTCACGGAACGCTCTCTGTATCTGGGAATTGCCGCGGCACGGCCGGGCAACCGGGTGTCAGACATTTCGCGCGCGGTGCAGGATTTTGTCGAAAACCACGGTTATAGCGTGGTGCGGGAGTTCGTAGGGCACGGCGTGGGCCGGAGCATGCACGAAGAGCCGCAGGTGCCAAATTTTGTGGATACCGGCATGAATGACCGGTTGCGGCCGGGGATGACGATTGCCATCGAACCGATGGTAAATGCGGGCCGTCCCGACGTAAAAAGATTGAAAGACGGCTGGACAATAGTGACAACAGATGGTTCACTATCTGCCCATTTTGAGCATACCGTCCTGATTACTGACGGTGAACCGGAGATATTGACATGGGCGGGAAAAACGCCTTTCAAGTCGAAGGCCGCGTAACCGGGGTTTTGCCGAACGGCACCTGGGTGGCGGAGCTGGGGAACGGACACCGTTTGACGGCGTTCGTGACGGGCCGGGACAAGAAAAATTTTGCCGGGGCAACGACCGGCGACGTGGTCAAATTGCAATTGACGCCCTACGACTTGAGCGTGGGGCGTATTTTAGTCGAAACGAAAAGAATTTAGAAAATGAAAGTTCGAGCGTCAGTCAAAAAAATGTGTGAGCACTGCAAAATCGTGAAGCGCCGCGGTGTGATCCGCGTCATCTGCACGAACAAACGTCACAAGCAACGTCAAGGTTAATTAAAAATTTATGGCACGCATCATTGGTGTTGAAGTCCCGCCGAACAAGCGCATTGATATTGCGCTCCGGTACATCTACGGCATCGGCCCGGTCAACGCGAAGGAAGTCCTCGAACGGGCGAACATCGACCCGTCCATCCGCGCGAAGGATCTGACCGAAGCGCAGCTTTCGCAGATCGTCCACGCGATTCAGGAGGGCAAGTATGTCATCGAAGGCGACCTGCGCCGCGAGCTGGGCATGAACCTCAAGCGCCTGCAGGGCATCCGCTGCTACCGCGGCGTGCGCCACCAGCGCAGCCTGCCGGTGCGCGGCCAGCGCACCCAGACCAACGCCCGCACCCGCAAGGGCCCGCGGAAGACGGTCGGTGTGCAGCGCAACCCGACCGCCAAGGCCGGCATCCACTAATATATTTCAAATTTTGAAATTTGAGATTTGAAATTGAATAACGCTATGTCCGAAGAAAAGAAGAAAACCGCCGCTCCTAAGAAGGAAAAAGAAGTGAAGGCTGACGCCGCTGCGCCCGCAGCGGAAGGCAAGCCTGCCAAGAAGGCCGCCGCGCCCGCCGGTGCGGTCGAAGCGCCCAAGGTCATCGAGGCGGCCACCGCCGCCGTGCCGACCGCCGCCGAGCTGCTCGGTGAAGATCCGAATGCAAAGAAGGTCGTCAAGGCCAAGCACGCGAAGAACATCGCGTCCGGCATTGCGAACATTCTGGCCACTTTCAACAACACGCAGGTGACGATCACGGACGCCCAGGGCAACTTGATCGGCTGGTCCAGCGCCGGCCGCGTGGGTTTCAAGGGTTCCCGGAAGAGCACGGCCTACGCCGCGCAGATGGTCGCGCAGGACGCCGCCCGCCAGGCGATGTCCCACGGCATGAAGGAAGTCGAAATCCGCGTGAAGGGTCCTGGTTCAGGTCGCGAATCCGCGATCCGCGCGTTGCAGGCCATCGGCCTCGAGATTTCCTCGATCAAGGACATGACCCCGGTGCCGCATAACGGCTGCCGCCCGCGCAAGAAACGCCGCGTGTAATTTCAACCGCAATTTCAAAACTGAAATAATAATTTATGGCTCGTTACACAGGTCCCCGCGTCCGCATCAGCCGCCGTTTCGGAGTTCCGATCTTCGGCCCCACGAAATATCTTGAACGCCGCAACTACGGTCCCGGCGTGCACGGCCCGAAGTCCCGCCGCAAGACCACCGAATACGGTGCCGGCCTCATCGAGAAGCAGAAGCTCCGTTATTACTACGGCTTGATGGAGAAGCAGTTTCGCGGCGTCTATGAAAAGGCGAAGAACCGCCGTGGCGTCACGGGCGAGACCATGCTCCAGATTTTGGAGACCCGCCTGGATAACGTCGTTTTCCACCTCGGCTTTGCCAACACGCGTGCCGCCGCCCGCCAGATGGTCAATCACGGCCACATCACGGTGAACGGCCGCAAGGCGGCCATCGCCTCGTTTGCCTTGAAGGTGAATGACGTCATCAGCGTCAAGAATCACAACGTGTCGAAGCAGCTCGCGACCAAGGGCCTGGAAGTTTCCGCCAGCCGCGCGGTGCCGGACTGGTTGTCCTTGAACAAGGAAGAGCTCAAGGGCGTGGTCATGCGCATCCCGACCCGCGAAGAGATCCAACCGATCGCCAATGAGCAGGCCGTCGTCGAATTTTATTCCCGTTAAACCATAAACAGAAAAACAATTATACGGGCTTTTCCGGCCGGGAATAAAAATCAGCCGGGGAAGCCAGATTAAAATTGTTGAAAGGATACCATGCCAGTTCGTTTAGGACGTTTTGAAATGCCCAAGCGGTTGCAGAAAGATGATGCCTCCGCCACGGAAAATTACGCAAAGTTCATCGCCGACCCGTTTGAAACCGGTTACGGCCATACCATCGGCAACTCCCTCCGCCGGGTGCTGTTGTCCTCGCTCGAAGGCGCGGCCATCACCTCGCTGAAAGTTGACGGCGCGATGCATGAATTTGCCACGGTGGACGGCGTCGTGGAAGACGTGACGGACATCGTCTTGAACCTGAAGAAGGTCAAGTTCAAGGCCCACACCCGCGATGAGCAGACCCTGTTGCTTTCGGTGAACAAGGAAGGCGCCGTGACGGCGGCCGACATCCAGACCAACCAGAATGTTGAACTGGTGAACCCCGACCAGCACATCTGCACGCTGGACAAGAAGAAGAAATTTGAGATGGAACTGACGGTCAAGGTCGGCCGCGGTTTCTGCCAGAGCGACGAGAACAAGAAGCCGGGCCAGGCCATCGGCATCGTGGCGATCGACTCGCTGTTCTCGCCGGTGACCCGGGTGCGCTACAACGTGGAAGCGGCGCGCGTGGGCAACCGTACGGACTATGACCGCCTGGTCATGGAAATCTGGACCGATGGACGCATCACGCCGGATGACGCGCTGACGCAGGCCTCGGCCATTCTCGCGCATCACCTCGACGTGTTTGTCGGCTACGACAAGAACGCCGTTGAATTCGAGGAAGCCGCGGACAAGCAGGACGACGAGAAGATGAAGATGAAGAAGCTTCTCAACATGAGCGTCAACGAGATCGAGCTCAGCGTCCGCGCGGCGAACTGCCTGAACAACGCGAACATCACCACGGTCGGCCAGTTGGCGATGAAGACCGAGCAGGAGATGCTCAAGTATCGCAACTTCGGCAAGAAGTCGCTGAACGAAATCAAGGACAAGCTGACGTCATTGCAGTTGTCGTTGGGAATGAATTTTGAACCGGGTCTGATTGACACGACGGTCAAAGAAGAACCGAAACCGGAATAAGGATTTGCCATGAGACATTTGAAGCGCACGGCCAAACTGGGCCGCACATCGGAACATCGCAACGCGATGCTCGCCAACCTTGTTTGCAGCTTGATCGAACACAAGCGCGTGACGACGTCCCTGGCCAAGGCCAAGGCCGCCCGTTCCATCGCGGAAAAGATGGTCTCGCTCGGCAAAAAGGGGACCATCCAACATCGCCGTCTGGCGGTGGCCCGTTTGCATCAGGAATCCGCCGCGAAAATCCTCTTCAAGGAGATCGCGCCGGTTTACAAGGATCGCAAGGGCGGATACACCCGTATCATCAAGCTTGGGCAGCGCAATGGCGATGCCAGTCAGAGCGCCATTCTGGAATGGGTTGACTACACCCCCGCGGTGGAAGCCGCGCCGGCTCCGGAAGCCAAGCCGGAAACCAAGCCCGAAGAGAAGAAGTAATTTTTAAAACCAACACCAAGCCCGCTCTTACGAGCGGGCTTTTTTGTTTTGTCTGCCGGGTCGGAGAAACGCGGAGACGCAGAGGGCGCAGAGGAACGCAAAGATATCAATTCGTCTCTGCGGCTCTCGGCGTTCTCTGCGCGTTAATTGGAGGCCAAAGCGACGCCATTATGTTTCAACGAAAGAAGAAAAAGAGGAGCAATAGGACTAGGATGAGGGCGGTGATCCACCAGAGCCAGGAGATGCCGTGCGGCTTGGGGCTGCGGGTGCCGCCGCCGAATTCTTCTTTGACGAATTTTTCGTAATCGAATTCTTTTTCTTCTTCGATGCCCAGACCGCTCACATAGGCTTTGTCAGACCAGCCGGTTTTTTCATCGGCACCGCATCCGGGGCAGGCCTTGGCGTTGCGGGGAACGTCGGCACCGCAGTTCGGGCAGGTGGCGGGAGGCATTTGTTGAATGACGAATGACGAATGACGAATGACGAATGGGCTTTCGATGACGGATTGTCATTCGTAATTTATGCTTTCAGCCGCCGACGCCGGTGTATTCCTCGTCCGTCTTGAGGTTGAGGCCCATGAGGATGTAGTCGTGGGCAATGGCCTGCATGTCCTTCACGTACTCCTCGAGATGGACGAGCTTGCTGAAGCCGAGCATGGCGAACATATGCATGGCGCCGTCCTGTTCGCCGATGAATTCCGCCTCGACCTTTTCGAGGCCGGAGCGGCGGGCGATGTCCATGGTGACCTCGACGAGGGTGGTGGCGAGGCCGCGGCCGCGGAACTGCGGATGGACGAGGACGCTGACGCGCCCGATGTGGCGTTTCCAGCCGCCGAGCTGCTGGTGGAGAGTGGCGACGCCGACGATCTTGCCGCCGATGAGGGCGACGATGGGGAGGTTGCGGCCGTAATCAATTTTTTTGCACCAGTCGCGGATGATCTTGATGTCGGTGACGCGATGCTTGATGAACATGCGTTCCGGCTCCGGGATGCCGAGGAACAGCTTGTGCAGATCCTTTTCATCCGTCTTGGCGAGGGGGCGCAGGACGGCGCGTTTGTTTTCCTTCAGCTTGACGTGCTTCGGGAATTTCTGGAGTTCAAGTTCAATGCTGAACGACATGGGCAGCCTTTCGTTGACGCACTGTGCGCAGACGGCGGATTTCGCGCAACAAATTTTTTCAGTTAATGGCGGATTCGCCGGCGATGCCGGTGGCCTGCCGGCTGGAATGCAGCCGGACTTCGGCCGGGTCAAGACTCCAGCGGGCGGCGAGGGCGGGGACTTTTTCGAAGTTGGTCTCGGCATCAAGGATGGTGCCGGTGTTGTCGCCGTAGGCAAAGGTCTTCACGCCGATCTCGATCTCGGGGAGGGTTTCGGCGCCCTGGTTCCAGACGGTTTCGCCGGCCCAGGCGTAGGCGCGGGTGACGCAGCCCTCGTCCAGCCGGGCCCAGGCGTGATGATGCATGAGGCGGCTGGCGTAAAAATATTGCACGTGGCCGAGCTGCTTGCTCAAGGCGGTGAGGAAGAGAAAGGTGGCATCGACGTCATCGCTCGGGTGGGGGAGGCCGAGGCCGGTGACGATGACCCAGCCGTGGACGCGCGGGCTGATGAAAAATTCGTGGCCGCCGGCGAGGCCTTCCTCCCAGGAACAGGGCGCGGCGCGGTTGAGGCCGAGGGTCATCTTGACGGCTTCCGGGGAGACGGAGCGGATGGCGAGCCAGCAGTTTGGGCGGTTGGGGGTGAATGACTGGGAGTGGAACGGGAAAAAATTCAGGGCCTGGTTGAGGACCCGGTTTTCCAACTGCTGCCGCCGGTGGACGGTCAGCATCCAGCGGAACATGGCAAACCCAAACGCGAAAGTGAAGCCGAGCACGGCCAGCAGCACCAGCGCACTAATGTCACCTGTATTATTGAATTCCGCTAACACCGAGGTGAATCTACGCTCGCTGCGCGCAGGTTCAAAGGAAAAATTATCTGGAATATTACTGACAGCTTGCAGCCAGCCAGGCGAGATACTTTTTACTGCCGGCGGCCAGGGGCAGGACGAGGAATTCGGGGGTGTCGTAGGGATGGCGGTCCAAAATCAGCTTTTCGAGGGCAGCCAGCCGCGATTTTGGGGTTTTGAGCAACAACAGGACTTCCTTGTCCGATTCGATCTTTCCCTGCCACCAGTAATGGGATTCCAACCGGGGAATGAGATTGGCGCAGGCGATGAGCCGGGCCTGAAGGGCGGATTTGGCCAGTGCCCGCGCGGTTTTCAAATCCGGCGCGGTGACCAGGACGAGCGAGAACTGCGTGGCGGACTTCAAGGCGGTCAGTTCAGCGTGGAGAAATCACCGAGCGGGCGCGTGAAGGTGGCCGCAGCGGGATGGACGACGAGAGTATCGGCGGTTTTCTTGACGCTGCCGGAGGTGGCGGCAAACGGCAGGGCGACGACGAACACCGCCGAGCCAAGCACCGTGACCAGGAAGCAACCCGGGCGTACGAGGGCTAGGTCGCCAACCACTTCCAGGGAATTATCGACGGAAGCGCGGGCGGGATTGATGCCACCGAGACCCATCATCACGGCGCAGATGGCCAGGAGAATTTTCGTTTTCATAAAATATTATGTCTTACTTAACAATGCACCTTCCAGTTTTATTATCAAGCTGATTGTCGTGGTTCGAAGGTCTGACCTCGGCGGCTACGGAAAGAGGCGAGGTCGTGCGAATGGGCGATGCGTTTTTCGCGAAAGTTTGTTGCGGTGGGGCGGTTTCTCTGGCGTGATGGATAAATATTGATCCACACAGCATCACTTAACATCAATGGCACTTATTACTTATTATGAATGATTCCATCAATCGCAGGGCTTTTTTGAAAACAACGGGGGCGGCCGGGCTGGGGCTGGCTTGTCTCGGGCCACTGGCCCGGGCGGGCGTGGTGCCGGCGCGAAACATCGGTCCGGACGGAAAATTGATGGCGGCGGTGATCGGCACGAACGGCCGGGGCGGGGCGCATATCGATTGCCTGACCAAGATTCCGGGGGTGCAGATCACGCAGATCTGTGACGTGGATACGCGCGCGTTGGAAAAGGGCATCAAGGCGGCCTCGAAGAAGCAGGATGCCGCACCGAAAGGCGTGGGTGATTTCCGCAAGGTGCTGGCAGATCCAGCCGTGGATGTGGTGACGATCGCGACGCCGGATCACTGGCATACGCCGATGGCGATTTTGGCGCTGGCGGCCGGGAAGCATGTGTATGTGGAAAAACCGTGCAGTCAAAATCCGTACGAGGGGGAATTGTTGATCAAGGCGGTGGCCAAGTATCAGCGCGTATTGCAGATGGGCGCGCAGCGCCGGTCGTTTCCAAATTTGCAGGCGATCATCGGGGAAATCCATGACGGACTGATCGGCAAGGCATATTTTGGCCGGGCGTGGTATGCGAACAATCGCGAGAGCATCGGTCATGGCAAGCCGGTGCCGGTGCCGGAATGGCTGGATTATGAATTATGGCAGGGGCCCGCGCCGCGCCGGGCTTACGTGGACAACTTGGTGCACTATAAATGGCATTGGCGCTGGCATTATGGCACGGGCGAGGCGTTGAACAACGGCACGCATGAGGTGGATGTCTGCCGCTGGGCGCTGGGCGTGGACTGGCCGACACGCGTGTCATCGAATGGCGGGCGGTATGCGTTTCAGGATGATTGGGAGACGCCGGACACGCAGACGATCGCGTGGGATTTTCCCGGCGGCAAGACGATGAGCTGGGAGGGGCGGAGCTGTAATGGTTTTCCGGTGGAAAAACTAGATCGCGGGGTTTTGATCTACGGCACGAAGGGGACGGCGTTGCTGGATGGCAACGCTTATACGATCTACGACAGCAAGGGCAAGGTCGTGAAGGACGCCAATGGCAACGAAGCCGTGGACGCGACCAACACGGTGAGCGCGAGCGGGATCAAGCTGGATTTGCTGCACGTGACGAATTTCATCGACGCGGTGCGGACCGGGACGCCGCCGAACTGTCCGGCGACAGAGGGGCACAAGAGCGTGACGTTGCTGCACCTGGGCAACATCGCCTGGCGCGTGGGGCGCGAGCTGAATTGCGACACGACGAACGGGCATATCTTGAATGACAAGGCGGCGATGAAGCTGTGGCGGCGTGAGTATGAACCGGGTTGGGAGCCAAAGGTGTAAGGCCCGCAGCGAAACAAGCTAGGAATGAGTTTTCATTCACGCGCGATATTTGTTTAAGTTTGGGCATGGAAGTTCAATCACCTCAATTGCCGCCGCTGCAGCCGGGGACGTTGTACCTGGTCGCCACGCCAATCGGGAACCTGGAGGACATCACGTTGCGCGCGCTGCGCGTGTTGCGCGAGTGCGATGTGGTGGCGGCGGAGGACACGCGTCGTTCGGGGCAGTTGTTGAAGCATTTTGGCATCAGCAAGCCGCTGTTGAGCTATTTCCAGTTCAACGAGGCGAAGCGCAGCGAGGAGATCATCGAACGGCTCCGGCGCGGTGAGAAGGTGGCGCTGGTGACGGATGCGGGGAGCCCGGGGATCAGCGATCCGGGCGAGCGCGTGGTGCGGGCAGCCATCGGCGGGGGGTTGCGCGTGGAGGCGGTGGCCGGACCGTGCGCGCTCGTGGCGGCGCTGACGGCGAGCGGGCTGCCCACGGAGGAATTTCATTTTGTGGGCTTTCTGCCGCACAAATCCGGCCAGCGCCGGAATCAACTGGAGGCGCTGCGGCCGGCTGGGGGCACGCTGGTGTTTTATGAATCGCCGTACCGGATCGAGAAGCTGTTGGGCGAACTGAACGAGGTTTATCCGGGGCGCGATGTGGTGCTGGCGCGGGAATTATCGAAGAAATTCGAGGAGTTTTTGCGCGGCAAGCCCGCCGAGCTGCTGGCGGTGGCGCAGAAGCGCTCGTTGAAAGGGGAATTTGTGGTGCTGGTGGGACCGGAAGTGCGGGAAAAGAAAGCCGTGACGTTGCCAACGATATGAAAACAAGGGCAATCATTTTGGTTTTGCTGGGCTGCGCGGCGTTGGTGGCGCGGGCGGACTGGCAATTGAGCGAGGGCGGCATCGTGCGCGGCGACACGGATCGCAAGCGGATCGCGTTTGCCTTCACCGGGCATTCGTATGCAGAAGGCGGGGAGACAATCTTGAACGAACTCACGCGGCATAACGGGCACGGATCATTCTTCGTGACCGGCGATTTTTTGACGAACGCCGGTTTTGCCCCGCTCATCGGGCGCATGGTCAAGGAGGGGCATTATGTCGGGCCGCATTCGGACAAGCACGTGTTGTATTGTCCTTGGGACGGACCGAAGACGAACCTGGTGTCGCGTGCAGAATTCCGCGCCGATCTCCGGTCGAACTTGCAAAAGCTGCAGCGCGCGGGCGTGGCGCTTTCCGGGGTGAAATATTTTCTGCCGCCGTTCGAGTATTACAACCGCGACATCGTGACGTGGAGCCATGAACTGGGGCTGACGCTGGTGGATTTTACCGCCGGGACGCGGGCGAATGCGGATTACATGGCGGATGCGGACCCGAACTTTGTTTCGTCACAGAAGATTTTTGACAGCATCGTGAAGCGGGAGAACGAAGACCCGCATGGGTTGAACGGATTCATTTTGCTGCTGCATCTCGGCAGCGGGCCGGAGCGGACGGATAAATTTGCGGCGCGCTTTGGCGAGCTGCTGGATCTGCTGGCGGCGAAGGGGTATGAGTTCGTGCGCGTGGATGAATTGCTGGCGCCGGCGGCGGATGAAGTTTTTTTGCGCGTGAATCAAGTCGGGTTTGGCCCGGCGGAGGTGAAGCCGGGGCTGGCCTTTTCAAAGGCGGCATTGCCGGGGACGTTTTCGCTCGTGGACGCGGCGACGCAGAAAACGGTTTTCACCGGCCGCACGAAGCCGATTGCGGCGATGTGGGGGCAGTTCACAAATTATGCGGAACTGGACTTCACCCAGTTCAAAACGCCGGGGACATATGTGCTGGGCTGCGGCAAGGCGAAGTCATTTCCGTTCGGCATCGGCAATGGGCTCTACGCGCAATTGCCGGATCAACTGCTGGAATTCATGCGGGAGCAGCGGTGCGGTTACAATCCGTGGCTGGAGACGAACTGTCATCAACTGGATGCGCGCACGGCATACGGGCCGTTGACGAACGGCACGCCGTTCGATGCGCGGGGGGGCTGGCATGATGCGGGCGATCTGTTGAAATATCTGCTCACGTCCGGCAGCGCGACCGCGCAGATGCTGCTGGCGTATGAGGTTAGTTCCAACCGGGCCGGATTTGCGGACCACGTCAATGCCCTGGGGCAGCCTGGTGCGAACGGCATTCTCGATGTGCTTGACGAGGCGCGTTGGGGGCTGGATTGGCTGCTGAAGCTGCACCCCGCGCCGGATCAGCTTTATCACCAGGTGGCGGATGACCGGGATCATAACGGCTGGCGTTTGCCGCAGAATGAGCAGGCGGATTACGGCTGGGGCAAGGGCGGCGCGCGCGTGGTTTATTTTGCCACCGGCAAGCCGCAGGGGTTGATGAAATACCAGAGCGAATCCACCGGGGTGGCAAATCTCGCCGGGCGATATGCGGCGGCCATGGCGCTGGCATATCAGATCTGGAAGGACGATCCGCAGCAGAAAGATTTTGCGCGCCGCTGTCTGCAGGCGGGCCGGGAAGTGTATGCGCTCGGCCGGGCCAAGGAAGGTGTGCAGCAGGGGAATTCATACCTCTCAAAATATCGCTACGCCGAAACGACGTGGGCGGATGACATGGAATGGGGCGCGGCGGAACTGTTCCGGGCGACGGGCGAGGCGGAGTTTCTAACCGATGCCAAACGTTATGCCGGGATGGCGGCGGACGAGAGCTGGATGGGGCAGGAGCAGACGGGGCATTATCAGTATTATCCGTTCATGAACGCGGGGCACTACCGGCTTTATGATCTGGTGGATCACAGTTTTCAAAAAATGCTGGCGGGTTATTATCGTGCCGGCATTGAACGCTGCGTGGCGGCGGGGAAGAGGAATGCGTACGACATTGGCGTGCCGTTCATCTGGTGCTCGGACAATTTGACGGTGGCGCTGATCACGCAGTGCGACCTGTATCAGCGCATGACGGGCGACGGGCGATACCGGGCGTTTGCCACGCGGCAGCGGGACTGGTTGCTGGGGCGCAATCCGTGGGGCACGACGATGTTCACCGAAATTGGCAGCGTATCCCCCGGGGATGTCCACCTGATGACCACGCAACTCACCCACCGAATGGTGCGCGGAGCACTGGTGGATGGACCGGTCTATGATCGTATCTTCATGTCGCTCAAGGGAGTGGCGATTCATGAGCCGGACCCGCTGGCGGCCTTCCAAGGGCCGGCAGTGTACCATGATGACATGGCGGACTATTCTTCAAATGAACCCACCATGGATGGCACTGCTTCGGCGATTTTGATGTTCGCATTGGACGGGGGATGATGCTATTTTATACGAAACCTAATCGTGAAAGGGCCATCGATAAAACGTTGGATTTTGCCGGTCGTTTTGGGGCTTCTCCTATCGAATTCCGTCTTTGCCGGACAAAAACAACTGGGGTCGAGCCATATTCCGGTGGCGGTGGCACGGGGAAGAATCGCCTCGCTGGGGCGGATGGCCGGCACGAACGAGCTGCGGCTGGCCATCGGATTGCCGCTACGCAATGCGGCCGCGCTGACCAATTTGCTCCGGGAGATCTATGATCCGACGAGCCCGCAGTTTCATCATTACCTGACACCGACGGAATTCACCGCGCGGTTCGGCCCGACCCCGGAGGATTATGCGGCGGTCCAGCGCTTCGCGACAACAAACGGCTTTAAAATCGTGGGCACCCATTCCAACCGCCTGCTGGTGGATGTGAAGGGAAAAGCGGCCGATGTGGAGCGGGCATTTCATGTGCGGTTGCAGACTTACCGGCATCCGCTGGAATCGAGAAATTTCTTTGCGCCGGATGCCGAGCCGTCCGTGGATGGGGCGCTGGCGATCCTGCATGTCAGCGGGCTGGACAACTATTCCTTGCCGCATCCAAATTATCATATCGGCCCGGCGACACGGAGCAACACCGCCGCGCCGCGCGACGGTTCCGGTCCCGGCGGCAGCCTGCTGGCCGCAGATTTACGCAATGCGTATGTTCCGGGCACGCCATTGACTGGCGCGGGCGAGAGCATTGGGCTGCTGCAATTTGACGGGTTTTATCCGGAGGACATCACGAATTACGCGAGTACCAACGGGCTCGCCACGCTGCCGCCCATCGTGGTGGTGCCGGTGAATGGCGGGGTGGGCGCGCCCGGGATCGGGAACGTTGAGGTCGCGCTCGATATCGAGATGTCCCTCGCGATGGCGCCGGGGATATCAAACATCTACGTCTATGAAGCGCCGAATCCGAGTCCGTGGGTGGATGTGCTTAACCAGATGGCCAACGACAATCTGGCCAGACAATTGAGCTGCTCATGGGGCGGGGGTGGACCAGAAGCGGAGGCGGAACAAATCTTCCAGCAAATGGCGGCCCAGGGGCAATCGTTCTTCGATGCGACCGGGGATGATGACGCTTATACCGGTGCGATTCCCTTTCCGGGTGACAGTCCAAACATCACCCAAGTTGGCGGGACGACGCTGACAACGGATGTGGATGGCAATTATGTCTCTGAAACCGCTTGGAACAGCGGCTATGACCCGGTGAGCGGCCGGTATCTGGGCAGCGGCGGGGGGATAAGTCAATTTTATGGCATCCCCGCGTGGCAAGCCCACATCGACATGGAAACGAATCACGGTTCGACCCTGATGCGCAACCTGCCGGATGTGGCGCTGACGGCCGATGGCATATTTGAGATTGCCGGTAACGGCGTGACGATCACGAACCAAGGTGGCACGAGTTGCGCCGCGCCGTTGTGGGCGGGTTTTATGGCGCTCGTCAACCAGCAGGCCGCGCAACTGGGACAGCCGCCGGTTGGGTTTCTCAACCCGGCGCTCTACGCAATCTGCAAGGGAACGAACTACGGCACCACCTTTCATGACATCATCACGGGCAATAACACCAACGGTGCGAGTCCGGCGGATTTTTATGCCGTGCCGGGCTACGATCTTTGCACCGGCTGGGGCACGCCGGCGGGGACCAATCTCATCAACCTGCTGACCACGCCGGAGAATCTGCTGATCCTGCCGCAGATGACTTATTTTGCCTACGGCCTGGTCGGCGGGCCATTTACCCAGTCGAACTGGAGCATCACTTTGACGAACATCAGCGCAACGGACTTGGACTGGGCACTCGGCGACATGCCGGCGTGGCTGACGGTCTCGGCGACGAGCGGCACGCTGGTTGCGAACGATTCGACCAATATCATCCTGACATTGACGGGTGCAGAGATGCTGCCGCTCGGCAGCCACCTGGCGGCGCTGTCGGTGACGAATCTGGAACAATCGCTCATCCAGTCCATTGGCCTGGATCTGGAATTGCGCGATACCATTGTCTTGAATGGCGGATTTGAAACGGGCGATTTCACCGGCTGGACCTTAGTGGGCGATAAGAAGATCGGAACGCTGGTGTACAATGCGGTGGCGACGGAAGGTCAATTTGCCACCGGCGGAATCGTCCACTCCGGGGAATATGGCGCGTTTCTGGGGGAGGGTGGATTTCGGGCGACCTGGACCCAAACGTTGCCGACACAGCCAGAGCAGCTGTACCAACTTTCCTTCTGGTTGGATAATCCACTATCGGGGAGCGGTCAGGAATTCATCGCTTCCTGGGGTGGCACGAACCTGGTCAGTCTCTTTGCGCCGCCCGCGTTTGGCTGGACGGTTTTCCAATTTGTGGTGGCGGGAGCCGGCACCAATACCGACCTGCAGTTTGCCGCGCGCAATGACCCAAATTATTTTGGCATGGATGATGTGTCGGTGACGTTGATTCCTCCGGTGGCACTGGGCAGCGCGACCTTCAATAGCACTGATTTGCAGCTGGTTTGGAACTCGTTGGGGGGACTGAATTATGAGATCCAGGCCACAACCAACCTGGCGGCGGCGGACTGGCAAAGCATCGGCAGCATCACTGCTGTGACGAATGTCTGCAGTTTTGTCGATACGAATATTGTTAACGCGGGCGACATGAGGTTTTATCGCCTGGTGCTGGTGCCGTGATGGTCACTTTGGCAGTTTGAAGTTCTTCGATTGCCGCAGGAATTTTTGCGGGTTTTGAAAAATGACCTGGTCGATGGCGGCGGCGACATGGCCGCGGCGTTTCATTTCCAGCGCGGTTTTCGGCACGGCCAGCGGATCGCTAACGCCCCAGTCGCACGCACTGTTTAGCCAAAGGCGTTCGTGGCCGTAGATTTCCAAAATATCGACGGCCCGCGCGGGGGTGCATTTGGTTTCGGGATAAAGCGTCATGCCGGCCCACATGCCGCGGTCCAGTACCATGGCCACCGTGTGTTCCTCAACGTGGTCGATGATGACGCGCTCCGGCCGGATGCGCGGGTCGTTCTTCAGGACGTCCAGAATGAGGCGCGTGCCCTTCAATTTATCCTCGAGGTGCGGTGTGTGGACGAGGATGAGCTGCTGATATTTGGCGGCGAGTTCAACCTGCATCTCCAGCACGCGCAGTTCGTTGCGGGAATTTTTGTTCAGGCCGATCTCGCCGATGCCGAGGACGTTTGGGCGGTCGAGAAACTGGGGGATGAGGGCGATGACCTCCGCGGCCAGTTGCACATCCTCGGCCTCCTTGGAATTGATGCAGAGCCAGGAAAAATGTTTCAGGCCGAACTTGGCGGCGCGTCTCGGCTCATGCTCGGTGAGCTGGCAGAAATAGTCGTGAAAACCGGCGGGAGAACTGCGGTCAAAGCCGGCCCAGAACGCCGGTTCGCAGACGGCCGCGCACCCGGCAAACGCCATGCGTTCGTAGTCGTCCGTCGTGCGGCTGACCATGTGGGCGTGGGGTTCGATGTAACGCATGATAATGTTGAGAGAAGAGCGGCGGTGACGACTTATGCTTATTTTCCATTAAATGCGCCGACTGCACCTTTGCCGGGCGCCTTGGCGACCGGCTTGGCGGTTGGGTCGCTGAAGGCCAGTAAGACGGCCCTGGCCTTGTGCTTCTTTTTGCCAGCGAGCTTGCTGAGGGCGGCGCGGAAGGCTTGCAGGCGGAAATCATCCTTGCCGGTGGCGCGCTCGGCCCGGTCAAGGAAGGCGGCGAGTTCTACGAGCTTGTGCCTGGCGTCGAGGAAGTAGAGGTCGAGGACTTGTTGCCGTGTCATACGTTCGTGGACGAAATATACGTCGGAATGGTTGCAGGGCAATGGCAAATAAAACGGCCCGCCGATGCCAAACAGTGGCAGCAGCGGGCCGTCACCCCAACCCATGAAAAGATCAGTCGTATTTGGCAACCGTTATGAGGCCTTCGGGATTGCCGGCGCCATTGCCCTGCAGGAAGACGATATGCTCGTAGCCGAGGCAACGCAGACCGATGAACCACGGGGTCCCGCGGTTGCGGAATTCATCCCCGGCCTGCGGCTCGTTGTAATTTTCGAGGATGACGACGGCGGTCTGGTGCTGCGGCAACTGGCGGGCGGTCGAGAGAATCTGGTCGTTGGCGATCGGGCCGGACGGGGTCGGCATGATGATCCGGCTGGAACGCGCATCCACGGCATCGATGACCAGCGCGGTGCTGTCGGTGTTGTGATAGGCTTGGGGCGGCTGCGGCGTGGCGCAGGATGAGAGGATGACGGGCAGGGCCGCCAAAGACAGTAAAAGTGATTTTTTCATTACGTTAAATTAGTTTTTCAATTTCGGTGAAACACCCGGTGAAAAATGTTTCAACTCATGCCCTAACCCATCGCAAGTGCGATGCCACTTTTTAGCCTTGAGAAACAGCGGTTTACCCTTTTTCAGGTAGTCAAAAACCGGACTTCAGCCGGAAGATTTTTCCTCAATATTCCCAATGGAAAAGTGTCAATCGCCTCGACCGGCAAAAGTCGCCGGCCGCCGGCGTGGCCTCGGGAATCTTTTACCGGGATGACGTTGCCGGCGGCAAAAACGGGGCTTGCCGAAAAAATGGACGCGTGGATGACTTTGAGGCATCAACGCATTTTGGCGAAAAATGCGTGGGCGTTGCGGCAGGTTGCCGCGCTCAATTCCTCCAGCGAACATAGTTTTACCTGCGCAACCGTCTCGGAAATCTCCTTCACATAGGCGGGTTCACAGCGCTTGCCCCGATAGGGTACGGGGGCGAGGTACGGACAGTCGGTCTCGAGCATAAATTTGTCCAGGGGCGTTGCGGCCACGGCCTCACGGATGTTCTGGCCGTTCTTGAATGTCACAATGCCGGTGTAGCTCACCAGCCAGCCGAGCGACAGGATTTTTTGCAGCCGGTCCACGCTTTCACCGAAGCAATGAAATACGCCGCGGGTCTGCGGCGCGAACGGCTGGATCTGGGCGAACAAGTCATCGAACGAACTGCGCTGGTGGATGACGCAGTTTAGCCCGGTTTCCACCGCGACTTCGAGTTGTTGCCGGAAAATTTCCGCCTGCTTCTCCTTGTAGCGCGCATCCTCCTCCGCGCTGCCGCCAGCCGCGCTGGGCAGGCGGTGATAATCCAGCCCGCATTCGCCGATGGCGACGGCCTTGGGGTGGCGGGCAAGCTCGCGCAGTTCCGCGCGGATGTCGGTTGGGGCCTCATGGGCGTTGCTGGGATGCCAGCCGACGGCGGCGTAGATCATCGGGTATTTTTCCGCGAGCGCGAGCGCGCGGCGGCTGCTGTCCAGGTCGGTGGCGATGGAGATGACCTTCGTGATGCCGGCAGCTTCCGCGCGGGCCAGCACTTCGGAAAAGTCCGGGTGGTACTCCGGATAATCGAGATGCGCGTGGGTGTCAAAAAATACGGCCATGGCTATTTTTTTCCGGCGGCGATCTTTTGTTCAAGTTGCTTCAGTTTTTCCCGGATGTCCGGCAGCCCGGGGTAATCCGGTGAATCCGCGATGAGCTGGCTCCAGTTTTCCACCGCATCCTGATTACGGCCCGCCGCCAGCAATTTTTCCCCGAGGATGAGGTGCAGGCGGATGCGCTGGTGCGGCGACGGGTTCAACTTCAAGGCCTGCCGCCAGGCGTCCAGGGCTGAAGATGGTTTGCCCTGCATGTCATAAAGCTGGGCCAGCTTTTCGGTGAGCACGGCGCTTTGGGCGGTCAACGGCGAACTTTCCAGGAACGAGGAGAGCATGGGCGCGCGGACGCCGCGGGCCAGATCGAGGTTCATCAGCCGGTTGAGCGACCATTCAATGAGGGGGTTGTGGTTGCGCTCCAGTTCGGCGTGCAGCGCCGGCGGGGCCTTTTTGAACGGCTGGTACAGGGGGTCGCCGATCATGGTGGTCTGCCAGGACACGACGATTTCCGAGGCCCACGCGGATTCGCCGAAGGTCCAGCCGCCGCACAACATCTCGGCGAAGAAGGCGATGTTCGGGGTGCACTGCAAATATGGCTCATATACGTTTCCCATGGTACAAGTGGCGCCGAGGGCCAGCAGGGGACCGCACCAATTACGATTGGTGGTGCGCAAGCTGTCAGCGCTGTATGAGTGCAGATGATAGGCAAAGGCGCCGGGCATGAATTCCACCTGTCTTTCCAGAAATGGCCCATTGACCCAGTCCGCATACCAGCCGGCATAAAAGGCAATATGACTCATCGGCGCTGAAGCCCGCCAAGTTTCTGCGTTGGTGTCCGTCTCCACATCAAAGCCCTGCAGGCGGCAGATTTCGGCGGCGGTCAGGATCCACGCATCGCCTTGAAAATAGGCGTTGGTCCGGTCCAGCCCGCGCGCATCAAAATACGCGCGGCCCCAAAACCCATTGCTTTCCGCCTCCATGGCCTTGTCCACCAGGTGGTTTGCAATCTCGAACGAGGGGCCGTCGAGGCGGGTGACGAGCAGGATGCCGTTCGTGCAATTCAAGGCCGCCCGGTTTGTCTTGGTGTAAAACGTGTTCGGCAACACTCCGGTCAGCGGGATGTTGCTTCGGGAAACCGGCAGCCAGGTGAGTTCCGAATCGACCGCCGCCTCGTTCCGGCGGAAATCCTCGCGGGTCATCTTTTGTTCCAGTTCCTCAATCATTGAACTGGGCGCAATTTTGAGCGGCACGCCGTAGCATAATGCCGCATAGCGGATCTTTGATTCTACGACGCGGTTCTCGGTGCGCGCGGGCTGGCCATTATTGGCCGGGATCGGAATGCTGCCAAATTTCCAGAGCTTGGCGGCTTCGAGTTTTGCCGCGAGCGGCTTTTGCAGGTCCTCCGTGAATTCCTCGCGGGTCATCACCTCATTGGTCGTGAGGGCTAAACCAAATACCTGGCCGGCGGGGACCCGGCGCATGGCGGCGTAATGCTCGGCCACGGCCTTGGATTCCGGCAGCCGGGAATTATAGACGACCACCACCTCGTCGCCACCCGCGCGGGCCAGCACGGGCACGAAAAGCAGCAAGAGGAAACCCTGCCAGCATCGTGATAATTGTGTTGCAGTAATCGTTTTCATTTCCCAAACAGAGCGTCGCGCATCCCGGGCATCGGGGCATTGTTCTTTTTGTCCCAGTAGCGGAAATTAGCACTCCAATCCCAGATGCACCAGCCGAGTTGCTCCTTTTCGGCGGCCTGCCGGAAGGCCGCATAGAAATTCGCCCGGGAACGTTCGTCGGCCTTGATGTAGGCGCCAAACTCGCCCAGATGGATGGGGCGCCCATAATAATCCGACCACGCGTGGAGGTATTTTAATTTCCCGGTGAAAGCCAGCGGGCTGCTCGGGTTTTGCCCGGAGGGCAGGGTGTTGTATTTCTCGATCCAATCGCGCACCCACGGCTTCGGATTCAGGCCTTCATCCATGGCCAGCGGCTGGGCGGGCGGGCCGGGAAAAACGATGTTCGTCTGTTGAACATCCGCCGAGGTCCAGCTTGCGCCCTGGTGCGTGAAATGAAACGGGTCGTAGCAGTGCACGGACACGATGACGTTGTCATCCGGCGGCAGGACCAAGTTTTTTAATTCAGCAATGCTGCCCCAGCCGCCGGGCTCCACAAAAATGGTCCGCTTGGGATTGGTTTGACGGATTTCTGTGATGGCCTGGGCGTAAATGGGGTTCATCAATGCCGTGGTGGCGTAGTCATGCGGTTCGTTATCCAGCTCAAAGGCGAGCCGGGCGGGGAAATTCCGGTAGTGGGCGGCGATCTGCTGCCAGATCTTGAGAAACTCCGCCGCAGTGTTCGTCGGGTCCTTGTCCAGCGCGTCAAAGTGGTGGATGTTGATCATCACCGCCATGTGGTTGTTCAGCGTGTTCGTCACCGCGAAATCCACGCGCGAAAAAATCTCCGGCGACAGCGTGAAATCCGGGGCGGGCCCGGCATAGCGATGCCAGCCCACCGGCACGCGCACATGATCAAAGCCCTCGTGCTTCATCGCGGCAAATTCACCGGCGTCGATCTTCACCGCCCAGCTCCCCGCTTCCAGATAATCACCGAGATTGACGCCGTGCCGGAACAGTTTGGCCGCCCGATAAGCCGGGCTCTTATGACTGGGAAGTGGCAGCAGGCCCGGCGGGTTGGCGGGTGTGAATGACGCGTCGTCGGTCTGCGCCCGCAGTCCGCCGCCCAAGAGCAACATTGCGATGGTGATGATGCGTGTGGATTTCATGCGCCAGCCTGCACTTTCAATCCGTCCCAGGCCAGCGTGATTCCCGGCGGCAATTCCGCCTGGGACTTGTCGTGGTCATAATCATGGGTGAGATGCGTAAAATAGGTTTGTTTGGCATTGATGCGCCGCGCCGCCGTCAGCGCCTCATCCAGGCACATGTGCGTGGGATGCGGCTTCTGGCGCAGGGCGTCCAGCACGGCGATCTCCACGCCCCGGATTTTTTCCATCGCCTCGTCCGGGATTTCCTTGCAGTCGCTCAGATACGCCAGCCGCTTTTGTCCATCTTGTTCGAATAGATATCCGGTGGTGGTCATCCGGCCGTGGGGCAGGTCCAGCGGAGTGACTTTCAAGTCGCCAACCTCGAACGGGCCGCTGACGACGCGTTCTTCGGGGATAAAATATCCTTTCGGCCACGGGCCCTGATGGAAGGCGTAAATAAAAACCCGGCGCAGATGCACCATCGTCGCCTCGCTGGCGTAGATGGGCAGGGCGGCGCCGCCGTTCAGATCACAGAAACGGCGGCAGTCGTCCATGCCGAGGATGTGGTCGGCGTGGGCGTGCGTCACCAGCACGGCGTCGAGATGCCGGATGTTTTCACGCAGGCATTGGATGCGAAATTCCGGCGGGGTGTCCACCACGAGTTTGACCTTGTCCGTGACCACATAGATGGCCGGGCGCGTGCGCCAGTTTTTGGGGTTGGCCAAGTATTCCGGTGGATAATCAACGCCGATGAGCGGCACGCCCTGCGACGTGCCGCTGCCGAGAAATGTGAATTCAAACGCCATGCGATTTTAAGTTAGCAGAACGGCAACATTCGGCGAATGAAAATGATTGAGGATGGTGGCGGAGATGTTCATGGCACCTCCGGCGTAGGGCAGGCTTTCGAGCTGTTTTGTAGAAACCTTTCTTGAATCTGATGCCTCTGGCCCCCTCTCCGCCATGCAATGGGGGAGAGGGCTGGGGAGAGGTGGTGCTTTCGATTCCCAACGCCCTTTCTGTAACACGAAACATGGCCGTTTTCATCCCTGTTTTGCTTTGATCATAAGTTTTTTACAAAACAGCTTTCGAGCCTGCCGGTGCTGGCGACTTTCCAGTCGTCAGTTTGCATTCCCCCTCCATCTTCAATCCTCCATCCTCAAACTTTAGCCCGGCCCGGACCCGCTCAAATTCCAGCCGTTGCGCGAGATGTTCCATGCGCCGCAGCGCCAGCACATCGTGGCAACACTCCCGCATTTGGTTCCAGGCCGCCTCCCGGTCGCCGGCCCGCCCCTTCAATTGTTTCAACCCCACCACATAACGCGCCGCCAGCCATTGCGCCGTGATATTCGCGACCGATCCGTCGGCCACCTTGGTCAGTTCATTGCTGTCCGCATGGAGCCGTTCCACGATTTTCCGCGCCGCCTGTTCCCACCGCCACTCCGCATGACCGCCATGCCGCCATTCATGCAGATTTTGTTTCATGACGGCTTTGCCGCCAAATTCTTGCGTCACGACCGCTTGAACCTCCGGCAACGCATTCAACCATTTCACGAGCGAAGTGCTCGATTCATGATTGGCCAGCCGCTGATTCAATTGCTCCCGGATTTCAGGCGGCAACCGGGCGATTTTTCCGCTACGGATCGTGTTCATGGTTCTGGTTTATATGGTGGCCGTCCGCTAGTACTGGTGGCCGTCCGCTGGTGCTTTTAAAAAAAATAAAAATTCTAGGGTCTGACAAAGCCTGACCAAGCCTGACGGACCTTGATTCCCAAGGCCTTGCATGGTTCTCCTGCCTTCGGAGCGCCCGGCTTCGGCCCTTCGCCCCCTCGGGGGAGAAGGTGCCCGCAGGGCGGATGAGGGGGCGCCCCTTTGCGTCGGTTTGCGTTCTTGCTCCTCATCCCGGATCCAGTTTCTTAATTTTGCATTTTCCATGCTCATGCCTTCATTGTACCCCTCCCGGTTGGACAAAGGCTGTCCACCCCCCCGCTTGATTCATTGGGCTTTTCCTCAATTTTCATTTTTAATTTTAAATTTGTCATGATTTTACCCCGGTCAAAAAAAATCTTCATTCCGAATAGATTCCGATTCATTCCGACTTCTTTCCGACTTCATTCCGACCGCCCCAATCCTCCTCGTCCTCGTCCTCGATTTAGAACCCCCTCACCTCCAACAAATTGCTTAATTTCGACCGGCCTCAATCTTCATCTTCCTCCTCGTCTTCCTCATCCTCGCTGGCTTTAACGGATGGCGGCTGTGTCGCAGACCAGCCGCAGCACATCGCCAACCTGCGATGCCCGGAAAACTCCGTCATCATCGCCAACCCCTCGCGTCATGGACTGCGGCGGGAAGTGTAACGCCACGCCGCTTTGGGCGGACGCCGACCACCCGGATTGATGCTGCCCCTCGCGCGCGCAAAAGCGGTGCTGAAGCCACCGCACTGCTCCAAACACTGCGCGACCGCCTTGCGCTTGCAACCGCGCGCAGCGTTTGGACTGTGCGTGCGGTTTACCGCCGCTTTCGCCCGCGCCGACGATGCCTATTTCGCCCGCATCCTCCGCCCGCACCGGGTTCAACCATCCTCCATCCTCGTTTTAACTCCACACCCTCATTTCACACGCATTTCCCTCTCGACAACCAGTTTCACCCCGAATACACCTCCTCCATGGCACCGGATAAACGGCACAGGGAAAAGGATGGGCTGCAAAACCCGTTGCCCATTATCCGTTAGGTGTCATTCGCCCACATGCACCGATTCATTCCACTTTGGCTCATATTGATTGTGAGTGGTTGCAACGCCTACAAACATGCGCTCGGATCCGAAATGCACGTGCCCACAAACGCTGTAGTCCTACCTGATGCCATCGAGTCCGGGAAAGTCGCTGACACCGCCATAGTTGTCGCTCCAATGCAGAATGTTGAGGAGGGCGTATTTTTCTTTAAGGACGGGTATTCCACTTTGATTTTGGCGTTGGCTGGTGGTCGCTACCGGTATTGGTTTTCGTCTGATATCACCTTTGGTGACGAGCCAACTTACCCGCTCACTGGTAGATACGTCGTCGATGGCGTGGTCGTCAGACTTGAGAATTCTCAACCATCGATGCAGGATGTTTGGGTATTCAGAAAGTTGAATGACCAGACCACGCTTTGGCGACCGACAGCGGTCGAGTGGTGGCACACGAATCGAAATTTCGATTCTTACGGGGTTCTTTATCCGACAAAGTTGAAGCCGGAGGATATATGGCAAAAGAATATTTTGAAAATTGGACCGTGACACCTGATAGGTCGCTGGAGCCAACCGCCGTTGGCGCTTGCAGTTCCGCAATCGTGGTTCCCGTCATGAGTCGGCGGTGGTTCTTCACACTGTGCGACCCACATTTGCTCCGAAGCGCAGCCACCCTCCTCGCATTCGTCGCCAACCAGGTTGTCCAAGCCAATCTTGCACGTTATTTATGAAAAAAAATTTTCAGTTCGCCGATTGTCGGCGAGATTCCCCGGCTCAAAAACATGCTGGAAAGCGCCGGCATTGCCTGTGTTTTACGCAATGAAATTTCCTCGGGCCTTTCACCTGAAATACCCTTGAGTGAAAGCACGCCGGAACTTTGGATTCAAGACGATCATAGACTCGCGGAAGCGCTGAAAATCAAGGCTGAATTCCAATCTTCGGCAGCGGCTGCCGGAGCTGAATGGGAATGCCCGCAGTGCGGCGAGAAATCCGAACCGCAGTTTAATTCCTGTTGGAAATGCGGTGCCGTCAGGGCGGGGCAGATTCCCGTCACCTGGACACCACCCGAGCCAACCGGGCCGGCGCCCGAAGCGGAAGAGGTTGTCGAGGAAATCGAAAACGGGACGCCCTGTGTTGCGTGTGAAAAGCGCATCGCGGTTGGTTTAAAACTTTGTCCGTTCTGCGGCTGGACACAACCCTGAAACTTCCCTTCCTCCCTTTCGCTGCCGCCCATCCTTGTTTCTAAACGGCCAGATCGCGCTGGCCCGTGCTTCAAATCATCAAATATCCCGCAGGCGGGCACGGTGAGCCGGATGAGGGCTGGTGAATCCCGATTAATTAAAACGGGCCGGGACGCCTTCGCTTTCGTCCCGGCCCGCGCCGCAGTGGTGGGGTTGGTGCAAGTTGTTGTTGTTGCTACTGATTGATCGTCATCGCGCCGCTGAACGTATACGGCGGCGGACCGGCCGAGAATGTCACCACCACGTTCAGTAGCCCGGTCGCGTTCGTCGACGCGAGCGAGAAATTCGCCAGCACCGTCCCCTGCACGGGGTAGGAGGTGCTTGTCGCCACCGTCGCGCCCAGCGTCACGCTCGTGATGGCGTCGGTGGTCGGCGGCGACGGCGGCGTGCCCGGCAGCGTGATGCTCAAGGTGAAGTTTGTGCCCGTGCCTTTGCTGACCACGGCGCTGCCGGGAACCGCATACGTCGGTCCCGTGCCGCCGCTGCTCGTGCCGCCGCCCGTGCCCGGCGAGTCATACGTTGCCAGCGTCGTTCGCGCCACCCGATAGAAACGATATTTGTCCGTCGGATTATTCGTGTAGCCCGCCGCATTCAGCACCGCGCCCACCGTCGTGGAATTCGTTGTCCAGGCCGTGAAATTTGTCGTGGACTGCACCATGTACGTCCCGCCTTCCGTCGCGCTCCACGTCAACGTCACCGTGCCGCTCTTCGCGGTTGGCGCATTTAACGACGGCACCGCGTTCGGCCCGCCCAGGAAGTTGGTCGTCACGCTTTCGCTGATGCTCGTCACGTTTCCCGCCGTCGGGCTGCCGTAGTAGCCGCGCCCGATGTTGTACGGAAAGACCGGCGTGCCGCTGGCATTGATGCACACGAAGTAAGCGTAGGTGCCGTTCGGAAATTCCGGCGTCACGCACCAGCGCCCGTTGTATTCGTCCAGGTCGTAGGTGTTCGCGCCCGGCGCAACCCCGAGGTCGCCCAGAAAGTCGTAATCTTCCATGTAGCGTCCGAGCGGATACGTCGTGCTGACGGCGGGGCCGGCGGCGGAGTTCGAGACGCCGCCGTAGAGCCGCACCGCCCATTGCGGCAGGTCGGCGCGGTTGATGGCGGCATTCGCCAGGTTTTGTGAACCGTTTTGTCCGTTGCGCAACACATAGCCGCTGGTCATCCGGCGCACACCGCTCGCGGCGTTGTTGGAAACCGAGTAACCATACGGCCCGTAGATCGGATAGCCATCCGCCACCCAGCCGAGGATCGGCGAATGTTTCGCAGGCGCGCTGGCGGACTCCGTGTACGCCTTGTTCGTCACGTTGAAATCCACATGGTCGCCCAGCAGATAGCGCAGCGCGGGCGGGTTGACGTGATAATGATGCTGCCCGCCCGCCTGGTGCGCGTTGTTTGGGTCGAAGCTCGCGCCCTCGTTCACATACGCATCGCGATTCCAATAGCCGGTGGTGTTCTGCGCCTCGGTGCCGCTGGTGGAATTGTAGGTATACGCATCCCAACTGTTGAACATCGCCACGCCATCCACGAAATAACCGATCGGTCCGCCGCCGTTCGCCGTTTTGGTGGCCGGGATCGTCGGGTTGCGCGGAATCTTGTAGAGGACGTGCTCGTTGGTCGGATAATTGGGGAACGCCACCGTATGGTTGGTGTTCAGATACCACGGCCCCATCACATGGCTGCCCAGGCCGGAACTGCGGATGTACACATAGTTGCTTGAGGAATAGATCTCCTGCACCCCGCAATACACCGGGTTCGCCTGCGTCGTGCCACCCGTGGACCAGGTCGTTGCCGCCGTGCCGTTCGTCTTGTTCACATCGCTCGTGTAGATGCGCGCATATTTTCCGGCAAAAGTGGTGAACCACGAGTTTGTGCGCGGGTCCTCCGCGCAGGCGATTGCAGCGCTGGTGAGAAAAATTCCCGTCACTAACGCCATGAAATATGTCCGGCTCTGTATTGGACGTGTGTTAGTTTGAGCTTTCATGACGCCACACTAGCTGAACCAACCTTAAGCAAACGTGAAGCCGCGCATTTGTTGCGCTTCACTGCGCAAAAAATGTCCGGCCCCGGAGTGCGCCCGTCCCGGGGCGCAGCAACTGACACGAATCGTGTCGCGTGAAACAGTTGGCGGCTTTCTTCTTTTGAATATTGGTGCCTGAAACTTCACTGAAGCTTGGATGTTGGAGCTTGGTGCTTGCCTCTTCATCTCCCCTTAAGGTTGCTTTTGCGAAGGTGACGCCAGCGTGCGGCTGTGTTATCACTTTCGCGCGCCGCCATGAGAATCCTGATTGTCGAAGACGAACCTGATTTGCTCGCCAGCCTCGCCCAGGCTTTGCGCGAGGAAGGGTACGCCGTGGACACCGCCGACAACGGCGAGGACGGCCTCTTCAACGCCGAGGGCACCGATTACGACGCCATCGTGCTCGACGTCATGCTGCCCGGCCTGGATGGTTGGGAAATCCTCAAGCGCCTCCGCAAGACGAAGAAAACCCCCGTGCTCATGCTCACCGCGCGCGACCAGACCCGCGACCGCGTGAAGGGCCTTGACACCGGCGCGGACGATTATGTCGTAAAGCCCTTCGACCTCGCCGAGGTGTTTGCGCGCCTCCGCGCCATCATCCGCCGCAGTGTCAACCAGACCAGCAATGTCATCGAGATCGGCGAGGTGCGGGTGGACACCGCCGCCCGCATCGTTTCGCTCAAGGACCAGCCCGTGGAACTCACCGCCCGCGAATATTCCCTCGTGGAATTCATGGCCCTCCATCGTGGCGAAGTCGTCACCCGCACCCAGCTTTACGAACACCTCTTTGACGAGAACGAAAGCTCGCTCTCCAATCTCCTTGATGTCCATGTTTCCAACGTCCGCAAAAAACTCGGAGCGGAATTCATCGCCACCCGCCGCGGCCACGGCTACTGCATTGAAGGATGAAAATCGGCGCAAATAATTTGATTGCCACGGCCTATCGCCGTGAGGTTTTGGAGTGCGCCGGCCCGCTGGCGCTTTTCCTGGCGTGCCTGAAGATGCTGGCGTGGCAGAAGATAATCGCAGTTCAAAACACTTGCAACGGTGTTCCCTCGCCCCTCCGAGGGGAGAGGGTTAGGGTGAGGGGTGGGCTTCAATCCCGGCGCGCGTATCTCCAAAGACGCCGGAAGCCTTTCGCTTCGGCAGAACCAGCCAGCGTGAGAGGCATGGAATGGGGGACTCCATGAAACTGTTCAAATCCATCAAGTGGCGCTTGCAACTCTGGTACGGACTGATTCTTGTGGTCGTGCTGGCCGGCTTCGGTTTCACTTCCTATCAATTGGAGCGCAACCGCCAGTTCCGCCGCATCGACGATGAACTGCATCGCCGGGTTGGCGTTTTGGGGAATGCCATGCACCGTCCACCACCGCGTGGCGCGGATGGCGGCGGGCTGCCGTTTGACCGGCCGCCGCGCGGCCAGTTCCCCGACGACGGCCCGCCCGGCCAAAATTTTCGTCCGCGCACTGAATTTCATCTGCCCCCGGAAGATGCGCATTTTTTTGGAACCAACGACCCCAATGGTTTTTATTTTAAAATCAGGGTTGGCGGTGGCATTAAACCCGGCGTCCAGAATGAGACGGCGATCGCGCACTCGGACAATTATCCGGAACGGCAGTCTGGGCTGGCGTATGATTATTATTTTGAGCAGGTGAACCATGTCGAAAAACTGCGGGGAAAAGAAGTTATGCAGCCGGTGGTGATGAATCTGGCAGAACAGCGGGTCGTTTTAAACACTCTGCCGTCCGGCGAAATAATTGAGGTGGGCTGTTCCATTGCTCCGGAACTCCATGAATTGAACGTGGCAGCCACTAAATTGACTGCGGTTGGCGTGGCCATTTTAATTCTCGGCCTGGCCGGCGGGTGGTGGTTTGTTTCGCGGGCATTGCGTCCCATTCAGGCGATCAGCACGACCGCCGTGAAAATTGCCGCCGGCGATTTGTCCCAGCGCATCAATTCTGCCGAGGCCGAAAGCGAACTCGGCCAGCTCGCCGCCGTCTTGAATTCCACCTTCGCCCGCCTCGAAACCGCCTTCGCCCAGCAGAAGCAGTTCGCCTCCGACGCCGCCCACGAGCTGCGCACGCCCGTCTCCGTCATCCTCACCCAGACCCAGATGGCGCTGGGCCGGGAGCGCGATGCCGCCGGCTACAAGCAGACCGTCGAGGCCTGCCAGCGCGCCGCCCAACGCATGCGCAAGCTCATCGAATCGCTGCTCGAACTCGCGCGCTTCGACGCCGGTCAGGAAATCTTGAAACGCCATCCCTTCGACCTCGCCAGCACCGTCAAGGACAGCGTCGAACTGGTGCAGGCTTTGGCCGAAGAACGCCGCGTCAAGCTCGTCTCCGAGCTTTTGCCGTTGTCCGTCATCGGCGATTCCGAACGCATCGCCCAGGTCATCACCAACCTTCTGACCAATGCCATCCAGTACAACCAGCCGGATGGTGAAGTGCGCGTGAAACTGGAAGCGCAGGGGAATCTGGCGGTGTTCACGGTGGCGGATACGGGGAAGGGGATTGCCCCGGAAGATCTGCCCCGGGTCTTCGAGCGGTTTTATCGGGCGGACAAATCCCGCACCGGCGCCGGCAACTCCGGCCTTGGCCTCTCCATCTGCAAGGCGATCGTGGAGGCGCACGGTGGCACCATTGAAATGGCCAGCGTGAGCAGCGCAGGCACAACCTGCACCGTGCGCCTCCCGATCAATGACTGACTATGTCGCCGTTCGTCCGGCCGGCAGGTGGCTGACCAGCGGATAATACGGTCCTTTCAGCAGGCCGTGATGCGAATGCGGGTGTTTCGGCGTAAACCGGGTTTCGGAAGACGCGGTGCCGGTGCCGGCCGGCTTGCGCTCTGCCGCGCGGCGGTTGTCAATGTTCTGCTTGGCGTTGCTGTGCATTTTAGGGGTTAGGCTTCTTCGAAATCAGAACCGAGCGGCAGCCGCTGCATCAGCCGGTCCGCCCGCGCCGCGAGCACCACGCACGCGAAGACCACCAGGCCGGTGGTCAGGAACACGGCGGCGGACAAGATTGCCAATGCGCTGGTCATACCGCCTCCATTTGCAGGCTGTCCCGGCGGAATTTTGTCCGCCAGCGCCGCTTGCTTTGCGTGGCGCACTGGTCGCCGTTTCGCCCGTTGCCGCCGTTCCAGGCCGGCGGTTGCCGCCGCCGCGTCAGCTCCTGGGCGGAGGTGGCAATCCGCACCGTGAATTCTTGCGCCGGTTGGAAAAGAAAGGCAATGGGCAGCTTCATGACTTTTTTATTTGGCTTGGTACTGACAACTTACGCCAGGCACGATTAAGCCACGATTAAACCGGCGCTTTTTTCAAAATATATTTTTTATTTTGACCGCCAAAATTTAATCATGGCTTAATTTAAGCCTGCTATAATCACCGCTTACCCTCGCAAAAAGCGTGCCCTTCGGCAGCCGTTGGCTTATGGTGAAACCGGCTTAGACAAAGTTACCTATGAGAATTCTGATCGTGGAGGATGAGCCGCGCCTGCAACGCAACCTGGTCAAGGCCCTGCGCGAGGAGGGCTATGCCGTGGATGCCGCCGGCGATGGCGAAGACGGCCTCTATAAGGCCGAGGCTTTCAATTACGACGCCATCATCCTGGATGTCATGCTGCCCCGGCTCGACGGCTGGGAGCTGCTGGAACGGCTCCGCAAAAAGAAACGCACGCCCGTGCTCATGCTCACCGCCCGGGACGGACACAACGACCGCGTGAAGGGGCTCGACACCGGGGCGGATGATTATCTGGTCAAGCCGTTCGACCTGTCCGAATTGCTCGCGCGCCTCCGCGCCCTCATCCGCCGCAGCACCAACCAGACGAGCAGCAAGATCGAGATCCGCGACGTCGTCCTCGATACCCGCGCCCGGTCCGCCCTGCGCGGTGAAACCCCTGTCGTCCTGACCGCCCGCGAATTCGCCATCATCGAGTACCTCGCCATCCATCGCGGCGAAGTCATCACCCGCGCCGAAATGTACGAGCATCTCTTTGACGAGAACGACGACACCCTGTCCAATCTGCTCGACGTCCACATCTTCAGCATCCGTAAAAAACTGGGCTCCGAGGTCATCGCCACCCGCCGCGGGCAGGGTTATTGCATCGAATAACGATGATCTTCAACTCCATCAAGTGGCGGCTGCTTCTTTGGATGGCGTTTTTGCTGATCCTCATCCTCACCGGCTTGGGCATCGCCATTTGTCACATCCACCTGGCCGACCAGCTCAGCCAGTTTGACGACCGGTTGGAGGGCCAGGTCGCCACGCTGACCGCGGCGCTCTCTGGGCCAGTGACGCCGGATCCGGACGAACATCCGCCCGGCGAAACGCCCGGGGATGTTTCTGCCGAGCAGACCAATCGCCCTTCACCGCCCGTGGATCAGCCGGATGCCGGCCCGCTGCGGCTGCCGCCCGCCTTCGATGGGTTGTTTGGCACCCGGAACACCAACAGCTTTTATTTTGTGCTTTGGGCGCATGGCGACCCCGCTCCGTTCAGGGAATCCGCCAACGCACCCGACGGCGTGACCCGCCCGCACGTCTCCAACAAGGATACCGGCACCCACATCCGCGTCCGGCACCGTTTTCGCGAAGCCTACCACGTGACCGAACACGGCGATTGTGTGCTGGTGGGGCGGATCGTCGATTCGGAATACGAAGAGGCCCGCCACTTTGCCCTGTTGATCTTCTTCAGCGGTGCCGGGGTGCTTGGCCTGATCCTGGCCGCGGCGTGGTGGCTGCTGGTCCGGGCCTTGCGCCCCCTGGAGAAGATCAGCGCCGCCGCCCTGAAGATCGCCTCCGGCGACCTGTCACAGCGCATCAATGTTCCGGAGACCGAAAGCGAGTTGGGCCGGCTGGCCGCGGTTCTGAATTCCACCTTCGCCCGCCTGGAGACCGCGTTTGCCCAGCAGCGGCAGTTCACCTCCGACGCCTCGCATGAGTTGCGCACGCCCATCTCCGTGCTGATTTCCGAGGCCCAGACCACCCTGGCGCGGGAACGCACCCCGGACGATTACCGCGAAGCCCTGGCCGCCAGCCTGGACGCCGCCCAGAAAATGCGCCGGCTCACCGAGTCGCTGCTGGAACTCGCCCGGCTGGATGCCGGCCAGGAAATGCTGCGCCGGGAAAACACCAACCTCGCCGCCATCGTCCAGGATTCCGTGAAATTCGTCCGCGCCCTGGCCGTTGCCCGCCGGGTCCAGATCCATTGCGACCTCGCGGAAGCCAAAATCTTTTGCGACGCCAGCCGGATCGCCCAAGTCGTCACCAACCTGTTGACCAATGCCATCAACTACAACTACGACGAGGGTGAGATTTGGATCACAACCCACATCGAGGGCGGCGCGGCGGTGCTGACCGTGGTGGATAGCGGGCTGGGGATCGCCCCCAGCGCCCTGCCGCGCGTCTTCGAACGTTTTTTTCAGGCCGACGAGTCGCGTACCGCCGGCAACACCGGCCTCGGCCTCTCCATCTGCAAGGCCATCGTGGAGGCCCATGGCGGCTCGATCGAGGTGTCCAGTTCGCTCGGGCGCGGCAGCACCTTCACCGTGTATCTGCCGGCTTGAGCGGGCGCGGGCGGCCCGTCTGCGCCGCGGTCTTACCGCAAAAACATCTCCGCCGCCGCGTCGGCGAAACGCAATCCCTGGTGGGTGAGGTGAAATGTCTCCGCATCGCGCGCCGCCCAGCCTCGTTCCGTGAGCTGGTTCATCTCCGCGTTCCATTCCTGGCGCAGGTCGAAATTTGTCGCGCGTTGAAAATCCGCGAACGGCCAGCCCGCATTCATGCGCAGGCCGAAGGCCGCCGTTTCACCCGCCCGCTTGAGCGGCGGCAGTTCCTCGCTGGATTCGATCGCGCGTTTCCCTTTTTCGAGCTGGTCGCAATACAGCGGCGTGTTCGCCCAGTTCTTCGTCCGCACGCCGCGCACATAGCCCGTCGCGCTGGGGCCGAGCCCGTGATAAGAACCGCCGCGCCAGTAATTCACGTTGTGCTGGCAGGCGCGTGATGGAATGTAAGGTCGGATTGCGGGATGATCCGATTTTGCGTCGCGCGCAAAATTTGCGATCTCATACTGCTGAAAACCCGCCGCCCCCGAACGTGCGATCAGCTCCTCATACATCGCGCAGGCCAGTTCTTCATCCACGGAAAATTCCCCCGCCTGCAACTGCTGGAACAGCGGCGTGTCGTCCTCATAGATCACCTCGTAGCTCGAAAGGTGCTCGCTCTGCATCGCCATGATTTCGTTCAAGGTCTCTCGCCAGACCTCCATTGTCTGGGTTGGGATGGCGAACATCAGGTCGAGGTTTACGTTGTCAAAGCCCGCCCGGCGCAGCGTGTCGAACGATTTGAAGACCTGCTCGCGCGAATGAATGCGGCCCAGGCGGTCGAGCAGCTTCTCGTCCAGGGATTGCACGCCCATCGAGATGCGGTTCACGCCAAAATCGCGCAGCAGCTTCGACTTGTCGGCGGAGACGGTTGCCGGGTTGCTTTCCACGGTGAACTCCTCCGCGCCCAGCAGGTTCAACCGTTCCATCGCCCGCAGGATGGTTTCCCATTGCCGCAGGTTCAGGAGCGAGGGGGTGCCGCCGCCGAAGAAGATTGTTTTTGGCTTGAGGTCAGGCGCGGTGATCTCCAGTTCGCGCACCAGCGCGCCGACGTAGCGGTTGATCAGCTCGCCGGAGGACGCCTCCGAATAAAACGCGCAGTACTCGCACTTGTGCGCACAAAACGGCACGTGCACGTAAAGGCTCGTGAGGTGCGAAGGGTTCGGGTCCAGCATGGAAAGAAGTTAGCCGCCACGTTCCTTGCTGGCGAACGAAAAACTTCCGCTGGGCGGAACAAACAAAAATCCCGCAGCGGTGACGCTACGACGGACTCAAACGTTGGACGTTTTGGGCTTTCAGACCTTTGTCGCTGGGAA
Source organism: Verrucomicrobiia bacterium (assembly GCA_031290985.1). Taxonomy (GTDB): domain Bacteria; phylum Verrucomicrobiota; class Verrucomicrobiia; order Limisphaerales; family UBA11358; genus UBA11358. The sequence goes on along the minus strand of JARLJW010000014.1, from coordinate 188,230 downwards.
TGACGTCGAAGGAGACATCTTCACCTTCGTTCAGGGTTTTAAAGCCTCCCCCGGCAATGGACGTATGATGCACGAAAACGTCCTGCCCGCCGCTTTGGGCGATGAAGCCAAAACCCTTTTTGTTGTCAAACCACTTAACTTTGCCACTGGCCATAACTGCTCCTGATTTTCGAGGCCGGGGAAAAAAGAAACGGACACGGCTGGTACAGCCATGTCCGTGAAACATCAATTTGCCCAAATACTCATGCCTCGGTGTTGCAATACGACTATGAAAACAAATCATCTCCACGTCAAGGGAAAGTTGTTCACCCAAAATGCCCCCAATTGGCCGGCACCCGCAGCGGGTTCACTCCAGGTGAAGGGCCTGATCCAGCAATTGTGGCAGGTGCCCGCCCAGGGCGGATTCGCCGATGGCGAAGTTCGCCCCCGCAAGCTTGGCTATATCAAGCAGTTCCGGCTCATCGTCCGGCGCAAAGGCGATCACCGGCAGGTGTGCCGTGGCCGGGTCCGCCTTGATTTTTTCGATGGCCGTCCGCACATCCGCCCGCGCCTTGAAATCCGCCAGCAGCAGCAGCGGCATCTCGCGCTTGGCCGTGGCCGCCAGCAGGGCGGCGTTGTTGACGGCCAGGACGCGATAGCTCAGGTCCTGCAGCCGGTTCAACAACTGGCTTCCGGGCATCAGGCGTTCGTAAAAAACCAGCGCGAGCGGTTGCGACATGCCCGAAGGTTCGCCGCTGGCGCGCCAAATTGCAAAACTGTTTTGGCCGCCGCTTCACGATTTTTCCTTACAATTCTTTTACAAACCTTTCACGCCCGCCTGACAACTGGTTTTTGTTCTCCGGCAAATTAGGGACATGAAAAGAATGCTGCTCGCCCTTGGTCTGGTGTCCATGGTTGCCGCCAACCTGTTCGCCGGAGAAACCCTGCAACTCAAACTCATGCCCGACCGCGAGGTCATCCTGAAAGGCCCGCCGCAGGAAGTCGTCCTCAAGATCGATCTCTCGGCCGTGGCGGCGGGGAAGAAAACCCATCGTACCCCGCTGAACCTCGCGGTTGTGCTGGACAAGTCCGGCTCGATGACCGGCGCCAAGCTGGAGAAGACCAAGCAGGCGGCAATGCAGCTCGTGGACCGGCTCACCCCCAACGACGTCTTTTCCCTGGTCATCTTCAGTGACGAAGCCCGGGTGTTGGTGCCCGCGCAGAAAGTCACGGACAAGGACGCCTTGAAGGAAAAGATCGAAGGCATCCAGGCCGATGGCAGCACCGCGCTGTATGCCGGCGTGAAGCTGGGGGCGGATCAGATCGAGGAATACCTGTCCGGCAAACGCATCAACCGCGTCATCCTGCTTTCGGACGGCCTGGCCAACGTCGGCCCCAGTTCGCCCCGCCAGTTGCGGCGGTTGGGCGGCGAACTGGCCGGGCGCGGCATCTCCGTCACCACCATCGGCGTGGGCGATGACTACAACGAGGACCTCATGGCCGCGCTCGCGGAGTCGAGCGATGCCAACTACTACTACGTCCAGGATACGGAAAAGCTGCCGCAGATCTTCGCCCAGGAACTGGGCGGGATGCTGGAGGTCGCCGCGCGCGATGTTCGCATTGAGATCATCTGCCCTGAGGGCGTCACGCCGCTCGGCTTCATCGGCCGCCCGGAAAAATTCGAGGGCCAGCGGGCCGGGGTCAACCTGAGCCAGTTTACCGCCGGGCAATCCCGTTATCTTCTCCTGCGCTGCCGCGTGAACGGCGACCAGCCGGAACTCGCCCGGGTCAAGGTCAACTATACCGACGACCTTAACGGCGGCGCGGCCGGGACGGCGGATGATCTGGCGAAAGTCCGCTTCACCGATGACCAGTCTGCTTCCGATAAATCGGTGAACGGCGCGGTGATGGCGCAAAAAGAATTGCTGCTCACCGCCGTGGCCAAGGACGAGGCCATGGCGCAGGCGGATGCCGGCAATTATAAGCAGGCAGCGCAGATACTGGCGGTGCAAAACGCCTCGCTCAGCCGCGCCTATGCCAATGCCCCCGCCGCCGTGCAGGTGCAGATCCGGGCGGAAACCGCCAACGTCACCAATTTCTACCGCGACCTTGATCAAGGGCAGTATGACGCCGCCACGCGCAAGACGATGCAGTCGCAGTCTTGGAGCCTCCGCAATTCAAAGTGATCCTCTTCAAATCCCAAACAGATTCATTATGAAAACAAAAATTATTGTCTTCCTCGCCCTGATGCTGGCGGCCATGTCTCCCGCGCTGGCGCAAACCACGCCACCACCCCAGATCAGCCTGTCTGGATCAGCGGAGGTAAAAGTTGCGCCGGATGAAATCATGTTGAACGTGGCGGTGGAAACCCGCAGCGCAACGTTGGAACCCGCGCGTCTCGAAAATGACCAGAAAATCGCCGCCGTGCTGGCCTTTCTTAAGCAGTCGAAAATCAAGGACAAGGACATCCAGATGGATTACATCAACATCCAGCCGGATTACAATTATGACAACAGCCTCAGTCAATCTCATGTAAAACCGCTGGCTTACATTGTGCGGAAGAACCTTGAAATCCGGTTGGTCGATGTCGCTGGGTTTCAGAACATTCTCACCGGCCTACTGACGAATGGGGTTAATTATGTGAACGGCATTGATTTTCGGACCACCCAATTGCGGAAATACCGCGATCAAGCCAGGGGGATGGCCATCCGAGCGGCGAAGGAAAAAGCCCAGGCGCTCACTTCCGAACTCGGCGCGAAACTCGGCAAGGTCACCAGTATCAACGCCAATGACTACAGCGGCTATTACGGCAATTACTGGGGCATGAACCGCGGATTTAATGGTTTCAACAATGCGATCCAGAATCAGACCGCCGCCACCGGTGGTGGTGCTTCGGATGCTCCGGAAGACACTTTTGCCGTCGGCCAGATCAGCGTGTCGGCCACGGTCAACGTTTCGTTCCTGATCGAATGACACTGCTTAAACTGTCCACGTTATGAAAACACTCATCTCCGCCACCGGTCTGGCCATCGTTGCCTCTGCCTGGCTGTCACCGCTGGCCCGCGCCCAATCGGATTATATTGTGCATGAATGGGGCACGTTCACGTCGGTCCAGGGCGGTGACGGCGAACTATTGCCGTGGCGGCCGTTGCAGACGTCCGAACTGCCCGGCTTTGTGTACAATTGGAACCGGCCCGGGCTAAATCGTATGCATGCTGGTTCCGTGCCGGGCTTCAAAAACGCGCTGGTGACTCTGCAACGGATGGAAACGCCGGTGATTTACTTCTACTCCAGCCGGGACATGAACGCAGATGTCAGCGTCGCCTTTCCCCAAGGGGTCATTACGGAATGGTATCCGCAAGCCACGCAGATCGGGCCGTCCGAGCCGCTCGATACAAATCTCCCCTGCAACTCCACGCTCATGGAAAGCCGCGCCGTGTGGAAAAATCTGCGGCTGGTGGCTCCGAAGATGGATTACGCCGTTGATGCCGTCCGGTTACCGCAGGACAAATTCGGCAGCCATTACTTTGCCGCCCGTGAAACCGGCAGTGACATTGTGCAAATGGATTTCGTGGGGCCGACCAATCAAGTCAGCGAAACAGACAAATTCATCTTCTATCGCGGCGCGGGCAGCTTCAAAACTCCGCTGCACGTGAGCGTGGATGCCACCGATGCCGTGGTCGCCGCCAACACCGGCACGGAGGGACTCGCACATCTGTTTTTAGTCAGTGTGCGTGACAACGGCCATGGAAAAACCGCTGCGTTCGCCACCTTGAAACCAGTCGCCGCCGGGGCTTCCTCGCCATGCCCGCGTTTACAGCCGGCGGATTTTGTTCCGCTCGAAAAATTCCAATCAGCCATCTCCGCACAGATGCAGGCGGCACTTGCGGAGGCTGGTTTGTTCAAGGCCGAGGCCGCCGCCATGGTGAACACCTGGAAGGACTCATGGTTTGCCGAAGAAGGCGACCGCGTGCTTTATATTCTGCCGCGTGCCTGGACGGATGCCACGTTGCCCATGACCTTGAACCCAACGCCGCTGAAACTCGTGCGGGTCATGGTCGGACGTGCCGAAATCATCACCCCGCAGACCGCCTTGGAATTGTCCGGCAACCTGACCCGGGCCGCCGCGGGCGACGCCGGAGGACGTGCTGTGGCGAAACAGGAAATCAAGGGGCTCGGACGTTTCGCCGAACCGGCGTTGCGTCTCGCCTATGGGCAAAACCAATCCACCAACGCCTTCGAACTGGGCTACCAGCTCTTATACAAAGGAGCGCAGGAAGCGGCGCAGCTCAAGTCTGAGTAGTTCCAACTGGCCGCTGGACGCGCGCGGCCAAAACGCGGATGATAAAACCCAGCCATGCGAAAAGTTGCCCTGGTCTTTGTGGTGGCCGTGCTCGTGCCCAGCCTCGTGCTCGCGTGGCTGGCGGTGCGCTCGCTGCGCGACCAGCAGTTCCTCCTGGAACGCCAGCAGTCGCTCCTCTACCAGCGCGTGACGGATGCCCTCGCGCAGAGCATCGCGGATTACCTTTCGCGACAGCAGCAGGAATTCAGCGCCCAAGTTGAATCCATCGTCGGCGACCGGGACCCGCGCACGGCAGGTGTCCAGTTTGATGATGAAATCCGTCGGCACTGGCCGCTGGCCGAGGTCGGCTTCTGTGTCACCCGTTCGGGAAAAATCCTGTCGCCGCCGGCCAATGCGCGGGACGAGGCAAAAAGTTTTTACACGGACAATGGCGCCTTTCTCGGCAACCGCGAATCCGCCGAGGTCTATGGCAACATCAACGCGGCCGCGAACAACTCTACGGACTACGCGGGCTTGAGCAACAGCAGCAGCAGCCGGCGCGGTTACGGGTACAATAGTTTTGGCAACAATCAGAAACAGGTGTCGCAATCGCTCGCCTTTGCGAATTCCGTCTCCGCACCGGCGGCGGAGAAACTCGAAACCGACAGCGCCCCAGCCAGGACGCGTGCCGACACCGATAAAGTCCAGCCGGGCCAGTCATTTGCCAACAGCGCGGTCAGCCAGTCGCCGGTGGCAAATAATTTCAACGCCAAGGCGCAGGCGCGCAAGGTCACGCCCCAGAACGAGGCCTATCAGACGGTGTCCAAGGACACGGCGGATGATGCTCAGAACAATCTGTCCCGCGTGATCCCTGCCGAGGGCGAGTTCAGCCAGCTCATCGGCGGCGGCACGGATGGGATGCTGGCGCGCTTTCTCCAAAACAAGCTCAACCTGATGTTCTGGCACCGGCTCAACCGCGATCCCGACCTGGTTTTCGGCGCGCAATTGAACCTGAACCGCGTCGTGGACGGCCTCCACGACCTCGTCCAGGCCGACCCGGAATTGAAGGATGAGATCTGCCTCGCGTTGCTGGATGACAACGCCAAACCCGTCCTGGTTTCGCGCGCAAAATTTCAGGCCGCTTGGAAGCATCCTTTCGCCGCCACCGAGATCGGTGATGCCCTGCCGCATTGGGAGGTCGCCGCGTATCTCGTCGACCCGACCGCCATCACCCGCGCGGTGTGCACGGCCAATCTGATCATCGGCCTGCTCATCGCGGTGCTTGTGATTGCCATCATCACGGGGAGCTGGCTCATCATCCGGAATTTAAATTCCGAGCTGACCCTGGCCCGGCAGAAAACCGATTTCGTCAGCAACGTCTCGCACGAGTTGAAAACACCGCTCACCTCCATCCGGATGTTTTCCGAACTGCTCGCCGAAGGCCGCGTCATGGACCACGCCAAGCAGCGTTCCTATCTGAACATCATCACCGCCGAGGCCGCCCGGCTTACGCGCCTCATCAACAACGTCCTCGACTTCTCCCGCATGGAACGCGGCGAGAAGAAATACAATTTTGCGTCTTGCGACCTCGCCGATGTGGTCCGCACCACTGCCGAGACCTTCCGCCCGCACCTCGAGGCGGATGGCTTCAAGCTCGACTATGATTTGCCGGCCACCCCGGTATTTATTCAGGGCGATGCCGATGCATTGTCCCAAATTCTGGTAAACCTGTTCTCGAATGCCGAAAAGTATTCTACCAACGGCAGCGCCTCTTCTCCCTCTCCCCTCGGAGGGGAGAGGGCCGGGGTGAGGGGTGACGAACGAGCGAAAGACTCCATTCCTTCAACCAACCCCAAAGAAATCACCCTGCAACTCACCCAAAAACAATCCCCCTTGCCCCACGCCGAAGTCCGGGTTTTAGATCGTGGCCCCGGCGTCCCGCGCGGCAGCGAGGAAAAGGTGTTCGAGAAATTTTACCGCGCCCACGACGCCTTGAGCAGCGGCGTCCAGGGTTCCGGCCTCGGCTTGACCATCGCCCGCCAAATTGCCCGTGCCCACGGCGGCGACGTGGCCTACGAACCCCGCGAAGGCGGCGGCAGCTGCTTCATTTTGCGTCTGCCCATAATTAGTGGCAGCCGACGTGAGGAGGCTCAAATATGAATCATTTCCACCTTGATGATCGAGCCCCCTCACGTCGGCTGTTGCTTGAACAGATATGAAAACCAAAATTTTGATCGTCGAAGATGACCCGCACATTTTGCTGGGTCTGGAGGAGGTCCTGAAAAGCGAGGGCTACGAAACCGCCTCCTGCAATCGTGGCGACGAGGCCGTCGCCGCTGTCACCAAGCTCCAGCCCACGCTCATCGTGCTGGACGTCATGCTGCCCGGCGCGAGCGGCTACGACATCTGCAAGGCGCTCCGTGCAAAAAAGATTTCCACGCCCATCCTCATGCTCACGGCCAAGGGCCAGGAGATCGACAAGGTCATCGGCCTTGACCTCGGCGCGGATGATTACGTCACCAAGCCTTTCGGCGTCCGCGAACTGCTCGCGCGCATCCAGGCCCTGCTGCGGCGTACGGCTGCCAACGGCGGTGTCGTCGCGCCGGTCCTTGACGAAAAGCCCTTCAAGATTGGCGAGGCGACCATTGACCCGAAAACCTTCCAGCTCAAGCAGGGCAGGGCGGTGGAAGAGCTTACGGCCAAGGAAGTGAAACTGCTCCAGGTCTTCCACGCGCACGCCGGCGAAGTCCTGTCGCGCGACAAGCTGCTGAATGAAGTCTGGGGCTACAACTATTACGGCACCACGCGCACCCTCGACCAGGTCATCGTCCAGCTCCGCAAAAAACTCGGTGACAACGGCGGTGAGCCGAAGCATCTGCTTACCATCCACGGCGTGGGGTACAAACTGGCCGTTTGATTCGTTTACGAACGGGCAACGACCACGTGCCGCCGGGCATCTTTATCCAGGAAACTCTTCAGAAAATCCAGCGGTGTCTTGGTGGGAACTTGTAGCATCAGGCAGACTTATTGGAATCATGAAAGAATTATCTTGAATAAATGCCGGAACGGGCGGATAAACAGATTAAAGCCTATGAAAACCACTTATCCCATAAGTTCACTGCTCCATCACAAGACCTCCGCGCTTTGGTCGGTTGCGCCCGAGGCGACGGTGTTCGAGGCCATCAAGTTGATGGCGGAGAAGAACATCGGTTCCCTCCTGGTCATGTCGGGCAGCCGGCTGGTCGGGATTTTCACGGAGCGGGATTACACCCGGAAGATCGCGTTGCAGGGGAAGACTTCCAAGCAGACGCAGGTCTGGGAGATCATGCCCAAGAACGTGGTCACGGTGGCCCCGGATGATTCCGTGGAGAACTGCATGAAGTTGATGACGGAAAACCGGGTGCGTCACCTCCCGGTGATGGACGGGGCCAATTTGGTTGGCATCATTTCCATCGGTGACCTGGTCAACTGGATCATCTCCACGCAGAACGCGGCGATCGAGCAGATGGAGCAATATATCGCCGGCGGCGTGACTGGTTGACGCCACCGGGTGGAATCATTTCGCGAGCGAATCGATCAAGCTGTCGCGGGCGGCGGCGTTTTTGGCCGCACCTTCCAAGGCGATGGCGGCCTTGCCGGTTGGTTCGGCGGGGGCACCGTTGGTTCCGCTGGTTGCCGTCAAGCCCGCAGTTGCCTTGGTGGGCATGACGGTGGCCACGAGGTCGCCGATCTTGTCGTGGAAGTTGTACGCGAAGATCAGGACGGTCGCGATGAAAAGGTAGACGAACGCGGTGCGGACGCGTCCAAACCATTCGGCCCGCTGTACCGCCTTCACCTCTTGCAGACGCTCGGCTTCCGCCTGCGCCACAATCTGTCCCATGGCCCTGTCGAATGAATTGTTTTTCATACGGACGACCTTCGCAACAACCGTGCCATGGTTAAAATATATTTAAATAACCCTAAAGTGTCTCAGGAAGCGCAAAATGTGGCTGGTTGAGCAGTAGAGTGAGGACATTTCTGCCGGGCAGGTGTTCGACTTTTTGACACGACTGCCCGCTGTGAGGCTAAAAATCGAACGCCGGGCGAGGTTTCCCGCCCGGCGTAAGGGGTTGAAAATCAGACTTTAGTTCGCGAAGGGGATCAGGTCACGCCATTCGCGTGGGCGGACGAGCAGGTCCAAGGGCATTTCGACGAAGGCCCCGAGCTGATAATAATCCGGCAAATTCAGGTCGCCCCGGCTCCATTCACCGCGGAACACATAGCGCACCTCGCCGTCGCGGCTGATGTAGAACGGCACTTCGCCGAGAACCTCCTGGCGGTTGTGACCGATGCCATCGGTTTTACCGTAGGCGTACTGGATGAAGGCGGAGCGGTTGATGGTCAGGCGGGCGCCGCCGTAGCGGTCAAAGCGGATGCCGCTCCCATCAAAAGTCTTCTCAAAGCCGGTGGCGAACACTGGGCCGACCGTGAAATGCATCGGGCGGGTGAAGGGGCAGACGCTGTTTTCGCGGGAGAGGGCGTCGGTCGACCATTTCAACCATGGCCAGTATAAATCAGCACGCAACTCCATGCCTTCGGCGCTGCCGCGGGCCGCGGTGCGGTCCGGCCGGGCCAAGAACTGGTGCGACAGTTCTGCGTCGAGGTTCGGAATGAGCCAGGCGTTCTTGCCGGCGCGGGTGCGGAGGTTGTCGGGGTAGGCGTGGAATTTGAAACCACCGTACCAGGTATCACTGTTGTCCCCATATCCGGCGTGCTGGTAACCCGCGCGGACGGTGACGTAATAGTCCGGCTCATGCCCCAGACTCACATGGTTGGTGGCAAATTCACCGTTGTAAAATTTTTCCGGGGCGACAGGCGGCGTGTCGGACATCTCCACGACTTTGGTGTGTTTTGAGGCCGCAGCCTTGGTGTGCTTTTCTGCCTTGTCTGCGGGTGCGGTGGGGGCGATATCCGGCGTGGCCGGGGCGGCCACGGTGGTGGTGACGGCGGCGGGCGGATTGGTGATCTCGGGATTGACCGCGCCGGCGGCGGAAGCCGGGGAGCCGTTCGCATTGGTTTGGCTGTTGGTGGGGGCGAAGACGGGCATGTTGGTGCCGCCCTCGGGCGTGTCCCAACGGTCGGAGCGGGCAGAATTCCGTTTGCCGCAGCCCAGGTTCAAGGCGATGACCGGAGCGAGGGCGGCAGTGACCAGCAACGGCGCGGACAGGGTGTATTTTTTCATCAGACGGTGGTTCAAGTCCAAAATTGGATGATTGGATGATGCCGTTTGGCGGCGAAATTTCAAGCCAAACCGTGTGGCTTGATACATAACGGGTTTGACTCGCGGTGATAGTGAATTTAAGCTGACGCCAATGCTGGCAGCTGAAACCAAAGTGACGGATGTGAAATCCGACCACGCCTCCAAATCCGACCCGGCCCGTTCCTGGAAGATAATTGTGGAACCGGTTGAGCCATTTTTGCAGGCCGTGACGCAACAATTGATGCGTCAGGCGCGCGAATTTGACCCCCAGATCGTCCCCTATGCGGAACACGCCCTGAACAACAGCGGCAAGCATTTGCGCCCGACGCTGGTGGCGCTGGCGGCCTCCTGCTTCGGCCGGCCGGACGACGCCCATGTCAAGGCGGCGGTCATCATCGAGATGATCCACCTCGCCACGCTCGTGCATGATGACGTGATGGATGAGGCCCAGATCCGCCGCGGCAGCCCGACAGTCGCCGCGAAATGGGGCAATGAGATCGCCGTGTTGTTCGGCGACTGTCTGTTTGCGCAGGCGCTGAAGCTGGCTTCGAGTTATCCCACCACGGAAGTGTGCCGTGCCGTTTCGCTGGCGACCAACACGGTATGTTCCGGCGAAATCATCCAGACCCAGCAACGCCGGAATTTTGTGGCGGCGCGCCGGGATTATTTCCGGGTGATCGAAATGAAGACTGGCGAGCTGTTCACGCTGTCGTGCGACCTCGCGGCGTTCCTGAGCCAGGCCACGGAGGAACAGCGGGCGGCCTTGAAGGAATTCGGCGCGGCGGTGGGCACCGCGTATCAGGTCTATGATGACTGCGTGGACCTGTTTGGCACGGAGGCGGAGGCCGGCAAGTCGCTGGGCACGGACCTGGCGAAAGGCAAGCTGACCTGGCCGTTGCTGCTTGCCTGGGAACGGGCGGAGGCCAAGGACCGTGCCAGTTTGGAGCACGCCATCAAGGAATGGCAGCCGAAGAATTTCCCGATGATCAACAAGTTGCTCGCGAAATACGAGACGTTTGAGCCGTCCGTGCGGGAAATTGAGAAATACTTGGAGGTGGCACGGCGGGCGTTGCGGGGGCTGCCAGCCTCCCCGGGGCGTGCCGGGCTGTCCTTGCTGACGGATTATCTGGCGCAACAAACCTCGGCTTTGGCGGTTCAATGACTATGTCCGAACCAGCCACTACTCCTGACCCCAGCACGCCGGCCGGCATGTTGGAGGGCGACTTGGTCAACCGCGCGCGCCGGGGCGACCTGCACGCCTACGATGAACTGGTGAAGCGGTATCAGGAGCGCATCTATGCGACGATCTACCATATGACGTCGAACCATGAGGATGCAAATGATATTGCGCAAGAGGCATTTATAAAGGCATATTCGGCCTTGAAATCGTTCAAGGGCGGTTCCAGCTTTTACACGTGGCTGTACCGGATCGCGGTCAATAAAACGATCAATTTCCTGAAGCAGCGGAAGAACAAATTCCATCTGAGCCTGAACGACATTGATTTCAATGCCGAGCACGACCCGGACCTGATGGCCCTGATTTCCGACAAAACACCGACCCGGGACGTTGGTTTGTCGGAATTGCAAAAAAAATTGAACGAAGCGATGCTCAAGCTGTCTGAACCTCATAGAATGGTTGTTATCCTGCACGATGTGCAGGGGCAGTCGCACGATGAGATAGCTGAAATCATGGGGTGCAACATCGGGACGGTGCGGTCCCGTTTGTTTTATGCGCGGCAACAATTGCAAGGCCATCTGGCCGAATACATCAAGCCATGAACGAGAACGAAAATAACTTTAAAGATCTAAAGAACTTGCTGAAGCTCAAGCGCCACGAGGTGCCCCCGCCGGGCTTCTTCAACCACTTCTCGGACGGAGTCATCGCCCGCATTCGCGAAGGCGAAGATGGCCGGGCCGGGTCTTTTGCCGAGCGGCTCAATGACAGCGCCCCCTGGCTGGTGCGGTTTCTCCGTGTTTTTGAAGCCAAACCGGGTGTGATCGGCGGATTTGCGACGAGCCTTTGCCTCATGCTGCTGTTCGGGGTGGTGCTGGCTGAGCGTTCTGAATCCGGCCCGCAAAACTTCATGACCGCCTCGTCCACGTCCAGCCAGGCGGACCCGGCGGTTTCCAGCCCGGCCCTGGCTTCCGCCACGCCCCCTGATTTTACCGTGGCAGACGGTGGCATTGCCATCAGCACCAACGCCAGCCTCCAGCCGGTGGCCTCGGTGTTCGGCCAGCCTTCCGGGGCGTCAGCGTTGTTCCAGTCCGCGAGTTTCGCCCCGGCCCACTGAGGGTGCCTCAAAAAATTGTCAACTTTGCGCGGTGAACGCTTGAAACGTCACCGCGCTTTTCATTTAATTCGTCAGTGCCAACCACTGTCATCGCAGTCGCCAACCAGAAAGGCGGCGTCGGTAAAACCACCACCGCCGTCAACCTTGCCGCCTGCCTCGCCGCCGAGGGCAGGCGGGTGCTGCTCTTTGACCTCGACCCCCAGGCGAACGCGACCAGCGGCGTGGGGGTGGACAAAATTGACGGGGCGAGCGCGTATCAGGTGTTGCTGGGCGAGGGGAGCCTGCTCGAAAAAATTAAGCCCACGGCTTATGCCGGCTTGGAACTGATTCCCAGCGAGGTGGATCTTTGCGCTGCCGACCTGGAACTGGCACGCTTGGAAAATCATCTTCAACGCGTGGCGCTGGCCCTGCAACCCGTGCGTGACAGCGGACGTTTTGACCTGGTCCTGCTCGACTGTCCGCCGTCGCTGGGCATCCTTTCGCTGAATGCCTTCACCGCGTGTGACGGGGTGCTGGTGCCGCTGCAATGTGAATACTACGCCTTGGAGGGCATCTCCATGATGAACCGCGTGCTGGAGCAGTTGCGGGCCGCCGGGGTGAATCCGCGCCTCAACATTTTCGGGGTCGCGATGACGATGTATGACGGCCGCACCAAGCTTTCCAACGAGGTCGTGGACGAGGTCCGCAAGCTGCTGGGCGAAAAGGTGTTTGAGACCCTGATTCCGCGGACGACCCGCCTGGCCGAGGCGCCGAGCCATGGGCAGCCCATCATTTACTACGATAAATACAGCAGCGGAGCTGCGGCGTATCAACTGCTGGCACAGGAGGTGACCGCCCGGCTTGCCAAAATTTGTCCGTGAAATTGCAGAATCAGGGAGGTTTTGCCGCAGTTTAGAAATAAAATCCTTCCTTGAAATGGCTGACGCGGGCTTTTAGCGCATCGTTGCTTGCCGCCGCCAGACTCTTTTATTAACCTCAAACCAATCTATATATGGCCAAAGAAATCCTCGAAATGGTCGTCGAAACCGCGACGATGGAACTCCCGGACACCAAAACCCTGAAGCTCAAGTGGCCGGACGGCCATAATCCTGATTTCAAGACCGGCCAGTTTATCACGCTTTACTGGCCGGACACGACCAATTACAAACGCGCCTATTCGCTGTCCTCCTGCGCCCTCGACCGGGGTTTTTACGAGGTGACCATCAAGCGCGATGGCAAGATGGGCACGCGCATGGTGGACTGGGCCAAGCCGGGCGATAAATTGTGGGTCATTCCGCCCGTTGGAAAATTTCTGCCCGTGTACGAGCCGAACAAGCACCTGATCTGCATTGCCGGCGGTTCCGGGGTGACGCCGTTCCGCGCCTATGCCCGCGAGGCCACGCGCCGCAAGCTGGACACCAAGATCACCGTGCTTTACAGCGTGCGCCAGCCGAAGGACATCATCTTCAACAACGAATTCCGTGAACTGGAGCAGGCGAACCCCAACTTCAAATTCCTGGTCACCTGCACCCGGGCCACGCCGGAGGACAACTGGACCGGCCGCACGGGCCGCGTCACGCCGGAATGGATCAAGGAAATCGCCACCGACCTGCCCAACTCCGTCTTCTACGCCTGCGGTCCAAACGCGCTGGTGGAGTTCGCCGAGCAGCTCGTCGTCCACGGTCTCGGCCTGCCGAAAGAGCAGATGAAGACGGAAAAGTGGGGCTGAGTTCTACGGACCTTTAATTGGCGGCCGGGGGTTGGGCGCGCAGATGCTGGTCAATTGACTTGGCCGCCCGTTTACCGTCGCCCATGGCCAAAATGACGGTGGCGGCCCCGCGGACGATGTCGCCACCGGCAAAAACGCCCGCCAGGCTGGTCATGCCGTTTTCATCCACGATGATGTTTCCGTGCGCATTTAATTTCAATTCCGGGCAGGTGGCCGTCAGCAGCGGGTTGGCGCGGGTGCCGATCGCCATCACCACGACATCGCAGGGCAGGATGAATTCCGATCCGGGCACCGGTTCCGGGCGCGCCCGGCCCGAAGCGTCCGGTGCCCCCATTTGCATCCGCTGGCATTTGAGCCCCGTCACCCAGCGCCGGTCGTCGCCGATGATTTCCAACGGCGCGGTGAGCAGTTGCAGGGTGATGCCTTCCGCTTCCGCATGGTTGATTTCTTCAATGCGGGCGGGCATTTCATTTCGGGAGCGCCGGTAAACGATCATCGCTTCCGCAGCCCCCAGCCGGCGGGCGCTGCGAACGGCATCCATGGCCACATTGCCGGCGCCGATGACCGCCACACGCCGGCCATTGAGCACCGGCGTGCGGGAATCGGGAAACCGGTGGGCGTTCATGAGGTTGATGCGGGTCAGGTATTCATTCGCCGCGTAAACGCCCTTGAGGCTTTCCCCCGGGATGTTCATGAACGCCGGCAGGCCGGCACCGTTGGCGATGAAGATGGCGTCAAATTGAGCCTGCAGTTCCTGGATGGTGTAAGTGCGGCCGATGACGACGTTGCACCGGAAGGTGACGCCGGCCGCCTGGAGCCGTTCGATCTCCCGCGCCACAATTTTTTTGGGCAGGCGAAATTCCGGGATGCCGTAGGACAAGACGCCGCCGGCTTTGTGCAAGGCTTCGTAGATGGTCACCGCGTATCCCCGCCGGGCCAGTTCGCCCGCCGCCGTGAGGCCCGCCGGGCCGGATCCGACAATGGCGACTTTTTTCCCCTGGGCGGAAATTGCGGCCGCCGGCGGCGGACAATGCTGATCCGCCCAATCAGCCACAAAACGTTCCAGGTATCCGATGCCCACGGCTGAACCTTTTCTGCCCAAAACACAGTGCGCCTCGCATTGTTTTTCCTGGGGGCAAACCCGGCCGGTGACGGCGGGCAGGGCATTGTCGCAGCGCAACACGTGCGCGGCCTCGGCGAGCCGGTTTTCGGCGACCAAGCCAAGGAACTTCGGAATGTTCACGGCCACGGGACAACCGCCCACGCAACGCGGCTTTTTACATTGCAGGCAACGGCCGGCCTCGAGCCGGGCGGCCTCTTCGGTGAGGCCAAGATTAACTTCGTTGAAATTGTCCGCCCGGGCGGCCGCGTCCTGTTCCGGCATCTTTTGACGGGGGATTGGCAAGTGCTGCCTGGACGGCATGCGGGATTGGGTCAATTGGTTCATGTTGCGAGTCACAGTTTGCAATGATCCTTGGCCCCGCCGGGGCCGGATTTTTCAAACGTGTGGTAAGTGGTCAGGCGGTCCAGCAGGTCGTGGTAATCCACCAGGTGGCCGTCGAATTCCGGCCCGTCCACGCAGGCAAACTTGGTCACCCCGCCGACGGAAACCCGGCAGCCGCCGCACATGCCCGTGCCGTCGATCATCACCGGGTTGAGCGAAACGATCGTGCGGATTTGCGCCGGACGCGTGAGTTCGGCCACCGCTTGCATCATGGCGGCGGGGCCGACGGCATAGACCACAGCCCAGGGGCCGGCGGCGAGTTGTGTGCGCAAGGGATCGGTGACCAGGCCCGTGCAGCCGTGACTGCCGTCATCCGTGCAAACAATCAAGTCGCCAAACCGGCGAAGTTCGGTTTCAAAGATGAGCTGTTCCCGGGTGCGGGCGCCGATGATGCTGGTGACTTTGACCCCCCGCCGGTGCAGGCCTTGGGCGATCGGATGCACGACGGCGGCACCGACTCCGCCACCCACGCACAGGGCACAACCCTGATCCGGCAGTTCCGTCGGATGGCCCAGCGGCCCGGTCACGGCAAAGAGGCTTTCGCCTACGCGCAGGTTTCCCAGTTCCTGCGTGCTGTGGCCGACGTTTTGGATGACCAGGGTTATGTTTCCCCGCTGCGGGTCACTGTCCGCAATGGTCAGGGGGATGCGTTCGGAATCTTCGGCCAGGCAGACGATGACAAACTGTCCCGGCTGGCGGATTTCCGCAATGCGTGGAGCCTGAATCTCCAGCCGCGTAATGCCGCGGCTGAGTTGCTGGCGGGAAACGACCTTGTTCATTTTGCGAGATGATGACCCTCTTTTGTGGTGTGCGCTGGACGGGTATTGGCAGAAAAAGCACAGTTCTTGCCAAGTTTTGCAATACAAGTTGTGGGAGCGGTTTCCGAAGAAGTTTTTTACGAACGGCCAGGGGGAACAGTAAATCGCACCTGACAAATTTGATACTTCATTCCGGCGGCCAAGTTTAGCATCCTTGGGGCATGTTGAACCGCACTCCGCTATACGCCGCGCATCAGAAGCTCGGCGCGAAGCTCATTGATTTCGGCGGCTGGGAAATGCCCGTGCAGTATACCAGCATCACCGATGAACACCTGGCCGTCCGCAATGCCGCCGGCATCTTCGACATCTCGCACATGGGGGAAGTCACGGTCAACGGTCCGGGTGCCGAGGCGTTTCTGAATTCCGTCCTGACCAACGACATTCGCAAGCTGCCGACCGGCGGCGGCCAGTACACGCTCATGTGCAACGAGCGCGGCGGCGTGGTGGATGATCTTTACGCCTACCGCCTGTCCGTCGGTGTTTATTTTCTCATCATCAACGCCTCGCGCATCGAGGCGGATGTCGCCTGGCTCAAGGCGCAGGCCGCAAAATTCAAGGGCGCGGAAGTGAGCCTGACGGATGCCTCGCACCATTACGCCGCCGTGGCCGTGCAGGGCCCGCGCGTGCAGGAGTTTATCGACGCCGTCATTCCCGGCGCTTCCGGCTCGGTGTTCCCGGTCGCCGCTGTCACCGCGTTGAAGAAGAACCAGATCGCGGGCTTCAAATTCGAAGATCACACCGTTTTTGTGGCGCGCACCGGTTACTCCGGCGAGGACGGTTTTGAGATTGTTGGTCCGGATATTTCCATCCAGCGCATCTGGGACAAGGTGCTGGAACTGGGCAAGCCGTTTGGCGCGAAACCCGCGGGGCTGGGCGCGCGCGACACCTTGCGCACGGAAGTCTGCTATCCGCTATACGGCCACGAACTGGATGAGAACACCACGCCCATCGAGGCCGGGGTCGGATTTTTTGTGGCGCTCGACAAGGGTGAATTCAACGGGCGCTCCGTGCTGGCGGAACAGAAGGCGAACGGCGTGAAGAAGAAACTCGTCGCCTTCAAGATGACGGATAAATCCGCGCCGCCGCGTCCGCATTATCCCATCTGGGTGAATGGCGCAAGCGTGGGTGAGGTTGTCAGCGGCACGCAGAGCCCGTCGCTCAACTTGGGCATCGGCATGGGCTATGTGCCGCCGGCATCCGCCGCGCCGGACACGAAGATCGAGATCGAGATCCGGGGCAAACGGTACGCCGCCGTCGTGGTGAAGAAGCCGATTTATAAGAAGGCCTGAGGGTCTGAATGCGCTGGGTTGCCGGTCGCACTGCCTCGAAATCGTCAAATTTTACTGGCGGGCAAAAGCGGCGGTGAACCGCACGCAGTCCAAGCGCTTCGCGCGGTTTGTAGGCGCATGGCAGTCGCGGCAGCACTTGGAGTGCGGTCGCTTTAGCGCCGCTTTGGTCGGGACGAAAGATGGGTTTGATGTCGATAAATCAAAACCTGTCAGAAAGAGATTTCTTTTTTGCGCCGTTTATGGCTCTTTGTGTCTGAATTTTAAATTTATGAGCAATGTTCCTTCTGATCTGAAATACGCCAAATCCCACGAATGGATCCGCGTCAGCGGCGACACCGCGACCGTCGGCATCACCGACCACGCGCAGGCCGAGCTGACGGACATCGTGTTTGTCGAGCTGCCCGCCACCGGCCGCAAGGTCAAGGCCGGCGAAGCCTGCGCCGTGGTGGAGTCGGTCAAGACCGCCAGCGACATCTATTCGCCGGTCAGCGGCGAAATCACCGAGGTCAACACCGCCGTGGTGGACAACCCCGCGCTCGTGAACAGCGCCCCCGATACCGGCGGCTGGTTCTACAAGATCAAATTGAGCAACGCGGCTGAACTGGGCGCGCTGCTTTCACCGGAGGATTACAAGAAGCAGATTGGCGGGTAGAGATGATCAGACTCGACGATCCAATTTGGGATACGTTTGCAGGTGGCTATCGAGTGCAGTACAACGCCTCAGGACGCCTGCAACAATTGTCGAACGGCTCGGGCGATTTGAAAGAGATATGGGAAGAATTTTGGAATGAACTGCATCATCAAGGTGATGTAGACATTGCCTCCTACGCTTCAGTGCCACAACTTGTTCATATTTGTGTCAATCGTGATTTGTTGGATTGGAACGCATTTGCTCTTGTCGCAATAATTGAAGAGTGTCGGATATTTGGTGAAAATCCGAAACTTCCTGGCTGGTTGGAGAAAGATTATCACTTGGCCATTAAAACAATGGCGGAGTTTGGGGCCAGACGTTTCGCCGAAGATTGGTCCAAGCAATTGACTCAATCCTTTCTCGCAGTTGCGGCTTTTTCAAAAGGCGCAAATAAGACAGCTCGAATGCTCGCTACGTTTTCAGATGACGAGTTGGACGAGGTTTATGAGAAGTTTTTCCAATGAAAGTTCGCCTGTTTATAAAACCCTATTGTGGCTGGTGCCACAAGGCCATCCGCTGGCTGGATGAGCACGACATCCAATACGAGAAGCTTGATGTGATCGCGGACGAGGCGGCGTTCGCGGAGATGGTCCGCATTTCCGGCCAGGAACTCGCGCCGGTGCTGGAGGTGGATGGCAAGGTGCTGGCGGATTTTGGGCCGGAAGAGCTGCCGGGATTTTTTAAGAATCTTTAGCGACGGATGGAGGCCGGAAAATGACGAATAACGAATGACGAATGGTCGGCAGAGGCGTTGCTTGTCCATTTGGCATTCGTCATTCGTCATTAAAAAATCCATGTGCATCTGGGGCCATCCATGGTTAAAATGAGTTCATAATGACGACGACCGAACCGAAACCGACCGCCCGCCCGCGCCTGCCGGAATGGCTGCGCATCAAGCTGCCCACGTCCGACACCTTTTCGCACACGCGTTCGCTGCTGGATGAACTTAAGCTGCACACGGTCTGCGAAAGCGCCAAATGCCCGAATCATTGGGAATGCTGGGGCAAGGGCACGGCCACGTTCATGATCGCGGGCGACCGCTGTACGCGGGCCTGCGGCTTTTGCGCCGTCAGCACCGCCAAGCCGCTGGCGTTGGAAGCGGATGAACCGATGCGCGTGGCCGAGGCGACGCGCCGGATGAAATTGAAGCACGTGGTCATCACCGCCGTCGCGCGCGATGACTTGAAAGATGGCGGCGCGGATCATTTCCGCCAGACGATTGAAGCCGTACGGAAATTGAGCCCCGGCATCGTCATCGAAGTGCTGGTGCCTGACTTTTTGGATAATGAGGCGTGCATCGAGATGGTGCTGGCCGCCAATCCGCACATCTACAACCACAATCTGGAAACCGTCCGCCGCCTGACGCCGGAGGTGCGGCATCGCGCCACTTACGACCGTTCTTTGAGCGTGCTGAAAAAGGCCAAGGACATGCGGGGCAATTCCATCCATACCAAATCCGGCATGATGCTGGGTCTCGGTGAACGCGAGGACGAAGTCTTGCAGGCGATGCAGGATTTGCGCACGGCCAAGTGCGACATCCTGACGCTCGGCCAATATTTGCAGCCGTCACTGAAACATCTGCCGGTAATCGAATACGTTTCGCCAGAGAAGTTCGCGGAATACAAGGTGCGCGCGGAGGCGATGGGTTTTGTCCACGTCGCCAGCGGTCCGATGGTGCGCAGTTCGTATCACGCGGATGAAGTGATTTTGACGGCGGAGTAGGCTAGGAAAGCTCCAAATTCCAACATCCAAGCTCCAGAGAAGCGCCAAATCTCAAGCTCCAATCATTGGTTCAAAGCGTGTTTCGAGAATTGGTGTTTGGAATTTCTCTGGGGCTTGGAGCTTGGACGCTTGGATGTTTAACCATCCAGTCAGCGCCCGGCTGCTTTCAGGTGCAGGAAGAGATAAATGGCGAAACCGATGCCGGCGAAGCCGACAATGAAGAAGAACACGGCCACCACAGTGGTGACCGTTTTGGCCCGGGCCATGGCCGCGTCGGTCTGCTGTTTTTCTGAACTGCGGAAGCTGGAGAATTGCTTTTCCATCACGGCGTTGATGACGGCCTCATTTTTCAGCTCGAGCGTGTACCATTTTTCTTCGGAGCTCTTCCATTCCTCCGGCAGGCGGGCGTGATCTTCCTGGCTCGCCGGTTGAAAGCCCCAGCGCAGCCAGAAGGGCGAGGATTCCTGAGTCCACAACCGGAATACGCCATGGTTGGAGGCGAGCGTCTGGATGCGGTCCCAGAACATCTGGCGGGCGGCATCGGCCACGGAAAAATCCGAGTAGCCCTCGTTGTGGAGCAGGCCGGCGGTGCGGACGATCTGAAAGCCGACCGCGCCCAGGACCTCGCCGTCCCGTTCGACGACTTGAAATTCCGTGAGCCGGCTTTCCAGTTGATCCGCCGGCAGCTGCATGGACAGCCAGATGGCCTTG
The DNA here is from genome assembly GCA_031290985.1 of Verrucomicrobiia bacterium. GTDB lineage: Bacteria > Verrucomicrobiota > Verrucomicrobiia > Limisphaerales > UBA11358 > UBA11358. The sequence goes on along the minus strand of JARLJW010000014.1, from coordinate 167,996 downwards.
AGCGAGTTGAGGTCATCAACGGTCGCGCGGCGGATGCGGAGGTCCTGCGGGTTCACGAATCAATTTATATCTGAGGAAAGGGCATCAAGGCAATTGCAGCAGGTAAAAAAGTTTGGGCTCGCCCGGCTTCATGGGGTTGGTGAAATTGAAATTGCCCAGCGGGTCAAAGGGATTGGTCAGCACGAGCGGCCAGTTGGCGGGCGGCAGGAGGAGGTTGGTGGAGGCGCGGACGAGGTAATATTGCCCGGGCCAGCCGTTCGCGCCGCGCAGGATGAGGTTGGTGCCGACGCGCAGGGAGAAAAAGAAATTGGGGCGGGCGGCGCTGCCGTCGGCTGGCAGGGAATTGATCCAGTCGGTGATGAGCTGGGTGGCGGCCGCGTTGGTCAGGTTGGAAGCCAGCGGCGGCATCTGGATGGATGGGAGGACGCCAAGGTCGCGGGTGGAGATGCGGGTGAGCAAAATGGAATTGGTCGGTGACTGCGGCACGATGATCAATTTATTGGTGTTGCCCAGATTGTTGGCGGGTTTGGCGTTGATGAGGCCGGCCGCGCTAGTGGGCGTGGTGATGCGGGCATCCCAGCTCGCCCGCTGGGCGGCACCGCCGGGCTGGTGACATTGGGAGCAGTTGGCGGCCAAGAACGAGCGGGTACGAAATTCCAGGCTGTAGGCGGTATTGGTGGCGGCGGCTAGTGCGAGCAGGCTGTGAACGTCATTTGTGACTGGTGCACTGAAGTAACCGGCGGCGCTGAGGGCGGAAATCTGGTTGGTGGTCAGCGTGCCGTAGGTCAGGTCACGGTTTAACTGGGCGGTGTTGAAGCCCAGCCCGTATCCGCCCGCCACACTGTGGCAGGCGAGACATTCGGAGCGGCTGGGATAATGCCACACTTGCGTTCGCAAGATGCCACCATCATTGATGACCAGCGTGTCGTTGGTGCCTGCCTCGGGGACTAGCGTGGCGTTCGTCAGGGAGTCCCAACGATAGGTGATGCCATAAACTCCGTTGGTGTTGCGCACGATGAAACGCGTTTCCAGCCGTTTGCGGGAGGCGGCTACGCCGTTGGTGAGTTCCAGTTCGAAATGTTTAATCCAGACTGTGCCCGTGGGAAAACTCCAGTTGGCATTGGGGTTGAAACCGATCGTGAGATTGGGATTCGGCACTGAGAACCAGCGCGATTTAACGGCGTTATCCGACCAGAACGGCACATTGATGTCATAACTGACAATGCCCGCGGCCGGGGCGAGCGTGGTGAGATTGGTGAAGGCGCCGGTGGCGGCGAGCGTAGGTGGCAGCGGTGCGCCGGTCACGGTGGCGTTGTAATCCAGGCGGCCGATCTGCCCGTTATTGAGCTGGCAGATCAAAACATCGCCATTGCGTGGATCCGTGCCGATGGCGGTCGGGCTGGCGGCGGAAGTGATCAGTTGAAAGGGAATGGTGTTGTTGCCGTCATAGCGCAGCATCCAGACATTGCCGCTGCCGTTGTCGGTGAAAACATAAGCGCCATAAAGCTGGGTGATGCGGTTGCCGCGATAGACCAGGCCGCCGATGACGGCATTGCCGGTGTAGCCAGCCGTGCCGCTATGGGGATATTCCTGGATGGGAAACACCAAGCCGGGGGGCGGGTTGGTCAGCAAGGTGTTTTGGCTGGGATACAACGGCGCGGCGAGGTGCAATCCTTCGTAATAGGCCCAGCCGCAGTTGGCGCCATTGGTGATGACATCCACCTCCTCATAAAGATCCTGCCCGACATCGCCCACGTAAATAAACCCCGTAACCGGATCAATCGAGAAACGCCAGGGGTTGCGGTAGCCGATGGAAAAGAATTCGGTCCGCACATTGGTGGCATTGAACGTTTTTCCATTAAAACTGGTCACGCCGACAAACGGATTGTCGGCGGGAATGAAATAATTGGTGCTGTTGGCCGGGTGCGGGTTTGGGAGCAAATTTCCAGGGCGTTTGTCCACATCCAGGCGCAGGATGGCGGAGAAAAACATGTTGGTGATGACCTGCGCGTTCAGGCTGCCATTGTATTGGGCGCCTTCATCGCCAACGGAAGCGTAGAGATAGCCGTCGGAACCGAAGTGCAAGTCGCCGCCATTATGATTGCCGGCATTGTCAAACTGCTGGATGAGAATTTGTTCGGTGGCGGGCAGGGCCACGTTGGCGTTCGTCGAGGTCACTTGAAACCGGGAGATCACCTGATGCCGGCCGGTGCCCTGCGAGGTCGTGAACTGGCGCGAGGAGAAGACATAAAAGTAACCATTGGTCGCGTAACCCGGATGAAATGCCAGTCCCAGCAAACCAGATTCGCTGTCAGATAAAACCGACAGGCTCATGAACACGGTGCGGGTCGGGCTGGCGAGGTTGGTGATGACGACGATGGCACCGGTTTTTTCCAGAATGAACAGCCGGTTGGTTTCCTGCGGGGGCGAAGCGAGGCAGACCGGCTGGGTTAGACTAACCGAGGGAAAGGCGTTGTTTACAGCGTAGCCGAACTGCGGCGGGGCCGGCGGCAGGTTGGTCAGGGAAGTGTTGGGCACGCGCGTGAGCTGCGCCGGCGCGGATGAAACCGCAGCGGCCATGATGCCAAGCGCCAGCAACCGCCCGAAAGATCCCGGAAAAATCATGGGCCAACGTAACAGGGTCGACACCAAAGTCAAATGACCGGAATGCAAAGATAAATTGCATTTTCCGCCCGCTATGTAATTTTCAGCGGACGCATATGCTGAACCAAACCCACCAACTCATCACCGCGCTCGAATGGCGCTACGCCACCAAGGTTTTTGACGCCACCGCGAAAATCCCGATCCATGTCTGGGGCGCGCTGGAAAAAGCGCTGGTGCTGACGCCGACCAGCTATGGTTTGCAGCCGTATAAATTTCTCAACGTGCAGGATCCGGCCATGCGCGCCGCGCTGCTGCCGCATTCCTGGGGGCAGAAGCAGGTCGTGGACTGCTCGCACTACGTCGTGTTTCTCGCGCGCACCGAGGTGAAGCCGGCGGACGTGGACCGGCTCATCGCCCGCATCAGCGAGGTCCGCGGCACCCCGGCGGACAAATTGACGAGTTACCGTGACCTGATCTTGAGCAATCTCGTGAACGGTCCGCGCGGAAAGAACGCGCATGAATGGGCCGCGCGCCAGGCTTACATCGCCCTCGGCAGCCTGATGACCTGCGCCGCCATATTGGGCGTGGACGCGTGTCCGATGGAAGGCATCGCGCCCGGCGAATATGACAAGGTTCTGAAACTCGACGGCACGGGCTATGCAACCGTCGTGGCCTGCGCCCTGGGATACCGTTCAACGGCGGACAAATATGCGGCGCAGGCCAAGGTTCGTTACGCCACGAAAGACCTAGTGCAGAACGTCTGAAATTTTCCAGACCGGCACATCCGCCTTGAGCCGGTCGATCAATTCCGCCATCAGCGCGAGCGCCGGTCCCCGGTGTCTCGCGTTGATGCGTATGAACAGCGACGCCTCGCCGACCGGCACAAAGTCCAGCCGGTGAATGAACCAGATTTCCTCGCAGGCGTGTTTGGCGGACAGTTCCGCGCAGATCTTTTCCAGTTGCGTCCGGGCCATCGGCTCGTAGGCCTCATAACGGAGGCCGGGAATTTTCTGTCCGTTCTCCGATTCGCGCACGACGCCGGAGAATTCGAGCACCGCGCCGATCTCCCGGGCGGTCGTGGTTGCCGCAGGGGGAACGATGGGGGCGCGGGTGAAGGCGATGTGGGTCTTCATCTTCAGCCTCCGCTCACCGGCGGGATCAGCGCCAGTTCGCTGGCGTTGCCGACGGGCTGGTCCCAGTCCGCATATTCCTGGTTCACGGCCACGCGGATGGTTTTGCCGGGGTCAAACTGCGGCGCAAGGCGGCGAAGGATTTCGCGCGGAGTTTCGCCGGCATGGCATTCGAAGTCTTTTTCGTCGAAGCCGAGCTGCGTGCGCGTCTGCGCGAACGTGAGAATCTTGATCTTCATTCAACCGCCGATGGCCGTCATCACCCGCTGCGGCTGGTAATTGTGGCGGAACAGATGTTCGGATGGCTTCTGGGACAGGGTGCTGCGGAAAAGTTCCCGTACTTTCGCCTCGTCGATCTGCGGGCGGAGCCCCGGTTTGAGGTCGGTCTCCAGATGGTTGCCGAGGCACGGACGCAGCTTGCCATCGCAGGTCAGCCGCATCTTGTTGCAGCGCTCGCAGAAATGCAGGTCGCTCAAGGCGCCGATGAGCCCGACCGTCACGCCGCGCTTTTTCAGGCGGAAATATTTCGCCGGGCCAAAGCCGAGCGGTTCGGTCAGCGGGACCAGTTCATCCTCGTGTTTGAGGATGGAATAGACCTCGGCGGCGGGCAGGAAATTTTTTTCGCTCAACATCTCCGTCAGGCTCACGGGCATCAGTTCGATGAAACGGAGCGCCACGTCGTGTTCGGCGGCGAAGTTCAGCAGCGGGAGGATTTGTTGATCGTTCTTTCCGCGCATCAGGACCATGTTAAGCTTCACGGAGGGGAAGCCGAGCTGTTTGACGAGCTTGATGCCCTCGATCACGGGGCGGACGTCGCCACTGGTGATGGCGCGGTAAATTTTTTCATCCAGCGCATCGAGGCTGATGTTGATGCGGCGCAGCCCGGCATCGAACAGGGGTTGGGCGAGCTGGGGGAGGCGGGTGCCATTGGTGGTGAGCTGGACGGATTCCACGTCCGGCAGGGCGATGAGGTTGCGGATAAAATCCACCACGCCTGGACGCACGAGGGGTTCGCCGCCGGTGACACGAAATTTCTTGAAGCCGAGCGAGACGGCGGCGCGGACGACGGCGAGCAGTTCGTCATCGCTCAAGATTTCGGCGCGCGGCAGCCAGTCGGAATAATTTTCCGGCAGGCAGTAGAGACACCGCTCGTTGCAGCGGTCCGTCACCGAAATCCGCAGGTAATCCACGCGCCGGCCATTGGGATCGATCAGCTCGTTCATTTAATTCGGCGCGCATTCACAGCATCATAATTTAGACAAAGTTGCTTGCGCACCGCTGTAAAAATGGAATCACCGGCCCGGTTTGTCAAAGGGAAAGGCGACTGGTGTCGGCGTTCAATTGGATCCGATTTGGATCAAATCGCCGGCACGGATGACGCCGCCTTGCAGCACGGACGCGTAGGCACCAATGCGCGCTTGATTATGGCGTGCAGCGGCCTTCAAAATGCCGGTGTCCTTGGGCAAATCACCTTGCGGCAGCGTTGTCATCACACACCGGCCGCATGGGCCGGTGATTTTCAGCTTCACTTCGTCGCCGATGGAGAGAACTTGCCCGTCCCATTCATTTTCCGGAAAGCCCGTTACTCCGGGCACCGTCTGAATGATAAGATTGGGGCGGAACCGGCGCGGCTCAAACCGGCCTGCGGGATACAGCGCGCGATAGCTGTCGAGGGTCGCGGTGGTGAGGAGATGGACCATGCCCAGGTCAAAAAAGGTTTCGGGAGGCATGGCTTCATCGGTCACGACGTCGCGGCGCGCGAGGCCGTCGATGTCTGGCCAGTATTCTTCAAGCGTCCCCGGGGCGGCTGCGCTTTTCAAAAAGCGGACCGGCTTGCCGAGGCTCGATGACAATTGCGTGGCGAGATTTTTGTCTTCGGTCGAAGCCATGCTGCCGTCCGGAAACGTGATCCGGGCGGGTGGCAGGGAAGCCGAGCCATTCAATGGCGCGGTGAATGCCGCGCGAAAGTTGAACAGCGTCGGCCACTTGGACGGATTTTTGGCACTGGCAATTTTGCCGGTTTCCGCGTCGGCGAGCGCAAACACGCGGTCGCCTTGGAAGCCCTTCGAGCCAACCCGGGTGGCGTTCAACTCTTCGCCCATCATGGATTTAACCGGATAACGATGGAGCGCGGCGACGGAGCCGATTTGGATTGCAGTCATAAGCTCAGGCGGTGGCGTGCGTTTTTTGGACTTCGTCCTGGATTTCCTCGAGGCGACCCGCTTTCTGATGCTGCATCGCCATCACGCGAGCGTAACCAAAGAACAGATAAGCACCGAAGACGTAGGGGAAATACCGCACCGGCGGGTCGGGCAGGGGAACGAACATGCCAACGGTCGGGATGATCATCAACACCACCGCCGCCACGCACATCCCGATGTCCTTGGCCTTGAGTTCGCCGCGTTTCTTAAGGAATGCGGGCGCGGCGAGCGAAATCAAGAAATAGGCGCCGAGAAATCCGAACGCGCCCATCGTGCCGGCATTATTGAATTCATCCAGCACCGCCCAGCCAAAGGCGAACTTGGAGACTGTCACAACCGCGAACATGATTACAGCCATGACCCCCACGGCAACGTGGGGCGTGGAGTATTTGGCATGCGCGACACTCGTGAACGGCGGGAAAAAATCATGGCGTCCCATCGCAAACATCACCCGTGCCCCGGCATTCATGCAGGACAGGGCCAAGGCAAAGAAACTGAACATGGCGCCGACCGAGAGCAGCGGCGACAGGAACGACACGCCATACATCCCCGAGAGGACATTGAGCGGAGCATCCACTTTGTCGAGCGTGTCCTTGTAACCCTGGATTCCCAGCACTTCGGTGTAGCAAACAAAGATGAAGAAGGCGCCGGTGAGCACCAAACTCCAGATGATGGACTTGGGTATGGTCTTGAGCGGGTTGACGGCTTCTTCGCCAAACGCCGTGGAACTTTCGAAGCCGACCAGGCTGAAGATCGCCACGACCACGCCCATGCCCAAGGTGGAGAGGGAAACGCCTTTCAAAGAAAACTGGGCGGTGTCCGGCGCGAAATGGTGATGCCCCAGAACCACCAGGCACAGCGTGAGAATGAAAAAGCACGAGAACGCCTCCGCGCCGAGCATCACGAGGGTGGAGATCTTGATGTCAAAGTAAGCCAGCAGGAAACAAACACTGATGCAGACGGCAAAGAGCAGCACAGGCGGCGCTGTAATGTGGATCATTTCCAGCAATTTGCCCGCAAATATCGTGAAGCCCGTGGTTCCCGCCAACCCAATGAACAGGTAGGCCCAGACCAAGCACCAACCACAGAGCGCGCCGCCGGTGAAGCCAAGCCCGGAACTCGCGTAAGTGTACATCGAGCCGGAGTTGGTCGTACGTTTGGCAAATTGGTTCAGATTGAACGCAACAAACAGCAGCATGACCGTGCCCACCGCATACGAAAGCCAGCTGATGTTGCCAGTCGTGCCAAACATCAGCGGCACGATCAACGCCGCCGTCATGGTCGGTGATATTAGCGCGATGTTTTGCGCCAGCAGTTCGATGAAGTTCAGGCAGTTGGGTTTTAGCTTGTTCATGGCATTTCCTTTCGGCTTCAGGGGTTTCGTTTGGGTTCAGTGGTTTTAATATTGAGCTTTGTCTGGCGCGGCTTGGGCGGCCCGCCCGTTTCGGTTTGCGGCTTAACATCGAGCAAACGGATCACAGGAATCGCCCGATGCTGGCTGACCGACGGCAGCATCACCTGACCAGAACTAGCCACCGGAGAGGCCACCAACACGACCTGGGCATCCGTTTTTCCCCGGGCAATGAGGCGGTGTGGCAGCCGGGAATCAAAATGCGCCGCGTCGCCCGGCGCCAACTCGTAGGTTTTTCCGGCCAGCGACAAGGTCAACGCGCCGGACAGGAGATAGATCCATTCCTCCCCGTCATGGTGGAAATGTTCGTTGCCGCGGCGCGAAACCGGCACGGTCACCTTGATCGGCTGCAAATTAAAGAAGCGCTCCGCATTGGAGAGCGTGGCATATTTCAGCCCGTTGACGCTTTTTTCAACGGCATCCGCGCACCGCACCACCACGCACGGTTCCATCGCCGGCGGGGATTCAAACAGCGACGCCAGCGAAACATGAAAAATCCCGGCAAGCGTCAGCGCGGCGGCGATCGAAGCCTGCCGGCCACCGGATTCCAGTCGCGACAAGAACGCCTTCGACAGGCCGCTGCGGCAGGCCAGTTCCTCCAAGGTCCAGCCACGCTTGAGACGCAGTTCCCGCAAGCGCACGCCGAAGGAGTTTAACTGGGCTTGGATTTGTTCCTCGATTTCGCTGGTCTGACTTGCAGGCAATAGGGTTGTCATATAGGCAAAATTTTTTCCAGCATCAGAAGTGCCAATGCAAATGAGCCGCGGTCCTCCCCTATAAAAGCTTAATGTTTTTGGGTTTTTATTAATGCAGAAGCCGCAACCGGCGAACTCTCGTGTTGCAAATTACCCAGCGCGGGCAAATAAGGCCTGTGAATACCGAAGATTAAAATATAATCGCATCGCCGGTGCGCAAGCGTTTGCCGGTTTCGCTTGGCGGGATGGAAGTGTTGACCGCGAACCGGTAAAAGTGATTGAAGCGCTGGACGTTCGCCCAATCGGGAAGAAATTTTTTCCGGAGTTCCATGAATTTTTTCTGGAAATCGGCGGTGCCCTGGCCGTTGTCGGGATCGCGCCCGGGCACGACACAGCGCTGGCAGGGGTTATGGCCGAGAAACTTCACAGCACCGAGATTAAACGGCTTGAGTTCTCCTGGTGCGCCGTAAAGGCCGTCCTCGCAAAAGGCTGCGCCGCCAATGAGTTCCAGATTTGAGCGAAACCGGCGGCGGATACTTTCCAAGCTCACGCCGGGAAACCATGTTTGAACTTCGAGCAGGCTGGCTTCGCTGGTGATGGTCGGACCAAAAGCCGTGTGATCATCGGGAAAGCCCTTTTGCGGTTCACGTTGGAGCGTCACGGGAAAGCCGAAAAATTCACCCAGCCATTGGCCGATTGGCCCGGGGGCGTCGAGTTGAAACTGGGGCGAGGAGGGGCCGCCGTTCTGCCACAGGCGGACTTCCTTGATGCCGGCATCGAACTCGCAACGCAGTTCATGGATGCGGGCCGTGCGCTTGCCGTTCACCACTTTCTCGTGTTCATCAAAAATCGCATAAACGCGGTCGTTCTCCAAAATGCCGCCGGCGGTGACGCGGGCTTCCGGGAGCGAAATCCCGTCCAAGGATTTAATCGGGAAAATGATGATCTGGCCGAGGCGCATCCGGCTTTGAATACAGGAGCGGATAATCTTCCGGCAACAATAAACTTGAGGGCGACCGGGTATTTACACTGATAGGCTCGCCTTTTCCCCGGCCTGGCATAGAATTTTTGCGCATGATTTCACTGGCTGAAGCCCGCGCGCTGATCGCGCACAAGATTTCTCCGCTGCCCGCCCGGCGGGCCCCGGTGGCCATGGCGCATGACCGGCGGTTGCAGGAGGATATTTGCGCCGATCAAGACATTCCGGCGTTTGACCGTTCGGCCATGGACGGCTACGCCGTCGGGCTGGATGATGATTCCAAGCAATTTCGCATCGTTGGCGAAATCCAGCCGGGGGCGTTCACGCAATTTCAGATCCACCGCGGCGAATGTGCGCGGATCTATACCGGGGCGCAGATTCCCGCAGGTGCCTCTCAGGTGTTGATGCAGGAAAACGTCAAGGTGGAAGCCGGTTCCATCATCCCCGCGCAACGTGGCCGGGTTACGCACATCCGCAAACGCGGCGAGGACGCGCGCCAGGGCGATTTACTTTTACCGGGTGGCACCCGGCTCGGCGCGGGCGAACTGGCGCTGCTCGCGAGCCTTGGGGTGGTCGAGCCGAAGGTGTCTCCGCCAGTGCGCATTGCGCATTTTGTGACGGGCAACGAACTAGTGGAGCCGTCGGTCAAGCCGGGGCCGGGGCAAATCCGGGATTCCAACAGCACGCTGGTGGCCGCGCTGATTCAGCAGTTCGGCGGGGAAATTTCCCGGCAGGAAAAAGTGGCGGATGATTTCAACCGGTTGCTGGGCAAGGCCCGGGAAGGCGGGGATAACTTCGACCTGCTGCTGGTTTCCGGTGGTGCGAGCGTGGGGGATTATGATTTTGGGAAAAAAATGCTTGGCGCCCTGGGCTTCCAAATTCACTTTGAACAGCTCAATCTGCGGCCCGGCAAGCCGCTGGTGTTTGCCACGCGGGAGAACCAGGCGGCGTTCATTTTGCCGGGCAATCCGGTGGCGCATTTTGTGACGATGCACGTCGCGGTACGGCTGGCCCTGCAACGGTTTGCCGGTGCGGAGGCGGTGTGGCCGCTGGTGAACATCCGGCTGGCGGAGAATTTCAACCACCGGCCGGATCCGCGGGAAACATTCTGGCCGGCGCAGGTGGGGATTCAGAACGGCGGGCTTGTCGTGCGGGCGCTGCGCTGGCAGAGTTCGGGCGACGTGACCGGTTTGACCGGAGCCAACGCCCTGCTGCAATTGGGCGGCAACGCGGCCACGCCGAAAGCCGGCGAGGCCGTGCCGGTTTTAATGCTCGAAGTTCCATGAATAAATTTTCGCATCTCGATCAAACCGGGCACGCCCGCATGGTGGATGTCGGCCACAAGCCGGCGCAGGAGCGCATCGCCGTGGCGGAGGGATTTGTCCGCTGCCAGCCGCAGACCATCAAGGCGTTGCATGCCAAAAAATTGGCGAAGGGCGATGTCTTCACCGTCGCGAAAATCGCCGCGATCCAGGCGGCAAAGCGCACGGATGAATTGATTCCGCTCTGCCACTCGCTGCCGTTGGATGCGGTGGAGGTGAGCTTTACCCACACGAAGAACCTGGTGCATATCATCGCCGAGGCGCGCACGACGGCGAAGACGGGGGTCGAGATGGAGGCGTTGACGGCGGTGAGCGTGGCAGCGCTGACGATCTATGACATGTGCAAGGCCGTGGACAAGACGATGGTCATCGAAGGCATACGGCTGGTCTCCAAGATCAAAAAATGAAGATCGGACGCGTCACATTGAGCGACCGCGCAAGCGGCGGAATTTACGAGGACCGCAGCGGCCCGGAGATCGAGCGCGTGCTGCGCGAGCAGTTTGCCGAGGAGATCGAATTCGAGCGCGTGCTGTTGCCGGATGAGGCGGAGCAGATCGAGACGGCGCTGAAGCATCTGTGCTCGGTTGGTTGCCTGCTGGTCGTCACGACCGGCGGGACCGGGCCTTCGGCGCGCGATGTGACGCCCGAGGCAACGCGGGCGGTGCTGGAAAAAGAACTGCCCGGTTTTGGCGAAGTGATGCGCGCGGTGTCATTTGCGAAGGTGCCGACGGCGATCTTGTCGCGCGCGACGGCGGGCATTCGGGGCAAGACGTTGATCGTGAACCTGCCGGGAAACCCGCGAGCCATCGCAGAATGTCTGCCGCCATTGCTGCCGGCGATTGTCGAGTGTTTGGATCATATCGCGGATTTCCGGCCAAAGCTAAAGCCCTGAAATAACTTCAACGCGGCACCAGATGGATGGCCGGGGCCTTGATGAGGGCGGTGATGTTTTCGCCTTCACGCAAAGCCAGTTCAGCGCAAGCTGGGCGGGTGATGTAGGCATGCAGCGGAAAGCCGGCGTCGAGTTCCACCCGCACCAGCGCGCCTTCAGCGCGCAAGGCCACAATCCGCGCCAAAAGCCGGTTGCGCACACTGCTGGTGGCATGGGCCGCATCCTGCTGGAGGATCACGTCTTCGCCGCGAATGCAGGCGAAGACCTCGTGCGCCGCCACTGCGGGTGCCAAGGCGGTCAGCGTGGCGTGGCCAATCTTCACCGTGACGAGACCTTCCTTCACCTCCGTAATCTGGCCGGGGTGGATTGTCTCCATCCCAACGAGTTTGGCGACCCCGGCGTCGGCGGGCCGGTTAAAGACATCGAGGACCGGGCCGGTTTGCAAAACCTTGCCGTTGACCATCACGACAATGTTGTCGGCCAGGGCAAGCGCCTCGAGCCGGTCATGCGTCACGTACAGCATGGGGATGTGAAACTCGTCGCGGATGCGGGCGAGGTAGGGGATGATTTTCGCCTTCAGCGGCGCGTCGAGGCTGGCAAGCGGTTCATCCAGCAATAGCAACCTGGGTGAGGCGAGCAGGGCGCGGGCAAGCGCAACCCGCTGTTTTTCACCACCCGAAAGCGCGGTCACAGCGCGGGCAATCAGTGCCTGGATCTCCAACACTTCGACCACGCGGTCAAAGGTGAACAGCGGATTCGTCGCAGTGCCGGCTTTGCAGCCATAAAGCAGATTTTGCCGCACGGACAGGTGGGGAAACAGCGCAAGGTCCTGCGGGACATAGCCGATGTCGCGTTGATGGGGCGGCACGAACCGGCGGTTGGCCGTATCAGTGAGCACACGGTCATCAAGCTGGATGAACGCCGTCTGCGCCTGCCGCAACCCGGCGATCAAATCGAGCAGCGAGGTTTTTCCCGCGCCGGACGGGCCGAAAATGGCGGTGACCCGGTTGTGCGTCTCCAGGTCCACCTCGAGCGTGAAGTGCGCCAGCGGCAGCGAAATGTGTTTCAGCAGCAGACTCATGGCGTCCTTTTTTTCCGACGCAGCAGAAACTGGCTGCACCAGACGGCGATGAAGGCGAGCAGGACCGACACGCCGAGCAAGCGGAAGGCGTGCGAATCATCACCGATCTGCACATCCTGAAAAATGGCGAGCGAGAGGGTGGAGGTTTTTCCGGGAATGTTGCCGGCGACCATGATGGTCGCGCCAAATTCGCCGAGGGCACGGGCGAAGGCGAGGATCGTGCCGGCGATAATTCCGCGCGCGGCGAGCGGAAGGGTGATGGTGAGAAACACGCGCCAGCGGCTGGCGCCGAGGGTGCGCGCGACCTGTTCGAGGCGCGGGTTGACCTCCTCAAAGGCCACGCGCGCGAAGAGGACAAGCAGCGGAAACGACATCACACCCAGCGCCAGCAGCACCGCGCGCCAGGTGAAGATGACGTCAAAATTCAGGGTATTGTGAAGAAAACCGCCGACGGCGCCGCGTCGCCCAAAAATATTCAGCAGGATCAATCCCGTTGCGACCGGTGGCATGACCATGGGCAGGGCGACGAGCGTTTCGACGATGGATTTGCCCGGCCAGTCGCGCCGGGCGAGCAGCCAGGCGAGCGCCAGGCCGAAGGGCAGGATGGCCAGGGTGCTCAGCGCGGAGACCCACGCGGTGAACCAGACAATCTGCCATTCTTCAGCGGTCATTCAGCAAGATGAAGCCAAATCGTTGGAAGACTTGTCCAGCTTCTTCGGATGCGAGGTAATGTAAAAACTTTTTCCCGGCATCCGGTTGTTTCGACTCCTTCACCAACGCCATAGGGTAGCTGATTTTGGGCGCATCCATGGCCGGAACTTCGTAGGCAATCTTGACCTTTTTGGAAATGCCCGCGTCGGTCTTATAGACCACGCCGGCGCCCGCGTTTTCGGATTCAACCGCCGCCAGCGCGCCCCGGACATTTTCCGTGGCGACAACTTTGGGTTCGACGGCCGGCCATAGCTGCTGTTTTTCCAGCCACGCTTTGGCATAAATCCCGGCGGGCACCGCCTTGGTGTCGGCCAGTGCGATTTTTTCGATGGCGGCGTTCGTAAGGTCGCTTGCCGATTTGATTGCCAGTGTGCTGCCGACCGGGATCACGACGACGAGGGTGTTGCCGAGGCGGTTTTGGCGGGTGGCCTGGTCGATCAAGCCTTTCTTTTCCAGACCGTCCATCTTGGCTTCATCCGCCGAAAAAAAGATGTCGGCGGGTGCGCCCTCTGCGATTTGCCGTGCGAGCGTGCTGGACGCCCCAAAATTGAAGATGATTTTATCGCTGGATTGCTTTTCGTAGGTGGTGGCGATTTGTTTCAGGGAATCGGTCAGGCTGGCGGCGGCGAAGACGGTGATTTCCGCCGCCGGGACGGACAAGGTAAGCGCCAACAAGACAGTGAACAGGATTGTGAATTTTTTCATGTCGTTTTTTGATTTTCAGTTTCGGAAGTTCAATAAACCAGCCGGTAATAGCGTTGATTGTGATTGGCGGCGGTGGAGTCGTCGAATTGAATCGCACCGGCGCCGTCAGCGGTGACGGGGCCGAGGTTTTGCCAGTTGGTGGTGGACAAGTCGGAGGTGGCTTGGAGCTGAACCGGTAAATTTGCGCCGGCACTGGCGATGAGGTGGAACACGCCGTTTGTGAAATAGCCTGAAATCATTCTCAGCAGCGGGACGGCGGTGACGTGGATCAATGGTTGATTGCCATTGCCGAAGTTGTGTGAGTTGAAGAGATAGCTGACCTGATTGTCAGCCGCGTAAAGCCGGAACGAGACTTCGTTTCCGCCCGCAATGTCATTCACCAAATCTTGATTTAGAGGCAGGGGCCAGGTCACATGGACGTTGTCGCCGGGTGGCGAATAGGTGTTGGTGCAAAGGCTTTCATGCGCAGCGGACAGCAGGCCGGGGAGCGAGCCATAACACACGCCATCACTCGTTGGAGCATTGGGCCGGCCGGTGACTTCCACCCAATTGTCGTTGGCCAGCCATTCGATGACGAAATTTCCCCCGTTGATGGGATTGAAAATGGCATTGTCCGGTTGTGCGCCGGTCGTGGCGAAATTGCCGGCCAGTTCCAGCGAGATGCCACTGATAATCCAGTTGGATCCGTAAGCGGCGTTGAAGAGATTGGTTGTGCCGGAGAGGTCGAATTTTAAGACGGCTTGAAATTCGCCATTCGGCGAACCGGCTGGTGCGATGTAAAGGACGCCGGCGACACCGAAGTTGGCGTTAGTCAGGTTTGAGCCTTTGGGATTCGTCGGCGAACCGGTCGCCAAGAAGGCATCGGCGGAGGTGGTGATCGTGTAAGTCACCTGTGCCCGGGCCAGCGTACAAAAGGCCATCAACACGAGCGAAAGATGTTTTGCCGCCTGAAGGTTCACGATTGTATCTTGCCCTTGCGCAGATACCAGCCACCACCCAAAGCCAACGCCAGCAACGCCATCGTGGTTGGTTCGGGGACGGGCGCGGCGGTGAGGATCAGTTCGGGATTGGCCTGGGAAAAGGTGCGGGAGTTGAACAGGTAGCTGATCTGGCTGTCGGCCGCATAAAAATAAAGCGAAACATCGCCACCGGCGGCGGCATCGGCCACGAGGCCGCCATCCAGCGTCAGGCTGTAGCTCGCATAGACATTGTTTCCGGGCGGTGTGTAGGTGTAGGTGCCGAGGGAATCGTAGGTTGCAATGAGCGAGGGAATGGAATTGAAATTGACACCGGTTGGCTGGGGCGTGCCCGGGTTGCCGGTTCCTTCCACCCAGGAATCGTTCGCAATCCAATCGATTCCAAAGTTGCCGCTGTGAATGGTGTTAAAGACGGCATTTCCGGGATTGGCACCCTGGGTGCCGGTATTGCTGGCCAACATGAGAGTGAGGCCGGTAAGGGTCCAATTGCCCGCACCATAGGTGGAGTTGAACTGGCTGATCGCGGCGGAGGTGTTGAATTTGATGACGCTGTCAAATTCGCCCTTGGCGGAGGATGCCGGAGCGATGGCAAGCGTGCCGGCACCACCGTAATTATTCGCGGCCAGATTGCCCGACGGACCGTTGGCCAGAAACGCGTCGGCAGTCGTGTTGATGAGGGTGAAACTGGTATCCGCCCGGCTGATGGATGAGAGCGCGAGCAGCGCGGTACACGCGGCGATAGTCAGGCGGTTGAGGTTGGGTCTTAATGGTTTTGGATTCATGTTTTTTGTGCGTTTATTCAGTCACGGTCACGGGGAAAAACAACGGGCCGGGGCCGTTGGTCTGGCGGCCGAATTCGAGCAGGAAATTTTGCACGTTGGTGGAGAGCAGGAAATCGGACAGCGCGCGGGCGCCGGTGAAATTGGCTTGTGGGAACTTCTTGGGATTGGTTTCCATGACGATGAACGGCCGGCGCATGATGGGATCGCCTTTAACAAGGATTTCCATGCCTTCCGCCGGCATTTTCCCCATCTGGGCGGGGATGTAGCCGACGACAACGTAGGCGTGGTTGGTGCGGGCGAATTGCAGGATGTTCCACTTGGAAATGGTGTCGTCGCGGATCACCCAGTCGCCTTTCGGCTCAACCCCCGAAAGCCGCCACAAGGTGTGGACGAGTTCGCGGCTGCCAATGCCTTGGAAATCGATGAAGCGCGCCCGGGCTTCGGCAATCTGGCGGAGTGCGGCCGCGCCGTTCGTCAGGCCACGGATGTGCGCAGGGTCATCTGGCGGGCCGAGGATGCATAGCTCGTTACGCGTCCATGGCCGCATGTTCACCCCGTAACCATCGGCGACAAGATCGGTTGTGATGTCGCCGGAGTGCATGGTGAGCAGATCCACCTGGCCGGCGCGCATGACTTTGTCGAGGTCAGGGCGCGGGCCGGTCGCGATAATTTCAACGCGATAGCCGGTTTGCGCCTCAAACATTTTTGCGATCGCGGGCCACAAGCCGGTCATCGTCATCCCACCGATCACGGCACAACGCACGACATGGTTGTCCGTTGCCATTTCTGATTTCCGATCACAGGCGGCGCCCGCCAACAACAGGCTTAAGGCGGCGAGAATGAGGGTTTTACTTTTCATCCGGTCAATAGGCCTGGGCCTGGGTGTCGCTGGCGGTGCCCGTGAGCCAGCGCACGTCGTCATGTTTGGGATCGCCCACGCCGCAGCCGACATAGGCGCCGGCAAAGGATTGAACCTGGCCCGCCAGAAACAGGAGGTTAGCCCGGTTGGCATGACGCGCCACGACGCTGTAAGCCCGTGGGGAGGGAAAGATGGCGGAATAAGGGCCGGGCGCATCGCCCAGCGCGACGACGCAGGCCGGGGTTACTACTTCACCGAACTTGGTGGGCTGCGACAGGTTCCACGGTGAAAGATTCATGTTCATGCCGTAGGGAAGAAAAGAAGTTCCGCCGGGGTTGTCCGCCGTCGGGCAGACGAAAACCGACTGGCTGTGCGCGATGGGCACCGTATTGTTCGTGACCATCTGCTGAAACGACGACAGGCCGAGATAGGGCGGCAGCGCATTGAACCAATCCGTGGGCCGGTCGATCTGAAAGAGCGGCTGCACTCCTTGGCCACGGCGCGGGAGATAATCATGGTTGTCGTCGGCGTACATCCGAAAGGCGGCGCCCCACTGGCGGAGGTTTCCGAGGCACTGGGTCGAGCGCGCCTTTTCTTTGGCCCGCGACAGGGCGAGCAGGAGCAGGGCCGCCAGGATCGCGATGATGGCGATGACGACCAGAAGCTCGACGAGTGTGAAACCGTTTCCCCTCACGCGGCACAGGAAAACATAAACCGTTATATTTTGTCAAATATAACGGATGCGGCATCTCTTCAAACGCCTAACGGCGGAGGAGCTGCTTCAGGGCCAGCCAGTCGGGGCGGGTGATCTTCAGGCTGTTCTTTTCCATGCGCCGGTAGGTTTCCAGCACACGGCGGCCGATGGCGGTCAATTCCGCGCCGCCGCGCTGGTTGCCGCCGCGGAGGGCGGTCACGACCGGCTGGCGGAAGCATTCGTTCATGGCCTGGACGAGCGACCAGGCACGCATATAGGACATGTCCATATGTTTCGCCGCCTCGCCGATGGAGCCGGTTTTGGCGATGAGTTCGAGCAGATCCGCCTTGCCGGGTCCGAAGGCAATTTCCGCGCCGCACTGGATGCGGAGACGCGGGCGCAAGGAGAACGGCCCGGCGCTTTTTTTTGATTTGCTCATCAATTGCAATGAAGATTTGGTGCCAGTGGCGGGAATTGCTCAGTTTTAGCGAATTTCTATTGTCCGTCAACCACCACCATGCTGCGAGAAACGAACCGCTTTATAGCTCAGGAACGCCAATAGAATCAAATGCTTTTGAGCATTTGTCAACCATTCGATATTACGCGCCGATGACCTGTGAACTAGTTAAAGCCGGAGATTGTAAGCATTGGGTTTGGCGGATAGGATATTTTTCAAATTGAATGTGTTTGCATTTGTACGAATGAGCTTGGCTGTCTCAAATGGCGCGTTGATCGGCATTCCACAATGCAAAGGGCAGACTCCGATAGGCTGAAACAGAGGTTTTGTTTGGGGGAATCCGTGTTGCCACGTGGAATGAGGACATGCGCAGGTCTTTAAACCTGTTAATCCAGCCCCAACGCTGGATTGCCTGCTGGGTTGGTTGCCACGGTTTGTGTGGCGTCCATTTCCCGGCCCGACATAAAGTGACGGGTTGATTTTTACGAATGTTCAATTTTCTTCGTTGAAGGAAACTGCAAGACCGGCAAAAGAGGATGAGGTATCAATGTAAACACAATCACTAGAAATATGACAAAACGTCTCCATCGCGATTTTTATATTGATCCGACGTTAATCAACCAAGACCGTGAGCCGATGCAAATGCGGCACTTGAATACTTTACGCGCCGCCCGCGGAGCACATAGGAAGAACCTATTGTCCGCCTTCACTTTGATTGAATTGCTGGTTGTTATTGCGATTATCGCCATTCTTGCGGCGATGTTGCTTCCCGCCCTGGCCAAGGCCAAATTGAAGGCCAAGTCAGCCAACTGCCTGAGCAATCAAAAACAGCTCGACCTCGCCTGGACGATGTATGCCGACGATAATCAGGGCCGGATAATCAATACGGGATGTACCAGCGCGGGCGGGACGCTGTTGCCTTGGCGGTTTGACTGGACCAAGGACACGGCGAAAACGCCGCCCAATACGGTTGGCATGTCAGCCCAGGACGCAGACGTCGCCTTTTTGCAAGAGGGTTACAAGGAGGGCGGGCTTTACCAATATGCGCCCAACGTGAATGTCCTGCATTGTCCCGCTGACGCCCGGTATAATGTTTCCACGGTGTTTTCCATGCAAAGTCCGGCTCAAAATCCGCCCGGCTCATTCGCTTATAGCAGCTACTCAGGGGCTGGCGGACTCAATGGTTGCGATCCGGACTTCGACGGTTTTGCACCACCACATAAAAAAATTACCAAACAATCGGGCGTCGTGCATCCCAGCGACCGGTATGTCTGGGTGGAAGAAAACGACCCGCGTTCGGAAAATGAAAGCTGGTGGTGGTTTAATGTGGGAACCGGAACATCCCCGACATTCACCGGTGCCCAGATTGGCGATTCAGTCGCTTCCTGGCATGGTAACAACAGCACTTTTGGTTGGGCGGATGGGCACGCGGATGACCATCATTGGCAAGATGCGGCGACCATAGCTTATGCCCTGAGCAATAATCCCAAGAAATTACCGCCAAATTCCGGTCAACCCAATCTCACCACCGCACCTCATGACGTGCTTTTCCTGGCGACCGGCTACGCCGATCAGGATAATCCTTGAAAGCAGGTTCCTGCAACTTTCGAGTAAAACCCGCACAAGGTGCTGCGTGCAAACGTTTCAAAAGCTGCGATGAGAGCCATCGCTCCCGGACCGGCAGCCGCTGTGACATGATTTTTCGAAAGCGCATCTCCTCCGGAATTGTGCTGGCGTTTTTATGGTTGCAGGCGGCGGTTGCGGCTCCATCGTTTCAGCAAATCGGAAACATGCTGGTGATGTCCAACGCCAACGTCCGGCTGGAATATAATCTGGGCGCTGGCACCACGGATTTCTACTGGCAGAACGCCAAAAAAATTTCCGCGTTTTACAGCGGAGTCACGCTGAATACGGGATACATCAAAGGCATCAGTTACAACAACTGGAGCTATGCGGTCAGCAACGCCAACCAAGTCATCGTAACCGCCACCGGCAGCGGTTTGCCGGTGATGAAGCAGTATTTCACGCTCGACCAAAATGACAGTTTTCTGGTGCGGGTTGAGGTTTCCGGTTCCAACTTGAAGGCTAACTGGATGGGGCCGTTGGTGGTGGATGGGGCCGGAGGCGTGGATATCGGCGTCACCAATGACAACCGGGCGCTGGTGGTTCCTTTCGATAACGATGGTTTCGTGCGCTACAATGCCATGCCGATCAACAGCTCAGGTAACGGTTATGAAGTGGGGGCGTTCTATGACAACACCACCCGCAACGGGCTCGTCGTCGGTTCGGTGACGCACGACACATGGAAGACGGGTGTTTTCTTCGTCGGCGCCAACAATAAATTGGATACGTTGAATGTTTACGGCGGTGCCTCCATGCCGGCCGACGTGTCGCCGCACGGCTATGTGGGCGGGAACACGGTTTCCTCCCCGACCATGTTTGTGGGGTTTGGCGCGGACTGGCGGGTGGTATTGCAAAATTTCGCCGCTGAAAATACGAACGTTGCCCCGCGTCTGGCCTGGACGAATGGCGTGCCGTTTGGTTGGAACAGCTATGGCGTCATCCAGCAGAACATCAGCTATACCGATGCCGTGGCCGTTTCTGATTACTATTACACCAACCTGATGAACCGGAATTTCACCAATCACGGCACGGTGTATATCAACTTCGATTCGTTTTGGGACAACTTGAGCAGCGCGCAGTTGCAGAGTTTCGTCAACCATTGCCATGGTCATGGTCAAAAGGCGGGCATTTACTGGGGGCCGTTCGTTTTTTGGGGAACCGTCGCGCAAGGTTCAAATTGGGTCATGAACGGCAGCAGCTACAATTTCAGCGACGCTTACCTCCGGACATCCGGCGGCGGCGTGCAGACGCTGGATGGGGCCATCGCCCTGGATCCGACGCATCCGGGCACAAAACAGATGATCAATTATTTCATCAATGAATTCACCAACTGGGGTTTTGATTACATCAAACTGGATTTCCTGTCGCACGGGGCTTTGGAGGGGGTGCATCATGACGCAAACGTGACGACCGGAATTCAGGCCTACAATCAGGGGATGCAGTATGTGCTGAACGCCATCAACGGCCGCATGTTCATCAGCGAATCCATCGCGCCGCTTTTTCCCTATCAATACGGCCACAGCCGCCGGATTGCCTGCGACGCGCAAACCTCGTTGATCGGGGACACCGAATACACCATGAATTCGGTGTCCTATGGCTGGTGGCTCAATGGTGTCTATCAATTCAACGATCCTGACCTCATGGTGTTTGCCGATGGCGCGAACACCAACGAGGCGCAAAGCCGGCTCATCAGTGGTGCCGTGACCGGTGTTTTTCTGGACGGCGATGATCTGACCACGGCCGCGGGACAAAACGGGGCGCAACCTTTTCTGACCAAGGCGGCCATAGATGATGTCGCCCGTGTCGGCCGGACCTTTGCGCCGGTGGAAGGAAATACCGGGAGCAGCGCGGTGAACACCTTTGTCCGGCAGGATGGAGCCTCCTGGTGCATCGCCGTTTTCAACTACGGTTCCAGCGCCGTCAACCAGACCGTGGATTTGAACCGCGCCGGGTTGCCGCCGGGAAATTATCTCATGACCAATCTGTGGGATGGCACCACCGCGACGGTCAATGGTTCATTCAATGCCAGTTTGAACGCCAAACAAGCAAAGCTGTTCCGGCTGGCGGCCCGCAATCCCTCCGCCCTGCGTTGGAACTCCAGCAATCCGACCTGGGACATCGGCAGTTCGGCGAATTGGATCAACCTGAGCAACAGCCAACAAACCGTATTCTTGAATGCCGACTCGGCGCTGTTTGATGACACCGCAGGTGTTTCCACGAATGTCACCTTGAATGGTTCGATTTTTCCCGGTGCCGTCGCGATCAGCGCCAACACGAATAATTTTCAATGGAGCGGTTCGGGCAAGCTTAGCGGGGCCGCCAGCCTGATAAAACTGGGGACGAGCACTTTGACCATGGGCACGGTCAATGATTTCACCGGGCCGGTGGCCATTGGTGGTGGCACGATCCGGGCCGGGGCCGGCGCACTGGATGCGGTGACCTCGCTCACCATCACCAATGGCGGCACGCTTGATTTGAATGGCAACACCATCGCAGGCAACAAAACGGTTTTTGTGGCGGGTGCGGGCGCAGGCAGCAACGGAGTCATCTACAACAGCGGCGGCGATTTTTACAGCCAGGTGTTTAACCTTAACCTGGGTGGGGATGTAACCCTGGGCGGCAATCATCGCTGGGATCTGGCCAGCGGCGCCGCCATCAACGGCCCGCATAACGTCACCGTGAAAATGACCGGAGGTTATGCGGAGTGGGACACGGTGACGCTGGGCAACGATGTCGGCGACATCGAGATCGCGCAGGGGGCTTTGGGCATCAAGGGCATGGGCAACAGTTTCGGCAATCCGGCCGCCACCTTGATCGTGGATACGGAGGTTGATTTTTGGAACAGCAGCTTTGGCACGAACAGCGGTTATGCCAAAAACATCCATGTTTTGCCGAACGCTGCATTCAAGGTGCTCACCTCGCCCAACACCTATTTCAACGCCAATGTGACCTTGGAGAACGGCGCGAACTGGAATTATTTTTACGGCAGCGGCAGTCAGACGATGAATGGGACTTACACGCTCAATGGCATCGCCCGCCTGATCACCAGCGACAGCACCGTGATTTTCAGCAATGTCATCAGCGGCCCTGGCGGGTTCATCTGGACCGGCAACAACCATCAGCCGGTCTTCACAGCGTCGAACACCTACGGTGGGCCGACGGTCATTGGCGGCGGCCTGACGCTCGCCCTGGCCGGCAACGGATCGATTTCCAGGAGCTCAAATATTTTCTTCGGCGGCGGTGATGCCACCGCCGTGCATGTGGATGTGAGCGGCCGCGCGGATAAGACCCTGACCCTCGCCGCCGGCCAGACCCTTGGCGGCATCGGGCGCATCAACGGGAGTTTGACCGTGTCGACGGGGGCCGTTCTGTCGCCGGCCGGAACGAACCTCACGCTCGGCATCACCGCGGGAACCAATGCCACCGGCACCATTTCCGTCACGAACGCCATCGTTCTCAACGGAACGGCCTGCATCAAGCTGAATGGCCCGGGAACCAATGATGTCGTCACGGCGGGCGCGGGCATCACCTTCGGCGGCACGTTGAACCTCATCAATCTCAGCGCCGCACCGTTGGTTGCAGGCGATGCCTTTCAGATCTTTAGCGCGGCGAGTTACAATGGGGGATTTGCCGTGATCACTCCAGCGGTTCCGGGAGCCGGCCTGTTGTGGGACACGACCCAGTTGAACGGCGGCAAATTGAAGGTGGTCGCCGCGCCACCGCCGCCGGTGATCAACGAAGTCAGAACCTTGGCCGGCAATTTGATCTTTGGCGGGACGAACGGCACGGCGACCGGCAATTATGTGGTGCTCACTTCAACCAATCTTGGCGCCGCGCGCGCCAACTGGACGCCGCTGGCGACGAACGCTTTTGACCTCAACGGGGCCTTTCATGTCACGAACCTGATCGTTTCGGAAACGCTCCAAAGATTTTACTGCATCCAACCACGTTAAAATCACCATCCATGAAAGCCATCAAACTCTGCCAGTTGATTTTGCCCATTGCATTGCTGACGGGTTGCGTCACCCACCCGAAACCGGCCGGGCCCCGGCCTGCGGCACTCGAATCCATCGAGTGGTGCGACATCTGGATTTCGCACGCCAATGAAACCAACCTGCCGCGCGTCCTGCTCATCGGCGATTCCATCGTCCGCGCGTACTATCCCGAGGTGGAAAAGCGCCTGGCCGGCAAGGCCTATGTGGGACGTCTGTCCAGTTCCGCCTTCATTTCTGATCCAGCCTTGAATCGCCAGATTGAAATGGTGCTACGCCAATACCACTTCGACATCATCCATTTCAACAATGGCATGCATGGCTGGCAGCACAGCGAACAGGAATACGAGGCAGCGTTTCCAGGCCTGCTGGCCACCCTCAAGGCGGGTGCGCCGGATGCCCGGCTGATCTGGGCCAGCACGACCAGGCTGAAAGAGTCGCCGCACCTTCCTCCTGGCAATCAAACCCAGGCCAGTGACGAACGCATTGCGGCACGGAATGCCATCGCCCTGAAATATGTCCAACCGGCCGGCATTGCAGTGGATGACCTGAGCCCGATCGGGGTGGGCCATCCGGAATATCACAGCGACAATATCCACTTCAGCGACCAAGGCATCTCCCTGCAATCCGCCCAGGTGGCCGACCAACTCGAAAAAATGCTGAAACCCTGAGTCAAGATTCGCTGGTCACGGGATTGCTGAGCGCGCCGATTTTTTCGATTTCGATCGTCACATCATCCCCGGCTTTCAACCAGCGCGGCGGCTTTTGCGCCATGCCCACCCCGTGGGGGGTGCCGGTCAAAATCACCGTGCCCGGCAGCAGCGTGGTGCTCCCGCTCAGGAATTCGATCAAGGCCGGGATGTCGAAGATCATGTCGTTGGTGTTCCAGTCCTGCATGATTTCACCGTTGAGGACGGTGCGGATCTTCAGCTCGTTGGGATTGGTGATCTCATCCGGCGTCACCAGCACGGGGCCGAGCGGGCTGAACGTGTCAAAAGTTTTGCCGCGGGACCACTGTCCGCCGCCGCGCTTGATCTGCCAGTCCCGCGCGCTGACATCATTGCAACACGTATAACCCAGCACGTGCTGCAACGCGTTTTGGCGCGGGATGTTCTTACCCGCGCGCCCGATGACCACCGCCAGCTCGCATTCATAATCCACCTCGTCGCTCTTCAGGCGGGTCGGGAGCAGGATCGGTTCGCCGGGATTTAGCAGCGTGTTGATGCCTTTGAAGAACACCACCGGATACTCGGGGATTTTTGCGCCGGTTTCCTGCGCGTGGCGGCGATAGTTCAGGCCGATGCAGATGATGGAACTGGGCTGGATCGGCGCGAGCAACTTGGCGACGTCCGCCTTTTCGTCCGTGACGGCAGGGGAATGGAAGATGTCCCCGGCAAGCTTCAAAGCGGTGCCATCGGTCTGTTGCGCGGCGTACGCGATGCCGCCCTGTTTTTCTTGATAACGGATGATTCTCATAAATTATTTTCCTGCGCTCCAGCCGCCGTCGATCATGAGCGCGCTGCCGGTGACCATGGCGCTTTCATCCGCGGCCAGATACAGGGCGGCGGCGGCGACCTCTTCCGGTTTCAGCATCCGACCGTTTAATTGCGTCGAGGCCATGTCGCGGTAAGCGGCCTGGGGATCGGGATATTCTTTGAGTCGTGCGAGCACAAATGGCGTCTCCACCCGGCCGGGACAGATGCAGTTGAACCGCACGCCGGCATGCGAATGGTCGAGCGCCAGCGCCTTGGTCAGGCCGACGACGGCAAATTTGGTCGTCGTGTAGGCCAGCCGTTCGCGCACGGCGATGACGCCCGCGATGGAGGCCATGTTGATGACGCTGCCTGATTTGCGTTCCAGCATGGCCGGAACAAAGGCTTTGCAGCAGTTGAACACGCCGCGCACGTTGACGGCATGAAGCCGGTCAAGATCCGCCGCCGTCGTATGCAAAAGGGTGCCCACATGACCGATGCCGGCCACGTTCGCCAAGATGTCCAATGGGCCGACGGTTTCAGCCGCCTTGATGCAATCGGCTTCACTCGCCACATCGAGGGCGAGGAATTTCCCCCCGATGCGCTCCGTCTGGGCCCGCCCGGCGGCCTCATTGCGGTCGACGACCCAGACGGTGGCACCGGCGTGACTGAACGTTTCCGCCAAAGCCGCGCCGATGCCGGAAGCGGCACCGGTCACCAAGGCGGTTTTATTTTTGAGACTAAACACGATAGATCCTTTCAGCGTTGGTTTGGAATATTTTTACGAGGCCGGCTTCTCCGACCGACAAAAAGGCGTTTTGAACCGTCTCAACCCAGCGTTGATAACTGGTCGCCAGCGTGGCCACCGGCCAGTCGCTGCCAAAGAGAATTCGGTCGATCCCGAAAACTTCGAGGGCCCGCTCCAGGTAAAACTTCAGGTCGCCGGGCTGCCAGCGGGAGTGGTCGGCCTCGGTCGTCAGGCCGGAAATTTTGCAAACGACGTTGGGCAAGGCCGCCAGCGTCTGGAGTGACTTCGACCACGGCCCGGCGTGCCCGCCGCGCACATCCGGCTTGCCCAGATGGTCCAAAATAAACGTGACCGGCGGCACCCGGCGCACGAGTTCGGTCACGCCCGCCAATTGCTCAGGGCGGATGCAAAGATCAAACGTGAAATTGAATTTCTCCAGCAGCTTCACGCCGGCCAGAAAGTTTGGTCGCAGGCAAAAATCCACGGCGGTCTCACCTTGCAGGAGCCGGCGCACGCCTTTCACCAAAGGCATGGCCGCCAAGACCTGAAGTTCTGCGAGCACGCCCCGGCCCCTTTCCAGCGGGGCGTGGGCGACAATCCCCTTCAAACGCGGCTCCCGCCCCGCCAACGTGGAAACCCATTTTACTTCGGCGAGACTTTGTGCGGGATCACAGCCCGATTCGACAAAGATCATTTTTTCCACGCGCGCCGCCGCCGTGACCGCTGAAAAATCGGCCGGCAGAAAGGCGCGGTCCAGGGCCGGAACGCCCGCGAGCCACGGATAACGGTTCTGTGAGGGGTCCCACAGATGCACGTGTGAATCGACGATGGCCGGGGATTTCATGGGTCAGGCCGGCTTCAGATCGCAGCTTGCGCCGGCTGCCTGCGGCGTTTGATAGACCCCGCCTTCAACTTTGCACGGATGGACAAAATGTTCGCGCAAGTGCGGGATGTGTTCGAGAAAGATGGCTTCGTGGCCGAGCGCAATGTGGTTGAAGAGGGCGAGATGTTGATGCAGTTGCCCCATGTCACCGACATGCGGCACCGTCGGAATACCAAACTTGCGGCTCAACAAGCTGACGGCGAGAAATTCGCTGACACCGGCCAGGCGCACGGCGTCGGCCTGGATGAACCCGGCACATTTCGCCTGCAAATAATTTTTGAAAACGACCCGGTTGGGGACATGTTCTCCCAGGGCGAGCCGGGTCGGGGCGATGGCATCGGCCAGCGTTTTGTGGCCGAGCACATCATCCGGATGCGTTGGTTCTTCGATCCAAAACGGATTGATGACCCGCAGCCGCTGGCAGATGTCGAGCGCCTGCGGCAGCGTCCATTGCTGGTTCGCATCCACCATCACGCGCGCCTGGTCACCGGCCACCTCGCGGACGATGTGGGCGCGGCGCAGATCGCGTTCGGGATCGCGTGAGCCAACTTTCAGCTTCATGGCCGTGAAGCCCGCGGCGATGGCGCGCTTGCAGTTTTCCCGCACTTGCGCGTCGTCATAATTGAACCAGCCGACGGAAGTGTCGTAACCCGGATAGCCGGTCTGGAGGATGCCCGATCGCACCGGACGCGTGGCTTGATGGTCGCGCAAGATCTGCAAGGCCGCAGCACCCGTCAGTTCATCTTCCAAGTAGGAAAGATCCAGGGTGGCGACAATTTGTTCCGGCGTCAGATCGAGCAGCAATTTCCATAATGGAACGCCGCGCGTTTTCGCCCACAGATCCCAGCAGGCGTTGGTGACGGACGCGAGCGCGAGCTGCACAACGCCTTTGTGCGGCCCCAGCCAGCGAAATTGCTGTTCATCGGCCAGCGTATGCTGCAGGGCTCCGAAACCGGCCATGATTTCTTCGATGGGCTGGCCGATGAGGCGTTGTGCGTAAAACCTCGCCGCTTCGCAGACCAGCTGGTTGCCTTCACCCAACGTGAAGGCCAGGCCGACACCGGTGTGACCGTTGTCATCATGCAACAGCGTCACGGCATAGGAATAGACCGGGTCGCGATGAATGGCATCACTGCCATGACCATGGCCGATGGGATAACGGGCGTCGCGGGTGGAGATGTTTTGGATCATGGAATCAAGGGTTGCGGCGGTAGCCGAGTTCCGCGCCGCCGCTCACATTCATGAGGTGGCCCGTGATGAAGCGCGCCTTGTCGGAAAGCAAAAAGACGCAAGCGTCCGCGATGACCGGGCTTTCCGGGCAGTATCCAAGCGGATGGATCTCATCCAAGTAACTGGAGGTCACGGCGGGGTCGGGCTGTTCAGCGCACCATTGACGCAGCATCGGCGTCCAGACGCCGGCGGGGCAGATGCCGTTCACCCGGATGCCATGCCTGGCGTAATCCAAGGCCATGGACTTGGTGAGCGCATTCAAACCGCCCTTGGTGGCGGTATAGGCGGCGTGCATCTCCTGGCCAATGGCGCCGACGAGGCTCGAAGTATTGAGGATGCTGCCCTTGCTCACGATCAGCGCGGCCAGCGCATGCCGGGTGGTGTGGAGCACGCCCTTCAGGTTCACATCGAACACCTCGTTCCACTCCGCGTCGGTGGTTTCGTGGATGGGTTTGCAGGGTGACGAGATGCCGGCATTATTATGGACGGCGTCCAGCCGGCCGTATTTCTTAAGGGCGGTTTCGACGGCGCTTTTCACCTGGTCGTCCCGGGTCACGTCACAGACGATTCCCAGATGTTTTGGGCCAAGCTCGGCGGCGGCGGCGGCGACGCCGTCCTCGTCATGGGCGACCACGACCACCAGCGCGCCTTCGGCGACGTAAGCCTTGGCACAATCCCGTCCGATGCCACAGGAACCGCCGGTGAGAAAAATGACCTTGTCTTGTAATAATAATGATTTCATGGCAGCAAATTAACCTCCTGGGTGACGACGTTTCGGCGGACCGGACCGTCAATTGTGGAAACCTTCAGCAGTTTTAAAATAATGTTCATGATTGAAATTTAAGTTGGTTACCGGAACAGCGCGTAAAGCCCGATGAACACGACTAAAATCAAAACGGCCAGCACGCGGTAATTGGCCAGCCCGCGCCCGCCCGCCGCGCCGCGCAACGGTTCGCGCCAGTTTTCCCAGACCAAAAGTTTCGCCTCGGCCTTGAACGGCCCGGGAAAAATCAAGGTTGTCACCACCATGATCACCAGGCAAATGACCAGCAGCACGAAGGCCACGAGCATGAAATCCTTCAACGCGACGTTGTAGATGAAATTGAACAGCGGGGAAGCGGCGATGGTTTCGGGTGTCGCCCCGACGCCGACAATCTGCGCCTTGAAGAAATCGAGGACAAAGGTCACGGCCCCCAACCCCATGCCGGCGAGGAGTGTGATGAAGGCGGATTTGCCGGAGGCGCGTTTCCAAAAGACGCCCAGCAGAAAAACCGCGGTGATGGGCGGGGCAACGTATGAAATCAGCTTGTTGATGCCTTCGAAAATGGTCGGGTAGTGGCCAAACAAGGGGGAGCAGACGATGGCCAGGATTGTGCCGGCGATGGTCGTAAACTTGCCGATGCGGACGAGCTGGTGGTCGCTGATGCCGGGCCGGTGGCGTTTGAACAGGTCGTAGGCGACGAGCGTGGCGGTGGAATTGAGCGCGGCGGAGCAGGTTTGCATTGCCGCGGCCAGCATGGCGGCGGCGACCAGGCCCTTCAAGCCAACCGGCAGCAAATGCGTGATGAGAAAGGTGTAAGTGTCCGCCGAGGTTTGGGGCGCGTCGCCGCCAAACGCATTTTGCTGGACCAAGGCGACACAGATGACGCCGGGGAGCACGAACAGAAAGACTGGAAAGATTTTCAAAAATGCGCAAAACAGCGGGCCGAGCCGGGCGTTTTTCTCATCTTTGGCCGCGAGCACGCGCTGGACAATCGTTTGGTCGCAGCACCAATACCAGATCCCCAGCACCGGATAGCCGAGCAGGATGGAGTACCACGCCAGCCCGCTCGGGTCTTTGGCATCGCGCGCCATGGTCAAAAAGTTTCCCGTGCCCCAGGTCACCTGGCTGCCAGCCATGCCGGCGAGCGGATGCGGATGCGATGCCAGCGTGTGCGCGAGCGCCGCCCAGCCGCCGATTTTGATAAAACCGGTCGCGGTGATGACGATGGCGCCCACCAGCAGCAAAAGGGTTTGCACGCTTTCCGTCCAGACGACGGCGAGCAGGCCGCCGAGCATCGTGTAAATGCCGGTCAGAGCCCCCAGCACGATGATGAACAACAGCAGCGCGTCCACGCCAAAGATCGTCGTCCCCGGTGTCAGGCCCAGAATGCCGCGCAGCACCCACGCGGCGGTGTAAAGCGCCACGCCCATGTGGATCACGATGGCGGAAAACAGCGACACGACGGCCAGCACGTCACGGCAGCCGCGATTAAAACGGCGTTCCAGAAAATCGGGCAAGGTGGCGACCCGCGAACGGAGATAAAGCGGGGCAAAAAACAGCGACAACAGAATCAGCGTGAAGCCGGCCATCCATTCGAAGTTGCCGAAGACCAGGCCGTATTTGTATGCCGTTTCGGCGAGGCTGACGAGATGGACCGTGGAAATGTTCGCCGCGAACATTGCGAGGCCGATGACCGGCCACGTGAGCGTGTTGCCCGCGAGGAAGTAGTGTCCGCCTTCGCCGCCGCGTTCATTCTTCCGCCGCATAAAACCCGCGGTGACGCCGAGCCCGACGACACCAAGCAAATAGACGGCGATGATCAGCCAGTCTAGGTTGCTCAGCGGGTGGTTCATGACGGATGGGTTCACAGATATTCGGTCAATACCATTCGATCTCCCGGATGGTCGGGCCCTGCTTGGCGGAAAGGATGTTCAACCGGAACTCGCGCGCCTGGATGGCGGGGAAGGTGATGTCAAAGTTGGCGTCCAAAGTTGCGCCGGAAAGGAAAGTCTTCCAAGCCGCGCCGTCCCGGTATTGCAGCTCGTAGTTCTGCACGCGGCCGGCGAAGGCCTCGTTGATGCGGACGCCATGGATGGTTTTGACTGCACCCAGATCAACGGCAATCCACGCCTGTGAGGTGGCGTCATCAGTGGCCCAGCGCGTGTCGGGTTCACCATCGAAGGCGAACTGCGGACCGTACTGTGAGGTTTGGTTTTGATAGATGTTGGAGGCGGAAGCCACGATTTTAGGTGCAGGTTCGATGGACACCGCGTCTTTGATTTCCAAAACCACCGTGGTCGAGATCTCCTTGGCGGCATTCGCCAACAGCGTCACTTGCACACCTTCCTTGACGTTTTTTGTCGCAAGCCTCGGCTGCGACCGGTCTGCGAGCAAATAGGCCTTTTGCACCCGGCTTTTGAGGCCGGGGACGAGCAGGTATCCGTCGGCCGGCCAGTCGAAGACATGCAGATAAAGCTTCGTCCCATCGCCGGAAATTTTCTGCGTGCACCGCCCCCACGGAAGCCGCCGGGGGAACGGGCTGGCGGACGTGCCGTAAATCGCCTCGCCATTAACCTGCATCCAATCTCCGATGGCTTTCAGGCGCGCCAGGCTGGCATCAGGAATCAACCCCTCGCTGGTCGGCCCGATATTGAGCAGGTAATTCCCGCCCTTGCTGGAACAATCGATCAGGTTGCGGACGAGGGTTTGGGCGGATTTCCAATTTTGATCGGCCTTGTTGAAGCCCCAATGGTCATTCATCGTCATGCACGATTCCCAATCCACACCGGGGCCAAATCCGGCCGGTGGAATGGTCTGCTCCGGCGTGCCATAGTCTCCCACCAGACCGGTTTCCGCCATGCCGCCACCGGCGGTGGCAACCGGTTTCCCGACGCGATTATTGATGATGATGTCCGGCTGCAGGCTGCGCACGTAGTTGTAAAGATCAACGCCGCGCTCCGAAGTCCAAGGAGATTCCCATTGGCCATCGAACCACACCAGGCCGATCGGGCCGTAGCGGGTGAGCAGTTCCTTTAATTGCCCTTTCATATAGGCAACGTAGCGGTCCATGTCCGGCGGCCCGGCGTGTGTCGCCACATCGTTCCAGTCGCGGCGGAGCCCCCAATCAGGATGATGCCAGTCCATGATCGAGTGGTATAAGCAGAAGGTGATGCCTTCGGCTTTGCAGGCGGCGGCCAGTTCCGCCAAAGGATCGCGTTGAAAGGGGGTGCGGCGGATGCACCAATCCGTGAGGTCCGAGCGGAACAGGCCGAAGCCATCGTGATGTTTGCTGGTGATGACGAGGTATTTCACCCCGGCGGCCCGCGCTGCGCGCACCCAGTTGGTGGCGTTGAATTGGACCGGGTTGAACTGGCCGGCATATTTTTCATATTCACTTACCGGCATGTGGGTTTCTTCCAAAATCCACTCGCCGTAGTTGGTTTTCCCCTGCCATTCGCCGGCCGGCACGGAATAAAGCCCCCAATGGATGAAGAGGCCGAAGCGGGCCTCACGCCACCATTTCATCCGGGCATCATGCTGCGCCGCCGATTCGCGGACGATTGAGTTTGTGTCACCCGGGGGTTCGACCCTGGCCTGCGCGACGGTCGTGGTAAACAAAATGGTGCAAACCGCCAGCGCGACCAGGAACCACAAACTGGCGTAAAAACGGCGAAGCTTTCGCCTCGGTTGGATAAATATTGTCATCGTGCCGGGTTTTTCAAAGTGGTTTAAGCACTTTGGATTTATCCGTTTAGAATGCCAGATTGTAAACACCGAAATCTTGTATTATTGTTCGGCGAAGAACTTTGAACATGTATGACCACACAGCCAATCTATCGGATGGGGCGCAAGCAGTATGGGATTGACGATTGTGAGCCACAGAAAGAGGCGGTTCGCGAAGGTAAAATTGAATTTCATGCGCTGACCAAGGGGCATTATCCCGGCACCTTGATGCCCGAGGAGGTATTGCCCGGTCTGAACAGCATCGGGTTTTGGGATGCGAACACCTCGCAGGACTGGGGGCTGAATCCACACCGGAACGAGGGGATCAAAATCGTCTTCTTTGAGACCGGGACGTGCGACCTGATCATGGGGCAGAAGGCATTTAACGTCCATGCGGGCAATTTTCTCCTGACGCGTCCCTGGCAGCTTCATAAATTTGGCGCCCCAAACATCGGCCGGGGGCGGCTGCATTGGTTGATCCTTGATGTCGGGGTCCGGCGGCCGAATCAGAATTGGAACTGGCCAAAGTGGTTGGTGATGACCAAGGACGATATCGCCGAACTCACCGAAAGATGGCGGCAGGTTAAAAATCCCGTCTGGAAGTCCACCCCGTCGATAGCACAATCATTCCGCGAACTGGCCCGGTGCATTACCGCGTGGGATCAGCCGCACGTCGTTTCGCGGATGGCCGTCCATTTGAACTTGTTGCTGATCGGGGTGCTGGACGCCCTGGTGGAACAGCAAGCCCAGGAAAATGGACAGATGACCGCGCGCACCCACGCGGTCGAAGTGTTTTTTCAGGACCTCAAGGCCGGGAGCGTTGATCTCGGGGAGCAATGGACGCTGGATCGCATGGCGGCCCACTGCAACATGGGCGTGACGGCGTTTTCAAAATACTGCCGCGAACTGGTGAATACCGGCCCGATGGAATACTTGAACCAATGCCGGCTGGAGCGGGCCGCCCAGCAATTGCGCACCCGCCCCGAGCTTTCGGTGACCGAAATCGCCTTTGCGAACGGCTTTAATTCCAGCCAATACTTCGCCACACGTTTCCGCCGCCATTATAAAGTCTCGCCCAGCCGGTTCGTTTCGAATCCCGCTGTTCCGTCCCTAAAAAATGACTGAACGTGCGAGGGCATTGCGCCTGCGGCGTTGATCGCCGCAAAAAAAGCCGCCGGACAAGCTGTCCGGCGGCCTGTGCTTCACCCGGGTGTCTTTGGGGTTATTGCTTCAACATGAAGAACTGTTGCCCCACTGCGGGATTGAGAATGTTCGTGGACAGATTCAGGTTGCCGCCGCCATCAAGATAATTAGTCAGGATGGGAGTCCACTGGCTCAGCGGCTTGGTCAGATTGGTGGTGCCGAGCAGCACATATTGACCACTGTTCGAACCGTGCACCGCGCTGAGGTTCAACGTGGTTCCGTTCACGCTGATGGCGGTCAATCGCGGTTGCGGGTTAAGGTCGCGGACTTGGATCAGGTTTAGCTGGGGATAATCACCATTGGGAGATCCGAGGCCGCTCAGATCGATGGTTTGCAGCCCGCTGCTGTTGGCCACAAATGTGCCGATGACATATTCCCCGGGGGCATTGCCAAAATACACAGTGTCAGAAGTGTTTCCGCCTCCGGTGAAGCTTTCCGTCCGCCCATTGCCACGTCCATCATTGGCCCAGATTTGGACGAGATAGGCATGGCCGGGGGTCATGCCACCCCAACTCAAAGACACAGGCCGGCCGTCGCCAAAGCCCTCGTAGGTGGCGGTCTGCAGCAGGTCGTTATAGTTGGCGTCCGCAGTGCCCGGATTGTTATAGCCATTGTAGCCGTTGTTGAAACCGATGGTGTTGAAGTTTGGAAAATCGTTGAATGCCAGAAATTTTGTGCCGTTAACGACGAGCCCGCTGGAACCATTGTTGGCCGAGTCTTGATTGTACGGCGCCCAAGACGCGAAATAGGCGCCATTCGTGGCCACGTCGGAAGGTCCGGAAATGGGGGCGGGCGCCTGCCAGGTGATGTCTGGGGTCGTAGTCAGGTCACGAACTTGCACGAGATTCACCTGGGGGTAGGGGCCGTTGGGCGAACCCGCACCGCTCAGTGAAATCACCTGCCGGCCGCCACTGTCGGCCACAAATGTGCCGACGATGTATTGCCCGGGAGCATCGCCGAAGTCCACCGTGGCAGAGGTGTTGGCGCCACCGGTGAATTTTTCCGTCCGTCCGTTACCGCGTCCATCATTGGCCCAAATCTGGATTTGGTAGGTGTGGCCCGGCTTCATGCCGGTCCAGCTCAAGGACACGGGGCGACCGTCGCCGAAGCCCTCGTAGGTGGCGGTTTGCAGGAGGTCGTTATAGTTGGCATCCGAAGTGTTGGGATTGTTGTAGCCGCCGTAGCCATTGTTGAAACCGACGGTGAACAAGTTGGGCAGATCGCTGGAGGCCACAAATTTTGTGCCGTTGACCACCAGCCCGCTGGAACCATTGTTAAATGCATCTTGATTGTACGGCGCCCATGAACCGAAATAGTTGCCGTTAATTTTTACGTCGTCAGGTCCGGAGATGGCGGTGGGCGTTCCCCAGGTCACGTTGGGCGTCGGCGAAATGTCACGGACTTGCAGAAGGTTCAGCATGATGCCCGGCGTCATGGTGAAGCTCTGCGAGCCGCCGTCCGCGACAAAGGTGCCAATGATGTATTGGCCGGGCACGCCATTGCCAATGGCCACCGGGGCTGAATTGCTGACCCCGCCGATGAAAGTTGAAGTTCCGGACTGGCCGCCGCGACCGTCATTCACCCAGGCTTGAACCAGATAGGTGTGACCAACGATCAGGTTATCCCAGGAGACGATCATGTCGCTGGAGCCTGAATTCCAGTTGAAGATGGCCACTTGCAAGAGGTTGTTGTAGATGGAATCGCCGGTATTCGGGCTGGCAAAGCCATTGTAGCGATCCAGATTGATGCCGGAGCCGCTGATGCCAAAATCAACCCCCGGGGTGCCGTAGGTGTTGAACGGGACGCCATTCACCGTGTAGTTTTGCGGAGCCGAATTGAAATCACCTTGATAATCATCACCGGGCGCCCACGAGCCGTAAAGCGTTCCCTGGGTGTTGACATCGGCGGTGCCGGAGATGGCGACGGGCGCCTGCCAGGTTATATCCGCAGCGTTCGCGGCCGCGGCGAGCAGGCCGATAATTGATGCATAAATGACGAGTGCTTTCATGATTGGTTTGGGTTGTGTTCTTTTAATGGTGGCAGGTTGTTGTTTGGTTGGCAGTCGGTAAATTTTTGAAGTGGCTGACTAACAAGCGGCATCGATTTCAGATGGCATGCGTTTGCCTTTTGTTCAGTGGTTATGCCGCCACCTTAACCGAGCGCTTTTATCCGGTCTTGCAATTTCATTCGGCGAAGAAGATTGAACATGCGATGAAGTCCCGGGGGCGAGATTGAATGTTAAATATCTTTCACCGTACGATTTTGCACGACAGCCGGGTTTCCAATCTGAAACACTCACGCACATGAAATCCATCTGCAGCAGCTGGCTGCGCGCTTTGGCCTTGCCCATGGGCCTGGCGGCATCATTGTTTATCGCCGAACACTGCGAGGCCAAACCAACGCCGCCCGGCAAGTTTGCCGTGCAGACGAAAAACTTCACCTTGAACTTTGAAGTTGGCGAGGATGGACGGCTTTATCAACGCGCGGTTGGCGCCACGGACGCAAACGAAAAATTGCAGCGCACGGATGAATGCTATCCGCAAGCGGGTGATGGTTACATCTGGGAGCCGGCCCTGCAAGTCAGCCATGCCGATGGCAATACTTCAACGGTGCTGGCTTTCGAAGGTGTCACGCGTACGAACGACGCGGCCGGCCGTGAATTGACCCGGATCACATTGCACGACCCGGCGTATCCTTTGGAAGTCACGCTGAACTTTCGCGCCGATCGCGAACGCGATGTGGTTGAGCAATGGACGGAGATTGTCCACCACGAATCCGGCGCGGTGACCTTGGAACACATGGCTTCGACCGCGTTGCTGCTCCCGGCAAAGAATGTTTATCTGACCCATTTTTTTGGAGATTGGGCCAAGGAGATGTTGTACCCGATCACGGAACTCGTCACGCCTGGCACCAAGGTTTTGGATTCGAAAATCGGGGTGCGTGCGGATCAGTATCGCAACCCGTCATTTGTGCTTTCGCTGGATGGCCAGCCGGCGGAGACCAGCGGCCGGGTGCTGGCCGGCTCGCTCGAGTGGTCCGGCAGCTTTCAATGCGCCTTTGACGACAATGGCACCGCCATCCGCGCCCTCTGTGGGGTGAATCCGTTCGCTTCGGCTTATCATCTGAAACCGGGCGAAACCTTTGCCACCCCAAAAATGATCTGGGTCTGGAGCGCGCACGGCCTGGGGGAAATGAGCCGCAAACTTCACAGTTGGGCGCGCGATTTCGGGTTGCGTGATGGTCACAAGACGCGGGAGGTATTGTTGAACAATTGGGAGGCAACCGGCTTTGATTTTGATTTCAACCGGATTGTGGGCCTTTACGACCCGGCGAAGGAGATCGGAACGGAATTATTCCTGCTGGATGACGGCTGGTTTGGAAACAAATACCCGCGGGTGGATGACCATGCAGGTCTGGGCGACTGGCAACCGAACCGGCAGCGTCTGCCGGACGGGCTTGCGCCGCTCGCCACCGAAGCCGTCAAGCGCGGCCTGCGCTTCGGCATCTGGATCGAGCCGGAGATGGTGAACCCCAAAAGCGAACTGTTTGAGCAACATCCCGACTGGGTGATCCGCCAGCCCAAGCGTGAATTGGAATTGCAACGCAACCAGCTGGTGCTCGATCTCACGCGTCCCCAAGTGCAGGCATTTGAGTGGCGGGCGATCCAAGATGTCCTGAGCGTCCCGAACATCAGCTACGCAAAGTGGGATTGCAACCGTTACCTCACGCAGCCGGGCTCGCCCTACCTCGCGTCGGGTCGCCAGTCACATCTCTGGATCGACTATGTGGACGCGCTCTACGCGCTCATGGACAAAACGGCGAAGCGGTTTCCGGACACGGAATTGATGTTGTGTTCCGGCGGCGGCGGCCGCGTGGATTATGGGGCATTGAAATATTTTCATGAGTTCTGGCCGAGCGACAATACGGACCCGGTACAACGGGTTCCCATGCAGTGGGATTATTCGTATTTTTTCCCGCCGCTGGCCATCGCCAGCCATGTGACGCATTGGGGCAACCGCCCGATGCATTTCGCCTGCAGCGTGGCGATGAGCGCCCGGTTCGGCATGGATTTGGATCTGAACAAATTGTCCGCGGAGGACAAGGCCATTTGCGCCGGGGCCATCGGCGCGTATAAACAAATCCGCGAGATTACCCAGATGGGCGACCTATACCGGCTGGAGAATCCGCATGAAACATTTCGCGGCGCACTGGACTTCGTGTCGCCTGACCGTTCGCGTGCCGTCGTTTTTGCCTTTCAGTTGAAAGACGGCCAAAACGTTGCGGTACAGCCGCAGGGGCTTGATCCGGCCAGAAAATATACGGTTCACGAATTAAACCCGGCCCCGGGCCGGGCCACGATACCGCAGGAAGGCAAAACTTTCACCGGGGAGGAACTGATGCACGATGGTCTCGTGCCTTCCTGCTCGCACGCCGTGGAAGCCTCGGTGATTGAACTCGGACCGTGAGGCCAAACCACTCTTGGTTGACGGATGTGTGAGGCTGGGTCCGCCCCAGTTAAGCTTGGCGACTTGGTACACCTGCAACTGCGACTGACTGATAATTTTATGAAGACCCGAAATACAAGCGTTTCATTTTACGTTTTAATGTTGGCGCTTACAGCCACGCAGCCGTTGACGGCCGTGGAACTTAAATCCATCTCAACGGAGACAGCGGTCTGGTTCGCCGCCCCGGCGAAGGATTTCACGGAATCTTCGCCGCTGGGCAACGGCCGGCTGGGTGCGATGATGTTCGGTGGCGTGAATGAAGAGCGGATTGTGCTGAACGAAAGTTCCGTCTGGTCGGGCTCACCCCAGGACGCCGACCGCCCCGATGCCTATAAAACTTTGCCCGAAATCCAAAAATTATTGCTGGCCGGGAAAAATCCCGAAGCGGAGGCGTTGGTGAATGCCAACTTCACCTGCCAGGGGCCGGGTTCCAGCGGCGGGCAGTACGGTTGCTATCAAGTGCTCGGCAACCTGCATCTGGTTTTTACGTCCGGCGATACGAACTTGCCGGTCACAAATTACCGGCGGGAATTGGACCTGAACGAAGCCGTGGCACGGCTGGAATACGATCGCGGCGGGGTGAGGTTCACCCGTGAGATGTTCGCTAGCGCGCCGGACCAGGTGATGGTTCTGCGGCTGAATTCAAGTGCGCCTAAACAATGCTCGTTTGATTTGCGGCTCGACCGACCGGAACGCTACGCCACCACCGGCGACGGTGGCAACGGGCTGTTGATGACCGGCTGGCTCGACAACGGCGCGGGCGGCAAAGGGGTCCATTATGTTGCGCGCGTCCGGGTTTTGAGCCAAGGCGGAATCGTATCGGTTCACGGCGATTTTTTAAGCGTCAGCAATGCCAATGAAGTTGTTTTGCTGATCGCGGCGGGAACGGATTACCAGGGCTTCGCCGGCCGGCAAACCAAGGATCCGCTGGCAGCCACGCTCAATGATTTGAACCGGGCCGCAAAAAAAACATACGAGTCCATGCGCCGCGCGCACATCGCAGATTATCAGAAATATTTCAACCGGGTTTCGCTGCAACTGGACCCGCTCGACGCGGCGGCGTCCGAAAAGGCCATGCCGGAAAGGCTCCAGACGGCTGAAAAAGGTCCCGGGGATCCGGGGCTGGCGGCGTTGCATTATAATTTTGGCCGTTACCTTTTGATTTCCTCATCGCGGCCGGGCGGATTGCCGCCGAACCTCCAGGGCATCTGGGCGGAGGAAACGCAAACGCCGTGGAACGGGGACTGGCATCTGGATGTGAACGTGCAGATGAATTACTGGCCGGCGGAAACCGCCAATCTCTCGGACTTAACGCCGCCGTTGTTTGCGCTGATCGCTTCATTGCAGAAACCTGGTGCGAAAACGGCGCACGATTATTACAACGCGCACGGCTGGGTGGCGCACGTCATCGCAAATCCATGGGGCTTTACCTCGCCGGGTGAGGGGGCGAACTGGGGAGCATACAGCGGCGGCTCAGCCTGGCTGTGCCAGCATTTATGGGATCATTATGAGTTCACCCAAGACCGGAAATTTTTGGAATGGGCCTATCCGGTCATGAAAGGTGCGGCGCGATTCTATGCGGACATGCTGATCGAGGAGCCGGAACATCATTGGCTGGTCATTGCGCCGGCCAACTCACCAGAAAATGGTTTTCGTTTAACGGATGGACGCCAGGCCGGGGTTTGCATGGCCCCAACGATGATGCAACAACAGGTGCGCTATTTGTTTGAGGCGTGCATCGCGTCGTCCCAAATACTGGGGGTGGATGAAGATTTCCGGAATGAATTGACCGCGAAGCGCGCCCGGCTGGCGCCGACGCGGGTCAGTTCGGATGGCCGGATCATGGAATGGCTGCAGGAATATGTCGAAACGGAACCGCAGCACCGGCATGTCTCGCACCTTTGGGGGTTGTATCCCGGCGATGAAATTTCGCCATATACCACGCCGCGACTGGCACAGGCCGCCCGCAAAAGCCTGGAAGTCCGCGGCGACGACGGCGTGGGCTGGTCGCTGGCATTCAAGGCGGCATTGTGGGCCAGGCTCGGCGACGGCAACCATGCCTGGTTGTTTGTGCGTAAAGCACTTTTCCCGGTGACCACGCAGGAAATCAGATATGACAATGGCGGTGGCGTGTACGCCAATCTGTTTGACGCCTGCCCGCCATTTCAGATTGATGGAAACTTTGGCATCACTGCCGCCATCGGCGAAATGTTGCTGCAATCGCAAGCCGGCAAAATCGAATTGCTGCCCGCACTGCCTGACGCGTGGAAAAATGGAACTGTCTCCGGCCTGCGGGCCCGCGGTGGATTTCAAGTGGACGAGACCTGGAAAAATGGAAAATTAACTTCCGCGAGCATTCGTTCGGATACGGGCGAACGCGGTTCGGTCACTTACGGTGGCAAGACCTTGGAACTCCGCCTGCAAAAGGGAAAGTCCGTCAGGCTAAATGCCAACCTGGATTTGGTGAAATCAGTGGGGCAAAAGTCCGATCAACTTTCTGATAAATAACTGCTCCGTCTCCCAAAAGGATGCCATGTTGATTAACCTTCATGTTTGTCAGGGAATCAGAAGCCGGACGGTCTGAAAATTTGAAGCCTGCCAAAGTCAATAGAATCAGGCATTTGTCAACCATTCGACATTGCACACCCATTACAAATCAACTGCTCACCAATTGCTCGTTGGCTACCTGTTCACCGGCACTTTCACTGGCACCGTTTCGATAGAATTCGCGCGTGTGACAATAGCGCATCAAATTTGCTGGCCTGGTATGAAAATATTGGCCTTTTGCGAAAGCCTTTGCTCCCTCTTCCCATAAGAGCGGCCCACTTCATTGGGCAATTAAATTGAAACAGGGGATATGGCATGCATTGTCCGGTCGCCACAATCACACGGTGCTCCGTCAAAATGGCGCATCGTGGCGGTTCGCGAGGCCATTGCAATTTCGGTGTAACTGACAGTCGCGGCATCCGCCCGGTGCATACAAATGGAAAATGGTCCGGCTGCGGGCGTATGCGAGCGATGCAAACGCCGCAGCCAGCCCAAACTCCCGGCGGATTTTTGTTTCAGCGCGTGGCGGAACGTTTCGCGGCGGATGCGCTGGGCTGCCGGCTCATCGAACCCGGAGGAAATCCATTGCTGCGTCTGCCACGGATGATTTTTGCGAACCAGCTTTTTCAAATCCCAGTGCCACCCGATAATTTCGTGCGTGGCCGGAAAAAAACCGATGAGGCGGAACGGGTTGACTTGTTTGAGCGGCAATCGCGCCAGCGCGACGGCGGCGAGTTTGGGCGTAACGGCGGTGCTGATGGTATTGACGACGACTCCGCGACTGACTGTCTTGTTGCTCGCCTGCGTGCAAATGGAATACCAGTTGATGAGCGCGAACGCCACGCCGGAATCATTCAGCGCGACCCACGAGCCACCGCCGGGTTCGGACGGGGAAACCACGGTACGACCGTGGATGATTTTTTTTGACGGCGGCAGGCCAGGGATGCGCGACAGTTTTTCATCGCGGTTCATCGCAAGGGCGTAGCCGTTTTTGCGAACAAGAAAGCTGACGGTGCACATGGTTTTAATCGGCGGCGGGATACGTCGCCGCGAGCGCAGAATAATTCCTCCACACGCACCAGCAATCGGAAATTTTCATTGGCGCACAACCGCGCCGCCGGTTTTCCGCGCCGATGGCGAAGACCAAATCCCATTGCCGGAACAGCGTGCGATACGCGGACCACAGGGAATTCCGCGCGTCGTAAATGCTCGTGGCCTCCGCCGCCGCGCCGTTGAGTTCGATGATCGAAAATTTTTTTCCGGCGCGCAAATCAGCCTCGCTCGCAAAACGGATGTCGTAGCGGCCGATGAAAAATCCGCTGACTTTTTTGGAAATTTCGTCAATGCAACTTTCCAGCGCGGGCGAATTCAGCCGCATCCCGTCGCGAAAAATGCAGCCCTGTGCATGGTTGCCGGCCTGGACGAGCGACTGCGTCTTGCCTTCGGCGAGAACTTCGTTTTGTCGGGCACCAAACCGTTGCAGATATTTTTCCGCCATGAAACGCGCGCGGGCATCGTTCCAGACCAGTTCCGCCATGGTGGATTTTCCGTCGCCGATGATGACCGGAAAAATCTTCTCGGTGATGGAAAAAATCCGGCCGCGCGGCTCGCCGGGAAAGCGGTAATAAAAAATTCCAGCTTCGTGCGGGCCATCCGCATAACGCTGAACCAGCAATGCCGCGCTGGTCTGCTGCAAATACGCCAGCGCCTGTGATTCGTCGCGGATCAGTTTGATGCCCGCGCCGCGCTGGCCGAGATCGGGTTTCAAAATAAAGGGGTAGAAAATACGCCGTCGCGCGCAGGTTTCGCGGAGTGAAACGAGACGT
This sequence comes from Verrucomicrobiia bacterium, assembly GCA_031290985.1. Taxonomy (GTDB): domain Bacteria; phylum Verrucomicrobiota; class Verrucomicrobiia; order Limisphaerales; family UBA11358; genus UBA11358. The sequence continues at coordinate 125,981 of JARLJW010000014.1, read as the reverse complement.
TCTTCCGTGGTTGCACCGACGATCAATTCCGCTTCCGCCGTGAATTGCGGGCTGGTTTGCATGAGCTCGCGCAACGTTTGCATTTTGGATTCGCCGACCATGCCGCCGGAAAAAATTCCCGGATTGGCGGCAGTGGGCAATAGTGCGCCGCGACATTTGATGGCGAGCCAGAGGTAATAGATCGCAACGGGCGGATAAAAAAGCCACATCGGCCAAAATTCCCAATGCGTCCAGCGTCCGATCCAGGCGGAAAATATCCTGGAATCAAAATTCGTGAATGCGCGGCGGGCAAGTTGAAATGTGGCGAGCAAGATGATTCCTGCGCCGAGCAAAATGAAACCCGCAGACTTGTAATGGCTCAACCACCGGGCGACTTGCGCGCCAAAAGTTTGCGCGAGGAGAAGAATGATAAATGTCCATCCAAACGCCGCGACGCCGGTGACGAACAGAAAGCGTGGCAGCGGCACGCGCAAAAATCCGGCGGCGAGATACGTCGGCAGTCGCGCGCCGGGAACTGCGCGGCTGAAAATCAAAATCAGCGCGCCGCGTTCGCCGAACCATTTTTCGCTGCGCGCGACTTTGGTGGAAGATTTTTTTAAGGAAGAGCGTTCAAACCATGCGCGCCCGGCAAAGCGCGCCAATGAGTAAAGTCCCACATCGCCCAGCCAAATGCCGAGGAAGCACGCGGTGAACGCAGCGGGCCAGGAAATTTGCCCCGCGGCGAGCAGCAAGCCTGCGCCAATGGCGGCGGCGTCCTCCAGAATAAAAGTGGCGATGAAAAATCCGGCAGCTTGCCACAGCGGCAGCCATTCCGTAGCGCCGGCGGGCGACATGGGCAAGGTTTCAAGCATCGCACCTAGGCCGCGCGGGCGGTTTGTTCCTGATGCTTGAGCGTGGACGGCGCGACGCCAAAACCCGCTGGCATCGGCACGCCCATGATTCCACCCATCACGCCGATGAGCGCGTAATGATGCACCGCGTGCGCTACGGCATACATGATTTCGCGCCCGACAGTCGAAGGGGAAACTTGTGAGCCAGACGCGGAGTAACTCGTCTGGCACGTCACGTTCAAATGCCGCGCGAGAAAATCAGGATTCAATTTTTCAAAGCCCGCGCGCAGCTCGCGTGAGGCATTAAGCGCGGCGAAACGGTCGTTTTCGATGAGCGTGCCGCGTTCGCGATGGTCGTAGTTCAAATCACCGGCTGCCGCCGATTCGAGCAATATGTTGAAATGGTCGAGGCAATGGCGATAATGTCCGCCGATGGAGGCGTTGAAGGCGATGAGCACTTTGCGCGTGTAACTTTCGCCGGAAATTTCCGCGAGGAGAATTTCACCCTGCCGCAAGGTTTCGACGACGGATTGGATCAGTTCACGGTCGGTGTTCATGAGTTTTTGGGGGTAAAAAATTTCGCGACGAAAGGAATCTGGCGGCATGCAATACCAATGTCACCACGCTGCAAACCGCGACCGTAATCGCAAGGGCGAAGAGCAAGCCGCCATCGTTTTGCACCACGATGCCCAGCACCGTCAAATGTGACATTATCGCGCCAGCCATGACACCGAGCGCCAATCCCGCGCCCAGCCAGCAATAGCACGCGGTCATCAGTAAGATGGCCGCAATGAGTTCCACGACACCGGAGCCGTAGCGCCCCCACGGTTCCATGCCGACCTTGGTGAAAATGTAGATGGATTCCGGTGCGCCGGTGAATTTGAAGAACAGGGTTTGCAGCAGGATGACCGCCGCGACGAGACGGACAACCCAACTGGCAATCTTTTGGTTTTTGGTCAGCGAGTTCATTGCAGAAAATTGGTCGTGGTGGCGGACAACTCCTTACAAAATTATTTCCCCTTTTTGGCAACGAGGCCGGTCCAGTTGGCGTTGGCCTTGGCAAGATTGCCCTTGGCGTCGGCGTTGAAATCGTCGCGGACACCCTTGCTGTATTGCAGCAACAATTTTCCGTCCACGATTTGAAACGCGTCCACGTCAATCTCCACGAGCTTGTTCTTGGAAACTCCGTAGGCACAATAGCCGCCAAATTCAGGAGTGTATTTCACGGGATCGGCCTTGAACAAATCCTTGTGTTCCTTGCTGGCGAAAAAATAGATCGCGCCATCGTGCTTGACCAAGAATTTCTGGTCGCCCTTCACCGGCTTGCCGTCAGTGAAAAATGCCACAGGATCGTAGCCTTGAATGGCCACGCCAGTTTTGTCCAGGTTGAGGAGCGTTTTGGCTGCGGTTTGAGCAAACACCGGCAGCGCCAGCGTCGCGACAATGAGCGAGAGAATTATTTTCTTCATGCCAGTTCGTCGCCGGTTACCGCGAATCCTTACAATCAATTTTTGCTTGGGGCAACCAACCAGCCGCCGGTAGCTTGGACGGGCTGAAGTTCATCCCCGAGCGTGACCCAGGCCACCAGCGCGCGCGCGGTTCCCACATTTGATTTCGGGGCGTTGATGATAAAACGGCCGCTGGCGACGCCATTGGTGGTGGTCATCCCAATTCTAACCAGATTCACCACGGCGAAATCATGTTGCAGCTGGCGTCCGCTGTTTTCGCCCGCGTTTACGTTGGAAACAATTCCACCGGCAAGCAAGGCCGCATGGATTTCGTAACGTGCGCTGGAATCCTTTACCGGATTAAAACTCACCCGCCAGAGCTTCGTGTCGCTAGACACAACCGAGAGGACGCCAACTTTGTCGCCATCCGACTGCGGCCCGTTTCTGCCGGCGAACCAATTGTGCCATTCCTTGCCATTGAGAACCAGTTCCGGCGTGTAAATGTTCCCGGAATGCCAGATCTGTGCGTAACTGCGCTGACGTTCGGAAAATTCCGCATCCGACCACGCATCCTTCCAGCCGAGATAATTCCAGTAATCCACATGAAACGCGACCGGTGCGAAATCCTTCCATAATCGCGGCGAATCTTTCAGCCCCGACAGCCATGCTTCGGCGAGTGGACAACTGCTGCAACCTTCCGAAGTATAAAGCTCCAACAAAGCCGTGCGCTCCGGCCCGCTTTGGAATCGGATGACGTCGGTTTGTGCGCCTGCCGAGATTGCGGCAAAGAGTGTCACGGCTAGAATTCCTGAGAAAAGAGTGCGGTGCATAAATCGTTTTGGAGCTGAGTGGTCATCTGATTTTCCGGAGCGACAAGGCAGGATGGCCAATTTTATTGAGCCAGCAGCGGGACGACTTCCCTTTCAAATTCAGCCTGCTCGGTAAAGCCGAGATGCTGCTTCACGATGTGGCCGCTGCGGTTAATGATGAACGTTGTCGGCAGACCATCGATGCCGCCGTAAGCTTCCACCATTTTGTTGTCCGTCAGCACGACGGGATAATTGATGCCATTTTTTTGCGCGAACGCCTTAACTGTCTTCAAACCGGCTTCGTCCACGGAAACGCCGACGACCGCGAGTCCCTGCGCCGTGTATTTTTTTTGCAATGCGATGAGGCCGGGAATCTCCGCGCGGCACGGCGGACACCACGTCGCCCAAAAATCCAGGACGACCACCTTGCCCGCGAAATCGGCGGCGCGAACGGTCTTGCCGTCCAAATCTTGCAGTTCCCAGCCCGGCGCGAGTTTGGCGGTTTCCATTTGATTCGTGTCGCCCGCCAGCAAATCACTGCCGCCAACAAACAAAGCGGCCAATGAAATTGCGGCGAGCGAAAAAACGTTGCTGAATAATTTTACATTTTTCATACCAGTTTGTCGGCGGACGATGTGAATCCTTACAACAGATTAATTGCTGTAAGGAAACCCAGTCCCGCACGACGCATAAGCATGAAAAGGTATCTTTTTGGATTCTGCGGCGCGGTCGTTTTAACTTTGGCTTTCGTCAGTTGCCGCCCGGCTGAAATCGCCAGCACAAATTTAGGCCCAATCGATTTTACCATGAGCCATTCCCAACCCATCCCGCCTGCCGAGCGCAAAGCAAAACTCACCGATATGCAGTATCGTGTCACCCAGGAAGCCGCAACGGAGCCGGCGTTTGCGAATGAATACTGGGACAATCACGCGCCGGGAATTTATGTGGATGTGGTTTCCGGCAAGCCGCTGTTCAGCTCGCTCGACAAATTTGATTCCGGCTGCGGCTGGCCGAGCTTCACCCAGCCGGTGGACGACAAGGAAATTGTCCAGAATACCGACACATCGCTCGGCCTGGCACGAACCGAGGTGCGTTCAGCAGGGGCCAATTCGCATCTGGGCCACGTCTTTGACGACGGCCCCGGACCGACGCACCAGCGTTATTGCATCAATTCAGCGTCACTGAAATTTATTCCGCTCAATCAAATGGCGGCTGCGGGTTACAGCGACCAGCTTGCGCCGTTCGTGAAGGCTGGTTTAATTAAAGCGCAACCGAAGACCGAGACGGCGATTTTGTCCGGCGGCTGTTTTTGGGGAATGCAGGAAATTCTCCGCCAAATTCCCGGCGTCATCAAAACCACGGTCGGCTACACCGGCGGTACGGTTCCAAATCCAACTTACGAAATGGTCTGCTCGCACACCACCGGCCACGCCGAATCGGTGGAGATTGTTTTCGACCCGGGCAAGTTGAGCTACGAGCAGTTGCTCGGCTACTTTTTTCGGATGCACGATCCAACCACGCGCGACCAGCAGGAAAACGACATCGGCGCGCAATATCGTTCTGCGATTTTCTACACCAAAGACGAGCAAAAACAGGTTGCCGAAAGAGTAAAGCAGCAGGTGGATAAATCAGGTAGATGGAAAAATCCCATTGTCACCGAAATCACCAAGGCCACGGTGTTTTACCCGGCAGAAGAGTATCACCAAGATTATTTGGTGAAAAACCCGGGCGGCTACAACTGCCATTACCTGCGGAATTGAACGCATGAATTCATCCACACCCGCGCCCGAACCGGCGCTGCTCATCATCGCGGACATCAGCGGCTACACACGCTACATGACCGCCAACGTCAAGACGCTGGCGCACAGCCAGACGCTCATTACCGAGCTGGTCGAGTCCATCATTCATCAAGTGGACGCGCCGCTGGAAGTGGCCAAGCTGGAGGGCGACGCCATTTTTATTTTCTGCCGCAAACCCCAGGATGCCACGCGCCGGCAGGAAATCCGCGCTGACATCAGCCGCAAGCTGCCGGAGTTTTTTGGACGCTTCCGCGAAAAGCTGGTGCTGCTTGCGCGGTCCAACACTTGCACCTGCCACGCCTGCAGGCATCTTGAAAAACTGCGGTTAAAAATCATCGTCCACAGCGGCACGGTGTTGTTTCACCAAGTTTTGCAATTCAATGAACTGGCAGGCACGGACGTCATCATTGTTCATAGGCTGCTGAAAAATTCCGTTCAGGCCGAGCAGTATTTGCTTATCACCGAAGCCGCACGGCGGGAACTGGAATTTCCGGAGTCGATCGTCTTCAAATCCGGTTCTGAAACATACGATGACATAGGCGTCATCCAAACCGCCGTCCACGATTTTAATTTTGCCGCCGCGCCCGCGCTGGCCAATGCCCAAAAAACTTTCTGCGCCTGCTACCGCGAATCGCTGCGGGTGAAATTGCAGCTTTGGTTCGCGCCGTTTACGCGCCGGGAAAAATTTCACAACCTGCCAACATCGTCGCGCCGTCCCGCGCGGTTGGCATTCGCCACACTGACCGCCGTGTTGACGCCAATCTTCGTGCCGGTCGCAGCTGTGCTGGTCATATTTCACGCGCTGAAAACGGCAAAATAAAGATGGAGTGCCGGCATCGCCGGGGCTCCAACTTGGCGCTTTAACCAATATTAATTTACTTCGCCGATTCGCTCCGTGCCCGCACTTCGCGCCCGACTTCAAGCCAATGACGAAGGTCGTCGCCATGCTGACCCCCGCCGCCTCCCAAAGTTCATAGGCACGATGGCTCACTTCCTGATTGTAATCCATTTGACCTTCCTGTGCCGGACCAGCCTCGGTTCGTGGACTTTTTTAAGCTGTCATTTTCATGTATGATGCTTGTTGATGGTGATTGCAGGGGTTAGTCAGCGGTGCGGACAAGTCTTTACAAAGACAGTGCCGCGCCGCCAAATCAGCGGGTCAGGGAATTCGCGGGTATTTGAGCGCGGGTCATTTGACCAAGTTGGTGCAAGGCGTGCGCGACCTCAATGGGATGTTCCCACGGAATAAAATGATTCACGCCTGGCAAAATAATTTTTGCAAACAAATTGGTTTTCCCCAAAGCATCAAGTTGATTCTCCAGCCAAGCGACGTTTTCCACCGGCACGAGCGGGTCGCGGTCGCCGTGCAGCATCAACACCGGCACGGCAAGCTGCGGCAACTGCTTTTGCATGACCGCAAGGTCGGCGCGCACCGTAAGCATCTCGCGGTTGCACTGGCGCAACGCGCGCGGCAACATCCACGAAGTCGCGCGCCAGCCGCAAAAGTATTGCACCCAAAATGGTTTTTCCTGCGCCGGGTCCACGTCGCCGCCGATTAGCAAAGCGCCCCGGATTTTACCAGGATGTTCCAGCGCCGCGAGCAGAGCGATGGGTGATCCGTAGCTGTGACCAATGAGCAGAACAGGATTAGTCGTGGCGGAGGCCAGCAAAGTCATCAGCGCGTCCACTTGCATCGGCAAATGTGGTTGGGCCAGCAGCGGCTTGGATTTACCAAATCCCGGACGGTCGTAGGCGAACAAATTTGCATTCGTCGCGAGGGTGTCAAACTGCGTCGCCCACACGCCTGCGCCGCCCGGCGAGCCGTGGACAAAAACCAAGTCGAAACCGGCATGGTTCGTCGTCGCCATTTTTTCCGCCCAGCGCAGCGTAAAACCGTTCGTCGTCAAAATTTTAACCGTCGCGCCGAGCCGCGCAGGATCGTCAAACTTGGCAAACCAGCCAGGAAACGCTTGAAGAACAGTCAGGGCCGACAAAAAAATGATGGCCCCAACCGGCAGCAATTTTTTCCAGCCAAGATTATGACCAAGACGTTTTTGGCGATTTGCTTCCAATTGAGAGTTCTTTCGTTGCGCCATCGGACCGGCTTTTAATCCGAAAATGTGTTTGTTGATTTCCGGCGGGAAACATTTTTTCTCGACACCCGTCCATGCCAAAAACCGGCTGCGGCCGGCACCAGAGCGCTGCCGCCAGCAAATACCATCAAGATAGGCGACGGCAACCAAAACCAAGCCGCGATGGCTGCGCTACCGGATAAGGTTGCTGACAAATACCAATCGCCCGCACTGGCTCGCGCATTCTGTGCGCTACGCTCCAACAGCAGTTGGATGGAAGGCTTCAATTGCGCGGCACTTTCCGCGCAGACCGACGAAGACGTCAGCGCTGCAGCTGGTGAATCTGGCGCACATTCCCGGCATAACGCGTGTCCGCAACACATGCACACGCCGATCGCCGCAATTGAATTATGCCGATGGCATTTCATTTGATTCGAAGAATAGTTTTTGGGTCGGCACGGAGAATCAAAAGTTCATCTTGCCGCTCAACTTCACCGGTGATTTGAACCGGCTCGGCCACGAGGTCGAGCACCTGCTGGTTGACCGGCTGGCCGGCAGGGGAAACGAGCAGCAGACAAATCGCCGTGCCGTTCGTTTGCCGCACGAGCAGCACCGGCGGAATGCCACCGCTGATGCAGCGGATGGCGCACGCGCGATGGGGCAATAGCTGGCCGGGATTCATTACGCCGAAAAAGCATTTGCTGTCCACGATTTCGCCGGTGAGCGTTTGGCGACCAAGCTGAATGGTTTCCTCGCCAGTCAACATTGGTGATTCCGCGTCAGCGGCTTTGATGGAATCCGGGAGTGCTTCCACCATCGTCTGATTGCCGCGATAAATCAGCGTGCCTTGCAGCGAAACTAATTTGCCATCAAGCGTGGAAAGTTTTTTGCGATCGAGGCCGAACTTGAACGGCGCGACGAGATAATAAGTGGAAAAATTATTTTGCGTGCCCGTCGCACCCGGTCGCGGCACGAGCAAATGCGGGTAAGGCTCAAGTTTCAAAACGCCTGAAAAGTTTTTTACCATGCCCCATTCAAAAACGCTTACCCCAATGGAGCGCTGCACCATTGCGAAAGCCAAGGCGAGGCTAATTGAGGCAACGAAAAGAATTAACACAACCGCGCGCACGAACTTGCCGATGCGCGGCGCGGCGCTCGTTTCCCAGCCGATGTAAAAGTCGTCGTTCATGTTTCAATCAAGCCTGGCTCGGCGCGTGATCCGGCAGGATTTGGTTTTGGATCAATCCATACGCGTCCGTTTTTTACGCGCACGTTGAACGTCGGCACTTTTTCCACAAATGGCGGCGGTGATGCGCCGGTTTTCGGCACATATTGATAACCGTGCCACGGGCAAGTGATGCAGCCCGCGACAATTTTGCCTTCGCCCAGCGGGCCGTTTTGATGCTGGCAAACGTTGGATACGGCGGAAATTTTCCGTTCGTATTTGAAAATCGCCACGCGTTCGCCGGATATGCACACGATGCGGGCGCGATTTTCGGGAATGTCGGCCACGGCGCAGGCGTCCACGAATTCATCGGCGGCTCGATTTTGCAACTCGCTATCGATGGAAAGTTCTTTTTGCGCCGACGCAAGGTGCAGACCCAGCACAGTTAAAAGACCAACCGCCATTGCGGCGACATAAAACCAACTGGTCTCACCCGCCAGTGTTCCGAACGTGACGTGAAGCACCAGCAGCGCGTAGGCAAAATAGACCGTCATGTGCAGCGCCTTCCATGCTGGTGCGGTCAAATTGGCGAGCCAGAAATCGTGACTGGTCGCGGCGAGTAAAAACAAAATCACGAGGGCGAAAAATCCGAACGGCTGAAATGGCACGCCTGCCACCGAGTGCGTGAGCGGACTGGAAACAAAGATGCTCAAGATGGGATTGATGTCGCCGCCCGCGTGATAGGTCGCCACGACCAGCACGGCATGGACGAGCGCGAGCAGAAAACAAGTGACACCCGCGTGCCGTCGATTGTAGAGCAGCGGCAGAAATTTGGGATTCAAACGGCACAGCGGCCCGATGCACAAAATAACGTGCAGCAGCAAAAACGCCGCCGTGCCAAAGGCGCGCAGCAGCAAAATCTCCTCGGTGACGAATGGAAACAGCACTTTGGTGGCCGCACCAAACGCCAACAGATACAGGGTGACAACTCCAACCAAAACAAAATCGTAAATGCGTTTCTGGCGATTCCACTGGACGGCTTGGTATTGGACGCTCATGCGTTCATTGGCTTTTCACTTGCTCAAACCGGCGAGGTGAATCGGCTTTGATACATCCACAATTTGGTTGTCGGCCAGGCTGTAGAGCACCAGCAGGCCGTTTGTTTTTTCTGCGACGGCAGGCAGCGGGAGTTGCGGCGCGGTGAAGGAGCCGAGCAAAATCGCATTGTGCGGCAGGGCGTTGGTCACGCTTGGATTTCCGTACAACCAATAAACCAGCAACTCCGGTTTCACGAAATCTTTTGCGGCTGCAAGTGTCACAGCGAATTTTCCCGTTCCGCTTTGCTCGCGCAGCAACCGGATTCGCACGGGCGACATGTAAAATAGATCCTCCCGGCTCCAAACTTCGGCGGCGAACAAGTTGATGGGCGGGCTGATTCCGTCTGGCAACGTGTTAACTTCCGGCAGAGGTTTGCGCGCGGCAATGCCCGCGGCAAATGCCACTGGCAGCAATATGCCGAGCGCGATGATGATGTGACGATGACGTTGGCGCAACGGGTGAATCATGGCGTGATTCCTTTTGCCACCTCACGATGGGCGTTGCGTTCTTCCGGCGGTTCCGAAATTCGTTTCATCCAGCGGCATAGCAGCAGCGGCCAAAGGGCGACGACGCCCGGAACAATCAGAAGCCGAAATCCCAAGCTTCCGCGAGCCGCGTGGGGGTCAAGTCTTTTAACCCCCAGCAGCACAAATGGCACCGCGAATAGTAATCCGCAGATGACATAAATGCCGCCGAGGATTAAAAGCGTGGCGATCACTGGGGTTTTGCCAGCACCGCGAGGATTTCAGCCGGGGTTGACCGACCGCCATGGTTTTTGCTGATTTTAACGAACTGCACCCTGCCTTTTTTATCAATTAAGAAAGTGGATGGATAAGAAGTTTCGCCCGGAGCTTCCCAGCGCAGGCCGTAACTTTTAGTGAAGACGTAGTCAGGATCGGTGACGAACAGAAAATCATTCGGCCATGATTTGTCCTTGAGAAACTCGTTGGCGTGCGCCTGAAGATTTTCCGCCGGGCCAGGATAAACCATGATGACGCGAGCCTTGCCGGCAAAAGCGTCGGCTTGTCGCACAAACTCATGAACTTGCTTTGTGCAGAGCGGGCATTGATAGCCGGGCCAGCCGCGTAGCACGATCAGCACGACCGGGAGTTTGGCGGTTTCGGCGCTCAGGGTCACGGACTTCGTGTCCATGGTTTTAAGGGTAAAGTCCGGCGCGGGAGCACCCATTTGGGGGGGCGCGGCGGCGTGGAGCGTGAAAGTGGCAGCGGTAATCGCCAGAGATAAGGCGAGGCCGGAAAGGAAGCGGGGGTTTGATTTGAATGTCATAATTATATGTTTTTCAGATGTTTGTTTGCGGAAATAAACTTTGACGCAACAGTTAGTTGCCGCGGCAAAACATCCCTTACAACCTTTTTGCATTTAGTTTTTCCACAAAGTCGGTGAACCCAGCCGCCTATTTTCCAGACGTTTTTCCGTTTCAGGATTTGCGAAATTATCGTCGGCATTGACCGGCTTGCCGACACCGGGCATAAAAACGCGTTCTGGAAAAATGTGGGCATTACGACAGCCGAAGATGGCCTGCAACTGTTCGCCGGGACGCAGCGCACCCCAGATACCCGCCGCCAGCCCGACAAAACAGCCCGGGCGGTGCTCAAAACGTTCCGGGAAAGGCAGCATATCTATGAAATATTTCAGGATCCCGGGCACGCCTCCCTTTTATTCGGGAGTCACGCCCACCAGCCCATCGGCGGCCAGAATGGAATCGGAGAATTTTTTAAAGACGACGGGCTTTTCCGCATAGGCGTCCGGCAAAAAAATTTCCCGCGGCAGTTCCCGATCGAGCAGGTGGGTTTTTACGCCAGAGGTTTGATGGATGACCTCAATTCAAACTGCGACTTTGCGCTACGACTGCCGGATCGGTTGGTTCCGCTGACGATGACTATCATGGTTTTGTTGGCCTCCCGCATTTTAAGCCGAGATTCTGCTCGTAAACACCCAGCTTCACAATTGTTGTTTCTTGCCGTCCCTTGAATTCGTTATTTAACAGCGCCAGCCGCCGTCGCGCAATTTCCGCCACGGGCAGGTCTGCAAACCGTTTCACAATCTGCTCCAAAGTCTCCTGCACCGTCGCCACGTCCGCTCCCAGTTCCACCTGGAAATTTGCCAGCAGATTCAGCCAGTATGCCACCTGCTTCGGTTTCTGATTCGTTTCATTGATCAACTGCCCCAATTCAGCCTCCGCCAAGTCCAGCCGTTTGAAATCACGGGCGTAAAGGGTTGCGAGCTTTTCGCGCTCGACCGAATCGTGCGGATGCGCTTCGAGGTGCCGAATGGATGTCTCCGCCAACTGATTCGGGTCGGCTTCCTCCGGCCGCAAAAAGGCGGTGGATTCCAGCAGGCCAATATTATGCACGCCTTCCGGCACCGTGATGTTCTGGCGGTCGTGTTGCGCGAGGATAATCTTCTCCATCGCGCTCAGATGCGCCAGTCGCTGTTTTGCGCGCACAGCCGCCTCGGTGGAGGGGAAGTGGACCACGATTTTTTGAAACGCCTCGCGTGCTGAATCGGTGTCGGCAACCTTGAGATACCAGTCGGCCAATTGCATCAAAGCGATGGCGGCCACGTTCGGCGTGGTGGCCGGCCGGTCGCAGAAGCGTTTCAACGTGATTTCTGCGGCTGGCAAATCTTTCATATTTTCGGCCTGGATAGCGGCCAACATGAGCGCGCCCTCTAAATCGTTTGGGAATTTATCAAGCTGCTTGCGGACTTCCGCGACCGCCTCGTAATACTGGCCACGGTTGCGCTTGGCGATGGCGGCAGAATAGACTGGTTTTTTATCGGAGATTTCGTTGCCGCCGGTCAAAAGATTTGTCAGCGGGCTGCAAATGAAATCAATGATGGCGTTGCGCCACAAAATGTTTAAGACCAGCCCAAGAATCATGGTTGTCGCCAGGCCAAACATGGAACTGCCACCGCCTTGCGCGAACGCAGGCTTGGCCACTTTGAACCCGAAATAAACAATGAAAATCGTGGCGGCGCATTGGCACAGAATCCGCCACGGAGCTCCGGAACTTTTTAACGCCCGGACAGATGGAAATTCTTTCATACTGCCTTTTGTCGCGGGTTGTGCCCATGCCTTACAATTTTTCGCGACGAATGGACGTGTTAATATGCTTCAATCTGACCAATTAACTTTGATGGTTTGCATTTCGACTCTCAATGACCATACTTTTTCCATGCAGACAGACGGTGATTTGAATTCAAGCCAGACGCCACAAGCAGCGCCGGGGAAGCCAGGCCTTTCCGACCCGGAACGTTGGGTGGAGTTGCACGGTGATTATCTTTTCAAGTATGCGCTGATCCGCCTGCGCGATCCGTCCAAGGCGGAAGATGCCGTGCAGGAAACGTTTCTCGCGGCGCTCAAGGGGGGGAAGGATTTTGCCGGACGTTCCGCCGAGAAAAGCTGGCTGGTCGGCGTCTTGAAAAACAAGATCTACGATTATTATCGCAAGGCCAGCCGCGAAACTTCCTTCACCGACCTGGAATTTTACTCGGACGAGGAAAGTGACCGTTTTGTTCCCGACGGCTTGTTCAAAGATGGTTGGATTCACGAGCTTGGCCCGCTGGAATGGTCAGGACCCGGCGCCAGCCTTGACAGCGAGGTTTTTTGGAAAACCTTCTATGATTGCTCGAACAAGCTGCCGAAAAACGTCGCTGCAGTTTTCAATTTACGTGAAGTGGATGGAGTGGAGAGCAAGGAAATTTGCGGCTTGCTGAACATCTCGGAGAGCAATCTCTGGGTGATGCTGCATCGCGCGCGCATGGCGCTGCGCCGCTGCCTGGAGACCAACTGGTTCGGCAAGGACAAGGAGGCGGAATGAAAATCATTGCCACCATTAAAGAACGCTGGGAGGTCTGGATTTGGCAACACACGCCCCACTGCACAGAGATTTTGCGCCTGGCGTCGCAGTCGTTGGAACAGCCGCTGTCATTTCGCACACGGCTAAAAATGCGGCTGCATTTTTTGATCTGCGTCTGGTGCGAGCGCTATGTCAAGCAGTTGAAATTTGTTCACCATGCCGGCGCGCACCTCGACCATCAAGACGAAACATTGCCCGGTCACGGGTTGTCAGCAGAAGCCCGGGCGCGCATCGTTCAGAACTTAAAAACCGGTGATCGTAAAGATCTGTAAGGATTTCCCCGTTCGCCCGACGAACTGGAATCGCAAATTTATAATCGTGTCTGGATGCGACCGCAGATTTGCGATTTAGTGTATATTTTGCACGGCAAATAACAATGGATTCGCCTGTTAACATACTGAGAGGGCTTGTCAGCGGCTTGGCGGAGCTATCGCCCAGTTGCAGGGCGGCGGCGCGCCTCCAGTCCGAGGCGCTCGACCATAAATTGACCTGGCGGCAGCGGTTGGGGCTGCGCCTCCATCTGATGCTTTGCAAATGGTGCAGGCGTTACGGGAAACAGATCGCTTTTGTCCACAATGTCGTGCATTCACATCCTGACGAAGCGACCTCTGCGGTTCCGCGGCAGCTTTCGGACGAAGCGCGCGAGCGAATTCGGCGGAACCTTCGGAAGCACTTGAAATAATTCCCTGTAAGGTTGAGTGCCTGTCTGCGACGAACGCAGGTGGCACAATCGCAAAACCTTGGTCTTGGGTCATTCGTAACAAATGACGCCGTGAAGACCACCCTTGAATCCATCCGTCTGGCAGTCAGTTCGTCGGCGAATTACGCCACGCGACTGGCGCAAAATGCCGACGACATTCGCGCCGCCCAAGCTCTGCGTTTCCAAGTTTTTAATCTCGAGCTTAATGAGGGGCTTGAACAATCCTACGCGACCGGCCTGGACGAAGATCCCTTCGACGCGGTTTGCGATCACCTGATCGTGGAGCATCGGCCATCGGCCACCATCGTGGGCACTTACCGGCTGCAAACCGGGCACAAGGCGGCGAAAAATTTAGGTTATTACTGCGCCCAAGAATTTGATTTTGAAGTCTTCGAGCCGTTCCGCACCACGATGATTGAATTGGGACGCGCCTGTGTCCATCCCCAGCACCGCAACCTGGTCGTCCTCGGCCTGCTGTGGAAAGGCATTGCGGATTACGCTCGGCAACACAACGCGCGGTATCTTTTCGGGTGCAGCTCCCTCACTTCGCAAGACCCAACCGCGGGCGCGTCGGCGTATGCCGAGCTGTGCCGCAAACATCTTGTGGCTCTGGAATGGCGCACCCAACCGCTTCCGATTTACAAATGCTCGATGATCCAACTCGCGGCTGAGCCGGTGAAAATCCCAAAACTACTGCGCGCCTACCTGAATCTGGGTGCAAAAATCTGCGGGCCGCCAGCGCTCGACCGAGATTTCAAGACCATTGATTTTCTAACACTGCTAGACCTTAACACCATGTCTGAATTGAATTGGCGGAGATTTTTTGGGTGACGTTTTTGTTATCCTGCCTTGAGAATTTTCATGAGCGCCGCGTTTTTCTCATGACACTCCGGGCGAAGCGCGAGGTGCTGCTCCACGCCGGCAAGCACATCGGTGACCGATTTGTCCGCAACCTGCCTGAGAGAAATGTAGCCAGAGCCCGCAACGCCAACACTCCACCCAGCGTCCGTCCAGATATTTTGTTCAGTTCACGGAAAACTTTTGGAAAGAATCCCACCGGGCAGCCTCCGTCAGAAATCCAGCCGGCAGATTCAGCGCACAGATGCCTTCGTGTTCCAGCGCCGCGACGATGCGGCGCTCGACTTCATTCGTCCCGCTCGTCTGGTTCGTTTGGTAGTTTCGACCAGAAAAAAGTTGCCGTCAAAGTTCCTTTTCCATTTGCCGGCGAATGGCTGGCAGGCGTTCACGCACCAGTTCCAACCACGCGGCAACCGTCGGCGAGGGTTCGCCGTTGGGTCGCGTAAGCACAAGGTCAATAAAAGGCGAAGCGGGACGCACGGGCAGAATCGTCACGCCGGGTTGACGAAAGCTGCGGACGCATCCGGGCACGATGGCCACGCCAATGCCGGCGGCCACGGCCAGCAGGACGGTTTGTATCATGGGCGGTTCGCTGACGACTTGCGGGGTGAAGCCAGCCCGGGCGCAAAGTTGCATCATCGCGTCCGCCAGTTTGGGCGCCTCGCTGCGTTTGAACATCACAAAATCCTCACCGGCGAATTTCTCCAGCCGGACGTGTCCCGCCCTGGCGAGGGCATGAGTTTCCGGCACCGCAAGCATCAGGCGGTCCCGGTAGATCCGTTCTTGTGTAAAATTCTTCGCGTCCGATGCGACCAGGGGACGCGTGAAACCGACGTCAATTTTCCCACGGGCAAAGGCCTGCAACTGTTGTTCCGGCGTCAGCTCAAGCAAGTGCACGCGCACGGCGGGAAATCTTTGGCGGTAGGACCGGATCAATTCCGGCAGGAAGCCGGACGCCGAAGCTCCGACGCAGCCGATGGCGAGCGACCCGGTTTCGCCCCGGGCGGCGCGGCGGGCGATCTGTTTGGAAAGTTCCGCGTGGGCGAGAATTTCCCCGGCCTCGGAGAAAAAAGCATGGCCCGCAGCCGTCAGCTTCACGCTGCGCTTGGTGCGGTGCAGCAGCGAAACGCCGAGCTCATCCTCCAGGGACTTGATTTGCTGGCTGATGGCCGGCTGCGCCACATGTAATTCCTCGGCCGCGCGGGTGAAGTTGTGCCGCTCGGCGACGGTCACGAAGTATTTAAGATGGCGCAGTTCCATGCTCAATAATGTAATACTTAAAACTTATGAGTACAAGACGAAAGCGGTATTTCCGATATGACCGAACCCGGGCTAAGCTCATCCCGTCGCCCGAAGAACGGTGCGGCAAAAACTAAAAACTGAAAACAACCAGCCAAACAATATGAATAAAATCGACCAGGCCAAGCAGCCTTCTTCCGGGGACAAAAATCTACAAACGCTCCGAAGTCTGAAAAGACTTTCAATTTTCCTGGGCGCATTGATGTTCCCGTTCGGATTTCTTAAATTTTTCCATCCGTTTTCAGCCTGGTTCCACACGCAGATCGTCAATGCCGGTCTCCCCTTGATTTCGATTCCGTTTGGGATGTTCGGTGAAATGTTGGTTGGCCTGATGTTTTTGATCCCTTGGTCGAGCGGCGCTTTTTCATTTCAAAGAAGGCGGCAAATTAACATCGTGGCGAGCCTGGTCCTTATTTTGCAGATGTTGGTTGCGACCTACGTCCATCTTCAGCCGGGTGTTCCGGCCGGAGTATTGCCCCTGGGAATCAAGCCGCCTTTCATCCCACTGACCGTTTTGGTACTGGCCGCCTTGAACGGCCTTTTCTTCTACAAATTAACCCGCAAAGACTCCTGAAGGGGTGTCGCCTAAAACTATCAACCAATAACTAGAAAGGTAAATTATATGATTTCCATCATTCTTCTAGCTCTGGCGAATCTCGGCTTTGCCGTTTGGATTTTGGGATGGAGCCTCTGGCATTCGTATCTGGCCCTCAGCCGGTTTTTCAAGGCGCAGTTCCAGGGCGAAAACAGCAATCGCTCTAACTTATCACTGCGCGACGAGAGCGCCTTTTCCACAATAACAGAGCACTGGCTAATCTCATCCCGTCGCCCGAAAAACCGTGCGGTAAAGAACTGAAATTCTAACCAACCAACCAAATAAAATAACATGAACACCAACACAAAGCTCCTCCAGTTCTTGACCATCGCCAATGCGCCCGCCGCCTCCCAGCCCGTCATGGAAGGAATCCAGAAAGGCTTCGGCTTCATCCCGAACCTGATGGCCACCATGGCCCATTCGCCCGAACTGCTGAAAGGCTACCTGGCGTTGGATGCCGAATGGGACAAAACTTCGTTCACCCCGCAGGAGCGCAATTTTGCCCTGCTGGCCGCGAGCGTGGAAAATGAATGCGGCTATTGCACGGCCGCCCACAGCACGATTGCCAAGGTTTGCCAAAAAGTGCCTGTCGCGACCGTTGCCGCCATCCGTGCCGGCAAGCCCACCGGCGACAAGAAGACGGATGCGTTGATTACCCTCGTCCGGGAACTGGTCTCGCAGCGCGGTCATGCCAGCCGCGCGACGATTGACAACTTCCTCGCCGCCGGCTTCGCCAAGACCCAGGTGATGGAACTCCTGATGCCAGTCGCGCTCAAAACCATCAGCAACTACCTCGACCATATCAATCCGGCGCCGCTTGATGCCGCGTTTGCGTCGGAGAAATGATCCGCCAGCCAACCTGAACCAGCAATATTATGAACCTCCTCACGACCACACAGGAACTGGATTTGGCCCGGAATTTTTATCGTGACCAAAAATTCCCGAAGTCCGCGTTGGAAATCATGGACGCCGCCACGGCGGAGCTCGAAAACAACGCCGCTGCGAGCCATGCGCTCCAAGTCGGCGACATTGCGCCGGATTTTATCCTGCCCGACGTGGAGGGCCGCAGCGTGCGGCTTTACTCGGAGTTGGCACAGGGACCGGTGGTGCTGGTATTTTATCGCGGCGGCTGGTGCCCGTATTGCAAAATCCATTTGCGCGGCTATCAAAAATCCCTCGCAGATTTCAAAACTGCCGGCGCGCAGGTGATGGTCGTTTCGCCGCAATTGCCGGATCAATCGTTGACCACGCAGGAGAAGGATGAACTGGCGTTCCCTGTTTTGAGCGATGTCGGTCTAAACACGGCGCGCGCGTTTGGGATCGCTTTTGAACTGCCGAAGGCGTTGCTCAATCTCTACGCGGACTTTGGTGCTCTGCTGGAAAACTTCAATGGCGTGGAAGGCGGCAAAGAATTGCCGATGCCCGCGACATTCGTCATTCGTGCTGATCGCACCATTGCCTACGCGCAGGTCGAAGCCGATTTCACGCATCGCTCGGAACCGCTGGAAGTTTTGAACCTCGTCCGCGAACTCGAAAACGTCACCGCCTAAAAACCAATCCTATGAAAACCAACACACTCTTCACCCCGCTGGAACTTGGCGCGGTCAGCCTGCGCAACCGCATCGTCATGGCCCCAACCACGCGGATGCGGGCGAAAATGCCCGGCAACATCCCGTGGGAACTCAATGCGACGTATTATCGGCAGCGCGCGTCCGCGGGACTGATCATCAGCGAAGCCACGCCGGTCGCGCCGCGCGGACACGGCTATTTTCACATGCCGGGCATTCACAGCCCAGAGCAGGTCGAAGGTTGGAAACTCGTGACGAGCGCCGTGCATGAAGCGGCTGGGAAGATATTTCTCCAACTTTTCCATGCCGGACGTATGTCGCACAACGATTTCCAGCCGAACGGTGAACGGCCGATTGCACCCAGCGCCCTTTCCAGCGGCGGGCAGTCACCCGTCGCGCCCGGGGTGATGAAAAATTGCCCCGTGCCGCGCGCGCTGGAAACGAGCGAGATTGCAGACGTCATTGAGGAACACAAACGTGCTGCGGAACTGGCCAAGCTGGCCGGCTTTGACGGCGTGGAAATCCACGCGGCCAACGGTTATCTGCTCGAACAATTCCTGTCGGACCATGCGAATGTGCGGACGGACAAATACGGCGGCAATGTGGCGAATCGTGCGCGGCTGATCCTCGAAATCACCGAAGCAGTGGTTTCGGTCTGGCATGGTAGCCGCGTAGGCATCCGCTTTTCGCCCGCGAACGCTGGCGACGGCATCGCGCATACCGACCGTTTCGGCACCTACGCGCACGTCATCCGCGAATTGAACCGGTTTGAGCTCGCTTATGTTCACCTGGTTGAACCGCGCGTCGCGGGCAACGCAGAAGCGGCACAATTTGACGCGGCGCTTAATTCACGGAATTTCAAACCGTTGATCGCTGGCGGCACGAAATTGATTTCCAACGGTGGATACACGTTGGCCGGCGGAACGGAAGCGGTGCGAGGCGGCGAAGCCGATGCCATCGCCTGGGGACGCCAGTTCATCGCCAATCCCGATTTGGTGGAACGCTTCGCGAAAAATGCGCCGCTCAATCGCTACGACCGCGCGACGTTTTACGGCGGCTCGGAAAAAGGCTACACGGATTATCCGTTTCTCGCCTAACAGTTATATTTCAACTTACAAACCCTAAGAAATTTATACAAACAAATGAAAACAATACAAATTGCGCGGGCATGAACAGGCCACTCGCGATGGATAACGTCACAATATTCTGGTTGCAGCTTTTTTCGAGTCTGGGCGTCTGTATTCGCTTCACGGTGTGGTATGTTTGGCCGCCCTAACCAAACTGTCTCGTAATGCCGCTGCTCTTTGTGCATGTGCCTCGCCATGTGGGAATGACTTTATTGGATACGGGTAATTGCTGGTTACTACTTAAGTAGTGATTGAGTTTTAACCCGGCAATGATTTCATGGATTCTCGCCCAAGCTGTTGATGTAAACCATTTAACATGAAATATTTACATGGTGCCGGTGGCGGGACTCGAACCCGCACAACTTTAGCTGTGAGCACTACCCTTCATTTTATTGGGATTTATGCATATTGAACCCCCTTGAGTGGTTTTGATTTGCATACAATTTACATACATGCAAGGCTGGGGCATGGCCTGGTTATACAAACGCGGTGACAAATGGTGGATGGGCTGGCGCATTGGCGATACACAGTTTTTGAAATCCACCGGTGAAACTGAACACAGCGAGGCCAAGAAGCAACTCGAAAGCGTGCAACGCCTGGAGGTCGCACAAAAGGCCAGCGCCCTCACAGAGGACTATTACCGCGCGGCCACGGGCAAGTCTGTGGCACGAGTCGCCGTCACCGAATTTTTCAAGGCGTGGCTGGCGGACAGCCAGTCGGTTACCACGAATTCCACCATGAATAAATACCGTCAGGTGGTGCGCGAATTTTGCGCGCACATTGAAGCCGAGGCAACCGGCCTGTTAATGGAAAATGTGACCGTGGAACAACTGAATTCTTTTTTTAACGCCAAGCGGAAGCAACTGGCACCCGGCACCGTGAAAGGCTACCGGCGCATTTTAAGCTCGGTTTTTATTTCGGCACAAAATCAGGGGAAGATCAAAGGCAATCCCGTTGCCTTGTCGAAGGGCCGGACGGGGGCAGGGGATGAATCAGCCACGAAGAAGCGTCCTTTCACCCTGATCGAGCTGGGCTCGCTCCACGTCAAGGCCAATGATTTTTGGCGCTTCATGCTAAAGGCTGGATATTATACGGGGCAAAGCCTGGGCGATTTGATCACCTTGCGGGCGGAGGCCGTTGATTTGCAAGCGGGGCTGATTACGATGAACCGGCGCAAAACCGGCAGGCAGGTCATTATTCCGATTTCAAAGGAATTGCGGCAGTCGTTCGTTTCACTCTGGCCGGCGGATGGCCGCAGCGAGTTTTGGCCGCAACAGGCGCAACGTTATTTGAAGACCGGCGCGAGTTCGTTTTCCCAGGAGTTTTATGACTTGCTGGCCGGTGCCGGTCTGGTGCGGGCGCGGGAGGATAAACAGAAAGTGTCCGGTTTGGGCCGGAGCGCGAAACGGGCACCGCAAAAACTCGGGTTTCACAACTTGCGCCATACGTTTGTGACGCATTTAAAAATCGGCGGGGCGATGGATTCAGTCGCCAAAGAACTGGCTGGCCACGGCTCAAACGCCGTTAGCGCGGTTTATACCCATCTGCCACCGGAAACACTCTCAAAAGCAATTGCCCAATTGCCGGACTTTGTGAAATGAAAAAAGTTAAAAAATCTCCTGCTTTAGAACGGGCCGAATGGGATTTTAGGCAAATTGAAGATCACGCACTCAAAGCGGCGACAATGTGGGAATATGGCCGATCATGCGATAACCTTAATAAATCAGTGGTTTTATTTTTGGAAACCAAAATAGATGGAGTTAAAATCCGACAGCATGTTGCACAGGGAGGACAATCGAGCTGTGGTGTTTTTTTTAAGGCCATCCCAGAATTGATCGCTTCAAATATAATTTCAAAAGATTGTTTTGATCGGATTTTGGATTTAAGCCTATTCATGTTATCAAATGGTCACGCGGACTTCCCTGCGCCGTGGACTGCGGTGAAGCACAGAAAACCTAAGCCGTGGACACCGAATGATTCACACATTCTCGAAATTTATTCGTATTTGAATAATCGAGAAATTTGCGATAAAAAATTGCAAGAAAAAATTGACGAGCCTGAATTTCTAGCCAGCGACAATTGCACATATTTAATGGAAATAAAATGGGATGCCAATGTTGATAAAATAATGGCCCAATTTTCCAAATGGGTGCGCGCGGAAGCGAAAAACCATCCCAGGCCATTAGGCCAGCAGGCGCAGGCTTATACCCATCCGTTAAAGTGCCTTTCAGCCTACCGATTGCAGCAGGCGGGATATACGTTTCCAACGGCGCAAGAATTTCTTCGCAAATACAATGACGGCGGAAGATTGGTGCCTGTTTACGCCAATGCGTCTGGCTGGAGCGACGCAATTTCCTTCGCCCGAAAAACGCTCGAAAAGTTGGCTTCTAATAATTATTAATAGAAGCTAACGGTTCTTGGGGCGGTTCCTGGTTGAATACGCACATGAATAACCGAAAGATTCCTGCGTCATCCCAGCCATCGTTGTAGCCAAAATCTTCTCCGCCTTGACCGGTGAACAGGAATATCGCGGGAATATCCGTAGGGGTGCAAATTCCCCCCTGTTGCTGCCCTCCGTAGTTTTCGTGTATATCCTTGCGTCGGTTATACGTTTTTCCCACAACAAACCTGCCAAGTAGTGGTGCTTTCAATTGGATACTAAAGCCGAGGGTGGTTAAGACTCGGAAACATTTTGAGCCAACGCCACCTTTGAAGTCTCCCGGCCCTAGCTGGCGTCCGCCTGCAAGTTCTGCCGCAAGTCCCAAAATTGCTTTTGGGGGGTACCGTTTGCCCTCATGGACCAAATCATACCTGGTCGAATCTGCGAAGTTGTGTTTGACGCCGGAATCAAAACGCTCAATCGCTTCGAGGACATGCTTTTTATTGATGTCTGATGGGATTGGCTCTTTCATTTTCCTGGATCTTCAAAAAATAGTCGCGTAGATCATCCTTTGAAAGCTAATAAAGAATTGCCCTGAAAGCCTATGAACCATGCTGAGTTTGGGGTCAAATTACATACAAAATACATACAATTGGACACTCAAAGTGGAGGTGTAAACTGATAAAACAACTGTATACATTAGTGTTTAAGAGATTGGTGCCGGTGGCGGGACTCGAACCCGCACGACGTTTTAAGGTCCCAGGATTTTAAGTCCTGTGCGTCTGCCATTTCGCCACACCGGCATCGTTTAACTGCAATGACTTACGAATGATATGACCACCCCGACTTGGCATTGCTACACTTTTGCGACACTTGCAATGAGAAAGCCAGTGTGATCGCAAACCGTCGGTCTGTCTCCATTGTTTATCGTAATGCTCATTCGCACTACCAGTATAAGAAGGTTCTGGACGGGCGCAAGCAGCCGATTCGCGGCCTCTGGGAACGCAATGGCAAACTCATCGCCCGGCTGTCCGTGGAAAATGATGCCGGACAAAAAGAAACCCTTTGGGTGGCCTTGGAAGATGCTGAAACCGTGGCGCAGGCACAGGATAAGTTAAAAACCTTTCACGTGGACCGGGCTCGTCATGATCTGTCCGTTCTTGAACGAACCTCAAATTTGCCGATTATGCGGCACAATACCTTAGAAACCATGAAGGATGCCAAGCGGCCCTCGACAATTGAGAAGGAGAGGGGAGCCATCAACCTGTCATCCACCACAAAATTCCGGGGAGGAAGGTCGCGGTACCCCGTAATTTGCGTAATCGCTGCGTCCACGCTGCAAAGTTGCTTTGCGCAGGCGCTGAGATCAGGATAACCCAGAAAGCCACGTCACGTTAACCGTCGCTCCTGACAGGTTTTTATTTCCGGCCGCGTTCACGGTCTGCAGCCCGGTCTGCCCGACCAATATCTGGCCGAATTGAACCGTATTTGTTTTAATATTTGCTGTCACACCGTTTGTCGTGGCATAGACGTAAATATCAGCATCGCTGCATCCTTTGACCGTATTGTTTGTAATCGTTATGACCGTGGAGGTGGCCGGAGCAAGCTTCCTGACCCTTATTCCAATTTTGTTTGACGTTGTGGCGCCATTGTAAATCACCGTGTTTGCGCCAATGGTTGGGTTGCCAAAATAGTAATAACTGTCGATCGCGGTCATGCTTTGCGCCAAATCGATGGTGTAAGTCAGGGTGTTTTTTGTGATGATTGGAGCGGCTCCATTGAATCCGCTTCCACCTCTCGTTAGATTAATGAAAACATTCGTCATTGTGTTTCCAACTATCGTCAGATAACCGGCACCGGAAGAATCATCAATATCGCCGATGCACCCGCTGCCGATCAAAATATTGTTGCTCAGTGTCAGATTCATGACCTTTGATGGATCCAGTGATGAATTATATAAGCGGTAAATTGGTCGGGTGGCATCAGTTGTCACCACGGTGTTAAAGGCAAACAACACATTGGAAGCCGAATAAAAAGTGGCAAGTGAACCATTGACGCCGTTTGTCACATAGTTGTATTGGGCAACCGAGTTGAAGCAACCTTCTAAGTCCAGGCCGACATCGCCGCAATAATTGATTTCATTTCGTTCAATTGTGACGTTCTGACCCATGGAACCCCAAATTCCACCTTGTCCGGCATTGCTGACACTGTTTGTTCCGATATGTATGCGGCGTGCCCAACGTGGATTTGCGAGGGCTCCGTTCACGGACAGGTTTGAATCACCGCCCCACCACATGATTCCGTGATAATAGTAATTTACGGTATTCGCGGACGCTTCACAATCAGCCGAAAACTCGAAGTCAATCCCCACGGCGACGCTGGGGCTGCTTGAGGATGCGTTAACCGTGTTCGAGATGACGGTCAAATATCGATTCAAATCGGCTTCTGAAGTGATGTTTGTGTACACTTTCGTTACCACTGACTTGAACAACCCGATGCCCTGACTGGTGGAGCATCTGCGGACTGTCACGCCATAGGCTTTCTTTGCAAGAAAGCCAATTTGACCGGGGGTTCCGGCAAACGTCAAGGAATCCACCACCGTGTTGCTAATATAAGTGGTATCCGTTCCAACCACTTTAAATGCATATAAGGGAGTACTTGTCGGCTTGATGATAGTATTGCTCCCTGCACCAAGAATATCTCCTCCGGACGGAAAACTTATTGTATTGCTGATGACATATGTGCCAGCAGGCATGTACAGCGTTTTATATGTGCTCAATGCAGATTGCAGGGCGACGCTTACATCGGTCACACCGTCGCCATAAATGCCAAGCGTTGAAACGTCGATTCGTGCGGCGTTGGCTGTCATGCAAAATGTGAATGCTGAAAGCAGGAAAAGCATGGAAAAACTGTCGCAAAACAGTTTAACGGCTGGGCATTTAGTAATATAATGCATATTAATGTGAGGTGAAGTTTTTGTGGTGGGTTTATGTACCTGGATATGGTTGGTATAGCTTTTTGGGGTGGTTCATTTATAACTTATCATGTTATAAACATAAATTTATTCGAAATTGCGGAATGTTTATACGCATTCGCGTCACCGATGGAGTTTAACTGAGCTAACCTGATTACAGAATTCCAGTGGCCGGTATATGGTGAGCTCGGATAGGGTGGTCGTCGTGGATTGACCAAAAACATGTACAGACGATGCGGCAATCCTCAGATTGTATGGCCTAAAAGCGGGTTGATTGCAGCCAGCATATCACCTGGATCCCGGGCTCTATTCCCCGGGGGCGTTGTTCGTGTCAGCAAGACCATCACAACTACTGGCGGGATTGCAATGCTCACAGGCAAAATGTAAACGCGATTCCGAATCGTTGAACAGTGAAAGATGCTTTGGCTGGGTCGTGCCTGTTCGTGGTCGTGCATGGGTCTGATCGGTTCAAGAGAAAGTTTGCGGCGCGCTTGGTTCTTGGCGGATGAACCTTGGAACCTCCTTTGGGTTTTCGCGATATTATTTTCGTTCTTGATGCGACAATCGACTAAATGGAACCTGTGCCGAAAGCAAAAAGGCGGGCAGAATCATTTGAGTTGCTTATGTTCATGATGCTTGACTTTGTTACGGAACTTTGCCGGGCTCGTGCCGACCTCCTTGCTGAAGACATATGTTAAATATTCAGGTGAGCAAAACCCCGTGGCGTCGGCAACCTCCGGTATGGATAGATCCGTTTCCGACAATAGCTGTTTCGCCCGTTCGAGACGGAGCCGGCGAATTTCCTCAGCCGGCGTCCGGTTTAACACCTCAGTAAATCGTCTCTCCATGACTCGCCTTGACAAACCCGCGTGTCGGGCAACATCGGAAACTTGAATTTGCTGAACAGCATTAAGCCGTATAAAGCTTATGGCTTTGACTAGGGAGGCATCGCTGATGGCCAAGCTATCAGTGGATTTACGCGACACCACGCCAATCGGGGGGAGTGTTTCCGTCTTGTTTGGCACCGCACCTCCGCGCATTAATTGATCCAGCAGTTTTGCGGCTTGGTAGCCGATATCTTCAGCAGGCACCAAAATGCCCGAAACGGGCACGTGCAGCAGGTTGCAGAGCAGTTCATCGTCGGTGCCGCTCAATACAGCCACCTCCTCTGGTACAAGAATGCCTGCATTTTGGCACGCATAAATAACTTCACGCGCACTGCTCGGATTCCATGCGAGAACTCCGAGCGGTTTGGGCAGGGTTTTCAGCCAGTCGCTGAGTTTGGTCAAATCCAGCCTCCAATCCGGCTCCGCACCACACTGCGGCTTGACAGCACGTACAACACATTCCCCTTCGGATTGCGCGACAGCATCGGCAAATGCCTTCTGATGGGCGGCGACGTAAGGCAGCCCGATCAGGCTGAAATAAGCGAAGTGTTTGTATCCGCGCTCGAAAAAATGTTTCGCGGCAAGTTCTGCCGATGCCTTCAAGTCGGTGGTCACTTGTGGAAAACTCACATTGGGTACTTGAATTCCAGATACGTTCACAACAGGGATTCCCAGTGCTTTTATCTCGTCCGCCATGTCAGTGCTCCCGATCCTGGCAATCACACCGTCTCCCTGCCACCCAGCTGGCACGCGCAACCTTTCCTCCAGGCCGCGCGCCTCCACAAACAGCTGCCACCGGCCATGCTTTTGGTCGTATTTATGAATGCCGGCATGTATCCGCTGCCCCCAACTGGTCGAAGTATCCACCAGTACCGCCACGCGCGGAATGTGTGGCGCGCGATGCCGGGTTGCTCGGATTCGTTTGACTGTCATAGGAATCTCAAATTGATAAGTGAAGTCCGAACTCCATGAAAGTTAAATTTCACTTCGTTTGGGATAGTAGCAAACAGCGACGCAAAAACGAATGTTTTTGACGCAGGATTGCAGGTTGGGCGGGGCATTTTGATGTTATGTTCGCATATAATTATATGAATAGGGGATCTCAAGCGGAGAAAACCGACAAAAACAAATCCAGCATGTGGCGAGGCGTGCCTGCCGCGAAACGGGACCCAAGAACCGAGCGATTGGCCTGTGATTTGGCGGTCGTGGGTGGTGGGATGGCGGGGTTATGCTGCGCCATCACTGCAGCCCGGGCGGGTTTAAAAGTGGTGCTGGTCGGCGACCGTCCCGTACTCGGGGGCAATGCTTCCAGCGAGGTGCGCCTGTGGATTTTAGGAGCAACATCGCACATGGGCAACAACAACCGATGGGCACGGGAAGGTGGCGTGATTGACGAGATTCTTGTGGAAAACCTGTTCCGCAATCGAGAGGGGAATCCGCTCATTCTCGACACCCTTTTGCTGGAAAAGGTTGCGGCTGAACCCAACATCCGGCTCCTGTTGAACACCGTGGTGCATGATTTGGAAAAGAACGGTCCGGAAACAATCCGGCTCGTGCGGGCATTCTGTTCCCAAAATTCCACGGCCTATGAAATAACGGCACCCAATTTTTGTGATGCCTCCGGTGACGGCATCGCGGGCTTTCTGGCTGGTGCCGCCTTTCGCATGGGCGCTGAGGCCAGGGATGAATTCGGCGAGCAGTATGCCCCCGTTCATTCCAGCAGTGAGTTGCTGGGGCATACCATTTATTTCTATTCGAAGGATACGGGCCGACCGGTGAAATTTGTCGCGCCGAGCTTCGCGCTGACGGACCTGGGAAGCATCCCGCAATTCCGGAGTTGCAACGCCCGTGATTTCGGTTGTCGGCTCTGGTGGATTGAATGGGGTGGCCAGCTTGATACGGTGCACGATTCTGAAACCATCAAGTGGGAGCTGTGGAAGGTCGCTTATGGCATATGGAATCATATCAAAAATTCCGGAAATTTTCCCGAGGCGGAAACGCTGACGCTTGAATGGGTGGGCACGATCCCCGGCAAACGGGAGAGCCGTCGTTTCGAGGGAGACTATCTTTTGCAACAACAGGACATAGTTGAGCAACGCCATCACACTGACGCAGTATCCTTTGGCGGATGGGCGATTGATCTGCACCCAAGCGACGGCGTGTATAGTGAAAAACCTAGCTGCACCCAATGGCACCCCAAAGGCGTTTACCAAATTCCT
The DNA here is from genome assembly GCA_031290985.1 of Verrucomicrobiia bacterium. Taxonomy (GTDB): domain Bacteria; phylum Verrucomicrobiota; class Verrucomicrobiia; order Limisphaerales; family UBA11358; genus UBA11358. Next base: position 98,272 of record JARLJW010000014.1, on the reverse strand, counting down.
TACCGCTGCCTTTACAGCCGCAATATCACCAATTTGTTCCTGGCCGGGCGGATCATCAGTGCGACCCATATCGCATTCGGTTCAACCCGGGTGATGGCAACATGTGCGCACAATGCTCAGGCGGTGGCATTGGCGGCGGCATTGTGCCACCATTATAAAATCAGCCCAAGAGAAGTCGGCCGCCCGCCTTACATGGCGGAACTGCAAAGAAACCTTCTCCGGACGGGACAATACATTCCGCGTATTGCTCTCGTGGACCAGGAAGACTTGGCGCAGCAGGCATCCATTGTTGCCAGCAGTGAACTTAAATTGGGGAGGCTCAGCCCCAATGGTGAAACGCGATGCTTGGACGATGCCGGTGCGATCATGCTGCCGGTGCGGCCCGGAAGATTGCCAAAGCTCACTCTGAGCCTGGATGTCCGTACCTCCACGACTTTGGTGGCTGAATTGCGTGTTAGCAGCAAGCCGGAAAATCACACGCCGGACGTGACTTGGAAAGTACTGTCCATTCCGATGGCGGCCGGATTACATAATGCCGTCACTTTGGATTTTGACATTGTCGTGGATCAACCCCGCTATGCATTTATATGTCTGATGGCAAATGACCAGATAGCTGTTCACCTCAGCGACCAACGGGTCACAGGCGTACTGGCGTTGTCCCAGAAATTCAACCGCGCCGTCGCCAAGTCGTCCCGGCAGGAAGCACCACCGGACAGCGGCATCGAAAACTTTGAATTCTGGCTGCCGGAACGTCGCCCGGGTGGAAAGAACTTTGCACTGAGCATTGATCCACCGGTGAAGTTCTTTGACGTGGGCAATCTGACCAACGGCTTTGCGCGTCCGACCAATCAACCCAATGCCTGGGTGGCGGCGTTCGAAGACGAGCAGCCGTGTCTCCGCTTGACGTGGCCTGGTCCGCAGACGATCAGCCGGGTGGAATTACTGTTCGACAATGATTTTGATCATCCCATGGAATCCGTCCTAATGGGGCATTCCGAGCGCGTAATTCCATTCTGCATTCCAGATGTGGTGGTGATGGAAGGTCAGAAAACTCGGGAGACAGAAACGGTAATCCTGACATCTGCCATGCAAAAAGTTGGCGGGGGTGGCTTGAGTGAGTTTGCCACCGCCGTTCTCAAAACGGCGAATAATGTGGGTACGCATTCGGAGAACGGGGGAAATATTTCCAAACCTCTCGCGCAGTGTTTGGACAACCACGCCACTCGACGCGTCTTGCGATTGGATCCGGCAATCACAACGGAATGTCTTGAAATTCATCTGACCGCCCCGTCTGGTTTTGTGCCGGCAGCCCTGTTCGAGGTGCGATGCTATGCAGATTGAATTCAGGATTAGCATTCTTGCATCTGAACGTTCGCTGGAATCTCGTTTAAACCAGGCCAGGGGACCGAGATTGAGAGTCAGGAGAGAAAACCAGTTTTGCCAACAGCCTTCAAAATCCGCCGGCCTTCAATGTCGGGACTGAATGTAGCGAGCTTCCGCCTCCAGTCCCGACTTTCTTCCGACATCAAATCAATTGCCAAGCTTGCAGATATGGCCGCTCTTCGGGACTGATGGCAGAAGATTCAGAACGAAAATTTTCATCCGCGGAAACGGTCATCATGTTCGCCCCAATAAAACTGAGACGCAAAAACGAATAATTAATACGCAATTACGCAGTGAAAAGCCGAAATGGTTCTGCTATTTTAAAACCAGATTCAACACCAAAGCCACCATCAACAGAAGCTCAACCCAATTGCGATAGAAGTTATGAAAATCCTCAAACAAACCATTAGGTCGTGCGTTGCCGCCATGCTTGGACTTGGTGTGGTCACAATTCATGCGGCAACATACCAATGGAACGGTACCGTTAGCACTGATTGGACAAATACTGCCAACTGGGCCAGTTCTACGATGGCGGTGACCAACGGAACCTACACAGGAGCGCGTTTGAATGTTTACAACGGCTCCAAATCCACCTGCACCTACACGGCTGCTGAAGGGAACACGGTCTATCAAAATCTTGGCAGTGGCACGCGGGCTTTGGTCATAGGCAGCGCGGTCAACGGTTCAATGGTGATCAACGGTGGTTCATGGGAAAGCCAGGGAACCAGTCCGGACGTCATCGGCAATATTTCAGGTTTTGTAGGAAGTTTGACGATTAGCGGCGGGACTTACATCAATACAAATATGTCAGGAAGCGGTCAGCTGAGTGTCGATTTGGGGGGCGCATCTGGTACGTTGAACTTGAACAGCGGATTGGCGGTCGTTAGAAAGATTGTGTTCGGTGAAACCGCCAACACGACGGGGAGCGGGACCGTCAATCTTAATGGCGGCACACTTGTCATATCCAACATGAACCGGGGATCGATCAATGGCGCACTGTATTCGACGAACAATTTCAATGGCGGCACATTGCAAGCTTTGGGTGCGGGCACGATTATCGGGACGATGAATGCGGTGAATGTCCTGGCCGGCGGGGCCATTGTTGATTCGCATGGATATAATATCACAATACAACCGGCGTTGCTGAATGCGGTGGCCGGGTTGGACGGCGGTTTGTCGAAAAATGGGAGTGGCACCCTGACATTAAACGGTGTGAATACTTATACGGGGCCCACAATTGTTAATGGTGGAACATTGTCAGAATGCCTGCCGACGAGCAGCGTCGGTCTCACCTTGGCATCAGGTGTCGGCTTGACGGTATTAACCACCAACAGCGCGTGGGCTATGAACATGGCGACAATGACCAATGCAACCTTGGGTTTAAATTACGGCAGTTGGGGGCTCAACAGCTACAATAACGCCGTTTTCAACATCACCAATCTGGTCGCAAGAGGCACCATCACAATCAACGTCAGTGGGTCGAGTTTTCCTGTCACGAACATGACGCTCTTGAGCTACGGTACAAAATCGGGCGGCGGCAGTTTTATCCTTGGCTCATTGCCAAATGGGGCAGTTGGCACGTTGACGGACACGGGATCGGCGCTGATTTTAACAGTTACGACTCCTTCGGTTCAAGGATTGACTTGGGGCGCTTTGGTGGACAACGTCTGGCAGACAAATGGAGCCGCGGACTGGTATCCAAACAGCTCCACCTATCTCGAATATCCCTGGGGTACGGGTGATCAAGTAACATTTGATGACACGCTATCGTCTGGAGGGTCGGTAAACATTTCAGGAGCGGTGAAGCCAGTTTCCATTACCATTAATGGTTCAACCAGCTCGTACTCATTTGTCGGCAGCGGTAGCATCGTAGGGGCATCTGTGATGAATTTGATTGGAGCCAACTCTCTCTCAATTTATACAAGTAACAGCTTTACGGGTCCAATCATATTGAATGGCAGCGGCAGTATATTGTATGTAGCCAACCCAAATGCATTGGGCGCAACTAATGGCAGCGTCACAGTGCAAGCTGGAAATACATTGGAGGTGGGAGATGGCTTCAGTTCAGGGATTGCCGTTTCCGGAAAAAACATCTCAATCGGTGGTGCCGGCCAGGGCGGTGGCCTCGGCGCGTTGCGGGGGGCGGTTGTAACGGGCGGAGATAACGTCTGGGGGGGGCAGGTAATTTTGTCTGGCAATGATGCAAGTATTGGTGCCGCGAATTATGGTGGCAATTTAAACGTTTCTGGAAAAATAACTGACAATGGAGCCGGGTATGAGCTCCTTGTCCAGCCTGGTATTTCAGGAACAGTGACGATCTCGGGATCCGGTGCGTATGGCTCAACGGTTATCACAACCGGGGTGGGCAGTGGGGGTGGGGTACAACTTGGGGCCAACAATGCGCTTTCAACTAATCTGCTTAAAATTGCCGGTGGTTATTGGAATCTAAACGGGTTCAATCAGACCGTTGGTGGCATCGCTGATTATACAACCAATTCAGGTGCAATTTACAATAACAACAGCGGCAATCCGAGCACTTTAAGCATCAACTTTAACGCCGGCACAAACTCGACAATAACGCCAATTCAAAATGGAGGGGGTCTGTTGAGTGTTGTGAAGGGTGGCAGCGGATTGCAAAAATTTGGTGCCGCCAGCAGCTACACGGGCTCAACTACCATTAGCGGTGGCGAGCTGGATGTGGTTCTCCCCATGTCGAGCACGGCTCTGACTTTGGCAAACGGAACTGTGATTGGTGTTACGGTCACAAATAGTTCCTGGTCTTCAATGACTGCAATGAACACGACTAATGCGACAATAAGTCTCAATTTTGGCGCTGGGACGGTTGGTGCCATTTTTAACATAGGGACTTTAAATATCAGCGGTAGCAACGTGATAAACATAGCCGCCACGAGCGTGCCGGTCGGACAAACAACACTGTTAAATTACACCACCAAGAGCGGTGGAGGAACATTCAATCTTGGCGTGTTGCCGGCAAATGTGCAGGGAGTCATAACGGATACGGGGACCGCGATTGTCTTAAATGTCAGCTTTTCGCCTCAGGCGTTGACATGGAGCGGCGCCGCGACGGGAAGTTGGAATACAAACAAGACTTTGGATTGGAATGGCGGAGCGGCGTACTATAAAGATTACACCAATGGTTTGGGTGATTTGGTGACCTTTGATGATACTGCGAGCGTATTTGCAGTCAATGTTGCCAACAACGTGCATCCGCTTTCTGTGACTGTGAACAATAACTTGAATACCTTTACCATCGGCGGTATCGGGCAAATCGGCGGGACAAACAGCCTGGTAAAAAATGGTGCTAACGTGTTAAGTTTAACCAGTTCAAACGCATACAGCGGTGGGACGACAATTAATGCCGGCACGGTCAGTTTTGCCAGCGGTGCTTTGAGTGATTCGGGAAATATCGTGGTTTTGGGTACGACAAATTCCTCGTTGCAGTGGGCTTCTGGCAATTATCAGGACATATCCGGACGGTTGGTTATCAGCGGGAATAATTCGGACGCGGCTTCAGCCGCTTTTGTCACTTTGGATGTTGGGACAAATACCGTCATATTTCACAGTGGAATCAATCGCGGCGATATAAACGGCGACATAATTTCAAACGTAGTACAAAAAGTGGGCTCTGGCCGATTGACGTTGGCCGGAGGAACGTCGACTTTTGGAACAGTTGTACGAGTGAACAACGGCACATTGGAGGTTGCCACTAATGCAACTCTCAATGTGAACGGAGGAGTCAGCCAGTCTGTCGGTGCCTTGGCGGTTGATAACAGCACGCTTTTGGTAAACGGCGGTGCGATTAATCTTGCTGACCGTCTCGCGGTGGCAACTCAAACTAATTTTACAAGTGTGGTGACGATCAATAGCGGTTCGCTTACCACTGACGGAGGGTCGAGCCTGTCAGATCGCGGGATTCGTCTGGCTGGTGGGGTTAGTGGGGGTACCACCAACAATAGCGCAACCTTAAATCTGAACGGTGGGACATTCACGACGGCTTGTCTGTATCAGGGGGCAGGAGGGAGTAACACAAGCATTGTAAATTGCAATGGCGGGATGCTTCAGGCGAGTGTCAATCCGGTCAATGGTAATTTCATGACCGGGCTGACCCATGCCTTTGTCAAGGCTGGTGGTGCTGTGATTGATACCGTTAACAACAATATTACAATAGGTCAAAAGTTTGAAAATGACGGAGTCAGCGTCACCGATGGGGGACTGATCAAGCTGGGCACCGGGCAATTGAATCTCACGTCTGCCAATACCTATACCGGCGACACCGTTGTCAGCAACGGTGTTTTGTGGGTCAGTGGGTCCATTGGCACGAACACGGTGACTGTGTGCAACGGAGCGACCTTGGGAAGCACGGGCATCATCAGCGGTCCGGTGACAATAAAATCCGGGGGGCTTTTAGTGCCTGGCACCGGTTCCATAGCTGCCGAGTTCCTGACAATCAATAATTCACTACAATTGGCCGGAACGGCCATACTGCAAATTGGAAAATCGGGGGTGACGATATTCAATGACAGTGTAACAGGAGTCGGAAATATCACTTACGGAGGTACGCTAATTGTGACAAACGCCAGTGGTTCAACATTCGCCTCGGGTGATACATTTCAACTATTTAGTGCCGGCGGCAGCAAGACTGGTAATTTTTCCAGCGTGCAAATGATACCTACCGTATCCGGTCTTGCGGCCGGTTTCAACCCGACAAGCGGTCTGCTCACAATATCCTCTGTCAGCACGAACCCACCAATACTCACCAACAACATTGTTGGCTCCAATATACAATTTACTTGGGGTGGCAGCGGCAAACTGCAAGTGCAGACGAATAGTCTAAGTGTCGGTCTGAATACAAACTGGGTCGATTATCCTGGCGGCGCGACGAGCCCGGTTTCAGTACCAATCGACAAAACACACGGCGCGATATTTTTCAGGATACAACAATGAGGTGTTGTCATGTTTAATTGATACAGTCAATCAGATGTCGATGGACGAGTTTAAATTGAAATTTAACAAGTTAATATAAAAATATGAATAATTCAGTTAAGAATAAAAGCGAATGTCGGAGTGGATTTACTTTGATTGAATTGCTAGTCGTAATTGCGATCATAGCGATTCTGGCGGCGATGCTGTTGCCAGCCCTCGCGAAAGCGAAAGAGCGGGCCAACCGGGCCTCGTGCATGAATAATATAAAACAGCAAACATTGGCCAGCCTGATGTATGCAAGCGATTTCCAGGAACATTTTGCTTACTTTGGACAATTATATCCGTATTATATCAGCAGTACTAATCGTGATTTATGGATCGATACATACAAGGTGCAAAGAAATTCATTTTACTGTCCATCGAATCCAAACTGGAATGCGGATACTTTTTGGTATTTTACTGACGGAATAAATGTAGGGCCAACCACTTCTCCTACGGTTATGGGTTACAATTATTTCGCCGGTAACACTGCATATAATAATCCAAATGACCCAAGCTTTAATGGGTTTTATTATAATCAAGGTGCCATGCCTGGTGGAGATAACCTAAAAAACCACCTGCCTGTATTTGCGCTCAAGACGACAGATAAGCCATATTTCACAGTTATTTGGACAGATGTAAGCCGGAAATATAACAACTCATGGATCCGGCCGGATAGTCGCGTCGGGGCTAACCACTTTCAGAGTGGAGTTCCATCTGGTGAAAATGAAGGGTATATGGATGGGCATGTAATGTGGTCTAAATTTGAGACAATGTCTTCTATTCCTAAGTTGTCATTCTCCGATAGCACTGGAATGGGCGTGTTGGTTTATTTCAATGGAATGATTAATTAAACCGGATTGCATGCCAGTGTTTAGTTGGTTAGGTCGTGACTCACATTGCAAGATAGTGATTGTATAATTGTCCAAACATATAACTAATGTCCATTAATTAGAAATGTTAAAACAATCAGCAGCCTAACGATTTGTGCGATGTGAACTATCGGGTTTTTGTTTAATAACGTCGTAAGTACTGATCTGTTCGCAATATCATAACTATAAACGTGAAACTAGCGAGCCTTGTTGTCATCGCCTTAGTTGTTCAAGCTAGTACGTGTGTTAGGGCTACTGTGGTTGATGTGTCCTCGCTTGGGATATATGGGGATGGGGTAACGGACGTGACGACGAATCTGCAGGCGGCCTTGAACACCTATCAAAATCTGTATATGCCGGCGGGCACCTACATTACCAGTGTGACGATTTATTTTCCGGTGGGTGGCATCATCACCGGGGCGGGATCCAACACCGTCATGCACCCAACGGCGGCCGTGCAGAACATATTTGCTGCTATTGGCACCGATACGAACAATGTCGGCAGCAACGTTGTTGCTTCTCTGTGTTTTACAGGCACAACGAGCCAGACCGGCTTTTATGCGGTCAAAGCCACGAATGTCACGATCCAGGGATGTTTCGCGCAGACTGTCCGGCTTTTCCGGTCCTCCTATGCCAAAACAAATTATACCCGGGTGAGTTCGGAGGATGATCTGAACCGGTATATCACGATTGTGTCCAATGTCATAACTGCTCCGGCCAGCGCGCCTGGCACGGTTGCCGGCATTGATGTTGAGTATGTTGCGGACGCGGAAATAGCCTACAATGTGGTGCAATATTATCTTCACGGGATCATGTGGTGGGGCGGTGATTCCAACTTCAGTGTCAATGGCAGCCTGGCCAATCCACGATGGGCGCGTCGTCTGCACATTGCCACCAATTCGGTGAGCAACTTCACCGAGGGCGGCATTTGGGGTTCCATGGGGCAGAACGTCACCGTGGAGGGCAACACCATCGCCAACTGCGGGGATGTCGGCTTGGATTTTGAAGGCTGCTTCAACTCCATCGGAAGATCAAATAGCGTCACGGATGGGGTCAATGGAGCGCTGACGACATTTTTCGGTGCTTCCAACGTCACTTTTCAAGCGAACAATGTCACCACCGACAATCCCGGCTGGCCCCTGTTTCGAATTTACAACTCATCACTCAGCCCGGGGCAGGTCTTGAACGTGGTTCTGGCATCCAACACATTTGTTTCGACGTTTGGGATTGGCACGATCGATGACGTCACCGGTCCCGGCAATCTGCAGGTTATGGGGAACACCTTGGTTAACGCGGAGATTGATTTCTTCCGCGGCACTGGTGGGTTCAACGGGCAGACACCCTCCGTCACAGGCAATGTGTTCACCTATACGCGGGATATTCCAGATGCTTTTGCGGCCGTAGACGCGGCTTATTATTTTGGAAATCCGGTGGTCAGCAGCAATATCTTCAACTACCCGGGGGCAACCGTGAGCAACAAGACAGCCGTTTTGTTGATAAAAAACCAGTCTGGAAGCGGCACAATGAATGTGTCCTGCAACCTGATTTCAGGTTTCGGCAACATGGAGGTTTTGACCTACTACAGCCTGGGCACGAGTGTGGCGGCCAATATCAACCAGAATACGGTGCAGTATGGGAGCCTCGATGTCGGGTTGTCGGGGGACCTAAATGTGGCCGCCACGGGCAACACCAATCTCAACGGCACGGCGGTGCCCATGACTTGGTTGGCGTCGCCAGTCACCCCCACCGCGCCTCGCGCTGTGATTGCCGCTCCGGCGCTTGGCAGCATCAGCATTTCATGGACACCGACTTCAGGCGTGTCCACTTCCTGCACGGTCAAGCGATCTACCACTAGTGGTGGGCCATATACCAATATCGCCTCGGCCGTCACCAGCCGCAGTTATACGGACACCAACGTCAGTACGGGGGCGACATATTATTACGTGGTGTCTGACGTGAACTCCACGCTTGAAAGTCCGAACTCCAGTGAAGTCAGCACGAAGCCAGGTTTTGTCAAAGACAATGCCGATGCCAGCGGCATCATCATCACCGGCACTTGGGGTGCCAGTACCGCAACCAGCGGCTATTATGGAACGAACTATCTGCAGGATGGCAATACCGGTGGTGTGGGCGGGAAGAGCGTGCAGTTCACTCCCACCCTGTCGACAGGAGGAGTTTACGGTGTTTATCTGCGCTGGACATCGTCCGCCAGCCGGGCGTCGAATGTTCCGGTGGACGTAAATTATGCCGGCGGCACGCAAACCTTCTCAGTAAACGAACAGGTTGATGGCGGAACCTGGGTTTTGCTGGGAAACTTCAATTTCAATGCCGGAACGGGAGGGAATGTGAAGGTGCGCAATGACGGTGCCAACAATTACGTGGTGGCCGACGCGGTCGAATTTGTTCCGGCGCAGGGGCCCTCGGGGCTGACGGCGACGTCAACGAATGGAATCACCCTGAATTGGCCGGCCACCTTTGGAGCGACCGGGTACAACATCAAACGTTCCACCACCAGCGGCGGGCCTTATGCCATCATCGCCAGCAACGGGACGTCCAATAGCTATGATGACTCGGGGTTGACCGGCGGCGTCACTTATTACTATGTCGTTTCCACCCTGGGCCGCTTCGGGGAAAGCGCTAATTCATCGGAGGCCAGCGGCAATGCCGTGTCGCAAACACCATTCAAAATTAATTATAAAACTATATTAAACGGTTTACTGCTAATCTGGCCTGCGGATCATATTGGATGGCGGCTTGAGGAGCAAGTGAGCGACTCGGGGCTTGGCGCGAAATGGACCACCGTATCGGGTTCAAATAATACCAATATGGTCTCTATTCAAGGCATTTCTGGAAATTCCAACACGTTTTTCCGCCTGGTTTTTCCGTAGGCATTCCCACAATATAATTTATTTTTGCGACAATAAACAGCCCGATGCGAATGAGATTATCTTGAAATAACATATGCAGCCTTACGACAAGAGCAGTCCGTTGGTTCTACTAAATCAAAACCGCGATGAATAAAATCCCATACTATGCTCTGCTGGTATTATTGCTGGTGCCGGCGAATGCCCTGCTTGCAGCTGATTCTGGCAATTTTGAAATAGGCAGCACGAATTTTCTGCTTAATGGAAATGCGTTTCAAATCCGGTGTGGTGAAGTCCATTTCGCAAGAATTCCGAGGGAATATTGGGCGCATCGTTTGCGTATGGTTCATGCCATGGGGTTGAACACGGTTTGCGCCTATCTTTTTTGGGATATTCACGAACCGGAGCCAGGCAATTTCAATTTTTCCGGAAATGCTGATGTGGCGGAATTCTGTCGCGCGGCTCAACGCGAAGGATTGAAAGTCGTCTTGCGACCGGGTCCTTACGCCTGCGCTGAGTGGGATTTTGGAGGTCTTCCCTATTGGCTGCTAAAGAATGATTCATTAAAAGTCAGGACACAAGACGCTGCCTTTATGAACGCCTGCCATAATTATCTGCTTGCGGTCGGCAGGCAGTTGGCACCGCTTCAAATATCCCGAGGTGGTCCGATAATTATGGTTCAAGTGGAAAATGAATATGGCGGCTTTGGGAATGACCGACTGTATTTGCTCAAATTGCGTGACTATCTGAAGGAGGCGGGATTTGATGTGCCATTCTTTACCTGTGATCCACCCGAGTGTATTCGCAATGATGCGTCGCCAGACATTTTTTGTGCAATTAATTTTGGAAAAAATCCGGAAGCGAACTTTAAGTTGTTGCGGGAAATCCGACCAACGGGGCCGTTGATGGTAAGCGAATATTATCCGGGTTGGTTTGATGTTTGGGGTGAAAAACATCATCTAGGGGATACCCCGCGTCTTGTTCGTGAAATTGGATGGATGCTTGCACATGATGCTTCTTTTAGTATTTACATGGTTCATGGTGGCACCACGTTTGGATTCAATTCGGGAGCCAACAGTCCTCCTTATAGGCCGCAAACATCCAGTTATGACTATGACGCTCCAATTAGTGAAGCCGGGTGGGACACCGCAAAATATCATGAACTTCGGAAAGCGATTTCAGAACATTTGTTGCCCGATGAAGTGCTGCCTCCGATTCCACCAAGAAACCCGGTCATCATGATTTCGTCAACAGAACTTGACCTGGTGGCTCCGTTGATGGCGAATCTGCCCGCGCCCGAGAAATTTGTTCATCCGCCAACATTTGAGCACATCGACCAGTCGCATGGCTGCGTTCTTTACCGGTCGAAACTGCCGGCTGGGGAAGCTGGAACGTTAAAGATAACTGAGGTACATGATTATGCGTTGATTTTCATCGATGGTAAACGAATCGGGACTTTGGACCGGCGAAATGGGCTAAATTCCATACAAATGCCGGTTCGGACAGCAAGCGCGTCGTTGGATATTCTGGTTGAGGCCATGGGACGAGTTAATGTCGGCCCGGATTTGCTTGATCACAAAGGCATCACCGATAAAGTCGAATTGATAAGTGGATCAGGTACAAATGAAATCGAGAACTGGGCAGTGTTTAAGCTGCCCTTGGACGATCGGGAAATCAGTCTGCCCAAGTATCAGTATGGCCATGCTACAAATGTGCCGGCCTTTTATCATGGAACGTTTTATCTGAAAAGAATTGGTGACACATTCCTTGACGTCAGCTCTTGGACGAAAGGAGTCGTCTGGGTAAACGGTCACAACTTGGGCCGTTATTGGAACATTGGCCCGCAACAGACCCTTTATTGCCCCGCTCCCTGGCTGAAAACCGGCAAGAATGAAATAATTGTTTTCGAACTAGAGAACTCGCAGAAAGCCGTTGTCACTGGACTGGATGAGCCAATTCTTGACGATCTTAAAATAAAATGAAATCCACATTGCCCCGCCTGGTCCAGATTATGAATTCGAGACGTTTATATGTTTATATTGCCGCCTCCATTATATCATGGTGTGGCTCATATGGCACAAAAGCAGCACAGCCTGTGACCGGGGCGTTGCCGATGGTGTGAAACGGCGCACATGGACATACTTATCCCCCTGACGCACCGAAAGACAACAAGTAGTTCATGCGATTATTTGTTGGTCGGAATGCGTGACTGTGACAATGAAATTGGTGTGGCGTAAATTCGTATATTTTATACGCAATATCGCATAGGCAGAATTTGAAAACATGTTATTCTTTAAAAAGAAATCCCCGAAGAACACATTATGCTTTTGCAGCCAACCCTACAAACAATCATGAAAACTTTCAACCTTATCATCACTCCATGCGTGTGTGCAGCATTATTGATCGAGTCGTCTTCGCTCCACGCCGCGATATATCAATGGAAGGGAACAACAAGCAGTGACTGGACCAATGTCAACAATTGGGCGACGGGTCCCGGGGGGACGGGGATAAAGACTGGTCCGGGCGATACCAATGGCGTATTTAACAACCGGCTGAACGTGACCAACAACTTGAGCGCTGGCTTTGAGATGGTATATGACGCGTCGCTGGGAAATACCACTTATGGCAACACAACCAATGGGTCACCAGCCCGCGGTTTGGTGGTTGGCAGTTCAACCCCCGGTCGGATGCACATTACGGGTGGAACTTTTTCAACGGTGGGGTCAACCGGCGGGGCCGACATTATCGGCAATGGCGCTGGTGTAACGGGGACATTGATTGTAGACGGTGGGGCTTATATTAGCGGGACGCTGGGAACGGCATTGGGCATTGGTTCTGGAGGTTACTGCAGTTTGATTGTGAGTAATGGAGCCGCCACCATGACCACGCTTACCTATAATCCAGGCACAGGTAGTGCCCTTGTCAGCTTGAATGGCGGGACATTAACAGTGAATTCGATCATTCGAAGCTCCGGTGGTACGAATTTCCTTAATTTTAATGGCGGGGTGCTGAAGGCCGGAGGCAGCAGCACAACGTTCTGGCCCGCCACGTTGTCGCGCGCCAATGTGCAAAACGGTGGGGCAATCATTGATACGGGGGGGTTCAATATTACGATAGCCCAGTCGTTGCAGCATTCGACCAATGCTGGTGATAATGCCATTGACGGCGGTCTTACCAAGAACGGTAGCGGCACATTGACCTTGAGCGGTGCGAACACATCTTATACCGGGCCGACAGTGGTGAGTGCTGGTACTTTAATTGAGCCTTTTCAACAAAGCAGCAGCAGTCTGATTGTGAAGTCAGGGGCCACCAATGTGATTTTGACCGCCAGCAACGTATGGAACATGGCTTCGGCGGCATTGACCAATGCGACGCTGGGATTCAATTATGGAAGTTGGAATATCAATGCTTATACGAACGCCAACCTGAATATAACCAATTTGACGTTGGCCGGAACGGTCACGATCAATGTCAGCGGCACGGGCTTTCCAGTCACCAATCTGACGTTACTAACTTATGGAAGCAAAACCGGCGGAGGAGTGTTTGCACTCGGGACGCTACCCAGTGGGGCCGCAGCCACGTTGACGGATACAGGTTCGGCTTTGGTGTTGAACATTACGACGGGGTCTGTCCAGAGTTTAGTTTGGAGCGGTGGTGACGGCAATTGGCAAACCAACGGTGGGCTGGATTGGAACAATGGAACCGCAACGTATCTGGAATATCCATCTGGTTCAGGTGACGCAGTAGCTTTTAACGACACGCTTTCAACAGGTGGTCAGGTGCAGATACCCGGAACGGTGAAGCCGATCTCAATCACGGTGAGCGGAACGACCAGCACCTATTCCTTTGTGGGCAATGGCAGCATAAGTGGCGCCGCGACGCTTAGCATGGCCGGAGCCAATTCCGTTTTCATCTATACTAGCAACAGTTTTTCAGGACCGGTGACGATGAACGGTACCGGCGGGATAATCTATGTCGCTAACGCCTGTGCTTTAGGTGCTACAAATGGCGGGGTGACAGCGGCGGGAGCAAACTCCATCGAAATCGGAGACGGTTTTCTTCCGGTCACCGTGTCAAGTAAATCAATTACGATCAGTGGTTCTGGCTTCGGTGGGGCTTTGGGTACACTGCGTGGGTCATACCCTAGCAGCTCCGTCGGAAATAACGTATGGGCTGGGCCTGTGATTATCGGTGCGAATGATGCCCGTATTGGAACTGAGATCAATGGTAACCTAACCGTTTCCGGTCCGATTACCGACAATGGCGCTGGATATGAGCTGTTTTTTCGCCCGGCGAGCGCTGGTTTTCTGACCATCTCTGGAACAAATAATTCCTATGGAAATACGGTTATTTTTGAAAGCACTGGAACCGGCGGCTTAATGCTTGGAGCCAACAACGCGCTTTCCAGAAATCAATTGGGGATGGGGCCTGGAATTTTTGATTTGAATGGATTCAATCAATCAAGTCAGGGTATCACCGATAATTCGCCGCCGTCACGTGGAACCATTTATAACAACAATGGTGCAAGTATCAGCACGTTGACTGTGAATGCGCCGGCCACTTTTGCGACATCAGCAACGATCGGCGGTGGTGCGGGTCAGTTAAATTTCGTGAAAACGGGTAGCGGGACGCAACGGTTTAATGTCGCAAGCCCATATACAGGTACAACCCTTGTTAATGGCGGAGAGTTGGACGTGGTTTTACCGATGTCCAGCAGCGGGCTATCGCTTGCGAGCGGAACAACAATTGGAATTACTGTGTCCAACAGTTCGTGGTCGCCAACATTTATGAATGTGACCAATGCAACCATGAATCTGAACTATGGATCTCAGGCTCCAGCCGTGCTCTTTACAGCTTCCACTTTGAATGTCAGCGGCGGCAACATTATAAATATAGCTGGAACAAATCTTCCGGTAGGGCACCTGACCTTGATTGCCTATGGGAGTAAGAACGGAGGCGGCACATTCACCCTTGGCACTCTCCCGGCAAATGTGCAAGCATCCATCACCGATACCGGTTCGGCAATCGTGCTGAATGTAAACTTTTCACCGCAGTCATTGACTTGGTATGGTGCAGTAACCGGCAGTTGGAATACCAACGCCACGTTGGATTGGAATCAGGGTGCTGCGTACTATCAGCAGTATACAAATGGTTTGAGTGACTTGGTAACGTTCGACGACACAGCCAGCGCCTTCGCGGTGGTGATTTCAAACAATGTCCATCCATTTGCCTTGACGGTAAATAATAATACTAATGCTTACACAATTGGCGGGCCGGGACAAATTATAGGAACCAACAGCCTGGTCAAAAATGGTACCAATATTTTGTTCCTAACCAGTTCCAATATCTTCAGCGGCGGCACTATGATCAATGCCGGCACAGTCAGTTTTGCCGACGGAGCATTGAGCAGAGTTGGGAATATAACAATCAATGCGGGGGCGACCCTTCAATGGGGTGCCAGCAACGTGCAGGATGTGGCGAGCCAGATTCTGATTGGCGGGTCGAGTACGACAAGTTCAGCTATTCTTGATGTTGGCTCTAATAATGTGGTGTTTAATAGCGGGTTAGGTCAGGCGGGTGGAACTGGCTCCATTCTCAATCAAGTTGCAAAGATTGGGAGCGGCACATTGACGCTCAATCAAGGCACAAACTATTTAAGCAGCGTTGTGAGAATAAACGCCGGAACTCTAGTTGTAAATTCTGGGGCGACAATGAACGTAGATGGCGCTGGTAATCCTGCAAACGCCGCTTTGGCATGCGACCAAAGCGCGATATTAGTTAACGGGGGAACGATCAATGTCTTGGACCGGCTCGGGATAGGTGGAGCGAATAATTCCACCGGAATGGTTTCAGTTGTCAGCGGTTCATTGAATGTAGAAACCGGTACGACTTCGAGTGATCGCGGGGTTCGTTTAACCGGCGGGACGGTTGCGGGAACGAGCAACAGCATGGCTGTCTTAAATTTGAACGGCGGCGCCCTGACGACTGCGATTGTATATCAAGGCCTGGGCGCTAGTAATACGAGCATATTCAACTTTAACGGCGGTACGCTTAAACCCAGCGCGAATGTGTCCGGGTCCAACTTCATGGTTGGATTGACTCATGCATATGTGAAAGTTGGCGGTGCGGTGGTTGATACCGCAACCGACTCCCTAGTAATCGGCCAAGCGTTGGAGAATGATGGAGTATCGTATACTGACGGCGGTCTAGTCAAGTTAGGTTCCGGTTTGCTAGCTTTGACAGCAGCAAACGGTTATACCGGTCCCACCATCATCAGCAATGGTACCCTATGGGTTAGCGGGGCAATCGGCACCAACACTGTGACCACAGTTTCCGGTGCCACGTTAGGCAGTACCGGTGTCATCAGCGGTCCTGTGACGATCCGGACAGGCGGAATATTGATGCCTGGGACGAGCACGGCTTCCAATGAAGTATTAACGATCAATAATTCTCTCCAACTGGCTGGCACAGCATGGGTGCAAATTGGCAAATCTTCCTCGGGAACACCAGTAAATGACAGTGTGATGATAGGTGGAAATATCACCTATGGGGGTACACTGATCGTGACCAATGCGGACAATTCAGCCTTGGCGGCGGGAGATGTTTTTCAGTTGTTTAGCGCGAGCGGTAGCAAGAGCGGTAATTTTGCAAGTGTGCAACTGGTGCCGCCGGTGTCTGGCGTGACGGCCAGCTTTAATCCGACAACTGGGCAACTGACCTTGAGTAGTAATCCGGGACAGCCCTACCTGACGAACAATGTTATTGGGACGAGCCTGCAATTGTCATGGAGTGGGGGAGGCAAGCTGCAGGTGCAGACGAACAGCCTGAATGTCGGTTTGAGCACGAACTGGCGGGATTACCCGGGCGGAGGCAGCAGCCCTGTGACGGTGCCCATTGACAAGCTGCAGGGCTGTCTGTTTTTCAGGGTGGCGCAATAATGTGGTCATAATTTATTAAAAGCACACGTTAGTGGTTAAATACCTTAACATGTGGGCACAAAAAATACGTTGAAGGCATGAATTTAAGTATGAAGAATTTAATAACGCGTGGTTGCGAACCGACGGAAAAATTGGTGTCAACCATTTCTCTGGCGGGACCCCGTCAGGCGAGAATGAAGGTTACATGGACGGCATGTGTTTTGGAAAACTATTCCACATTTCGCTCTATTCCAAAAGTATCGTTTACCGATACGGGGGCCGGTGAGCTGGTTTATTTCAATGGGAACAATTAATCATGGCAGCCGGAAATGAAAATGCTTTCATATCATGGCATCACCTTGTCACAACAAGGAAAGGAAGGGCGTGAGGCTGAAGGGCTATATCGCCTTGTTTTCATGGTATATAATTGTCATGAGCATCCTTGCCCATGCGGACATGCTAATTGATAACTTTGAAAGTTCCAATGCTCCGGTGCCATGGACATTCTTTGCCGGCACGGGAGCATCTGGTTCGCTAACACTGGGCAGTGGCTATTCCGGACATGGGGCTCACCTGGCTTATAATTTCACCGGTGGCGGGACGTATGTTTCCGCCCACTTAAACTGGACCAATACGTCGTCCCTGAGCGCGATTGGTTTTTGGGTCAGAACGGCGCCCAACACCGTGGTCAATCTGTTGGTAGTTGACTCTTCGGGGCAGACGCTGACATACGTGCCCAGCCGTCCCATGGAGGTGGGGATGATTACTAACATCTGGTATCAGCACGTTGTGCCGCTCGACTCGGCTTATAGCTGGTCGGGGGGGATGAACGATGGTGTGGTTCATCTTCCGGTTACACAGCTTGCGATTCGGGCCACGAATCCGACGGGTGCTGCCACCACTTTGCTCGGTGGAACAGGGGCAATAGATATTGACGAGGTCTGGGCCGTAACCTCGACCGAGTTTGACCTGGATCCGAGCGCCGCCTTGATTGCGGCCCCGCCCGGCAACAGCAATCTGCTTGCTCAGTTGGGTGTAAGCATTCATTTTATTACCGATAATACCGCGCTTAACGCTGTGCAAGCCGCTGGTTTTAACTGGGTGCGCAAGGATTTGGTTTGGGCGAATGTGGAAACGAATCAGGGGGTTTATAACTGGTCAAATTACGACATGCTCATGACTTCGTTGCGGAGCCGGAGTTTGAAAGCCTTGTTCATTTTGGATTACGGGAACCAGTTGTATACCGGCAACAACAACAACCCGCCTACCAATTCGACTCAAATCACGGCGTTTGGCAATTTTGCTCAGGCTGCAGCTAGCCACTATGCCGGCACAGGATCTCGGTACGAAATCTGGAATGAGCCCAATGGCGGGTATTGGCCGCCAGCTCCCAATGCCAGTCAATATGCGGCGCTGGCGATGGAAGGGATTCGGCGGGTGCATGCGGGTGATTCGAATGCCCTGGTAACAACGGCGGGCACGTCTCACTTTGCGCCCGTATTTGACCAAGGCTATCTGGCGGCCGGGGGCGGAACGAATGCGGACGGAATTGGGGTGCATCCCTACGAAATCATTTGGCCGTCATTAAACCTGACAGATTCCTTATTTTTCCTGTCCAGTGTCATCGCCCAGTATCTCAATCCAGCACCGCCTGTCTGGGATACAGAATGGGGCTTTTCGTCGGCGAGCTATGGTCGTGGAACCAACAGTTTCGCCCGGAACCGTCAGGCGGCGCAGGTGGCCGATGAGTTGCTGGCCGCGTGTGGCGCCGGTTTCCCCATGTATGTGTACTATGATATTCAGGACGACGGGACGGATCCGACAAACATATTGGACAACTATGGTCTGCTGACCACAGGCTACAGCGACAAGCCGGCAATGACAGCGGTGAAGGCCCTGACAGCCGTCGCTCGCAACCGGACGTTCAGTGGTTTTATTCACACCGCGCCGACCACGTTGACGGTCATGCGTTTTGACGGGACGAATGACCAGGTCTTTGCGCTGTGGTCGTTCGCCCCGAACACGAACAGCCAGGTGACGGTGACGGTTCCAACCAACGCGACGGTCAAGGACATGTTTGGGAACCCGCTGACCTTGTCGACTTCGAGCAACCGGCTCTCCATGACGCTCAAAGAAACCAACGGGCCAGTTTATTTTTCATTTCAACTGTTAACGCCAGCGGCACCCGCTAATTTGTCGGCGGCGACGGCCAGCAGCAGTCAAATTAATCTGAGTTGGTCTGCCAGCACTGGTGCCAATAGTTACAACGTCAAACGATCCACAATCAGCGGCGGTCCGTATACGACGGTCGGGACGGGAGTGGCCGCCACAAACTACATGGATACGGGCCTCGGCAGCGGAACAACGTACTATTATGTCGTTACGGCAGTTAACACCGTGGGCGAAGGGGTGTCATCTGGGCAGGCCACGTCAATCACGGAAGCAGTTGCCCCGACCGGAATGGCCGCCCTGGCCGGAAATTCAAGGGCGATTATTAGTTGGTCCGCTTCTGCTGGGGCCGTTAATTATAACATAAAACGGGCAACGGTCAGCGGCGGACCCTACTCCACGATCGCAACAGGCATATCGACATTGGCTTATACAAATAGCGCCCTAGCTAATGGGACGACCTATTATTATGTGCTTTCAGCCGTAAACAGCGCCGGCGAAAGTGCAAATTCCACAGAAGTTGCTGTAATGCCTCAATCAGTGAGTCTCATCAAGGACAATGCTGATGCCAGCGGGATAAGCATAATAGGAACCTGGACCTCAAGTGCATCAATCTCTGGTTATTATGGAACAAATTATATTAACGATGGAAACACCGGCTCGACTGGAGGGAAAAGCGTCAAATTCACTCCAATGGTTTCGGTGCCAGGGTATTACAACGTTTACGCCCGCTGGACAGCGGACGGAAACAGAGCGACCAATGCACCCATTGATGTAAACTACGCAGGCGGGGCGCAGACATTCCACATCAACCAGCAAGCAAACAGCGGCACGTGGGTATTGATCGGAACATTTCTATTTAATTCTGGGTCTGCCGGGAATATCACGGTGCGCAATGATTCAGCCAGCGGCTACGTCATTGCAGATGCTGTTGAGCTAATTTTGTACTAGCAAGAACTAGAATGCATATATTCAGTCCAAGATTATCATTGTTGAACTTTGCAGCAACAGGCTTAGTGTGCTTATTTCTAGTGACCTTGTCAGAGTTGCATTCATCTGGCAATAGCAGCGTTGTTCAGCAGGGATGTGAGGCCATGCGGAGCCCACCTGGTGAGATGTTCCAAAATGGCCCAGCGACGAATGTACCAAGACCGGCAGCTTCTGCCGGGGCAGATGCGTACAAGACGATAATGGCGAGAAATATTTTCGGTCTCACTCCGAGCGACCCTAATCCGTCCTCGCCTAAAGTTCCAGTTGAACCGGTTTTATTGCGGCGCGATTTAATCATGAACGGACTGTTCAAAGTCGGGGCGATCTCTTGCGCTTTGTTTGTGATTACCGATGCGGGAAAGCCTGCGGAAAAATTTTGTCTGTCTGAAGGAGAGCAGAATGACTGGCTTGAACTCAAGCGAGTAAACGCCATAACCGGATCGGCGACCATCTTTTTAAAGCAACCGGTCATGCGAATACAGCATGCTCGATCGGAAGTGGTGCTGTCAATTGAAACAGTGAAAAACTAGGACCGCCCACATCATTAACCGTTTGAACCAAATAATTTAAAAATATGCAAATGCTTATAAACGATCTTAGCAGTCATTAGAAGCAGATGAAACTTCTATCAAGGATTACGCGACGCATAGAATAAAATGTTTTGGAACAATTAAATCACAATATCATCTATGAAGTTACTGCATTACCCATGTGTCATTTGCGCTTTGCATTTAAACGAGAGTTTAATGCTGGATTGTATGGGGGCGGAGGCACTTCCAATTAATCATGCGCTGCCGATGGTGGGAACTGGAGGACACGGACTTACATACACCGGTGCAACTATGCCTTTCGGATTCGTCCAGCTAAGTCCTGATACCCGTACCCAAGGCTGGGATGCATGTTCTGGTTATCATTATTCTGACGACTCCATCATCGGTTTCAGCCATACTCATCTTTCCGGGACCGGCTGCGCCGATTTGGGCGACTTGCTGGTCCGGGCGGTAACATGTGAACTTCCGGCGGCACCGTTAAATGCCGATCTGTTATTTGTAGACCGTAAAATTCTGACATCATGAAGAAAACCCTTTTTTCGTTATTACTATTGACAACCTTAAACCTACCAGGAATGGGTTGGGCAAGTGACAATGCAGCATATGTAAATCCGTTTATAGGGACGGCAAACAACGGACATGTCTTTCCTGGGGCCACGATGCCTTTTGGATTGGTGCAGGTGAGTCCGGATACAGGAAATATTGGCTGGCGTTACTGTTCTGGTTATTGCTATGAGGATACCAACATCATTGGATTTTCGCATACGCACCTGAGTGGAACCGGATGGATGGATTTGGGCGATATCCGCTTAATGCCATTTACTGGCCAGGTACGACAGGAGCAATATCGCAGCCATTTTTCACATGCCGATGAACAAAGCAACCCCGGCTATTATTCAGTGCTGTTGCCAGATTACGGCGTCAAGGCCGAGATGACCGCCACGCCTCGTTGCGCTTATCATCGCTACACATTTGCCACCAATACCGCCAATCTTCTGATTGACCTGCAGTTCGGCATTGTCCCAGACCAGAAAGCCTTGGATATGCACGTGATCCAGACTGAAGTCAAAGTGGAAAATCCCAGAACCGTTTCAGGTTCTATGGTTACGAAGGGATGGGCAGGTGAAAAGCATGTTAACTTTGTAATTCAATTCAAACAGCCGATTGCCGAAGTCACGTGGTTGACTCCCAGCAATGCGATGAAAAATCAGAAGATCGTATTGACCTTCCAAAACAACAGGCAGGACATGGTGTTAGACGCAAAAGTGGGCATTTCGACGGTGGATATTGATGGTGCCCGGAGAAATCTGACGACGGAAATACCCGGCTGGCATTTTGAGAGGGTCAAACTGGCAGCGCGCAAGCAATGGGACCGGTATCTGGCGGCAATCCAAATCGACGGAAGCCAGATGGAAAAAGAGACTTTTTACACAGCCTTATATCATACCCTGGTTGTGCCCAACAACATTGCTGACGTCGACGGGCGCTATCGCGGTGTCGACAACAGGGTGTATGTCTCCAAAAGCAAGACCTATTACTCCACATTTTCGCTCTGGGATGTCCATCGGGCCGTCAATCCGCTCTACACGATCCTGTGGCCAGAACGGGACCGGGAAATCGTTGAAACCATGCTGGCTCATTTTGACGCAAGTGGTTATCTGCCGGTTTGGACGTTGTGGGGACACGAAAACAATTGCATGATCGGGAACCATGCAATCCCAATTATTGCCGATGCGTATTTGAAGGGAGTGTGCAAGAATGAAATAGAACATGCCTTTGCGGCGATGAAAATATCTTCTACTGTCAATCATCCAAAGTCCCAATGGGATTTGTATATGACTTATGGCTATCTTCCCGCAGACCGGGTGAAGGAAGAATCTGTTTCGCGGACGCTGGAAAGTGCAGTGGATGACTGGTGCGTGGCACAAATGGCCAAGCTGCTTGGCAGGAAAGGCGATTACGCCCTGTTCCAAACGCGTTCGCAATTCTACCGTAACTTGTATGATGCCAGTACTGGTTTGATGCGTGGCAAAACCGCGGACGGCAAATGGGTGACGCCTTTTGACCAGTTAAAGATCTCGCACGCGGGTGACGTGGGTGGGGATTACACTGAAGGCAATGCGTGGCAGTATGTTTGGCAGGTACAACAGTATCCGTATGGTTTGATTCAGCTGATGGGAGGCGACGAAACGTTTGCAGCGAAATTGGATAAATTGTTCAGCATGGACTCAAAGGTTTCCGGCGCTGTCACCCTGGACGTGACAGGGATGATCGGCCAGTATGATCAAGGGAACGAGCCAGTCCACCATGTCGCGTATTTGTATGATTACGCAGGAAAGTCATGGAAAACACAGGAACGGGTTCATCAAATTGTGACGACCCTCTATGACAATACGCCCGCCGGATTATGCGGCAATGACGACTGCGGGCAGATGAGCGCTTGGTACCTTTTTTCTGTCCTGGGTTTCTATCCTGTAAATCCGGCCGCGGGTATTTACGCGCTGGGCACGCCGTTGTTGCGCAAGGCTACGATGAATCTGCCCAACGGCAGAACGTTTACCATCGAAACGGTGAAGCAATCCACAAACGATATTTACATCGACCACATTGAATTTAATGGCAAACCATGGTTTAAGACTTACCTCCGTAACCAGGACATTATTAATGGCGGCTTGTTCAAGTGCTACATGGCGGCCAAACCAAATTTCGAGTTCGGTCAATCGGCAGCCAATCGCCCGCCTGAAGAATAATGAGCAATACTCCGATCACCAAATTGATATTTGGATTAATGGCGGTATTCATGGAGCTGACGCTTCTCAACGCGAAAGCGGCGAGTTTGCCGGAACCAGTGGTTCCTGACTGTATCGGAATTAACATTCATTTTTCTGCGGGGCACTGGCGAGAACTGGATATGATCCAAGCTGTATGTTGCGAATGTGTTCGAACGGATTTCACTTGGGCGCGCACCGAGCGCATAAAAGGTGTTTATGATTGGTCTGCATACGACCAGTTAACTGAAAATCTCGAGAAGCGCGGTATACGTCCTTATTTTATTTTAGATTATTCTAATCCGCTGTATGAGGAAAAAGTTCATGCTAAGAAGCAGTCGGTCATGTCGCCAAGGAATCCTGAGAGCGTCAATGCTTATTCGATATGGGCTGCAGCGGCTGCAAAACATTTTCAAGGTCATCGTGTTATATGGGAAATATGGAACGAGCCCAATGGGGGATTCTGGTTTCCACGTCCGGATGCTAGTCAATATGCGACGTTGATGTTGGTGGCTTGCAAGGCGATTCGACAGGCCGACCCGCAAGCAACGATTGTTGGGCCGGCAACATCGCGGATTCCACATCAGTTTTTGGAAACAGTTTTAAGTTCGGGCGTGCTTGAATACTTGGATGCCGTGACAGTCCACCCCTATCGAAAAACCGTTCCAGAATCCGCCGCCGGGGAATATGTATGGCTGCGCGGTTTGATAGCAAAATATGCACCCAACGGGCGCAAGAATATTCCTGTCATCAGCGGGGAATGGGGCTATGCGAACGACACAAAAGGTGTCTCCTTGGAAATGCAGGCGGCCTATTTGGTTCGTCAGCAACTGGCCAATTTGCTGGCCGACGTGCCTCTGTCTGTCTGGTACGATTGGAGGGACGATGGCACAAATGTTGACTACAACGAACATAACTTCGGAACGGTGTCCGTCAACTTGGCACCCAAACCAGCTTATGTCGCTATGCAAACTCTTATAAGGGAATTGTCGGGCTATCACGTTGCCCGCCGGCTTGATACCATCAGCGACGACGACTATGCGCTTTTGTGCGTCAATGATTCTGGCGATCAAAAGCTCGCGATCTGGACGGTGGGGGAACCGCACGCTCTTGAGTTGGGCCAAGCCGCTTCCCCAAGTGGGTCGTTTACAGCCGTTGATGGGCGCGGCAAGGCCATCCAGATGCCGATTCAAAATGGGCACTGGATGTTTTCTGCTGGACCAAGCCCAATTTTCATAACCCTCGCAAATCGCTCGGAGGACTTGGCTGCCGCAGCAGCTTGGAAGGTTAGTATGCCCGAAGGCTGCCTGGCAAATGCCGATTCCAGCAATGGGGTTCCGGTTCTTTTGGAATTGGAGAATCCCTTTTCTCATCCCGTATGGGTTCATGTATCATGGCAGCAACCGGGCGATAAAATGGCCCAAATTCAATTTAAACTAAACAGCCGCGAAGCGACTAACCAATCGTTTGATGTTTTCGCGCTTCGACGTGACGCCGAGACGGCGAATGTTAAATTGCGTGTAGAATTCTATGAAAACGATCAAAAAAGCCTGATAAGTGCATCCTCTGAAGTGTTGGTTCTAGCCGTCGCAAGCCCCTTGGAACTAAAGTTGTTGTCCGTGGCGAACCTCCGCCGTCTACAAATTCAGAACGCCGCCGGCGAAGCATTCCAGGGCAGTATTCACATGCCGGACGGCCGAATAGAGGAGCTGAACATGAAAGCTGGCCAGAACGACTGGTCAATCGACGTCCCCGCCAAAACCCAGCCTTCTGCGCGTGTCAAACTGTTCAATCACAACAATCAAATGGTGGGGGAAATCAGGCCAGAACAACTGAAGCCTGTTCTGGCTACCAAATTTTTCGCCACCGTGGATGGGGACACGAATGTTCAGGCCAAAGCCAGTCTGACCGAGGTTATATCACCCGGTGACCACGCGCCTTTTCCCAAGGCATACATGCTTGATTATCAACTTGAAAATGGGCGGATCTTGGTGCGGGACGGGAAAGCCTCCATATTGAGTAATCTTCCGCAGGCGGAAGGCGTATGGATATGGGGCGATAACTCCGGGAACCAGGTAAAGGCCCGGCTAACCGATTCTGGTGGGCAAACGTTTCAATTTGATGGGCCTAAAATCAGATGGAGGGGGTGGCGCTGGGTTATCATCAAAGTTGAAACATCACAATTTGCCGATAGCCACTGGGGAGGGGCAAACGACGGAATCGTGCATGGCCACTTGCAATGGGATTGCCCATTGCTGTTACAAGGTGGAAAAGAGCAAGCGAAAGGTACTATTTACTTTTGCGGCCTCTCATTGATATATCTGTGATGACCTCTGATTGATTTTAAAATATGAACATTAAGTCCAGATCAGCGCGCGAGGTGAATATGGTAAAAATTAGGCATCTCCACTTGATATGCAAAACACATCGATTAAATAATTTATCGTAAAGACCCAAAGCTGGAAATCTTTACCTTTATGAATACAAGCGCCAACAAACGGATGACCAATAAGCTGAAGCCGCTACTGATGCGACAGATTCAAATCCTTCTTTTGGTCGTGGCGTTCGCCGCTGTGGCCTTCGACACGCAGAGTGCAGAGAAGCTTTATCGGATCATGCCGGTGGGAGATTCGATAACTGAGGGTGGGGCGGCGTTTTCGTGTTACCGCTATTTATTATGGCGAAAATTGGTATCAGCCGGCTATTTAGTTGAATTTGTCGGTTCCAAGATCAAAGAATCCAGTATTGGTCCGTTGCGGTATGAGGCTTTTAGCGGGCAAAATGCCGAGTTTATTGCCGAAATGCTGGAAAAAGATTTTTCTTCTAATTCAGCCGACATCTTGTTGATTCACTCGGGACACAATCACAATAGCGCCAAGAAGCCAATTCCGGGTATCATCAAGGCAACCGAATCCATGATTAACACGGCACGAAGTATCAACCCAGATGCCATAGTGATGCTGGCACAAGTCATCCCCAGCGGAAAATTGCCAAAATATGAATATATTCCACAATTGAATACGGAACTTAAGCAGTTGGCAGAGCGCGAAAACACCCCCGAACAATGGGTAATTAATATAAACATGGCCGATGGGTTTGACTGGCGCACTGACACTATTGAGGATCATGTGCATCCTAATGCCTATGGGGCGGAGAAGATCGCAGAACACTGGTTTGAGGCACTAACCAACGTGATGGAACCACCGACACAGGAGGCGCATTGTTTGGAAACTGCGTCTGGAGCAACCGGAATTACTAACCGGTTTTACAAATTAGAGCTGCTATCAAATAATGCGGTTTCAATTAAGGGTGCCGACTGCCGTGCGTTCGTATTCAAGCCAGACTTCAAAATCTTCTATACTGCGAACAACCCAAAGATAACTTCAGTACTGGGGCCGGAAAAGTGCAACATTAAGTCACCACAATGGAAAAAGCCGGATGGCTTTGTTACGATGGATTATCTTAAACTTGAGAAGGCCATAAACATTTCAGCGGTCAGTGCGGTTATGACGAATGGGGCGATTACTTGGACATTTGCTCATCATCCTCTCTTTAAACTGGTTGCCGATATCACTTTGCCTGAATCTGACGGGGAGCCAAAAGTGAGCTTCACCCTAACGCCATCACGCGAGGGTTTCTTTTCAGTCGGCTACTGTGGATCGCCTCAATTCGCATTGCATGCAATTGACGCACTGTGGCAGCCGGAGGTATGGCAGCAGAAACGTTTTCCTAGCATGTCCATACTTTCGTTGGAGCACATGTGTTCCTTGGTGACAACCATGTTGACGGTTAACTCCAACACTTTTGGATTGGTCGCTGACCCCGAGTTTTTACCGTTCAGGTTGCCAACCTTAAACAATTCTCGTTGCGGCGTGCTTCTGAGGAATGAAGCCGGTCAGGCTCAACCGATGTTTTTTGCTCCAGTCCTTGGCGAAGCAGATTCGAAACTCTCCACCAAATCTGCCTATACAGCGACTTTCAGAATTATTGTGCGGCAAGGCGACATTTACGATTCCTTTCGATATTTGGCTAGACACCTTTATGGGGTTGGTGACATGCGACAAAATGAATCGTGTTCGCTCAATACCACCATCCAAAACATGATTGAGTTTGCCCTGGATGATAATTTATCGGGGTGGAACGCAGATTTGCATGGCTGCGACTATAGCACAGATGTTAAAAATACGGTCAAAGTCGTCTCCGCCCTTCATCCCATGTCCGTAGCTATGATCACCGACCGCCAGGAGATTTTTGACCAGCGGGCAATGCCTATGGTTGAATATTTGATCTCCCGCGAAAAATATCTATTCACAACGGCGACTAACGAAACTGATCAGGGAGCTTCGGCCAAAATGGGCGGTCCGACTGGAGAAGTCTTTGAATGGTCTTCCCTGTTTCATTTTTCTGAAGGCCGATCGTGGGTGTTGCGACAGAGCGCCTTTCAACGATTTAATAGCCCTCGGGCTTTGAATCTGAATGTGGTCAGCGGAGATTCAAGATGGGTTGATAATTTGGCATTATACCGACTTACGGGAGAAGGGTTTTATCTTATTTATGCCAAGGCGCTGGCAGACGCTTATATTTCAAACTGCATCACAACGCCGCAAACAAATTTTCCAGAACATGCCGAATTCTGGGTCGATTTTACGCCGCGCTGGATGCAATTATTGGAGCTTTATCAGGACGCAGGCGATGAGCGCTATCTACTAGCGGCTGAAACCGGGGCTGAAGAGTATAGCCGCTTTTGCGCCATGAGCCCAGCAGTACCTTCAAACAAAGTGCAAATACAAATGTCCATCTATCGCACGAACACAGTTACAGTACCGGCGTGGCGGGTTTCACAGGTTGGACTTACCCCTGAAGCTGCAAACACTTATATGGACAACGCAGCCATTTTTCTTACACATTATGCGCCGTTTTATTTGCGGCTCGCCAGGCTGAGGGGAGACGAATTCTTCAGTGATATTGCCCATAATGCAGTTGTGGGTCGGTATGCAAATTATCCTGGTTACAGCATCAATCATGAATTTTCAACTGCCTATGCGGATTCAGACTATCCGACCACCTTGCCGGTGCGAAACAAGCGCTACAACCTTTTTTATTTTAATCATATTTGGCCGCACATTGCGCTTTTATTTGACTATCTAATTACCGATGCAGAGGTGCGTTCCCGCGGACAGATTTGCTTTCCAGCCCGCTATGCTCAGGGCTATGCGTATCTTCAGAGCCGCGTGTATGGCGATCGCCCGGGAAGCTTTTGCGGTGACACGAATGTGTGGTTGTACATGCCGCGTGGTGCCGTCAAGTCCGACTCCACTCAAATCAATTACATTTCTGCCCGCGGCAACGATAAATTTTATTTTGCATTGATGAATCAATCTCCTAACAAGGTTGTAACCACTGCCTCCATTGAGATTCCGGGTATCGATGCGAATGCGACATATTCAGCAACTGTTTGGCTGGACCATGGGCCAGCCAAACAAGCTATTCTGCGAAATGGTAGCATGACCTTGTCAATTTCCGCAAAGGGGATAGCCGCCGTAGCTATTGATGGATTGAAACCGATTGCGACGTATCAAGACAAGGTGCTTGATGCGAAAGTCACGCCTACAACCGGTTCGAGTTATGTCATATTTACGAACACACCCATCGGCCAAGTGAGTGGCATGTTGTTTAGCTTCGGTCGCGGTTTAAATAATGCCTACGTGTGGCTTGCCGCCGACGCCACGGTTCTTCAACAGGCCAAGCTGATTTATCGTTGTTCGGATGGCGCCTGGCATGAAATGACAGATAGCACATATCCGTTTGAGTTCAATGTGCCGATTGATGATTTGGATTCAAAATTGGAGTTCCGAGTCGAGGGGGTCCTCAATCACGGCCATAGGGTTGTTTCCACAGATATAAAGTCAGTGAGCCGGAACTAGTGTTTCGGAATGCCTCATCTGCCATACATAGAAACGAAGCCGATATGATAAGCCATGATAAAATCGATGAACAGGTGAAGCCATCGCATGATGATTCTCGATGGCTCACTTTGCCATGGTCAAGAATGCTGCTGTCTATCGCCATCATGTTGGGAGCAGGCAGATCAGTTTTTGGGGATGTGATGAGTCCAGTTTCTGGCATCCAAGTTGTAAGGCTCGACGGGAGCGCTGTGGATAAGCGCTTTGACGGCATCGGTGTCGTTAATGGCGGCGGGGCGACATCCGTTTTGCTTAAGGATTATCCCGAGCCCCAGCGGAACCAGATTCTCGACTTGGTATTCAAACCCAAGTTCGGTGCCTCAGTTAGCGCGTTATATGTGGAGATACCGGGTGACGGTAATTCTACGCAAGGGTCGTCTCCGAGCCACATGCATACGCGTGATGATCTTAACTATTTCCGAGGCTACACCTGGTGGATAATGCGGGAGGCAAAACAGCGCAATCCTAAAATAGTTTTAGACGGCACCGCATGGAGCGCACCCGGCTGGATTGGAAATGGCGAGTTTTGGTCTCAGGACGCAGCCGACTACTACGTGAAATGGCTTCAAGGGTTACGCGACGTTTACGGCATGCAGTTAGACGCAATTGGCTGTCGCAATGAAAAAGGCGTTAGCTTTGACTTCGCGAAGCGCCTGAGGGCAACCCTCAATGCCAGTGGTTTTCAAAGCGTCAAACTTCATGGATTTGACAATTGGCCGGATGACAAGTTTGACTTCATCAAAAATATGCTTTCTGATGAAAAACTGCGCGATGCAATTGACGTCATCAGCGCGCACACATGTGTGAAGAGGCCTGCCTCGATGGAAGTGCAAAAATTGGCGGCAAAATGGAACAAGCCGATTTGGGACACGGAAGAGCATGTCTATTTGAAGGGGTTTGATTGTGCCGTTGGCATTGTCCAGGCTTTTAACGAAAACTTCATCCGCAGCGGTGCGACTAAAATCATGAATTGGTATGACATAGCTGGGCTTTATCCGATCGAACCTTATTCGGAAGACCCGTCCATGCTTTTAGCATATTGGCCATGGAGCGGCCACTTTGAAGTTCGCAGCGCTTTATGGGGGTATGCGCATTATGGACAGTTCACGCAAGTTGGTTGGATGTATCTTAAAGGCGGATGCGGTCATCTGGCCAGTGGAGGCAGTTATGTCACGCTCAAGTCGCAACAGAATGACGATTACAGTATTATTATCGAGACTAAGGAAGCCAAAGTACCACAACGCATTCGCTTCGAGATCGGCAGCAACCTATCCAGAAAGAAACTATGTAATTGGCGCAGCAACGTGAAGGAACAATTCATCCGACAAGCCGACCTCAAGCCGGAGGATGGCGTGATAACCGTTTTGGTCGAGCCCGATTCCATTTGCTCCCTTTCGACAACAGCTGGTCAAATGAAGGGCTCCTTTACGAACATTCCTGGGGCAAGGCCATTCCCATTCCCTTACTTAGAGACGTTTGAGGAATATTCAAATTCGAAAGAGTGGGGTTATTTGCCACGTTATACGGCTGACATTGCTGATGTTTTCGAAATTACTGACCGTCAGGATCAGTCAGGAAAATGTCTGCGTCAGGTCATCCCGGTCCCCCCGAATTCGTGGGCGCCGGAGCAGTTCCCATATACCATCCTTGGAAATTATCAATGGGACAACTATGAAGTTAGCGCAGATGTTCTCCTGAATACTGGTGACACGGCTGGCATCATGGGCCGGATAAATGACGTCGGCCCGGGATTTCGAAATATTCCAAAAGGCTATTACTTAAGCCTAGCGGATGATGGCACGTGCCGACTGGTCGTCATTCGCGGTCTCAAGAGGAATCAGGCCGTTATTGAAGGAGATGCCGAACAACAGGCACTCATCAAAAGTGGACAAGGCGATGGCGTTGGTGGCGAAAAGTTGCTAGGTAAAGTGGTGCTTCCAAATATTGGTTCCAATCAATGGCACAATCTGAAGCTTTGCTTTGATGATATTACAATAAAAGGCTTGGTTGATGGGGTGCCAGTTCTGAGTGCAACCAACCTGCTATATGCGCATGGTATGGCTGGTTTGATGGCTGGTGCTGGCGAACGCAAACTCAGCACGCCATATTTCGACAATGTAATGATAAAAGGCCTCAATGCTCCGACTCCAACGCCCGCCTCTGATGCTTTTGACCCGTCGCCCATTAATATCATTCCGAAGCGACGAGGGATTGGCATACAGTAACAACATGAGTGTCCAACTTTAGAGAATATTGCAAATAAATGAAGATCAAAAATCTGCGTTGGTTGGTTGCATTTGCCCTTTTTATTGCAGCGCTGTTGAACTACGTTGACCGCAATGTGCTTGGTCTGCTGGCTTCAACCATCCAGAAGGATTTGGGCATTAGCAACCAGCAGTACGCGTCCATTATTAACTATTTTCTGATTGCTTACACGATCGCCAACTTGTTGTCTGGTCGTATTGTAGACAAGCTGGGTGCGCGCAGGAGCCTGGCATTATTTGTCGTTTGGTGGACCATCGCCAATGGGTTCACGGGACTGGCTCGATCCCTCTGGCAGTTTTGCGTCTTGCGCTTTATGTTGGGATTGGGCGAAGCCGGGTGTTATACCGCATCCCCCAAAGCGGTGGCCGAGTGGTTTCCTCCCACGGAACGCGGTGTGGCGGTGGGCATTTACAGTGCTGGCGGTGCTGTTGGGGCGACGATTGCCCCGGTTTTGGTTGTATTGATTGCAGAAAACTTTGGCTGGCGCTGGGTTTTTGCCGTCACACCGGTGGTTGCCTGCTTATGGCTGATCTTCTGGCTCTGGGTATGTAGGGATCCTGCCTCACATCCTCACATCACTGATAAGGAAAAAACATTGCTGGCGGCTAACCTAAAACCGACCGAGCCAAGAGAGTCTGAATTGATTCTGTGGGGTCGCGTATTACGCGAACCACTGGTGTGGATACTCATGCTGGCGAGGTTGATCACCGACCCTGTCTGGTATTTCTTCCAATTCTGGTTCCCAAAATATTTGCATGATGGGCGAGGACTCGAACAAAAGGGCTTGGCCATCATGTGGTTAATTTTCGGCGCAGCGACCATCGGTTTCACTGCAGGCGGATTCCTTTCCGGTTGGTTGGTGAAACGCGGTGTCAAACCCTCAGCATCGCGAATTTGGATAATGCTGGTGAGTGCCTGTGTGGCTCCGATGATCGGTGTGATTCCATTTCTGCCAACCACAATGGTGGTTATTGGCGTCGCCATGATTGTGGCCTACGCTTCCACCGCTTGGTTGAGCAACATCACCGCGTTGATTGTTGATATTGTTCCCCGGCGCATTTTAGGAACGGCGTTTGGTGCGATTGCTTGTGGCAGCGCGTTGGGCGGATTGTTTATGAACAAGGCCGTTGCTTGGTTTATTGACCATGGTTCCTATAACAGGTGCTTTTATGTTATGGCAGCAGTGTATCCCATCGCATTGTTACTCGTATGGCATTTACGACGGCGGGCGAACGCAAATTGATAGCAATGAGAGTCATGTTCAGCCTAGCGGTGGCACAAGAAGGGTTGGTTAAAGATCGTCAATATTGCCGGAAGGCAATATGTCACCCAAGAAGCAATTGACGAATTTCACCAGCGTGCGGTTGCGGGCGAATTCGATCAAATCCACAAAGTGCCCTCAGCCAAGTCGGCCTGAATTCAATCCTCCGGCGTCTTCCAAAAGTTCCACTGGAGCGCACACACGGGGTGCAAAAAACGGTGAAATTTGAAAATAAAATTGCGACACTTTTTGCTACACTTTGCCTGTTTGAATCAAATGTCAAATTTGACAGCTAAAAACAGCAGTTTAACCAATGGATTCAATATCTAAGTGAGTGTTTTAAGCGATGGCAAGAAATCGCAAAAAATGGCCGAAAGTCGAATTTTAAGTCCTGTGCGTCTGCCATTTCGCCACACCGGCGGCCCAAGGTTTTCAGCATGAATGTGATTTTTCGCCCGTTCCAACTTGTACCTGTTCCGCCATCGGCGCTGCTTTAACGACGGGAAACGTCACGCAGGCCAAAGCGGCCTCAAATAGGCTGGCGCAAGTCAAAATCACGCAGTGATGTTCGCAAAAGTTTTGGACGGGCGCAAGCAACCCGTGCGCGGACTCTGGCATGGCAATGGGCGTGCTTATGCGCAGACCAGCTTTGAGGACATTGTCTCGAACCATGATGCCATGCCCGACGCGACACGTGGTTGGTAGTCCTTTCTGAATTCCTGGCTTGTATCCGCTTCCAGGAATTTTAAAAGTGAGGCCATGCACCGCTACGAATTCCGACTCCGCATTACGGCCGATCAGTATCTGGACTATTATCGCGGCACGGTGCGGCAGGTGTTCGTGGAATGCAACAACGGTCAGACAGTTCAATTTCCGGCGGCGCTGCTGCAGCGTTTTGTCACCCATGAGGGCATCAGTGGAAATTTTGTTCTCATCTGTGATGAGCAATTCAAGAATTCCCGGGTCGAGCGGCGGCAGCCAGGTTGAACCATTTCATTTCCCGGCAGCCGGGTTCCGGCGACCGGTCGCTGCGGCTGATGATGTAGAAGTGGCTGATGTTGTGGTGGTCCGGCTGCCATGTGGGCATGGCTGCTGAGAACTCGAATCATCTGGTGCGGCAACATTCCTGCGGGTCGCAGGAGCGTTCCGGGGGCGATTATTTGTCGCCTTCGGAATCGGCCCAGCGGACGGCGAAGCGGACGAGTTCGGTGGCAGTCTGCAGGTTCAATTTCTCCTTGATGTTGGCGCGGTGGACTTCGACGGTCTTGACGCTGAGGTGCAATTGTCCGGCGATGTCGCGGGTGCCCTTGCCGTGGCCGATGAGCTGGAAGACCTCGAATTCGCGGTCGGACAGGCGGGAGACGGGTGAATCGTCGTTCTTTTTGGCGCCGCCGGAGAAGATTTCCAGGATGCGGGAGGACATTTTGTCGCTGACAAAGATCTGCCCGGAAAGCACCTGCCGGATGGCGCGGATGAATTTTTCGCCGCCCTCCTGTTTCATGATGTAGCCGCGGCCGCCGGCGCGGAGCACGCGCTCGGCGTAGATCATTTCGTCGTGCATGGAGACGACGAGGATGGGGAGCTCGGGGCGCAGCGCGCGGATGTCCTTGATCAGTTCAAGGCCGTTTTTATCGGGCAGGGAGATGTCGCAGAGGACGAGGTCAAATTTCTGTTTTGCGACGAGGTCAATGGCCTGGCCGGCATTGTCGGCCTGGGCGGTGACCTTGAGGTCGCCTTCGCTGTCGATCAACTGGGCGAGGCCGTTGCGCATCATCGGGTGGTCATCGATGACGAGCAGGCGCTGGGCGGGGTTTTTGGTCTTGGTGGCCATGAAAGTCAGCGAGTTTTGGGGGCGGTGAAATTGACGGTGACGCCGCCGCCGGGATGGCGGTCGAAGGTCAGCGTGCCGCCAACCATGCCGATGCGGGTCTGCATGATGCGCAAGCCCATGCCGGTGCTGCCGGAGAAATTTTCCGGAAAGCCGCGGCCGTTGTCGCTTACGCTGAGGCGCACGCCGGCCGGTTCCTCGTGCAGGCGGATGGTGATGATGGTGGCCTTGCCGTGCTTGATGGCGTTGGAGGTGGCCTCCTGGGCGATGCGGAAGAGGTGGGTGGCGGCGGCCTGATTCTCAAATTTCACGACCTTGGGGCAATCGAAGACGCAGTAGACGCCGAACATCTTTTCGGCGTTGAAGGCAAGTTCGGCGAGGGCGGACATGAGGCCCTCGGATTCGAGGGTGACGGGCGAGAGGCCGCGGGCGAGGAGGCGGGTCTGGCTGATGCCTTCGCGGACGGCCTTGGCGATATCGGTGGCGCGGGCGGCGGCGGCCTTGTTGCGGGGACCGAGTTTCCGGGCGAGCACCTGGCTCAACATCTCAATGCCGGCGAGGTGCTGGCAGAGGCCATCGTGCAAATCCTGGCCGATGCGGCGCTGTTCCCGTTCGCTGATCTCGAGGATCTCCTTTTCGAGCCGTTTGCGTTCAGTGATGTCGCGGGCAACCTTTGAGGCCCCGATGATATTGCCATCCGGGTCGCGGATGGGGGAGATGGTCACGGAGATGTCGATGAGCCGACCGTTCTTGCACCGACGCACGGTTTCGAAATGATCGACGGATTCGCCGCGGCGGATGCGCTTCAAGATGTCGGCCTCCTCATTCTTCCGGCCCGGGGGGATCAGGCGTGAGATGGGGTTGCCGATCATCTCTTTCCGGGAATAGCCGAAGACGAGTTCCGCGCCATTGTTCCAACTGGTGACGCGGCCGTCCAAGGTTTTGCCGATGATGGCGTCATCGGAGGATTCGACGAGGGCGGCGTGATGGAGCAGGGCTTTTTCGGCCTCCTTGCGCTCGGTGATGTCACGGATGAAGCCGGTGAAAAGGCGGCGGCTGGCGAGTTTGACTTCGCTCACAGACAGGTCCATGGGGAAGATGGTGCCATCCTTGCGCCGGCCAGAGACTTCGCGGCCGATGCCGATGATGCGGGCGACTCCGGACTGCTTATAATTTTCCAGGTAGCCGTCATGCGCCGCGCGATGGGGCATGGGCATGAGGACGCTGACGTTTTTGCCGATGATTTCGCGGGAGCGGTACCCGAAGATTTTTTCCGCGGCCGCGTTGACGGATTCGATGCGGCCGTGATCGTCGATGGTGATGATGCCTTCGACGGCGGTTTCGAGGATGGCGCGGAGGCGGGCATCCTGCTCGCGCAGGGCGGCGGCGGACTTTTCCTTATGCGACCGCGTACGGCGGGAGTGGCTGGATTTGAGCTTCTCAATCCACGCCAGCAGTTCCACCCGGGACATTTTGCGATAGTCCTTCATCTCACGGATGTAAAAACTATCCGCGAAACTGGCGCGACTGCCAACCTCAATCAGGCGATGATTCGTCAAGCTGCCGGGCGGCATGTTTTAGCGGGCCAGGAGTTTGGCGCGGTATTCGGTCGGCGATTCGTTGAGGATCTTCTTGAACACGCGGTTGAAGTGGGTGAGGGACTGGAAACCGACTTCAAAGGCGATCTCGCTCACGCGGAGGTTGGGGTTGAGCAGGAGGTTCTTGGATTTCTCGATGCGGACGCGGGAGACGTAGTCCGTGAAATTGATGCCGGCGATTTTCTTGAACATCTTGCAGAAGTAGTAGCTGCTCATGTTGACGGCCTTGGCGACCTGCGTGAGGGAGAGTTCCTCGGTCTGATGTTCCTGGATGTAGGTCTTGGCCTTGGTGATGACGGGCGGCTCGGAGTTTTCGCGCTGGATGAAAACCTGGTTGCTGACCATTGCCAGATGCTGGGCAAAAATTGTCAACAGCTTGAGGGCGGAGTCATGCTCCTTGGGGGTGACGACGCGGCCGGCGAAGAAGGCCTTGCGGAGCGTTTCGCGGTCGGTTTCGATGCCCCATTGTTTGGTGAGCTTGAAAACTTTTTCGAACTGGGCGGTGGTGGGTTTTTTGCGGAAGACCTGGCCGATCTGAAGGAAGCCGATGAGGCGGTCGCTCATCCAGACGGGCACGGCGCTGTCGGAGAGGCCGACGGCGCAGGTGACGGTCTGGGCGCCCTTGGCGGCTTGTAAACACAGCTTTTCCTGCACTTGCAGACAGGCGGCGCAGGAGCGGCTCTTTTGCGCCATCAACTCGCAGAACGGATTTTCGTTGCGCTTGTTGTGGTGGGGCAGCTGCCAGGTTTCGACGGGCTGCAGGGCGATGGGCAGGCCGGTCATGTCGCTGAAGGCGCGTTCGTAATCCTTGTAGATTTTGGAGTTCACGAGCGCATCGACCAACGCGCGGTTGGTGTTGCCGTTTTCGGTGTTATTCGCCGGCAGGCTCTCCGTCTTGAAGCGGGGAGCTTCTGTGGCGACCTCGTTGTTGGCACTGGCAAATATTGTTTGCATGGGGACAATTTAAGACTACTGCATGACAATCTACAATTGGTGTGACCCCTGATTGGTGGGGTTGAGAAACAACTAGCCGGATAAGGGAAACCCCTATTGGTGGCCGGAGGTTTCGGAG
Organism: Verrucomicrobiia bacterium; assembly: GCA_031290985.1. Taxonomy (GTDB): domain Bacteria; phylum Verrucomicrobiota; class Verrucomicrobiia; order Limisphaerales; family UBA11358; genus UBA11358. The sequence goes on along the minus strand of JARLJW010000014.1, from coordinate 60,788 downwards.
CATTCAGTTTCTTTCATCCCGACACCGGGGGCGCTGAAGCCCTTGCTGGAATTGAGGGGAAGTGCATGGGTGTTAGTTGGCAAACGAGGCTTGGTTAGAAAAGCCCGGGGAGACAACATTCAAGCACTAAACGGAATTGGTTGCGGGCCGCGGCAATAAATGTTTTGAGCGGGAAGCCCGGCAGGATTTGCGGGATGCAGGTGCCAGAGCAGGCCGATGGCGCGGGTGCTGGCCTTACTTGTCCTGGATTTTTCATGGTCAGCGGGTGAAGGTCGCTCTAACCCGTTTGGAGATGCACATATAGGGGATCCAGATGCACAGCCCGATTAAAATTTGAAAAAAGGCGCGTTGCTCGCTAGTGCTGGCACCGGCGGAGGGTGGTGATTTAATGAGGCCATGCACGGCAGCCACATCGACCATAGAAAAGACGGCATTCGCGACGATCAGAATTATGAACCATTTGGGAAAGGCGCGTCGTTTTTGGAAAAACAGCACCAAGGCAAACACCGCCAGCGCGAAAAGGGTCATTTGGCCGAGAAGTTCAAAACACAGGAGCGGCGCCCAAACCGGGCTGTAGCCGGTGCCCCCTGGCGTGGTCAACGCCTGCCAGGTGTACCCGGAAAAAGAATTCGAATAACGAATGATGAGACTGATAATGCGAAGGGGGCCGACAAAAAGGCTTATCCCGACCAAGATCAGCCAGCCGCCCAAGCCAACGAGTTGGGGATCCGCCGCCGGCACCGGCTCGGACCGGGGAGCGCGGGATTGATGCCGGTAAAGCATCACTAAAGCCACCGCGCAAACGAGGGCATAGAATACTGCGAGCAGGAACACGGGCCAGTTGAAGCGATGACCGCCCGTGCCGTCCAGGTTTTGCCAAGTAAGCGAGTAATTGATGGCGTTCTCCATCTCATCCAAGCTTTTCAGATGCGCCGGGGTCAAGGAGGCGGGAACCTGGTTGGTGAGAGAGCGGTAGATGTATTTCAAGTCGACCGTCCGGGGAGTGACGTGGCGTTGAACATACAACTCCGCGGCCGGACCACGAAAGATGTTGGTGACGTTTGAGAGCTTGAATTCGCGCGGCAGATAAATCCGGGTCTCGACGGTTCGCTGGCGTGGAAAAGAAAGTTCCAAGGGCAGGGAGCGATTCACGGTTTCGGGTTTGGTGATCCAACTGTGGATGCCGAGCGGATAGAAACGGCACACGTAACGCAACTTGTCGGCGCTTAATGACCAGAAATTGGTGATGAGGTATTGGTGGATGAGGGTGAGCGAGTTCGTATTCTTGTCGATGAGGATCAGCGGGGCGCGGGAAATCGTTCCAGGATAAAACTGGGCGTAATCGTTGAGATAGCTTTTTGCGAGGGTTTCTTGTCCGGCCGAGGCAAGCACGGCGCGCATCCATTCCGCGTCACAGCCGTTGTAAGTGGAGGTGACGGTCAAGGTCGCGGGCGACTTCTGGCCGGAAACCCGGAACTCCTCGAGGGTAAAAGCTTCCGGCCAGCCGCCGGCCGCGGCGGGAATGGGGGTCAAATCTTTTTCACCCGGCCGGGTCAGCAGGCCGAACGTATAAGCGGGCAGGTAGCGGCCAGCCAGAGGACCGCGCTGGTAACCGGCGGTGGGATCGACCCAGTACGTCTTTTGGCCGGTGGCGACCCGGACAATGGCATGGTTGAAATCATTGGGGGCAGGCAAAAGATCCGGCAGGGTCTGGCGGTAGCCGGTGGCCACCAAAACCGGCGTGGCTTCAAAACCAAGCCCGTGAAGCAGGGTGCACAACAAAAACGCCTTGTCTTTGCAGTCGCCAAAACGCCGGTGCAGGACGGTCGCCGGATCGGTCGGCCGGAAGGAATTTTCGCCGAGCTCGATGCCCAGATAACGGATGCTGGTCTGCACAAAATCCAAGGCGCCCTGAATGGATTGTTCGGCGGTGGCATCCGGGTGTTTCAATTCGCCCGTTTGCACCGTCAGTTCAGGGGCGTCCAGATTGGTGCCGGCAAACAATCCGGTCGCCCAGGCGGATACTTCGGCCCAATCCTTGAACGAGCTGATTTGAACGAACGGGTAGGCCGGGTACCAGGAGGGCACCTGATCTTCGAAGGCCACGGCCGGCACATCCCGCCAATCCCAGACATATTCCCGGTGGTGGTCGCTGGTTTTTATTTGAGGCGCGGCGGAGATGCCAAATGATTTGAAGAAGAGTTCGCGATCCCGGGGCCAGAGCACGCGATGGCGCAGATGCTGGACGGGGATGGGCCACGCGGCGAGGAACACTTCGGCATACTGGCCGCGCCAACCGGGGTCTTCGCCGCTCAAGGTGTAGGCATATTCAATCCGGTCACCAACGCGGACATCTTCCAGAAAAAGCACGGCGGACAATGTGCCGTTGTAAATCTGCCGGTCCAGGTCGGCTTCCTGCTGGATGATTTTAAATTTTGCCGGATCGAGCCGTTCAATGGACTGATCATTTCTATGAATGACAATCTGGTGGACCACCAGTTTTTGGAAAGACGGATCGAAGGCGAACGAGAGGTTGGCACCGTTTTGAACACCGCTCTCATTATTAATCCGCTTGATGACGTGGACGTATTTCTCGGAGGTCGCGGCGTTTATCTGCTGTTCAAACAGGATGAGAAACGAGCCGTGTGATTCCGAATTTGGGGGCAGGGGGCCGTTGTTGTCTTGCGGGCTGACCTCAACCCAGGGCGGCGGCGCGCCGGTGTTCACGGCAGGAGCGGAGGTCTGCCCCTGAAGCAACCAAGGTGCCAGCAGCGATGCCAGAAGCAAAAGGATGAGGACGGGGCGGGTTGTTCGCGTGCTTGAAAATGCAAAAATCTTCCCGGTGGGAGCCTGACACATGAAATGAGGTTGGCAAAACGATGCCGGGGAGCGGAAGCTTTAAATTAATTTGATTCAACCAGATGCAAGCGTCAGGCGGACACCAGGCCGGCGGCGGCGGCATTGGCTTTTATCTGGTCGGGATTTTTGCAGCCGGGGATCAACGTGGTGACGACGGGATGGCGGAGGCACCAGGCCATGGCCCATTGCGCCATGGGCACGCCGGGCGGGACTTCCGTTTTTTGCAGGCGGGCAACTTCGGCGAGATCGCGCGTCATTTTTTCGGCGTCAAGCCGGGCGCGGACGTCGTTGCCGGGGAAGGTGGCGCCGGGCGGGTATTTGCCGGAGAGCAAGCCGCTGGCAAGCGGGACGCGGGCGAGGATGCCGAGCTGATTTTTCTCCGCGTGCGGAAAATAGATCTGCTCCGGGCGGCGGTCGAGGCGGTTGTAATAGACTTGCAGGGCTTCGACGCCGAATTTGACGGAGTCGCGTGCCTGAAGTTCACTGCCTTTTTGCATGATGGAGACGCCGAGGTGGCGGATTTTGCCGAGGCGCTTTTGGGCGGCGAGGAAATCCCAGAGCTCCTGGTTTTGAAACACGGCGTCGGAGCCGGAGTGAAATTGATACAGGTCGATGACGTCCACGCGGAGGGCTTGGAGCGAGGCGTCGAGCTGTTTTTGGATGCCGGCGAGGGAGAAGTCGTCGTCGCGGTTGAGGAAGCTGTTGAAGTGGTGGCCGAATTTGGTGGCCACGATCCAGCGGGAACGGTCCCGGCGGGCGAGGTAATCGCCGATGAATTTTTCGGACAGGTGGTCGCCGTAACATTCGGCGGTGTCGATGAGGTTGATGCCGCACTCCTCGGCGGTGTCGAGGATGGCATCGACCTGGGCCTGGGAAAAGTCCACGCCCCATTCACCGCCGAACTGCCAGGTGCCGAGGCCGATGACGGAGGGGCGGAGACCGGTCAGGCCGAGGGGGCGGTAGTGCATGGTCATATAACGGGAGGCATTGTTTCGGATATACGGAGGCGCTGGCAAGATGGAATGGGGGCGGAATGACGAATTCCGAATGACGAATGATGTGGCGAGCGCCAATGACCAGGCATTGGTGCGGAGACGTCCGACTTCGTTGGATCATGGTTCAGGGCGGAGGAACTGCGGGCGGTGTCCGGACGGGTGGTTTGTCCACGGTTTCATTACTGAAGGTGGCGGGATGGAAGCGTTGCCGGGGCAATTCTTCGGGATGGAGTTGGGCCACAAAGTTGGTTTTATTTAGAGCCCACCAATTTTCCCAGGCGCCGGCCGGTTCCTCGGTGAAAGGCTGGCCCGTCATCGCGCGCAACGTTTGGGCGGCGCGAATCTGCACGAGTTTTTCGGGATCTTTCAACAGGGGCAGGGCCATTTCCACCGCTGGCTTGCCGGCGTTTTGATATAAAATCTGCAGGCCGAGGCCGCCGCGCACGTTCGGGTCGGGGTTTTGCAAAAGCGGTGGGGCTTCGGCCAGGGAGATGTCTTTGCCGGTTTCATTTTTCAACTGGTTGTAGGCATCCCAAACCGCGCCCAGACGGGGAACTTCGAAGATGGCCAGGAGGTCTGCGCGCGCCACAGGGACGTTGAGGCGATGCAACACTTCAAAGGCTGAAGCCCGGGTGCCGGGGTTTTTCTTCAGCATCGCCTGAAGCTGCGGGATTGATCCAGAGACGTCGGCCGGATGATGTTCCAAACCGGATTCCGCCGCGACGCGGACCTCGACATTGTCGTCGTTCAAAGCGGCGACGAGCGGTGCAACAAATTTGGGGTTCCAATGGGAGAAGTCGCCAAGCACATTCGCCGCGGCGGTACGGACTTCCGGTTCGGGATCTTGCAGCAAGGCCAGCGAAGGTTCAGTGAATCGTTCATCCCGGAGCGACCCACGCATGGGGTCGAGGATCGAGGCGGCACTGATGCGAACAGCCGGGTTGGTGTCTTGCAGGGCGATCAGCACGGCCGGGACGGCAGCGGAACCAAATTGACCGAGACTCGCAGTGGCGTAGTAGCTGTATTTTGAATTCAACAGGCGGCTGAAAATGGGGATGGCCGGATCGAATTCCAAGTCGCGCATGTCTGCGGGCTGGAAGGTCCAGGTTTGTTTGGTGAGCCACCACGATTTATCCGCCAGCCGGGGAACCGATTTGATGGAGTCCGGCAAATCTGTGTTGGTGACCAGGCCGAAAGGCAACAGTTCATCGGGTGAAATCTGAGGGGTTTGGCGGATCTGTTCGATGTGTTTTTCCTCCAAGGACAATAATGGCGGCGGAGAACTTTGACCAGGCAGCGAAAAACTCAGGTGGAGCTGCCGCATATGCCGGTACGATTCCGCCTTTCTGGCCGCCTGGGCCAGGCTGTTGGTGTACATGCGGGGCAGCTTCTTTTCGAGCATCGTATTTTCCAACAGCGGTTCAGGCGATAAAACGTAGAGTTGCACTTCGGACGGCCGGCCGTTGACGGACGAGATTTTGAGCGGGAATACGCAGTGATCGCTGGCGAAGCTGAGCTGCAGCGGGTTCAATTCGCCGTTGGCGAGCCGGCTGGCGGTGGCAGATGAGCCGGAACGGGCGAGGTTGATTTTTACCGCGACAAAGCACCAGTGTTGCTTGATGTAGCAATCGAGCACATCGGTCTTGTCCGCGGGAAAATAAAACTGGTTGGTCGCGAGCCAGCCGGTCAGGGCCTGGGAATCCTTGGTGGACAGAACGGCGATTTCGTAGGCACCGACGGTTTTGATCTCGATGACCTTGACCGGAGGTTCGGGAGCCGGAGCGCCCAGGCTGGCGGCCATGAACTCGTCACCGCCTTTGCTTGGGTGATGCAACCATTCCGTTTCAAAGTGGCGCTGGGTGTACTGGCTTAATTCATAGAAGCACTTCATTGAACCTTTTTTGACGGTTGGGAGGTTGGGCACGGGGATGAGCCAGCCGAATTCGTTCACGGGGCCTTCGTATTTGACCTGTAATATCAAATCTTCGCGCCCGGCATCATAAACGATGATGGCTTTCTGAGAGGGCTCGTTGATGTCCCTGTGTTTATCCCAGACAAATTTCGGCGCGACGAACATGCCGTCTGCCGGCGCTTTGAGCGGCGCGAAAAGGGCGACAATGAGTAAACCGGGAAGGAGGGCTAGCGGGAGGGGACTGTAAAACAGCCCGTGCGACTTCGCTGAAAGGGTGTTCCGAGTCATAACCTTGCGAGATTGCTCCCGGTGGCCGGCAGGTGTCAAGCAGTCATCGGCCAAAGGCCGCCCCATTCGCCGGCGAACTGCCAGGGATGGATGCCCGTCAGGCTGAGGGGCCCGTATGGCATGGTCATTTGTGGGAGCATTGTTTCGGATACACGGAGGCACTGGCAAGCTGGAAGCGGGAAACATTTTCAGCGGCCAAGTCTTGGAAATTGGATTGAACCCGGGCGGCAAAATTTCTAGCGTCTGTCCGTGCCAACCAAGCTCCGCATCGCCTTTCTCACGCACGAACCGTTTTATCCGCCCTCCGGCGGCGGTTCGGCGGAGGCGGTTTATCTCGTGCAGGAGATGGCCCGGCGCGGTCATGCGGTGCATGTCTTTGGGCCGAAGATTCCCGATGCGGACGCCGTCGCCAAAAAATTTGGCGTCACGCTGCACCCGTTTGAGAAATGGGAGATGGGGCGGTACGCCAAGCTGCGCAATTTCAAATATGTCGCGTATCCCTTCTTTCTGGAGCGCATGGTAATGGCGGCAGTAAAAAGCGGATTGCCAGTTGCTTCTGACCCTCTCTCCCCGCGAGGCACGAGTGGGGAGAGAGCCGGAGAGAGGGGGGATTCTAAAAACCAAAAGCCTCCTCTCCCCGGCCCTCTCCTCCCTCCTGCGTCGGGAAGAGAGGGAGACAAGAGCAGCGGATTGAAGTTTGACCTGCTGTTCTCGCAGCATGCCATCTCCGCCGTGGCCGCCGGGAAATTGAAAAAGAAACTGGGTGTGCCGGTGGTGATGAATTTTCCGGATCTGCTTACGGGTTTCATGGAAACGTGGCCAAGCTATATCGCGCCCAAGCCGCTGGTCCACGCCTTGATGCGCTATGAGATTTCGCTGCCGGTGCGCTATGGCGTGGATGGCGTCTGCGCCATCTCGGATGAATTCACTGCCCGCCTGGCGGCTCGCGGCTACCCGCGGGAAAAAATCTGCCCCATCTATTATGGCTACGATGCGCAGGCGTTTCCGTTGCGCCAGCAACTGCCGCCGGCCGGTTCGCCGCCGGTCGTGGTCATGCACGGGTCGTTTGATGCGCATCACCTGGGGCAGATCGCGTTTGACGCGGTGAAAACGGTGGTGGCGAAGCGGCCGGATGTGGTCTTTCGTTTTGTGGGCCGGCGCACTGCCGGGTTGGAGAAATTTTTGCAGCGGGCGCAGGCCATTCCCGGTTTCAAGTCCGATGTGCCCGGGTTCACGCCGTACGCCGAAGTCTCCGCCAAGCTCGCCAGCGCGACGGTGGGCATCGTGCCCTACGAGGAATCTGCCGGCACCCATTGCGCGTTCGTGGCGAAGATCGTGGAATATGTCGCCACCGGCTTGCCGACGGTTTGCACCCCGTTGAAAAGCGTGCAGGGCTATTTCAAAAACGATCCGCTCGTGAAGTTCGCCGGGTTCGATGGCGTGAGCTTTGGTGAAAAAATTCTCGAATGGCTCGCCGCGCCGGTTTCGGCATGGCAGCCACACGCGGAAAAATCCTCCGCTCGCGTCCGTGCCGAGCTCGACTGGCAACCGCTTTGCCGCAAGGCCGTGGATTTCGCGGAGCAGATTCAGCAAGGAGTTTAACCGGATGAACGTTTGAGGAATCAGAGTAGCGCACGTTTCCAGCGTGCGGGTTCGGGGAGCATCCTGCTCACCGTTCTTATTTCCACGGAGCAGGATGCTCCGGGAACCCGCAGGCAGGGATGCCGCTTTGAGAAGACTTGTTAGCAAAACAAAGGCGGGTTGAAAAACGGCCCGGTTTGGTGCTCGAGCAAGTGATTTGCTCCACCTCTCCCCAGCCCTCTCCCCCGTTGCACGGCGGAGAGGGAGCCAGAGGCGTCAGGTTTAATAAAGGTTTCTACAGAGCAGCAGGGATGCCTGCGCTACGTGGTCACGCCGCCGGTTCAAAGGTTTAGCCCCTGACCAGCCAAAAAATGCACAACAATCCGCAAGTGTTGGCAAGCCGTTCCCCGCGTTTCCCCCGATGCTATGCCCATGAACTTCAGCCATTGGCAGGGCAGACACCGTTTTGCCTCGTTTGTTTTGTCGATGGCTTTCTTTTGTCTGGCCCCGGCTGTGGGCGCGGCGACCACCAATGCCGCCCCCAAATTGGCCAGCGCCGACTGCCTCGACTGCCACCTCGACCCCGCCAACAAGCGTATCGTCAACGGCCACGCCGTGGCCATGGCGCTGTTCCCCACGAACGGCTTCGCCAAGTCCGTCCACAACGCGCTGGACTGCATCGACTGCCACGACGGGGTCAAGGAAATGCAGCATGACAAAAACCTGCCGCCGCCCAACTGCGGGAGCTGCCATGAGAAGGAGCTGAAGGATTACGCCACCAGCATCCACGGCATGAGCCATTCCATGGGCGCATCCGGCGCGGCGCAATGCTGGGACTGCCACGGCAGCCACGAAATCCTGGGGGTGAAGGATCCGGCCTCGTCCGTCTACAAGCTCAACCTGCCGCAGACCTGCGCCAAGTGCCACAGCAACACCAATCTCACCAAGGAATACCAGATCGAATTTCCCGAGGCCGCCTCGCAGTACATGGACAGCATCCACGGCCGCGCGTTGCTTAAGATGGGCCTGATCGTCGCGCCTTCGTGCAACGATTGCCACGGCGCGCACAAGATCAAGCGCAGCGTGGACCGCGATTCGCCCATCAACCACGCCAACGTCGCCAAGACCTGCGGCAAATGCCACGTCGGCATCGAGGAGACCTACAACAAGAGCATCCACGGCCAGTTGCTCGCCAAGGGCGACGCGCGCGGGCCGGTGTGCATCGACTGCCACAGCGCGCACCAGATCGTCAATCCCACCGGCAACAGTTTCAAGGCCACCAGCGACGCGCGCTGCGGCAAGTGCCACGCGGACCGGCTGGAACATTACAGCGAAACCTACCACGGCAAGGCCATCGCCCTGGGCAAGGCCAATTCCGCCCCCGACGTCGCCGCCTGCTACGACTGCCATGGTTTCCACGATGTCCTGCCCGCCGCCGACCCGAACTCGCATCTTTCCACCAACAACATTCTCGTGACCTGCCAGAAATGTCATCCCAGCGCGACGACGAAGTTTACGCAGTACCGTCCGCACGCCAACCCGCTCGATCAAAAGAATTATCCGCTGCTGCACATCGTGTTTCTCGCCATGACCGGCCTGTTGATTGGCACGTTCAGCTTCTTCGGCATCCACACCATCGCGTGGGCGGTGCGCTCCATTTATCTGTACACGCACGATTCCAAAACCTTCCGCGAGGCCAAGTTCGAGGCCCAGGCCGGCGATGAATGGTTTACGCGGTTCGTGCCGTTCGAACGCTTCCTGCACTTCCTGGTCGTCACCAGCTTCCTGCTGCTCGTCATCACCGGCATGCCGCTGAAATTCTATTACACCGACTGGGCGAAGGTGCTGTTCTCCTTCATCGGCGGGCCGGACACGGCGCGGATGCTGCACCGCTTCGGTGCCGTCATCACCTTCTTCTACTTCACGCTGCATCTGACCTCGCTCGTCGGCAAGGCCTGGAAGGGCCGGAAGAGCGTGCGGAATCCCGAGACGGGCAAGTTTGAATGGAAACGCGTATTCAACGTGCTCGGCGGCCCCGACTCGATGATCCCCACCCTCCAGGACTGGCATGATTTCCGGGCGCACAACAAATGGTTCTTCGGCAAAGGCCCGAAACCGAGTTTTGACCGCTGGACGTATTGGGAGAAGTTCGATTACTTCGCGGTGTTCTGGGGCGTGGCCATCATCGGCTTCTCCGGTCTCATCATGTGGTTCCCGGAATTTTTCACCCGGTTCCTGCCCGGCTGGGCCATCAACATCGCGCTCATCCTGCACTCGGACGAGGCGCTGCTGGCGGCGGGATTCATCTTCTCGATCCACTTTTTCAACACGCACTTCCGCATCGAGAAGTTCCCCATGGACACCGTCATCTTCTCCGGCCGCGTCTCCAAGACCGAAATGCTGCACGAGCGGAAACGCTGGTACGACCGCCTGGTGGCCACCGGCAAACTTGATGACTACCGCGTGCGCGATGAATGGTTCCGTTGGAAGAACATCGCCAAATCGTTCGGATACTTCGCGTTCATCCTCGGGCTGCTGCTGCTGGGGCTGATCATCTACGCGATGTTGTCGAGACTGGTGCATTGAAAAGCGGGTCGTAGGGCAGGCTTTCCAGCCTGCCGGTTCACCGGATTTTCCAGTCGGGTGTTCCAAAGGATGACCGCGATATTTAAAGTACCCGTTGTCTGGCAGGCGCGTCAGCGTCTTGGCCTGCGCCGATCCCCTGGCGCTTTCCCGCTGCGATAAGTCATTGACCAAGGCGCAGCCTTGCCCTGCAGTTCTCGATTTTCGCCAAAAGCGTTCATAAATAGTTTGAATGGACTTTGCCGGTATATCACTGACCGTTCATGGTTCACGGAGCGCAGTCCGCCCGCCCGGGCGATCGTCCTCGTCCTTGAATGCATCCGCCTGAATCTCCGTCAACCTTTTGCCGGAGGACAAGTATTGAGGCTCGTACAATGTAGTGATCCGTGTAGTGATCCGGTGGCGGCGCGAGCGGGGAGCGGCGTTTGCGCCGCTTCAATGTCCCAAACGCCCGCGCGCCGTCACCGTATCGCGCGAGCCTCAATAACAACTGGGTTTTCCCGCATTTTGAAACTTTGAAAATTTCAGTGAACCGTGCCCGCCTGGACCCGGGGCAAATCATCTAAACTGCCCGGACCGGTCTTGGGGGCGGCCGGCGCGCGGTTCGACGCATCAGGTCCGGCCGGATTGCCGCCCAACATTTCTCCGCGAAGCGCGCAGAAATGGCGCAACCAACCGCCCACCACAGCGGCCCGGATGCCCGGTTCCTGGTCATATTCCCCGGGCGTCTTGCCCCAATAAAAGCTGATCCAGCCATTGGCCTCCGGCTTTGACCGGCGGATGAATTCCGCCGTGGTTTCAGCGTCCGCCGAAAGTGGGGAAATTTCTTCAATGACCAGCGGTTTGCCGATGGCATAGTGTTTGAGGATGGCCAGGTCCTCGTCCAATTTCCCCGGCCGGGGATAATAATGAACGGACATAAAATCGAGCCCCGCGGATACCTCCGGATCGCAAAACGCGGACCTGGCTCCCGGGCCAAAAGACGCTTCCCACGCAGCCAGACCGACGGTGATCATGTGCCGCTTGTCAACGGCGCGGATGGCGGCGGACATCTCGGCAATCCAGGCTTTGGCCACCTCCGCCTCCGTGCGGCCGCGCATGTCGGTCGTCAGCCGTTGCACAAAATAGAAATTGCCCATCGGTTGGCCGGGAAGCCAGTCGCCCGGGCGGTCGCCGGAGGGGACGGGTTCGTTCATCAAGTCGTAACAAAAAATGGCGGGACTGTCTTTGCAGACCTCGGCCACCGCGCGCCAGCAGCGCGCCTGGACCTGCCAGCGGGCGGCTTCGTCCATGGCGTCATAGGCTGGCATCTCGTCCTTGTGGTAATAGCCCAGCCCGGTGACATCCAGGTAAAGTCCGTTCGCTTCCGCCAGCCGCACCACCATGCCCAGGCGGGCGAGATTGGTCGCATCGGGTTGCCCGGGTGATTTCATGAGGCAGAACAACTGCGGCGGGATGCGCACCACGTTTGCGCCCAGAAGCTTCATCTCCCGGAAATCATTCGTGACCTTGGCCCAATTGCCGGCCCAATAATCTTCCAGGATCCGGCCCGCATCATCGTGATCATAGTTGAATCCCCAGGGCACAAAACGCTGGCCGGTCCCGTCGCCGACGAAGTGGGTCTTATCCGCGCTGGTCCGAATCCAGGCCAGCGGCCGGCCCGGCGCCAAAACCACGGCATCGTTCGTTCCAGATGCCAGGCCGGCCCTGACCAGGAGAACGAAAACACAAATGAGGAATGGAACGCGATTGGCCATTTTGCTTCGGGGACGGTCAGTGCGGTCATCCGCATATTGGACGTCCAATGGGTTTATTTCACAATGGTCAGCGCCAGGGAGTTGGTGTCAATCCAGATCTTGCCGCCGCCCCAAAATAGAAAGCTGGTTACGATGTGACCGGTGTTTTTAGGTATCTCGCAGGTCACGGAGAAGGGCGTCCAATTCAACGTGCCCCGGAGGCGGTTGTCCGACACCATGCTGTCTTGCGCCAGGAGCTTGGAGTCTCTTTGCATCAATCCGGACAACGGACGGATTTGCGGTTGCACATGGTTGGAGACGTTTTGAGTTTTTATCCAGCCGCTCAGGCGCACGGTATGGCCCGCATATCTTTCACTTTCCGGGTAGTGGATCGTATGACCAAACCAGGCAAATGAATTGGCCGGGGCGCTGGCCGGCCCGGCGTAAGTAAAGCAAAGGGAGGGGCTGCCGTCATGGGTATTGGCGAGGTCGGTCGTCATGGGATAGTCATGCGCACTGGTAAAGGATTGGCGCCAGGCACGGTCGTCGGTGATCGGCTCGTCGGGGTCAGCCAGGCTGATATGAAAATCGTCGCCCCAGAGTTCACCCGGACCGTAAAGATCCGGCCCGAAATAAATCGCGCAGGGTTCGTTGGGAACGTCCGTGACAAATTTCACCGGTTGCCAGTCCGTCGTGCCGAGAATCGGGCGGTCGCTCATGCTATCAACCCGTGACCAGCCTTTGGATTTAACATTGATTGTGGGAATCAGCAAAAATGCGCTGGCCCACTTTTGCACGTTGCTGGTTTTGAGCCAGCCGGTGACGCAAATATGCCTGCCCAGAAGCGGCGAACCCGGGCCGACCACGCACAGGGTGGAAGCGGAATTGTCGGAGTTCCAGGAGGCGCGGTTATTGTTCAGCAGGGCGCCATTCGCGGCCGCGCCAATCGGGCCTTTGATATGGATGGCCGGGGCGGAAGTGCTGGTGCGCAGCGTGTTTGTGTCCAAATCAACGGTAAAAGAACCATCGCGATCGCCATCCGGCTTGAAGATGGAATTGGCGAACGCCAGGGGCGGCTTCGCAGCGAAAGTAATGCCGGCCATTTCATGATGCCAGGCGGCATAAACACCGCCAACGCCCGCGCCCAGAATGAGGGTGCCAATGATGGCGGTGGCAACGATAGTTTTTGTTTTCATGGTCAGGGCAACAAGCGTGGTTTTGGCGAGGGCCAAAGTCGGAACGCTGGCAACCGCGCCTTTGGCAATCGCGATGGCGGTGGCGGAATTGGCCAGCGCCGCGGGCGCGGCCTGGACGGAATGGCCTGAAATAGTTCCGGCAATGATTGCCGTCGTCAATACCACGCCGCGCTTGGCGAAACCGGTCCGCAACTTTTCCAAGGCGCGGCTCACGCGTTTGCGGGCCGTTACTTCATTCAGTTTTAACGCCGCGGCCACAGCCTGCGGCGTCCGGTTTTCAAAGAAGCGCAGCACGATGGCGTTGCGGTCCTGTTCGCCCAGCCGGCCCATGGCCTCATCCAGCAAGGGTGATATTTGTTCCCATTGCGACGTGTCGGGTCCGGTCAAGGTTTGCATATACACCTCCTGTTCGCGGCGCTGGCGGCGGATTTCACGTTTTATGAGGTTGGCCGTGGTCAGCCGCGCCACCTGATAGAGCCAGCCGGACAATACGGTCTTTGGGCTTAGTGATTTTGCCTTCCGCGCGAGCAGGATGAAAACCGCCTGGGTGATTTCCTCGGCATGAGACGGATTGCGGGTCTGCCGCAACGCGACGGAATAGACCAGATGGACATGCCGCTCAAAGAGCGTCGTGAAAGCGGATTCATCCCCTCCGACATATTGTCTTAACAGCGTGATGTCATCCGGTTCGGGCATTTACCTGATAATGTCCGCCGAAAGCGGGTTGTGACAGGTTTTTTGGCGCGGGACGTAAGCCAGGCGGCTGCAAACGTGTCAAATTTATCGCCAGGGAAGGTGCCGGAGAACAGATTTTGAATGGGTAATTGGTGGGTATCATAAGCAAAATGCCGACGTTCCCGGCAATAACTTTGCGCCGGGGCGGTGCCCGGCGCTCCGCAGTCAGGGCGTATTATCCAAATAGCCGCCGGTTAAAGTCGGTTAAAGTCATTGACTTCACGGGGGAAATACCTATTCTCTGCGCTCCTAATTTTGCGGGAACCGCCAGTGGCGGTTTTGGCCCGCCCCCAGAGAGGAAGTGAGTGCATTGACAGAGATCAAACTAAAAAAAGGTGAACCTGTGGAACGTGCGTTGCGCCGGCTTAAGAAAAAAGTCGACCGCGAAGGCACGCTCAAAGTCATCCGTATGCGTCGGCAATTCGAGAAACCCTCGGCCGTCCGCCGCCGGAAGGAAAAAGTCGCCCGTTTCTCCGCCATGCTTTCCGCACGCCACGCTGACGATTAGTCGTTGAGTGGTCCGTGATTTGCATTTTCACCGCCGGGCGCATTCGTTAGAATGCGCCCGGTTTTTTAATATGTACTCCTTTTCCACCTGCTGGAATTCCGCCCGTCATACCGATGGCCGCGCCATGCTGCGCGAAATCCGCGAACTGGGTTTTGAACATGCCGAGCTGAGCCACGGCATCCGCATCAGCCTCATGCCCGGCATCCTCGAGGCGGTGAAGGCGGGCGACATCAAGATTTCCACGCTGCACAATTTCTGCCCGCTGCCCGTGGGGGTCACCGGCCCGTCGCCGAACCTGTACGAGTTCTCCTCGGAACGCGAACGCGACCGCCAGCTCGCGCTCAAGCACACCCTCAACACCTTCGAATTCGCCCAGCGCGTCGGCGCGCCGCTGGTGGTGCTGCATTTCGGCAGCATGGACCTCAAGGATTACACCGGGAAGCTGAAGGAGCTGCTGGAGCGCGGCGAAAAAGGCACGCCCAAGTTTCAAAAATTTGTCGAGGAGGCGAACGCCGCGCGCGAGGCGAAGAAGAAAAAATTCTACGACCGTTCCAAGGACATGCTGCGCGAACTGGTGGGGCAGGCGAAATCCCGCGGCCTCAAGCTGGGCATCGAAATCCGCGAGGCGGTCGAGGAACTGCCGGTGGAATCCGACTTTGCCACGCTGCTGAAGGAGTTTCCCGCGCCGGTGTATTACTGGCATGACACCGGCCACGCACAGATCAAGGAAGACCTTGGCTTCATCAACCACGTCCAGCACCTGGCCGCGCTCGCCGACCGGCTGGCCGGGTTCCATCTGCACGATGTGAAGGCGCCGGCCCGCGACCATTTCCCCACCGGCGGGGGCCATATCGATTTCGCGGCGCTAAAGCCATACGTCAAACCGGAGCACATCAAGGTGTTTGAATTGAGCCCGAAGGTGCCGCTGGAATCGGTGCACCGGGGGATTGCGCATCTGAAGAAAATTTGGGGCGAGGAATAGAGGGCGGGGGGCGAGAATCGAAGATGGAGGATGGCGCCCCGAACCGCCTTAAAGGCGGAACTCCAAACGGGGCTGCGACAGGATGCGCTTGGAGTAAAGGTCGGAGGATGGTTTGCCGCCGGTTTATGACTCCGCAATGATTCCCGGGCGTGGCCGTTTTATGCCACAGGGACTTTTCTGCATTATCGGCTACCTTCTGACATCCACGGAATTTTGTTTCAGGACTTGAAGCGGATTGCGTTGGTTGTCGTATTGCCAATTTAATGATTCTTAAAAGACATCTGGTGTGGCTGGCTATTTTACTTTCGCAATTACTGCTGCTTTTTTCCGCCCGGGCTTATACGCCAAAAGATGCCAACACCCTCTTCAGCGCCTATAATTCGGCGTTTTATATGCAGAAGGGGACGAATGGCTACATCAAGGATACGCAGACGGGCGGCGAAGCCTACTTTTGGGGCCAGGCGAACATGATCGAATGTTACATCGACGCCTGGGAATGGAATTCCAACACCGTCGCCCGCGGCATGATCACGAATCTCCTGAACGGATTCATGAGCTACAACGGCGTCGACTGGACCTACAACGATTACAACGATGACATCATGTGGGCGGTGATGGCCTTTGCGCGGGGCGGCGTGGCCACCGGCAACACGAATTATTGCGCCATCGCCAAGGCGAACTTCGACGCCTGCTATGCGCGCGCCTGGTCCACGAATCTTGGCGGCGGTCTCTACTGGCGCAACAGCGACCGGCAATCCAAAAATGCCTGTGTCAACGGCCCGGGTGCGATCGCCGCGTATCTGCTGTACCAGGTCTACGGCGACACGAATTATCTGAACAAGGCCACCAACATCTACGCCTGGGAACGTTCGGTACTTTTCAACTCCGGCAACGGGCAGATCTACGACAACATCGGCACCAACAGCGTGCTGAGCACCTGGGCCAGCAGCTATAACCAGGGCACCTTCATCGGCGCGGCCAATTTCCTGGCCCAGACCAACGACGCCAAACTCGCGGCGCAATACACGATGCTCTTCATGTCCGGCGGCGGCATCCTTCCTGAATACGGCATCGCCGGCAACAACTCCGGGTTCAACGCCATCTTCTATCGCTGGTTTGTCCGGTTCATGAAGAACCGTAATCTGCAAGGCACCTACGAACCGTGGCTGCAAACGAATGCCGTCGCCGCGTGGAACATCCGCCGGACTGCCGACAACTTGTCCTGGTGCCAGTGGTACCATCCCACCCCGGCGGGCACCAATTTCTATTCTTGGGATTGCATTTCGTCGTTCGAAATTTTGCAGGCGGCAGACCCGACGCAGGGGGCGGCCGCGCAATCCATCCCCGCCAATCCCGCCGGCTATTATCCGTTGGATGCCACGAGCGGCACCGTGGCCGTCGACGCCAATGGCAGCAGCAACAATGGCGTGGTCAACAACGCCACGTGGAACAGCAGTGGCGGACGCTTCAGCGGCTGCCTTGTTTTCAACGGCGTCAACAGCTCGGTCCAGATCACCAACCCGGTCTGCAACGATTTCAGCATCGCGTTCTGGGTCAAAACTTCCCAGGCGACCGGCTCCGGCCAGTGGTACAACGGCGTGGGGTTGGTCGATGCCGATGCGCCGCTCAGCAATGATGATTTCGGCACCGGCCTGGTTGGCGGCAAGTTTGCTTTCGGAGTGGGCAATCCCGACACGACGATTGTTTCGACCAGCACGATCAATAACGGCGTCTGGCATCATTGCGTGGCGACGCGGCAGCAGGTCACCGGCGTCATCAGCGTGTATGTGGACGGTGCGCTGCAGGCCACCGGCACCGCGAACCGGAACACGCTGGACGCCACCGCCCGGATCCTGTTCGGCGCCCATGCTTCCGGGGGCGGCTATTTCAACGGCAGCCTGGACGACGTGAGAATTTTCAGCCGCACGCTCAGCAGCGGTGAAGTCGCCGCGCTGTATTCGAACAGCATCGCTTTGCCGCCGGGTGCGCCGACCAATCTCGTCGCCACGGCCGGCAACGCCGCGATTCAATTGAGCTGGGCGGAGGCGCCGCTGGCCACGAGCTACAACGTCAAGCGCTCGCTCGTCGTGGGCGGGCCGTATGCGACCATCACCAATGTCAGCACGACGACTTTCATTGATGCCACCAGCACCAACAGCCACACGTATTATTACGTCGTGTCGCCCGTGAATGCCGCGGGCGAAGGCGCGAATTCCGCTGAGGTCTCCGCCAGTCCGCTGGCCCTCGCCGCGTGGTTCAAGGCCGATGCCCTCACCGGCCTCAGCAGTGGCGCGGGCGTGAGCCTCTGGCCGGACGCCAGCGGCAACGGCTACAATGCTTTTCAGGCCACCGCCGGCAACCAGCCGACCTACGTGACGGGCGCGATCAACGGCTTGCCCGTGGTCCGTTTCAATGCCGCCAACAGCAGCTATCTGTGGTTCTACCGTCCCGTGCAGGACGACTTCACCATCATCTGCGTTTTCAAGAGCGCCTCGGGCATCGGCACCGGCACGGATTTCTGGAGCGGCGCCGGGCTGGTCAATGGCGAACAGAGCGGCTCGGTGAATGATTTTGGCATCTCGCTCAATGCCAACGGCCAGGTCCTCGCCGGGACCGGCAACCCGGATAAAACGGCGGCTTCGGGCACCGGTTACGCCAATAATGTACCGCACGTGGTCACCTTCAAACGGACCCGGAGCAACGGATTCGACAGTCTCTATGTGGACGGCGTGCAGCAAACGGGGCAGATTGGCGGCACGCAGTCCCTGACCGCGCCCAATTTTCTGGTGCTGGGCGGGCAGGGGGTGTTGAACAATTTTCTGACCGGCGACATTGCCGAGGTGCAGATTTATAATTCGGCGCTCACGGATGTCGACCGGTTCGGTCAGGAGAAGGCGTTGAAATGCAAGTACGGCCTGACCGGCGGCGCGGTACCGTCGGCCCCCGCCGGTGTGAACCCTGTCGCCGGCAACCGCCAGATCGCGCTGAACTGGACAATGATTGCCGGTGCCGCGAGCTACAGTGTGTGGCGTTCCACCAACGGCGGCGCGTCCTACTCGGTGATCGCGACCGGCCTGACCGGCAGCAGTTACGTGGATACCAATGCGGCGAACGGCCAGACCAATTATTACAAGG
The DNA here is from genome assembly GCA_031290985.1 of Verrucomicrobiia bacterium. Taxonomy (GTDB): domain Bacteria; phylum Verrucomicrobiota; class Verrucomicrobiia; order Limisphaerales; family UBA11358; genus UBA11358. Next base: position 42,278 of record JARLJW010000014.1, on the reverse strand, counting down.
TGACGGGTGCGGACGCCTGTGGCGCGGGGAACTATTCCACGGCGGCGAATGTGCTGCTGCCGTTGCCGCCGTTGGGGATGACCGCCGGCGCGGGCGCGCTGGTGTTAAACTGGCCCGGCTGGGCAAATGACTGGAAGCTTTACGCCGCCACCAACCTGACGCCGCCGCTGGCATGGACGCTGGTCACGAATGCCGTCAGCACGAACAACAGCCAGTTCAACGTGAGCCTGCCCATGGACGCGAACGCGAAATTCTTTCGACTCACTTCACCCTGAGCGAGCGTTCTGCACGCTTTATTTAGGCCCGCACAATACGGTAACAGCGCGCGGATTTTAGTCGGTTGCAATGTCCTAAACGCCGGCGTGCCGGGTGTTTTACGCGGGCTGCCGCTTTGGACATTGAAGCGGCGTAATCGCCGCGCCCCGCTTACGCCGCCATCATGTCACTGGGTAGGATCGGGCGTCAGCCGCCGCGTCAGAATTTGAGCGGCGCGAAAACCAGGGAGCGGATTTCGATGTCCCCGCCTTCGCTTTGGATGCCGATGTAGCCGGAATCAATGGTGCACTCCGTAATTTCATTCACGAACTTGCCGTTGAGGAAGGTTGAGACTTTGCCGTGGAGGCAGATGGTTTCGCTGCGGTTCCATTCGCCGACCGGCAGCTCGGCGGGTTGATCGATGAATTCTTTGCGGTAGGGGACGGGCGTGTTGGCATCCTGGCCCTTGTGCTCCTTGCATTCCGCGCCGGCCATCACAAACAAGTCGCCCTGCCGCGTGTGCTTGCCCTGCACCTGGATGCACATCGGCCAGACCTTGTCCGGCGGCTGGATGTGGACGAGGATGCCGGTGTTGTCCGCCTTGGGCGCGACCTTGACGAAGCGCCATTCGACGGTGAGAAAATAATTGCTGTAGACCTGCGTGGTGCGGACATACCCGATGGGTTTGCCGGTGCAATGAATGACGCCGTTGGTGACGCTCCAGGTTTGGAGGGGGTCGGCGTTGTCCTTCATGCAGAAGGCAAACCCGGAAAAGTCCTTGCCGTTGAACAGCGTCACGGAATTCTCGCGATTGCTCGGCGGCGGGTAGCCGGCAGCGGCGTCCTGTGCGGGGCAGGTGATCGGCGCGACGAGTAAAAAGGGGAGGGCCGCAGCGGCGGAAAAATAGTTCCAGAGCTTCATGCGGGCATGAGATTACGGGTTGGGCAGGGGCTCAAGAAAGAATTTTCGCACTTCCATTTCCGCCCCCTCGCTTTGCAGGCCGAGGTAGCCGGCGGAGACGTCCACGCCGGTGATCTTGTTCATGCTTTTGCCGTTGACGATGATCTCCACGGTGTTGCTCCGGCAGACGGTTTGAAAGGTGGTCCATTCACCCACGGCGCTTTCGGCGGAAGGCTGGAGCATCTTGATGCCATTTTTGCCCAGGTTGACGGGCTCGTGGCAGGTGGCGCCGCCTTGCAGCCAGAAATCGCCCATGTGGTCGTGCATCCCCTGGCATTCGACGCAGTGCGGCCAGACCTGGCGCGGGCTGGCGTTGGTGGCGCGATCCTGCATGAAGACACACACGCCGGTATTGCCGGGTTTGGTGAAACGCCATTCGACGGTGGCGGAGAAATCGCGGTAGGATTTCTCCGTGCGCAGGTAGCCGGTGGGTTTGCCGGTGCAAATGATGACGCCGTTGGAAATGCTCCAGGTTTTTTCCGGTGCGGCATTGGAGCGCAGGTAAAAGGTGAGGCCGGAGAAGTCCCGGCCGTTGAACAGTTCAACGTGGCTGGCGGGCGTGACGGCCTCCTGGGCCTGGACCAAAAATGGTGCGAGGCAGAGCAGGGTGGTGGCGATGATTTTCATGGCCACGAAATTGTTGGCGCGGGGCCGGCCGGTCAAATCGTTTTGCCCTAACGTTTGTTCAGGTCGCCGCGCCAGCTTTCGTAGTGGGCATCCAGGCCGGTTTGCTTGAGATATTCCGTATCGACGGGGTTGGGGACGAGGTCGGGGTGCAGGCCCTGGGAATGTTGCAGCGCATCCGCGATGTGGATGACGCCGGCGAGGCACAAGGTGTTGGAGCAGCAGCGGCGCGGCGCATGATGGCAGGCGAGGGCCTCGATGAGCGGCACGGGCAGCCCCCACAGGGCCAGGAGATAGGCGCCAACATCCGCATGGGTGACGTTAAGATGTTTCCGCTCGACCTTGTAAAGCTCGGTGCGCGTGGCCTTGGATTCGGCGATGATGGCGTCGTATTGCCCGGGCAGCTTATCCGCCAGGATGAGCTTGCCGATGTCGTGCATGACGCCGGCGGCGAAGGACTGTTCGGCGCGATGGGAATCGTCGAGGTGTTCGTTATAGATGCGCCGGGCGATGACGGCGACCTCGGCGGAATGCTCCCAGACCTGGTCGATGTGGAAGCCGGGACATTTTGCGCGGTCGAAGGCGGTGAACAAGGGCACGGCCATCGCGAGCGAATGGATGACGCTCACGCCGAGCATCTGCACGGCTTCATGCACGGAATAAACCTTGCGGCTGAAGCCGAAGAAGGCGGAGTTGGAAATCTGCAGGAGCTTGGCGGAAAGCGCCGGGTCCTTGGAAGCGATCTCGGCGATGCGGTCGGCCGACGTTGACGGTGATTGCAACGCCTCCGCGATCTCCAGGTAAAGCTCAGGGATGCCCGGGAGGCTGGCGAGGCCGCCGGTCAGCGCGCGCAACTTTTCGTGGCCGAGTTTTTGCTTGATGCCGGTGACCTTGCGCAGGCAGGACTTCAAGTCTTCCAGGCCGCAGGGCTTGGTGAGATATTGATGGGTCAGGCCGACGCAATTGACCACCTCGCTCAAGTCGGCATAGCCGGAAAGGATGATGCGGACGGTTTGCGGGTCGTGACGGAGGACGTGGTTCAGGAGTTGAGCCCCGTTGACGCCGGCCATGCGCATGTCGGTGATGACCACGTCAAACTTTTCCTTTTTGACCAGTTCGAGCCCGGCTTCACCGCCTTCGGCAAATTGCATGTCCCATTCACCGGCCATGGTGCGCATCCCCATCTTCAGCACCCGGATCATCGCGGGTTCATCATCCACAAACAGGATCCGTGTCCGGGCGGGAGGTTTACCGGGTACGGAATCAAGGTTCGTGGGGGCGCCGACCGGGGCCCGGCCGGGGAGGAACCCGTCCGCGCCAACTGGCCGGTGGTTGCAACAATAATCTGCCGCGCTCGATGACATTTCTACCTACCTGTCGGCAGTTATCGCCAAACCTTTAGGAAAGAATTGCCGAGGCGCGTTGGGCGACGAGTTCCGGGGGCAGGGCGCGGAGGCATTCCAGGGGCTGGTCAAAGTGACATTTGGACTTCAGGCACGGGGCGCAGGTGAGGTTGATCCGCAAGACATCGTCCAGCCGGCCATAGGGGCCGGTGCGCTCCGGCGCGGTCGGGCCGAACAGGGCGATGAGCGGCCGGCCGAGGGCGGCGGCAACGTGCATGGGGCCGGTGTCATTGGTGATGAGCAGGTCGCAGAGCCGCAACCACTCGATCATCTCCGGCAGCGAGGTGGCACCGCACAGGTTCAAAACCCGATCCGGTGCGGCCGCGGAAATTTTTTCACCGAGCGGCTGGTCGGCCTGGCCGCCGAGGACGGCAAACCGGACCGCGGGGAATTTTTTCGCCAGCAGCCGCACCAGCCCGGAAAAATGTTCCACGGGCCAGCGCTTGTTGTCCCAGCGGGCGCCGGGCTGGAGCGCGATCCATTTTGCGCCGTCCGTTTGCCACCGGGATTTTACGGCGGCGGCAATTTCCGGGCGGGGCGGCAGCCATTCGAAATTTTTGTGGACGGGCACGCCGAGCGCCGGCAGCACGGACAGGTACCAGTCGACGGCGTGGGTGTGGAAAGTTTTGCGCGGCACGGCGACGTCGTAGAAGGCGCGCGCGCCCTCGCGGACTTCATCGAGCCCGACGAGGAGCCGGCCGCGCGTGAGCCAGGCAAAGATGGCGCTGCGCGCGAGGCATTGCAGGTCGATGACGAGGTCGAAATTTTGGGCGCGCAGCCAGCGGATGCTGCGGAGCATTTCCGGCCAGTGCCGGGGCCGGCCCCAGCGTTGGCGTTCAAAGAGGACGAGGCCGGCAAGATCGGGGTCGCCGGCGATGAGCGGGGCCAGGGCGGAATCGATCCACCAGAAAATTTCCGCGTCGCGGAAGTGCTGCTTGAGCAAGCGCAGGACGGGCAGGGCGTGGATGACATCGCCGAGGGAACTGGGCTTGAGGATTAAAATTTTCAAGCTGTTTCAACCGCCGGCGGATGCAGATGAAAGACCGGACGCGGGGCGGATGCAAAATGAATCCGGGTGGACCATGGCCCGCGGGCGGCGCTCATCGGCCGTAAGCGAGGCGCTCGGCGAGGCGCTCGGGCAGGCCGGCGGCGAGGATCTTGGCCTGCGCGGCGGCGATGTCGTATTCGAGGCGGCGGAGTTCGATGGTCTGCGCGTCCATGTCGTAGAGGACGTAGGCGCACTTGGGATTATTGTCGCGGGGCTGGCCGACGGCGCCGACGTTGATGAAATATTTTTTGGACGGATCGACCTTGAACTTGGAGTAGGTGCCGCCCCGCACCACGTTGTCGCGCATGAAGGCGACGGGGACGTGGGTGTGGCCGAAGAAGCACATCTGCGTGGTCTGGTAGGGGAAGCTGGCGGCGGCGGCGAGCTTGTCAAAGACATAACCCCAGCGGTCCGGCGCATCGAGCGTGGCGTGGACCATGGTGAAGTTGGCGGCCATGCGGGAGTATTTCAGATCGCGCAGCCACTTCTTGTCGTCGTCGGTCAATTGATTGCGCGTCCAGTGGACGGCATCGGCGGCATGGGGATTGAAGCCTTCGAGGTGTTCGTTGGAGGAGCAATATTCATCGTGGTTGCCCTTGACGACGGGGATGTTCATATCCCGGACGATCTGGAGGCACTCCTTGGGGTTGGCGTTGTAGCCGACAACGTCGCCAAGGCAGACGATGTGAGTGGCGTTCTGGGCGCGGATGTCGTCCAGAACGACTTGGAAAGCTTCCAAATTCCCGTGGATGTCGGCGATGATGGCGTATTTCATTGACTAGCGGACAATTTCAAAACCCCGAAATTTATTTTCTGGTTCGGCCCAACTTACCTGTTCGTCGCGGATAAATCCAGCGAGACCTGCATCATGGAGGGCGGAGCGGAAAGCGTCAAGTTCATCACGCAGGCCTTCGGCGGTGAGTTCCACGCGTCCGTCGGGGAGATTGCGGACGGTGCCGGTGATTTCAAAGCCGGTGGCGACGGTCTTGGCGGTGTAGCGGAAGCCGACGCCCTGCACGCGGCCGGCATAAAAAATTGTCATCCGGGTGCGCAAGAAATGACTGGGTGCATATGACACGGACGAATAAAGCCAAAGGAACGGGAGCGGCGCAAATGTTTTTTTAAAAAAGTCTTAATCCAATCTTAATAATCCCGGACAAAAATTTTTTGCTTTATGTTTGACCCGTGCGATGATTTGCCATAAATCAATCCGCGCAGCCATCATGCGAATTGACAACCCGTTCTCATGATGGCTTCGACGCACATCAGCATGCTTAACACCAAGTCATTTTTGACCGTTGATTTCGGAGCGGGGAGCCTCAAGCTCGCGGAGTTCGAGATCAATGAAGCGGGAGGTCTGCGTCTCACCAATTTTGTAATCAAGCCGCTGGGACCGGAAGGCTCGCAGGAGGCGACGCGGGAAAAAATCATTTTGTCGGCGCTGCAGGAGGCCATCGCGGAGAAGGGTTTCAAATCCAAGCACGTCAACGTCTGCGCGCCGGGCTTCCATGTGTTTTCCAAGTTTGTGAAGCTGCCGCCGGTGGATGCCAGCAAGGTCGGGCAGATCATCCAGTACGAGGCGCAGCAGAACGTGCCGTTCCCGCTTTCGGAAGTTGTGTGGGATTACCAGATCCTCGGCTCGGCCCCGGGCGGTGAACTGGAAGTGCTGCTGGTGGCGATCAAGTCGGAAATCGTCGAGGGTCTTTTCCGGGTGGCGGCGCAGGCCAAGCTGAAGCTGCAGTTGTGCGACGCCTCACCGGCGGCGCTCTGCAATGCGTTTCGTTTTAATTATGGCGAGCTGGAAGATTGCACGATGCTGCTCGACATCGGGGCGAAGACGAGCAACCTGCTGTTCTTCGAGAAGGGGAAGGTTTTTTCGCGGAGCATCAATTTGGGGGCGAACGCCATCACGCAGGATTTTGCGAACGAGGCGAAGCTGAAGTTTGAGGACGCGGAGAAGATAAAAATTGCGGAAGGCTTTGTCAGCCTCGGCGGCGCGTATGAGGAGCCGGACAATCCGCACCAGGCGGCGATCTCCAAGATCGCGCGGCAGTTCATGACCAAGCTGCACATCCAGGTCAACCAGACGCTGCAATTTTACCGGGGCCAGCAGGGGGGCACGGCACCGCAGCGGTTGTTCCTCTCCGGCGGCGCGAGCATCATGCCGTACACGGCGCAGTTCTTTGCGGAGAAGCTGAACATCCCGGTCGAATATTTCAATCCGTTCCGCAACGTGCAGATCGACCAGTCGGTGAACCTGGAGGAGCTTTCCCGGGTGGCCCACGGTCTGGGCGAGGTGGTGGGGCTGGGGCTGCGCAACCTGGCGAACTGCCCGGTGGAAATGAATCTGATGCCCGAGAGCACGCTGCGCTGGCAGGCTCTCAACCAGAAGAAACCTTATCTGGTGGCGACGGTGTTCAGCCTGGTGCTGGTTTTGTTTGCGATCGGGTATCTGTTCGAGCAGCTGGCGAAAAACAAGGAGGCGGAAAAGGAGAAGCTGTCGCCGGAGGTGGACAAGCTCACCATCAAGTCGGAAAAATTCAAGAAGGCCTACGGCAGCCTGACAAAATCGCGGGCGCAGGCGGGGCAGATTTCAAACTGGATGCAGCAACGGTTTTACTGGGGGGATTTCATGGGCGAAATGCGCACGGCCCTGATCCGTTCCGAAGAGGGTGTGAAGAAAAATCTGGCAAAGCAGAAACCGGGCATCGAAGCGGGCATCTGGATCGAGCAGATGATTTCGGCCGGCAACCTGGCGGGCGGCATGGCCGGCGGCATGGCGTCGCCCGGAATGCCACCCGAACAGACCGGTCGCGGCATGCCGGGGGGCGAAGGCCAGCCGGCGCCGCAAGCGCCGGCCGTGGATGCCAACGGGCAGCCGATCGCCACCAACATGGTCATGCTGGTCTGCCGGGCGGTGGACCTGACGAAAAACGGGGGCGATGCTTCGGCGAACATTGACATGGCCCATGTGGTGGAATCGGAAATTAAAAATTGCCCGATGGTGGTGGGTGCGTCCACCTCGCTGATCGGCAACATTGTCTCGGATGAATCGAACGGCACGGTGACTTTCACCGTGAACGTCGCGCCGACCAACGCGCCAACTTTTACCCCGGGGAATTCGCCCAATTAATATGGCCTGGATCAAGCGCAATTTGTTTTTTGTGATCGGCGGCGTTGTCGCGCTGGGGCTGCTGGGCGCGGCCGGCTTCTATATATATACGGCGTGGGGCAAGAATGCGAAGGCATCGGCTGACCTGGTTGAGGTGGTGGGCAATCTGAAGACCTTGGCGGATCAAAAGCCGCCCCCGGGCAATGACAAGGTGGATAACATCAAAATTGCGCTGGGGCAGGACAAGCAGGTGAAGCAATGGGTGGCTTCGGCGGCGGCCTACTTTGAGCCAATCCCCTCGATCCCGCCCGCCGGCTCCGTGAACGTGGCGAATTTTTCCGGTGCGCTGCAAAACACGTTGAAGCAACTGCGGATCGAGGCGGAGGCCGCCGGGGTCAGCCTGCCGCCCCAATATGACTTTTCGTTTGCGTCCGAAAAAAACAAACTGACATTTTCGGGCGGCGGGCTGGAGCCGCTGGCGGCGCAACTGGGTGAGGTCAAGGCGATTTGTGAAATCCTGTTTGCGGCGCGCATCAACGCCTTGGACGGCATCCAGCGGGTGCACGTGTCGGATGATGATCAGAACGGCTCGCAATCGGACTATATTGAAGAGCGGCCGATCACCAACGATCTGGCGGTCATCACGCCTTACGTGGTCACGTTCCGTTGTTTCACTCCGGAGCTGTCCCGGGTGGTCGGCGGTCTGGCCAAGGCTCCCGGCAATTATATCATCAAAACCATCAGCGTGCAGCCGGCGGGTGCGGCGGCGGGGATGCCGGGCGGGCCGGGTTACGTGGGGGAAATGCCGCCGGGGGGAATGCCAATGACCCGCGCGGGTGAAGGTTTTGCCCCGCCCATGCAGCCGCCGGCGGGACAACCGACCGCGGGCAAGGGGGCATTGCAGACGGTTTTAAAGGAGCAGTTGCTCCGGGTGACGGCGGAGGTTGAACTGGTGAAATTGCTGCCGAAGAATTGAGATGGACTTTTTAAAGAAACATTACGAGAAGATTTTGCTGGGCCTGGTCCTTGCGGGGCTGATCGGCGCGCTGGTCTTCATGCCGTTTTACATCGCCTCGGACAACGCGGCGATGACGGAGCTGACCGACGGCATCATCAAGCGGACACCGGCGGAGTTGCCGGCCTTGGACCTGACGGTGGAAACCGCGGTCATGGGCCGGTTGCATGGAACCTATACCCTGGATCTGGAGACCACGAACCGCGGATTCAACCCGATGGAGTGGGTGCGTAACCAGGATGGAACCCTGGTGCGGGCGGGTCATAACGGACCGCAGCTTGTGGTGGTTACCAATACCACGCCATTGTACCTGAACATCACCCTGGACTCGGTGACGACCAATGGCAATGACATCCCGACGCGGTATGCAGTCGGGGTGGAAAGGCAGGCGGCAAAAATAGCTTCGCAACGGCACAAGGTGCCGCGGTTTGTTTCGAAGGGTGACAAGGCGAATGAGACGTTCGCCTTGGTGGATGTGAAAGCGACGCCGGATAATCCGGATGCGGATGAACTGACGATCAAGCTGGTGGACACCGGCGAGGTGGTCACCATTTCAAAGCAAAAGCCGTTTCACCGGGTGGACGCCTACTCCGCTGATTTTCGTTATGACCCGGAGAAGAAGGTTTTTCATAACCGTCGCGAAGGGGATAAAGTGTCATTCAACGGCACGGATTTCATTGTGGACGGGGTCAGCCAGAATGAGTTAATTTTACAAGATCAGTCGAACCAGAAAAAAACCGCTCGCCCATTCAATCAGTGACTGTTACATATTTACAATTGAACCGCGCCGATTTCATTTGAACCAGCTTTTGCCATGATAAAATCCGCCCATCTTTACCTAGGACTCGCCGCACTGCTGGCTTTGCCAGCCATTGTGCCCGCACAGGACAACTCCGCCGCGCTCGCCGTGAACGAGGCGGTGAGGCGCCAGGCCACGGCGATCGAGCTCCACTCGAAACTGGCCGAGGCCGCCGCGACCGCGCAGCGCAACAATATCATCGACGCCGCGAAGCTTTATCAGGAGGCGGTCACGCAGGCGCAGGACATCGGCTCACCCCAGCCGGAGACGCAGCAGGCCATTGCCGGCCTGGCCGCGACGTCGCTGGCGCTGGCGCGCGAGGCGCAGTCGCGGGGCGACTACACCGAGGCCAACACCCGGGTGGCGCTGGTGCTCAAGGCGGATCCGAAGAATCAGGCGGCGATCCTTTTCAAGATGCAGAATGACAAGTTGATAGCGCAGACCAACGGCCACCGGCCGGATGCGCAGACGACCGAGACGATTCCCGCGGTGATGAATCAAAAGACCCAGGCGGGGACATTGGTGCAGGATGGCAAGCTGTTGTATGAGATGGGCAAGCTGGACGAGGCGGACGCCAAGCTGACGGCCGCCGTTAAATTGGATCCGGATAACGTCGGCGCCTACTATTATCAAAATCTGGTGAAGCAGGCCCGTTATACCCGCGACCTGACCCAACATTCGGTTGATACGCAGACGCGCATGGAGCAGGTGGAAAAGCAATGGGTGCTGCCCAAGAGCAGCGCGCAACTGCCGCCGATCGGAAATCCGTACGCGACCAATAATTTGATCTACACCGGCCCCGGCCGGCAGGCGATCGTGGCCAAGCTGGATCACATCCGCCTGGACACGGTGAGCTACGACGGTCTGCCGCTGAGCGAGGTTGTCCGCCAGCTTTCTGAGCAATCCCGGCTGCGCGACCCGGAACGCAAGGGCATCAACTTCTTGATCAATCCCAATGCCGACCAGTCCGGCCCGGCGATTGTGGCCGCGAACGGCGGCGGCTTTGGCGGCGGCCTGGGTGGGGTTGGCGGGGCACCGGCACCGGCACCCGCGGCGATTGATCCGGCCACCGGCCTGCCGGCGGCACCTGCCGGCGGCGCTGGCGGCGGTGGTGAAAAAGTGGATATTGGGACGGCGATCACGGTGAAACTGGCCCTGACGGATGTCCGGCTGGCGGACGTGCTGGATGCGATTGTGATGGTCTGCGAACATCCGGACGGTCATCCGATCAAATATTCCATCCAGGATTTTGCGGTGGTGTTTGCGGACAAGGGAAGTTTTGAGCCGGTTCCGCTCTTCACCCGCACGTTCAAGGTGGATCCGAACACTTTCTATTCTGGTCTGGAAAGCGTTGGGTCATCGAGCTTTGGTGGTGGCAACAGCAGCTCCGGTGGCGGCGGTGGTGGCGGCGGGGGAAGCCGTGGTGGTGGCGGCGGTGGCGGCAGCAGCGGCCAAAATCAAGGTGGTGCCGTGGTCGGCGTGGTCAATGCTTTTGCGGGGGCCGGTGGTCTCCGTAACCAAGGTGGCCAAGGCGGCGGCGGCGGCGGCGGCAGTGGTCAGGGCAGTACTAGCGTCCTGCAAGGTAACGGCACCGGTACTGGCGGCGGCGGCGGTGGTGGAAGCCAAAACCAGGGCGGCTTGAATTATATCACCACGCAAACTCTGGCCAATACGCCCAGCACCATAGCCCGGGCATTCTTTACCGCCCTGGGCGTCAACTTGGACCAGCCGGCCGGCAAATCCGTGTTTTTTAACGACAAATCCGGTCTCTTGTTCGTCAAGGCAACGGAGTCGGACTTGGATACGATTGACAAGGCCATCCAGACCTTGAATCAAGTCGCGCCGCAGGTTCACATCAAAGCGCGGTTTATCGAGGTGTCGCAGGATGACAGTAAAGCTTTAGGGTTTGACTGGTATCTGGGCCAGTTCAACGTGGGCAACCAGGTGGTGGGAACCGGTGGCAGTTCACCGTCGTTGACGGTGCCGACATCGGCGGCAAATCCGTTATTGCCCGGGGGATCGAGTGCGTTTCCGGGGAATACGTCGAGCAGCTTGGTGCCGTCATCGGGCAACGATCAATTGATCACCTCGGGTTTGCGGAACTCGGGGCCGACGATCGGAACGCTGACCGGTATTTTGACGGATCCAAATTTCCGGGTGGCGCTGCACGCGTTGGAACAGCGCGGCGGGTTTGAAACCCTGGGGGAACCGGAAATCACCACGATGAGCGGCCGGCAGGCGCAGATGCGCGCGACCCAGGTGGTGACGGTGATCACCGACTTCAACTTCCAACAGGGCACGGGCGGCATCCAACAGAACACCGGTGGAACAACCCAGTAACAAGAAAGAGCGAAGAAAATGAAAACACGTAATTCAAACTCCGCATCCACCAAGCTGGCCGTGGCGGTCGCCTCCCTTGGATTGGTGGCGGCCTCCACCAGCGTGGTCAACGCGCAGACCATCAATTCCACGCCGGGTGTTTCCGCCATCACCCCGGTGACCCAACAGATCGAGACCGGACCGATTTTGGACGTGGTGCCGTATGTTTTGTCGGACGGATATACGATCAACCTGGCGCTGATCCCGTCGCTGACGGATTTCAATGGTTATGACACGGCGCCGACCATCCCGGGCGTCACCGGCAACTTGAACGTGGTGCAGCTGCCGACGATTTTACCAAACTTCACGGTGCGCCAGGTGGTGACGACGGTGAACGTATGGGACAACCAGACGGTGGTCATCGGCGGGCTGATTTCCTCACAGGTGCAAAGCACGAAGGACAAGGTGCCGATCATCGGCGACGTGCCGCTGTTAGGGCGGCTATTCCAGAGCTCCAGCAAGACGACGAAAAAGAAGAACCTGATGATTTTTGTGACGGCGACGATTGTGGATCCGGCGGGCAACCGGGTGCATTCGGACGACATGCTGCCGTTTGCCAACAACACGATTCCCGAGCAACCGCCCGGGGTTGGCGTGGTGCCAGGGCCGGCGGACAAAGCGCATGCGCCAGCACAGTGAACCGGCTGTTGATTGTTGATGGGCATGCCTACGCCTACCGTGCGTTTCATGCCATCCGCAGCCTGCGTTCGCCAACCGGCCGGCCGACCAACGCCATTTATGGTTTTTTGAAAATGCTGGAGAAGATGCGGCTGGGTTTGGGGCCGACGCATCTGATGGTGGTCTGGGACGGCGGGCTGAGCGCGGAGCGGATGGCGGTGCTGCCCGGATACAAGGCGCAACGGCCGGAGATGCCGGATGATTTGCGGGTGCAGTTTGATGAGATTGGGAAATATCTCGCGGCGGCGGGGCTGCCGGAGTTTTGCGGCGACGGGGTGGAAGCGGACGATTATATCGGCTGCCTGGCGCGCCGGGCGGCGGATGCGGGCTGGAACGTGGTGATTGCCAGCCCGGACAAAGATTTTATGCAGCTGGTGACGGAGCGGATCGGGTTGTTGAACCCGAACGACAAGACGGGGACGATTTGGGGACGGGAGCAGGTCAGCGCGAAGTCCGGCGTGGAGCCGGGGCAGGTGGTTGACTGGCTGGCGTTGATGGGCGATGCGGTGGACAACATTCCTGGGGTGCCGGGGGTGGGGACCAAGACCGCGGCCGGCTTGTTGCAGGAATTTGGATCGGTGGCCGGCTTGTTTGGCCGGTTGGAAGCAGTGAAGTCGGAAAAGTTGCGGGCAGCACTGCTGGCCTCGGCGGCGGCCGTGAGACGGAATCAGGAACTGGTGCGGCTGCACGAAGTGCCGTGCGAGTTTCAGCCCGAAAAACTGGTGGTGCGACCGGCGGACCGCGAAAAGTTGCGCGGACTGTACCGGGACTGGGGTTTTAAAGGCCTGCTGGCGGAACTGGACGGGCAGTTCCAGGAACGGCAGGCGGAGTTGATTTGAAAATGAATTTGCGAAGTATCATCAAATTAGTGGCCGGCATCAGTAAAACCGATGCGTTGGCAACGGCGGGATTTTTTAGACAAACCCGCTGCGGTGGTGTATTGTGCGCCCGCCCCATGACATTCAGAGCGTCCACACGAGCTAACTTTGCAATTGCCTGCCTGGGGGCGGCGTGGCTTTCACTTTTTACGGTCCCGGTTTCCGCCCAGACCAACTATTATAATCCCGAGGGGACGGAATATGCCGCGGCGGGATCCCAGCTCGGCGACCAGATGTTTCCAGCCGTGGCACGCTCGGCCACGGGGGGGTTTTTGGTCTGGCAGGATAACAGCACTGATGGGGACGGCTGGGGCATCAGCGCGCGCCAGGTGAACGGCATTAGCTCGTTCCGGGTGAACCAGCAGGGGGCGGGTGACCAGGAACGGCCGTGCGTGGCCATGTTAAAGAACGGCGGCGCGGTTTTCGCCTGGCAGGGCGGCCCGGCGGGCAGCCAGCATATTTATTCGAGTTTTGTCACGGCCAGCAATCTTTTCCTCACCACCAACGACATACTGGTAAATACATTCACGAATCATTTCCAGGCCAATCCGGCGGTGGCAACCCTGGCCAACAGCAATGTGGTCGTGGTTTGGGGCAGCTTTAACCAGGTGGCTTCCAATTCTTTGCAGGATGTCTACGGGCAGATTCTCTCGCCGACGGGGCAGAAAATCGGCGGCGAATTTTTGGTGAATCAATTCACCGCGTACAACCAGCGCACCCCGGCGGTGGCGGCGACGGCCAACGGGGGTTTTGTGGTGACCTGGGTTTCCGAGCAGGAGCGGATCATCGCGCCGACCATGGGGACAAATGGTTTGAATGGCGGAGCGACCTATGCTGCCAACGCGATCGTGACCCCCAGCGTTGACATTTACGCCCGGCTGTTCAGCAGCACGGGAACGCCGGTGGCGAATGAATTCCTCGTCAATACCGACAACAATACGGCGGCGAATCCAAGCGTGGCGGCGGCCACGGATGGGACTTTCATGGTCACTTGGGGGGCGAAAGATGCGCAGGTGCTGGTCAATGGCTGGGACATTTACGCGCGGTCGTTTTCCATTTCCAATGGCGTTCCCGGCGGGGTGGTCGGCGGGGTGGCGGTGCGTGTGAACACGCAGGTTCCCGGCGACCAATACACGCCGCATGTCAGTTCGCTGGGGATTGATTACCTGGTGATCTGGACCAGCCTGGGCCAGGACGGGTCATTTCAAGGGGTTTATGGCCAGTTTATGCGCGCGGGCGGCACCATGACCGGCGGCGAGTTTCTCGTGAACACAACGACGGTCGGCCGGCAGATGCAACCCGCAGTGGCCGCGGACGGGGTGGCGCGCTTTGTGGTCGTATGGACAAGCTTTACGGGGTCACCATACGGTTTCGACCTGTTTGCCCAAAGTTATGCCAATGCGTCGGCAGTGTTGGTGGCGATGCCGGCGCCGTATGTCTGGGTGCCCTTTGCCCTGAGCAACAACGTGTATCAGCCCCGCCTCGTGGTGACTTGGGCGCCGGCGCTGGGTCTCTCGGTTTCCAACTATGAGGTGTATGTGGACGGGGCGACCACGCCGATGGCATTGGTGACGAGCAACCAGTGGACGATGACGGCGGCGAACGGACTGGCGACCAACAGCACGCACACCTTCCAGGTGGATTTTCTTCTCACCGATGGCCGGCGCTCGCCGATATCGAATCCGACCGCAGGGACGACCTATTCAGGCCTGAATTGGGGCGGGATTCCGTACGAATGGATGGCGGCGAACTTTGGGGGATACAACCTGGCAAATAACCATTATACAACCACTTACTGGCCGGCAGCGAGCACTGCTTTGGCACCGAGAACAAGCTTGTTGTCGGTTTTCGTGAGCGGCGGCAGTCCATATGATCCGACCACCTGGCTGCAACTACAGCCCCCGGTTCGGACGTCGAAAGGTATGCTCCTGACTTGGACCTCACAGCCGGGCTCGATCTATCAGGTGCAGGTGACCACGGATTTCAAGACCTGGAGCAATGTTGGGGGCCCGCAGTTCGCGGCCGGTTTGACGGCTTCGATCGATGTTGGGCAGAGTTCGGGCGGCTACTACCAGGTGGTACTATTACGTTAACAAAATTTATATGCGGCAAACGATTAAAGGTTTATTTGCGATTCTTCTGCTGGCGGCTGGCTTGCAGGCCAGTTGGGGTTTTGCCCTGTTAGGGCCGACCGGCAACGGTGGCGATAGCTGGCAGACAGCGACGATTGGCTATAATTTGGCATATGGAGACGAGAGCCAGCAAACTTCTCCGGGGGGCCCGGTGTTTTTGGGGGATATCGGCGGGCCGAAAAATATCGGCGAGGAATACCGGCGTAATACGTCGAAAGTTTATTATGCCTATGATGCGAGTTTCTTTGGTTTTTTTGGAACCAACGGCGCGGCGGCGGCGGACGGGGCCTATGCCATCATGAACAACCTGACCAATGTCAGCAGTTACAGCAGTGATCTTTCAGAGTTCCCCCTGACATCCCAGCACTTTAATTACACGGCGCAACACTTTTTTTTGACCGACATCAAATCAGTCACGCTGCATTTGCTGATTGAGCAGATGGGATTGGCGGACCCGGAACGTTTCACCTGGACGCTGGCGGAACGAGATTTGCTTCCGGGAACCTCTTGTCCAAGCGGCGACATATATCTGGTTCTGCAAAGAAATTTCGACATCAGCCCGACGGCGTTGAGCACGCTGCAATATTCAGCGTATGTCAACAGCGTGCTGTACAGCTATTTTATCGTGGAAAATTGCAGCGGGCCAAATCCGCTGGCTTATACCGTGCCGTTCACAACGGATCCGGACGCTGAAGAATTCACGTCGGTGGCGGCGAACAACGGTGACGGGTTTGGCGCGGCGTATTTCAGCTATGGCGGCGGGTTGCAAGTGGGCGGATTTTACAGCGGCTTGACCCGGGATGATGTGGCCGGACTGCGGTATCTTTTGCGGGCGGGCAACATCAACACGGAAAACGTGGCGGCCGGAAGCCTGTTGTTGACGACGAATCTGCCGCCGCCGCAATTGCTCACGACCCTGTCATACGGGCTGTTTATCTCCCAGTTGACGAATGATCCGGCCACGCTGCAGGCGTTGTATCCGGATTTGCAGATCACCTCCTCAACCACCAATTTTGCCCTGACGAACATCACGTTCACAATTCCGACCTATACGAATTTTCCGGGAACGACGGTGACCAATTTTCAATCGCCCTCGTTTTCCGTCCTGCTGACCAACTATGATCTGTCCTTGTTCTTGTCATTGGCGCGGACCAGTTCGCCGGCGGCGATGCTGGCCTTGTATCCCCAGTTGGTGATCCTCAGTTCGCCCGTGCTTTATTACACCAATTTTCCCACGCCCAATGTTTCGACTTATCTGACGAACGCCTACGGGTCGCCGTATCCGGCGGTGCCGGTCCAGGTGACGGTGACCAACGGCTATTCGCCCAATATCTTTCCAGTTTACGACTACACCTTTGGAAACCTCGTGACCAATTATTATTCGTCCAGCAACCGGGTCACCATCCAAACCATCTCGGTCACCAATTATACGGGGTCGCCGTATGGCAGCCCGGTGTCAAGCAACGCGACCTCTGTCATCAAGGTCCTCACCAACAACATCAGCGGGGACTTTTTCCTCATCCCAACGAACTGGTGTGGCTACAAGGTGTTTCAAAAGGTATGGGAGCAAAAAATCCCCAGTTACACCAATGTCCTGACGGCGAGCGGCACCACCAATACGCTCGGCGCCGCGCAGTTTACGCAGAATACCATCATGTATTACACCAACCGCATCTGGGCGGTGGAACCGGGTGTCTGCGAGCCGGCGCTGATCTTTACCACCAACGAGGTAAGCCTGGTGCTGACCAATTATCAGTACACGTTTGGTAACCTGTACACGAACCCGCCGACCCAGCAGTACACCAACACCCTGGTCACGATCACCGTCACCAATATTGGCGTCACGGGCACCAATCAAGCCGGGACCTTGACCACCAATGTGGTGACCACCACCAATCTCATTGCCGGTCTGCCGTCCGGCGACTTCTTTATCATCCCGGCGGCGTGGACCTGTGGTTTTGCGATCGAGCAGGTCGTAAAAACCAACGTGGTGGGCACGACGAACACGGTCAGCACGCCGGTGCCGCCAGGGGTGGTGGATATAGGCCAGCAATATTCGATTACGACCGTTTCCATCTACACCAACCATGTCCTGCTGATCCAGCCGTACCTCTGCCAGCTCTCCAGCAATGCGCCGGCCCTGCGAGAAGGCATGGAGCGGATCCAGTTTGTGCGCGCGAATTTTGATTCGCTCGTCGGCCAGTACTTCCAGCCGATCACCAACATTTATACGATGGTCAAGGTGACCAACAGCCAGCCGGTGACGGAATATTATGAGCGGATCATCACCCAGCCGGACATTCTCATGACGGCGGATAATTTTATCGGGGGGAACACATTTAACGGCAGTGTTTCCCGCAATATTATTTTTGACACGTCTCAAGTGCTGCCCAACCTGGCCGGCCCCGGAGTGATCAATTCGCCGGTATCCTTCAACTACAACAAGATCGGCAATGCGTTCCGGAATGGACCCATTCTCGATCAGGGTGCCACCAATACGACCCTGGCCGAGTTCACCCATTACCAGACGATGGCTTGGGCGTCGTTTGACGGTTCGACCAATGATCCGGTGGTCTATCCGGACGGCACCAGCATTCAAAATCTGGAGAATCAGATTCTGGTGCAACTTACTCCGGCCAGCCTGGCGAATGGGACGAACGGGGTGGCTTATCCGGCGACGCAGTTCACGGCCACGGGCGGTTCATTTACGCCGCGGTTCACCTGGCTGGCGTCGGGATTGCCGGCCGGCTTAACTATGTCCAGCGACGGAATTATTTCCGGCACTCCCGGGCAGACCGGCACTTTCAACGTGACCATACAACTAACTGATTCCACTTCACGCAAGGTGCAATGGAATTATTCAATCACCATCCAATGAACTGCAGCACGCACATGACTCAATCTTCGCACAAGCCATTTGGCAGTTCGACACGTTGGCTGGGGATTTTCGGATGGTTGTGCCTGGTGCTGGTCCGGCCGGCGCTGGCAACGGATGCGCTGTGGCCGCCGGCGGATCAAGTGGGGGCGAATTTCAACTATTCGGTCCCGGGCAATCCGCCGCCGACGATTGACGCGACGGCCTTTTATAACCAGAGTGAATTCAGAATAGATTTCAACGCTTTCACGGCCAATCCGCAAATGTTTGAAACGTGGAACACCCTGTTTTATACGAACAACGGATTGATGCTGGCGAACAGCCCGTTGACCACCAACGGGCTGATCCTGAACCAATCCAAAGGTTGCGGCTTTAACTTTGACTACCAAATTTCCTCGAGCGGGTTCCATGCCATGGCGGATACGTTTTACAATGCGGGCCAGATCCGTTGTGACTCCACCAATGAGTCCAACAACATATTTGATGCGGGGAGCGGGTTCACTTTTTTCCTGTTGAGCAGCATCGGCGAATGTCTGGTCTCCGCCACCAATATTCAAAGTTCCGGGTCAATTGTCGTGGGCGCGGACGGACTGATTAAATTGAACTCCCAGCATACCGATTTGAGCTATGGGACTTTGGCCGTGGAACAGCCCATCGACACGGTGGCGAGCATCTTTGGGAACATATTTTTTGCGAATTTCTTTAATTTTGGGCAGACGATCCCCAATTTTACAGCGGTCGGCGGGTTTGGAACGGATACGAATGCGGAGTGGGAGCCCTTCTTTGATTTGACGCCCACGAATGCAGTGACCTCGTACCCGTTCGCATTCGCCCTGACCAATACCACGCCGTATTTTGATATCCGGCAGGTTGGTCCCAGCAACGTGGTCGTTCGCGCGGTTTTTATCCAGGACGATTCGGACACCAATCAGGTCACGTACAAGGTTTATTTCACCAACTCGGTTTTTGGGCCAGGATCCGCCAATATTGAGTGGACCGGATTGCATCAGGACACGGCCTCGGGGGAGAATTTAAATAATTATCTTTATCTGAATGATGATTATGTTCTCGGAGCCAGCACGAACTTATTTCTGGTCAACGGGGTGCCGGACAACTTCTCGCTCTCCCAAACGTCCGTGCAGATTCCGCTGGGCACGCCGGTTACCAACGGGTTTCCGACCGGTTTTGCGTTTGAGCCGATTGGCGGCATCGTCAATCCGTATGCTTATTTCACCGGGACGTTTCTCTCGAGTTCAATCGCCACCAATGCCAGCACGGTGAATCCGAGCGGCGCCTTGACCAATCTGCCCGGCAAGATTTTGATCTCGGCCAGCGGCAGCTTGAACCTGGCGAACGTCCAGATCAGCGGGCAGAATTACATGTCCCTGTCGGCCCCCAATCAGTTTGATGGGAGCATTGGCGCGAACATCATATCACCTTATTCCGACATCAATCTGGGGGCGACCAACGGGTTCCTGACCATCACCAACCTCCTGGCCGGCAGCGTGCCCAACTTTAGCGGCAATCTTACGGCTTGGAGCACGCGGTGGACGAATACGGATGCCATCACCGGGTTCAATTACGATTACCGGGTTTTGGTCGTGGCCAGCAGTTTTGTGCCGGCTTCCAAGTCCTGGGTCCAAACGCTGACGCTGCATGCGACGAACAGCGTCGTGATCAGCGATGTATTCAACGTTTTCAAATCTCTGAGTGTGGATGCGCAAAACCTGACGACCACCACGAATGCCTTCGGCAACGGGGCGACCTCGGCGGACGGGGAGTTGAACTGGTTCGGCCCGTCGGTTTTGAACGCGGCTCAATTTCCCAATTTGCGCTCGGTGACCAACAATGGCGCGATCCGCGCGGCGAATCTGGCGGTCTTTGGCGGTTCGTCATCCGTTTATGGCGCCTTCATCAACAATGGAATCGTGGCCGACCAAGGCACCACCATTTGGACGACGAACTTCTTCAACAGCGGCATGATTACCAGCGGGGGCGGCTCGTTTGCGCTGCAGGCCCAAACGGCCACCATGACCAACGGCGTGGTGAGCGCGGCGGGGGATTTGACGATCACCGCCCCCAGCCTGATCGTGAACAACGTGAATCTGCAGGCCGGGCGCATGATTCAGTTGACGGCGTCGAATTTGTTGACGGACTTGGGCGGCACCAACGCCTACTGGACGGTGGGCTACCTGGGGGTCAGCGGCATTGACAGCGGGTTCAACCTGCCCGTCAAGCCGTTGGTGGGCGACCTGCTGGGGACCACGGTGACAAACATAGCGCCGGCCGGGAAGATCATCAACAATCTGTGGGCGGCGCAGGACCGGGGTTACGCGAACACCGGTTACGCCAATAACGTGGGGGTGGGGCAGTTGGTGCTGGATGTGAAGGGGGCGACCGCCCGGCTTAATTTCAGCGGCATCGGGACCAATTTCACCACGAACGCGATCTATGTGGACTGTTTGCAACTGCATCATTTTGCGAGCTACACCAACCGCGTGGGCACCAATTTGCCGGCGCTGACGTTCAACACGAATCTGGTGATCTATTATGCGCAGGCGCTGATTGACGACGGCAGTTCGGTGGCGGAAAAAATCAATCATTTTAACAGTGATCACTTGCGCTGGGTGCCGACCTACGTGGGCATTTTTAGTTCGACCAACCTGATCTACCCGGATGGAACGACGAACCTGGTCAATGCCGCGCTGGCGTCCAGTCCGGACATTGATTCCGACGGGGATGGCACGGCGAACAACACGGATCCCTCGCCGATCCTGACGCCCAACCAGTTGAATTTTGTGATCACGGTGACCAACGTGCCGCCGAAGTCCGCGCGGTTGCAGTGGGTCACGGTCGGCAACGGCACGAACTACGTCTATTATAAGACGAACCTGTTGTCGCCGAACTGGCTGCCGCTGAACAATTTCAAGAATTTTTACTACGATCCGGGCCAGGCCGGAACCAACGGGCTGCATACGAACTGGTTCCCGTCACCTTTTGGCTATCCGTACCCGCCGTCGCCCGTTTGGATTTACGATCCGGTGACGAACATGCCGCATTTTTACCGCATCATGGTGCAGCCCTATTTGACGGGCCCGAACCCTTGAGGCCTCCGAATTAAGCATGATTTAAGCGTGCGCTTAGCAGGGGCCACGCATAGAATAAGAGTGGACCAATTTATATTTTGAAACCAAACCCCGCGCTGCAATTTAGCGGCGGGAAAAATGGAGAAAAGTTGTGAAAGATTATATCAAGCGATTCATCGGTTCGGGGCTGCAAGGGCTCATCAAAAATTCCGGCCAGCTGCGACTGGCGGCCGCCGTGAGCGCCGGCCTGCTTTTTGCGGGCGTGGCGGGCGCGCAGGTGAATGACAATTTCGCCAGTGCGTCCGGCCTTTCGGGGCTGAGCGGCAGCACGAACGGGGACAACACCACGGCGACGCTGGAAAGCTGCGAGACCAACCAGGTGACCACGGATGATGCCGGGGTGCAAACCGTGAGCAACTCGGTCTGGTACAAGTGGACGGCACCGGCGAGCGGGACGGTGGAGTTTGACACGCTGGGCAGCCAGATCAACACGGTGCTCGCCATCTGGCAGGTGACCAACAGTGCCTACACCTCCGTGTGTGATGCGGGCCTGACCAACCTGGTGGCGGATGACGATACGGGGTTAAATTCTTTCGGCGACCTGTTCAACACCAGCTATCTGACGTTCCCGGTGGTGGCGGGCCAGGTTTATTTCATCTCGGTCGCCGCCAACAACAACACGGGGGGCGGACCGCTGAATCTGAACTGGAACATGACCAGCATCCGGACGGTCCCGTCCGGAACCTTCCGCTTTGCCACGGGGGTTTCCAACCAGGGCGGGCTACCCAATTACATTGTCAGTGACCGGGAATCTCTGGCGGTGGGGGACACGTCGTTGTCGCCGAGCGTGTCGGGCGCGCGGATCACGGTGTCGCGTTTTGGCGGAGCGAGCGGGCGGGCTTTGGTGGATTACCAGGTGGGTTCGGCCTACCTGACCAATCTGTTTGTAACGAATATATTTGGCACCAACACCTTCGTGTCCATCAAGGATACGAACGTGCCGGCCACGACGATTGTCAGCAACACGTTTGTTACGGTGGTGGCGTTTACCAATTTTTACGAGTATTATAATGCCAGCCTGAACCCGCCTTACAACTACACCAATTTCTCGGGCGGCATCACCAACACGGTAACCATCATTTCCAACGCGACCCTGGGGGTGTTGATTTCCTCCAATTCCGTCTCGGGCACGTTCTCGCCGGCGCCGACCAATTTGCCGCCCGTTGAAAACCTGCTCCTGCCGCCCGGAGTTGTCATTGATGCGAGCAGCAACACGATCACCACCGTCACGAATATTTTCCGGCTGGCGGCTTATAGCACCAACCAGGTGGTCCTGGCTTATCCCACGTTTGGGCCGCTGAGCGGGACGCTGCAGTTTGACGACTATCAGATGAGCAGGACTTTGGACGTGCCGGTGGGGGTGTCGGGCGGGCCGGATCCGGTAGATTTTAGAGGGTTGCCGACCACCTTGCAGGTGACCTTGTCAAATCCCAGGTTGGATCCTCTGGAATCGCAGGATTTGTTGCAGCCCACCCTGGATGTCAATACCAACGCCCTGATCAGCGTTTTGAGCAGCACGTTCCCGGTGTTGAATTCCGCCTCGGTGATCAACTTTGAACACGCGCGCCTGCGGGTGAATGAGTATGTAAATAACAACGGCAACACCAATGCGGTGGTAACATTGCGGAGAACTGGCGGGCTGGATCAGGAGGTGTCCGTACAGTATGGGATCGATTTGCCGGTACCCCTCGCCGGGCCCGGATATTATGATCCAATCAACACCTTTCCGCTGCAGGCCGGCTCGGACTACGCCACGATCAACAGCGACTTTACCCAGATCAGCGGCACGGCGACTTTTGCGGCGTTCCAGACCACCACGACGATCAGCATTCCCATCAATAACGATGGCATTGTGGAATTCAATGAGGACATGAATTTGCAGATATACAATGCGACGCCCGTCCTGACACTTAACCCCGGCGGAGCTCCGCCGTGGCGCGGCGCGACCGTGGGAGAAATTGACACGGCGACGTTGACGATCCTGTTCAACGACCAGCCGGCCGGGGCAGCGGACCGGACTTGGAACCAGAACAACGTGAAGAATTCCGACAATCCGTTCAACCCGACGCCGGGCACTTCCGGTGGCGTGAGCGACAGCGCGAACGGCAATGGCGGCACGGTGTATGCGGTGGCGCCGCAGCCGGACGGCCGGACGATCATTGCGGGCAGTTTCGTCTCGTTTGATGGTCACCGGTACGGCCGGATCGCCCGCATGTTAAACAACGGGTTCCGGGACGTGAGCTTTGCGGACACGGATGCGACGGCGAATACCGGGGCGAATGACTTTATTGCCACGATGCAACTGCAGCCGGACGGCCGGGTGATCATTGCGGGTAATTTCACCTCTTTCAACGGCACCAGCCGGGCGCACATCGCGCGGTTGAACAGCGATGGCACGGTGGACACGACGTTCAATCCGGGATTGGGCGCCAATGACATGATCTGGTCAGCCTGCCTGCAACCGAATGGGCAGATAGTGATCGGCGGTGAATTCAGCAAGTTTAACACCAATCAGGTGAACGGGGTTGCCCGGTTGAATGCGGACGGCTCGGTGGATACGAGTTTCAATCCGGGAGCGGGCCCGAACGGGACGGTGAACGCGGTGGCGGTGGATTCGACCGGCCGGGTGATCCTCGGCGGTGATTTTGACACTGTTGAGGGAGTGAGTTCCGGCGGCGTGGCGCGTTTGAACGTGGACGGTTCCCTGGACACTTCTTTCAACCCGGGCATCGGGACGTACAACCCGGACACCGGCAGCACGGATCCGATTCATGCGATCGCCCTGCAGCCGAGCGGCCAGATATTGATCGGTGGCGCCTTTACTTATCTGGATCTGAACAAAGCCGCCGGCATTGCCCGCCTGAACGTGGACGGAACGGTGGACACCACCTTTGCCTCCGGCACCGGCACCTACAACCATGTCACCCAATTCGCGGATACGGTGTTTGCGATCACGTTGCAACCGGATGGAGGCATCCTGATCGGCGGCAACTTCCAGGAATATAACCAGACGCGGCGCATCGGGGTGGCCCGGTTGTTTGCGAACGGCAGCCTGGACACCAGTTTCATGGATACGGCCTATAACCAGTTTGCCGGCCTGATCAACCACTACCATAACAATAATGCGGTGAACACCAGTGACTATCCCCAGGGGAACCAGCGGAATTATGTTTATGCGATCGGAGTGGAACCGAGCTTGAATGTGATCATCGGCGGGGGATTTCTGCGCGTGGGCGGCGGCGCGACGCGGGACGCGATCTTGCCCCGAAGCAACGTGGCGCGGTTGATTGGCGGCATCACCCCGGGACCGGGCGACATACAATTTTACTATAACAGCTATTCGGTGGACAAGAACGGCGGTTCGCTTTATGTCTCGCTGCTCCGCGAGAACGGCAATTTGGGCATCATTTCCGCGACGTTTAACACCAACACCGCGGATCCGGGCCCGGGCATCGCGATACCGGACGTAAACTTTACGTTGGGCGCGGCTTCGCGGACACCGACCTGGGGCACGGCCTGGTCGGCCAATGCCTGGATGTATGATGTGGGGCTTGTGGGTCCGAACTTTAACACGTCACCGGTAAACACGACCGGCGCCAACGTAAACCTGAACATCATCAATAACACGAACATCACCGGCAACCTGAGTGCGAATCTGACGCTCTCGGCGCCGAATGGGACGGACATCTTCACGCTGGGCGGGGAAAATATTCCGCTCGGGGCGGCGATCGGCACGCAGGCGACGGCGCCGCTGACCATCATTGATGACAACATCCGGCCGGGCGTGCTGGGCTTCAGTTCGGTGGTGTATAGCGTGGTGGAGAACCAGCCCACAGCGACCATCACCGTGGTGCGTACAAACGGGAGCGACGGGGTGGTGGGCTTGACCTACAAGACCGCCAACGGCACGGCCACGAACTCGGTTGATTATCGCGGGGTGACGAACACCTTGTCCTTTGCGGGCGGGGTGACGAGCCAGTCGTTCACCATTCCGATCATCAACGGGTCGACGCTCAAGCCGGACGTGACGGTGAAATTGAGTTTGTCCGCCGTGACGGGCGGGGCGACGCTCGGGCTGACCAATGCCACGCTGACGATCATCAATAACAATTATGCCCCGGGTCACCTGTTGTTTTCGGCGGCCAACTACAGCACGAATGAGAATGCCGGGGCGGCGGTCGTGACGGTCAACCGCGCCGGCGGCAGCAGCGGCAGCCTGAGCGTGAAAGTCATCGCCAACGGCGGCACGGCGGTGAACGGCGTGAATTATACGGCCTTAACCAATACCTTGACCTGGGCCACAGGCGACGTGACCTCGCGCAATTTCATCATTCCGATCTTTGATGACGGCGTGGTCACGGGCAACAAGACGGTGGGGCTGCGGTTGACGAACTCGCTGGTGGCCAACGTGGCCAACGCCTCGCCGCTGAACTTTGGCGGGACGAACGCGGTGCTGACCATTGTGAACGTGGATTCCGCGGGTGCGTTCCAGTTCAATTCACCGGTTTATTCGGTGAAGAAATACGGCGGCTTTGCCCTGATCCCGGTGGTGCGGACGGGCGGGAGCGCGGGGACGGCGACGGTTGATTTCTCCACGACGGACGGGACGGCCACCGCGCCGGGCAACTACACGGCCACCAACGGGACCCTGACATTCACGAATGGCGAGGTTGGCAAGTTCATCCGGGTGCCGGTCATTGATGACGGCACGGCGGACGGCCTGCTGTCCCTGACCTTGAACCTGGCCAACGTGACGGGGGGGGCGACGCTGGGCAACCCGACGAACGCGGTGGTGAACATCATTGATACGCTGACGGTGAATGAACCGCCCGGTTCGGGGGATGTGACCTACAATGCGACCGGGTTCAACGACTCGGTTTACACGCTGGCCCTGCAGAGCAACAACAAATTGCTGGTGGGCGGTGATTTCACGCTGGCGAACGGGGTGCCGCGCCAGCGCATTGCGCGCCTGAACGCGGACGGAACGCTGGACACCAAGTTCTCACTGCCGTCTTCCACGTATGGGGCCAACGGCTCCGTGCGAACCATTGCGGTGCAAGCGGACGGCCGCATCATGGTGGGCGGGTTCTTCACCAACTTTAACAGCGTGGTGGCCAACCGGATCACGCGGGTCAACCCGGATGGAACGCTTGACAGCCTATTTAACCCGGGCTCGGGGGCGGACAATCCGATATATGCCTTGGCGGAAACGTTTGTGGGCGGATCGAGCAAGATGATGGTGGGCGGCGGCTTTGCCACGCTGTCGGGAAGTCCGATCAACGGGATCGCGCGTTTGAATTATGACGGTTCACTGGACACGGCGTTCAATCCGGGGCTGGGGGCCAACGGAACGGTGTATGCGCTGGCGATGCAGCCGACGGATGGCAAGGTGGTCATCGGCGGCGATTTCACCGCGGTCAACGGCAACACGAACTGCAACCATATCGCCCGTCTGAACACGGACGGCTCGGTGGACCCGACGTTCAGGCTGACGAGCGGCGCGAGCCACTCGGTGCGGGCAATCGCCATCCAGCCGGATGGGAACATCCTCATCGGCGGGCTGTTCACGAATGTGAACGGCCAGGCGGCCAGCCACATTGCCCGGCTGACCTCGGGCGGCGCGGTGGATGCGACTTTCACGCCGGGTCTGGGCGCAAATGACGCGGTGTTCAGCATCGCCCTGCAAAGCGACAACCGGATCATCCTGGGCGGTGAGTTCACCCATTGCAGCGGGGTGACGCGCAACCGGATCACCCGCTTGAACCCGGATGGCACGGTGGATCCGACAATCAATTTCGGCACGGGCGCGAACAACTTTGTGGCGGCGATGGTGATCCAGAAGGACACGATCGCCGGTTATCCGACAAATGTGCCGGACGAGAAGATCATCATCGGTGGCGGATTCACGGAATACAACAGCGTGTCGCATCCGTATCTGGCCCGCTTGTACGGCGGCTCAGTCGGCGGCTCGGGGGCGTTCCAGTTCCTTTCCCCGACGTATTCGGTGGATGAGCGAGGGACGAATGCCCTCATCACGGTGATCCGCACGGGCGGCACGAGCGGCACGAATGCCGCGGGCGACAGTGATGTGCAGGTGCCGTTCGCGACGAGCGACGATACAGCTATTGCGGGAATCAATTACACTGCCATCGCGACCAATCTGGTTTTCCCGCGGGGCGAAGTGCTCCAAACGATCACCATTCCGGTGATGGACGACCAGGTGATCACGCCCGACCTGGCGGTGGACCTGACCTTGAGCCCGCTGATACCGTCCCAGGTGGGGCTGCAGCCGACGGCGGTTTTAACCATCATCAATGATGACAGCGCCATCAGTTTTTCATCGGCCACATATACGGTGCCGAAGAACGTGATCAACAACGTTGCCGTGATCACCGTGACGCGGCTGGGCAGCGTGCGGGGCGGGGCGACGGTGAATTTCACGACGACCGGCAGCGGTACGGCGGCTCCCAGCACGGACTACACGCCGGTGGGGCCGACGACGGTGACATTTGCCGATGGGGCATCCAACTCGATCGTGGCGATACCCATCAACAACAACGGGCTGCCCGAGGGGAACCGCACGGTGGACATGCAGATCTACGGGCCGGTCAACGCCCTGCTGGCGAGCCCGACCAACGCGGAACTGACGATCGTGGACACGGTGAATGCGCCGGGGCAGTTGAGTTTTTCGGCGACGAATTATATTGCGACGGAAGGCGGCGGCGTGGGTTATACCAATTCGCTCATCTCGGTGGTCCGCACGTTCGGGTCGGCCGGCGTAGTCTCCGTGAAGTTCCTGACGGCCGACGGCACGGCGCTGGCCGGGACGAAATATATCGCAACGAACGGGACCTTGTCGTTCGGTGACGGTGAAACGGTGAAGTCGTTCGAGGTGCAGGTCAAGAACACGACCACCGCCGAAGGCCCGGAGTATTTGAACCTGATGTTGACGAACGTGGCGGGCGGCGCATCGCTGCTGAACCCGACGAACGCGACGCTGACCATCATCAACACGAACATCGGTCTGGCTTTCGTCTCGGCGACGAACACCTTCTCCGAGACGGGAGGCGTCTTGTATGGTGGCAATCCGGACACCGTGTTCATCAGCGTGGTGCGGTTCAATAACACCAATGGGACGACGAGGGTCCACTACGCGACGGTGGACGGGACGGCGACAGCGGGCCTGGATTATACGGCAATCAGCGACAACATCTTAACATTCAATCCGGGCGATTCCGTGCTGACGGTGCCGGTGCAGTTGTTGCACAATACGAACGTGACGGGCACGGTGTCGTTCTCGATGGTGCTTTCCAACCCGGACGGGGGCTCGCAATTGACTTACCCGAGCACCACGGTCATCCAGGAACTGGATGCGGAGGCGGGCATCAGCTTCCTGAGCGCGTCGAACAGTGTTTTGAAGACGGCCGGATTCGTGCTGCTCCCGGTGCTATGCTCCAATCCGGGGATTGGACCGGTCTCGGTGAATTATGCAACGGGTGGCGGCACGGCGGCGCCGGGCGTGGACTACACGCCGACGAGCGGCACGCTGACCTTCACCAACGGCCAGGCGGTGAACTATATCCCGGTGATCATCCTGCCGAACGGCCTGGTGCAAAGCAACCAGACCTTCACTGTGACGTTGTCCAGCCCGGTGGCGCCGGGGGTGCTGGTTTCGCCGTCGGTGGAAACCGTGACGATCATTGAGACGAACACGCCGGCGGGATCAAGCTTCTCCAGCCCGGTGGTCCTGGGCGGGGACTCGGGTTCCGCCGCATTTGACACGAGCAATTCGGTGGCCTTCACCGGGTCGCCTTACGCCTGGTTTACGTGGACGCCGACGAACAGCGGGGAAGCGGAAGCGGACACCTTTGGCAGCGTGGATGACTATATCGGCCAAAATCTGACCACCGCCTTGGTGGTCTTGACCGGAACCAATTTAAACACGGTAACCGAGGTGGCGGCAAACGAAGGGGCCTATCCCATTTCGCAGATTAATGATTGGAGCAGCCACACCTTTGACTTGGACACGAACAACTATACTGGCGCGCCCATCATTCGATCCACGTCCATTTCCTTCAACCAGCCGTACAGTGGTCCCAGCGCGGTGCGTTTCAACGCGGTGGCCGGCAAAACCTATACGTTTTGGGTGCTGGCGAACCAGGCTGGCCAGGTGAAGTTGAACGTCGCATTGCATCCTTCGGGCGTGTTCCGGTTTGCCACGGAAGAAGTGGATGAGACGGGAAGTTTTCAGTACTACAACTTATTTGGATTCAACTTATTCGCACAGTCCGGATTGACGTATTCGAACGGGGCGTCGATGCTGGAGTATCATGTGGCGGAGACCGAGGCTGACCGCCGGGTTAATACGCCTGTGGCTGACCGGCCCAATACGACAATTGATGGCACGATGTACCTGACCAACAGCAAGTCGACGTATGTTTTCGACATACCCGGCATGCAGGTGACGGTAACGCGCGTGGCCGGTTCCACCGGCCGGGTGCGGGTGGGTTACACCACGGCGGACATCCAGCCCGGCTCCTATCTGATGCGGACGAATGGATTGCTGGTAAACGGTGACATGCCGGCCAGCACGAATTCCACCATCACCACGAACCAGCTCGGTCAGATAATTCAATCGGCTCCGGCGGACTATACGCCGGTAAGCGGCATGCTTACGTTTGATGATTCCGAGATGAGCAAAACGATCTTCATTCCGATCAATGATGACTCCCAATTGCCGCGGTTGAACCGTGATTTCTTGATCATCCTGACGAATGCCGTGCTGGATCCGTTTGAGTCCACCGCCGTGCAGGCACCGCGACTGGACAACCTCTTCAGCCAGGCGGTGGTGCGGATTTTGGATGCGGACATCAGCCCGCAAGGCGGCACGATAAAGACAGTTTTGACGACCAACATTGTCCAGGATCC
This sequence comes from Verrucomicrobiia bacterium, assembly GCA_031290985.1. Lineage (GTDB taxonomy): Bacteria > Verrucomicrobiota > Verrucomicrobiia > Limisphaerales > UBA11358 > UBA11358. The sequence continues at coordinate 12,046 of JARLJW010000014.1, read as the reverse complement.
GTTCACGTTGAATACCCAGACGAACACGGTTACCAACACCATTTATGCGCTGCAACCGACCAACACGGTGGTTAATTTTGGGAAGGCGCATTACCGGGTTACGCGTGATATTGCACAGTATTGGGCGGGCGTGCCCATCACGATCTTCGTGAACCGTTCAGGCACGAACAATGCGGCTTCGCCGACGATCCATTGGCGGGCAAACAGCCCATATTTGGACAATGTCAGCGGTGATCTGGTGGATGGCCAGTTCCCGTTGCAGCCGGGCTCAGATTACGCCACGCCCACCCCGCCCAACAATCCGGGGATCCGCGGATTGGTGCCGGATTTTGATTTCCCGGGCGGCAGCAGCGGCACCATCAGCTTCCCGTCCGGCAACAACGCGTTCCGGTCGCAGGAGATCAACTTTAACATCTTGAATAATGGTCTGCAGCAGTTCAACGAGGACTTCACGATCAGCCTCTATGAGCTGGACAAGGACAACAATCCGCTGCCCGTGGGCATGATCGACCAGACCACGGTGACCATTTTGTTTGACGACAATCATCCGCCGGCGGGCTCCGTGGATGAGTTCTATAACGCGGACTTCAGCTACAACATGGCCGGGGCCTTTCCGACGACGCCGCCGCAGATGAGCCATCCCGGCACGGACGGCGAGGTGCTTGGTCTGGCGATGCAGCCTGACGACAAGATGATCGTGGTCGGGGACTTTTTCAGCTACGACCAGACGGCCCGGAGCCGCATCGCGCGGGTCAATACGGACGGCTCGCTGGACACCACGTTCGACCCCGGCAGCGGCCTGAACAAGGTGGCGAAGTGCATCGTCTTGAACGGCAACGGCGGGGCGTTCATTGGCGGCGCATTCTCGTCGTATAACGGAATCCTGTGCAACCGCATCGCGCTGATCACGCCGAATGGCGCGGTGGATCCGACGTTCAACGCCGGGGTGGGCTTCAACGGGGATGTCAATGCGATGGCCTTCCAGACAAATGGCGAACTGCTGGTTGGCGGTAATTTCACTTCGTACAACGGCGTGGCGCGGCATTATCTGGCCCTGATCAGGGCGGATGGCACGCTGGACACCGCCTTTGATCCGGGCACGAATCTGAATGCGCAAGTGCTGGCGCTGGGCGTCCAGCCCAGCGGACAGGTGATCGTGGGCGGTGATTTTGCCAGGGTGGGCGGGGTCAGCGGCCAGGACCATATTGCGCGGTTGAACGCGGATGGTTCATTCGACCCGAGCTTTGACCCGGGTTCCGGCGCGAACGCCTCGGTGTCGGCGGTTGGCATCCAGCCGGATGGGAACATCGTGGCGGGCGGCCAATTCACCGTGATGAACGGGGCGACGGCCAACCGGCTGGCCCGGTTGACGGCGAACGGATTCACGGATCCGGCCTTCTACAACGGGACGGGCGTCAATGGTCCGGTGTTCAATGTGTTGGTGGCGACGAATCAAATCTACTCGACCACGAATGCGGCGCTGCCGGTGCAGACGAACTTCACGATATATGTCGGGGGCGCCTTCACCGCCGTCAATGGCACGCATCGCCTGGGCTTTACGCGGTTGAACGCGGACGGCACGGTGGACACGACCTTCTTGGACACGGCCTACAACGAGTTCGCCGGCCTGCCGCGTGATCGGTATAACGACCCGCTGGGCACGGTGCTGACGTCCGGGCTGCAGAGCGATGGCCAGGTCATGATTGGCGGCAGCTTCCAACGGGTGGGTGGCGGCCAGTCGGATGATGTGGATGTGCGGCCGGAGAGCATAGATACGAATAATGCCGCGATCATCAACACGCAGGCCATGTCGCCGGTGCAAAAGACGCGTGCGGGCATCCGCAACCGCAGCAATGTCGCCCGCTTGATCGGCGGGGCAACGCCCGGGCCCGGCAACCTTGGGCTGTTGTTGAACAATTATTCGATCAACAAGAGCCAGTCGCCGATGAATGTGAGCCTGCTCCGTGACGGCGGCATCCTGGGACCGGCCACGGCCAATTTTGCCGTGCTGCCCGCACTGGCCCAGAGCGGGGTGGATTACAGTTATCTGGCCCTGGCCCCCTTCTACGCGGTGGCTTGGGACGTCGGCAATCCGATGGGGCGCATGCACAGCGATGGTTTGTTTGGAACCAATGGATTTGTGCGGGACATCTATGGCGAGTATTACTCCGGCAGCGGCCAGCGATCAGTGGTGACGGTCAGCGTGCTGGCGAACACCAACTCGTTGAACAACCTGACCGCGCAATTCCAGATGGCGAATCCGTATGGTGCGGACCAGTTCTATCTGGGCGGTGAAGACGTTCCGCTGGGCGTGGCGCTCGGCAAATCCGTCGCCCCCTGGACGCTGATCGACGATCATCATCAGTCCGGGACGTTTGGGTTCACGTCAGCAAACTACGTGGGCTCGGGTCAGAGCGCGACGATACCGGTGATCCGCACGAACGGCTCGTATGGCGTGGTGTACCTGAGCTACGCGACGACGACGAACGGCAGCACGGCGATCCTGAACAACGATTATGTGGCCAGCAGCGGCACGCTGGCATTCCAGCCCTCGGACACGTACCAGTCGTTCAATGTCACGATTTTGAACTCGAACTCGGTGAGCGCGGTTGAGAAAACGGTGAATCTGACCCTGTTTGGTTTGGATCCGCTGGACCAACGTGGCCTGGCTACACTGGGGCTGACGAATGCGGTGCTGCACCTCATCAACCCGAATTTCCAGGGGTTTGTGAACTTGAGCACCAACAATTACCCCGTCAATTTGAGCGCGGGCTCGGTGACGATCACGGTGAACCGGAACGTGGGCAGCAAGGGCACGGTCTCGGTGGTGCTGGCGACGACGAACGGCACGGCGAAGAGCGGCACGGATTACGTGGGCAGCACCAACACGTTGCAATGGAACAGCGGGGACACGAGCCCGAAGACCGTCACCATCCCGTTGATTAACAACGGAAGCAACGGCATCACCAAGCAGTTCGGCGTGGTGCTGAAGACCCCGACCTTGAACGGGGTGAGCGCACCTTCGCTGTTCGCGACGACGGGCACGACCAACGCGGTGGTGTTCATCGGCAACGACAACAGTTACGGGTCGTTCCAGTTCAGTTCGCCGAGCTATATCGCGAATGAAACGGGCGGCTACGAGCTGCTGACGGTGATCCGCAACCGTGGAACGAACGGTTTAATGACCGTAAATTACTCGACGGCGAATGGAACGGCGCTGGCGGGTGTCAATTACATCGCCACGAACGGCATCCTCAACTTTGCGCCGGGACAACTGGCGGCCACCATCCGGGTGGCGATCACGAATGACAATATGGTGGATCCGCAGCCAAGCGACTTTTATTTCACGGTGGGGCTGGTCGAGACAAACAACGGCGCTTCGCTGGGCTCGCCGAGCACGGCCAAATGTTACATCGTGGACGCGTCCAGCCTGATCCGGCCGCCGGGTTCAGCGGACACGACGTTTAGTCCGGGGGCGGGCATGAATGCGGATGTATTTGGGCTGGCCCTGCAGTCCAGCGGCCAGATCATCGCGGGCGGCAGCTTCACGATCGTGAATGGCGTGCCGGAAAACCACCTGGCCCGGTTGAACACGGACGGCTCGCTGGACCGGTCCGGCTTCCTGTATGGCTTGTCCGGCGCGAACAACACGGTTTACGCGGTGGTTGACCAGACGGATGACCAGATCCTGATCGGCGGCACGTTCACATCCGTGAACGGCACGACGCTGAACCACATCGCCCGGCTGAACCAGGATGGCACGATCGACAGCAGCTTCAACCCGGGGGCCGGGGCGGACAACACGGTCTATGCGATCGCGGAAACGTTCATTGGCGGCAGCCGGAAGGTTTACGTCGGCGGAGCGTTCGGGCTGATTGACGGCCAGACCATTCCGTTTGTGACGCGATTGAACAACGACGGCACGGTGGACAATAGTTTTGCGACGGGGTCCGGACCGGTGGGGACGGTCTATGCCGTGGCGGCGTATCCGAGCAACTCGGTGTTTGCGGGCAAGGTGCTGATCGGCGGGGCGTTCACGAATGTGAACAACGCGACGGTCGGCCGCATTGCGCGCTTGAACGCGGATGGGTCATTGGATGCGAGCTTCAACCTGAACGTGGCGGTCGGGGCCGGGGACGTGGTGCGGACGCTGGCCATCCAGAATGATGGGAGCGTGGTGGTGGGTGGTGATTTCACCACGTTTGACGGGGTGGCCTTGAACCACCTGGCGCGCCTGAACAGTGATGGCACGCTGGATGGATCCTTCACGAGCAACGTCGGCGCCGGGGCGAACGGGGTGGTGAATGCGCTGGCCATCCAGACGGATGACCGGATCGTGGTGGCGGGCCAGTTCACGCAGGCCAACGGCGTGACCCGCAACCGGTTGACCCGCCTGCTGCCCAGCGGCGCGGTGGATCCGAGCATCAATTTTGGCGATGGCGCCGACGGGGCGGTCAATGCGCTGGTCATCCAGCCGGGGGACCAGATGATTGTGATCGGCGGCAGCTTTACGCACTACAACGACGCGCCGGCGGGCCATGTGGCCCGGATTTACGGCGGGTCGGTGACGGGCGCAGGCCAGTTCCAGTTCACGTCCCCGACTTATTCCGTGGATGAAAATGGGCTGCAGGCGATCATCGGGGTGGAACGCGTGGGCGGCACGAGCGGCGCGAACACGGACGGCTCGGGCGCGGTGGCAGTGAATTTTGCGACGTCGGACGGCACGGCGGTGGCGGGCACGAATTACAGCAGTGTGAACACGACGGTGACCTTCCCGGCGGGCGAAGTGCTGCGGTACGTCAATGTGCCGGTGCGGGACGATTCGAATGCGACGCCGAACCTGACGGTGAACCTGACGTTGTCAAATCCGACGCCGCCGCCGCCGGCGGGTCCGAGTCTGGGCGACCAGTCGACGGCGCTGCTGACGATCATCAACGATGACAGCGGGGTGAGCTTTGGTTCGGCGAGTTACAGCGTGCCGAAGAACACGTCGACCGGGGTGGGGAACGTGCATGTGGTGCGCATCGGCTCCGCGAGCGGCACGTGTTCCATGAGCGTGTTCACCGCGACCAACGGGACGGCGGTGCCCGGCATTGATTATTACCCGACGAACCTGCTGGTGACCTTCAACCCGGGCCAGACGGACCAGGTGGTGCAGGTGGGGATCGTCAACAACCTGCTGCCGCAGGGTAACCGCACGGTATACCTGGGCATGAGCAACGTGGTGAACGCGGTGCAGAGCGCGCCGTCGAACACGGTGTTGACGATCATCGACACGGTGACGGCCCCGGGCCAGTTGAGCTTTGCCTCCACGAATTTCACGACGAACGCAAACGCGGGGATCGCCACGCTGACGGTGGTCCGCAGCAGCGGAACCTCGGGCAGCGTATCGGTGGACTATGCGACGGTGCCGGGAACCGCCGTGCCGAACATCAATTACACGGCGGTGAGCGGAACGGTGACGTTTAACGACGGCCAGACCAACGCCACGCTGGCGGTGCCGGTGCTGAACAACAACCTGGCGATTGCGCCGGTGTATTTGACGGTGGTGTTGTCGAATCCGACGGGCGGCGCCACACTCACGAGCCCGACGAACGCGACGTTGACGATCATCAACACGAATGTGGTGATCGCCTTCACGGTGGCGACGAACACGTTCAGCGAGACGGCGGGCGTGGTGCCGGTGAGCGTCACGCGGTACAACAATGCGAGCGGCATCTCGAAGGTGGATTATACGACGAGGGATGTCACGGCGCTGTCCAATGTGAACTATACGGCGACGGGCGGAACCCTGACGTTCAACCCGGGCGAGGTTTCCAAGATCATCCCGGTGCTCCTGCTGCACGACACGAATTACACCGGGACGGTGGCGTTCAACATGGCGCTCGTGAATCCGGCCCTGAACGTGCAGACCGGCACGCCGAACCCGATGGTGATCCAGATCACGGACGCCGAGGCGGGCATCAGCTTCACCAACTCCGCGCTGACCGTGGCAAAGAACGCGGGCAGCCTGACGGTGACGGTGGTGTGCCTCAACACGAACGTGGAGCCGGTGATCATCGATTCGAACACGGTGCCGCTGTCCGTCAATTTCCTGACGCGGGACGGTACCGGTCTGGCGGGCACTGATTATACGGCGGTGAACGGGACGCTGGTGTTCACGAACGGCAACGGCACGAACACGTTCACGGTGCCGATCCTCAACAACGGGCTGGTGAACGGGGACAAGACGTTCAGCGTGATCCTGACGAATCCGACGGCGCCGGGCGTGCTGGTGGCGCCGAGCACGGCGGTGGTGACGATCACGGACAACAACTCGGGCATGAGCTTCTCAAGCGCCATCTACTCGGTGAACAAGAGCGCGGGGGCGGCGAAGATCACGGTGCTGCGGACGGACAACACGAACGTGACCTCGACGGTCAACTTCGTGGCGACGAACGGGACGCTGGTCTTCACCAACGGGGCGACGGCCACGTACTTCTATGTGCCGATCAGCTCGACCACAGTGCTGCTGGCGGACAAGACGGTGCTGCTGCAATTGTTGAACCCGACGAACTGCACGTTGCAGGCGCCGAGCGCGGCCACGTTGACCCTCCATGATGACAGCGGCAGCTATGTGATCCCGGCCGGTTCGCTGCTGACCTCGGAAACGGGCGCGGGCGCGCCGAACGGCATCATTGACACGAATGAGACGGTGACGCTGCAGTTTGCCTTCCGCGATGCCGGTGGGACGGACGTGACGAATTTGGTCGCCAAGATCATCACCAACGCCAATGTCACGGTGGCGTCACCGTTGACGAACAGCTACGGGCCGATGGCGTACCACGGCCACTCGGTTTCCCGGCCGTTTACCTTCACGGCCAAGGGCACGAACAATCAGGCGATCATCGTGAACTTCAATCTTTACGAATCGAACACGAACAATCTGCTCGGCACGGGCGTGTTCGGTTATACGCTGGGCACGGTGACCTCGCTGTACACGAACAGCGCGGCGATCGTAATCAATGACCCGACGAACGCGACGCCGGCGGCGGCATCGCCGTATCCTTCGATCATCAATGTCAGCGGGTTGAACGGCACGCTGGTGAAGGCGACGGTCACGCTGAACAAGCTGTGGCACCAGTCGCCTTCGGACATCGACGCGCTCGTCCAATCGCCGTCGAGCCTGAGCACGCTGATCATGGCGCACGTGGGCGGGCAGGTGCTGGTGACCAACGTGACGCTGACCTTTGACGATGCGTTTACGAACCTGCTGACGCACGGCACCTCGGCGGTGACGAGCACGAACAGGCCATCGGTGGTGCTGCCGGTGAACAATTTCCACTGAGGCCCGGGCAAAACTTTGAACGAGAGATTTTATGAGCAAGATATTTTCCAAGATTAGCGCGGGGCTGCTGGTGGCGGCGGCCATGGTGTGGCCGGCGGGTGCGGCGGCGCCGGTGATGAAGACGCTGACCGGACATGTGCCGCAGGCGGCCACCATGCTGGCCGCGACGGGGGCGCTGCCGGCGACGAATCAATTGAACCTGGTGATCGGCCTGCCGTTGCGGAATCGGGAGGGTTTGACGAACCTGATGCAGCAAATCTACGATCCGAGCAGCCCGAACTATCATCATTTTCTGACGCCGGAGCAGTTCACGGCGCAGTTCGGCCCGACGGAGCAGGACTACCAGGCGGTGAAAGATTTCGCGGCGGCCAACGGGTTGACCGTTTCCGGCACGCATCCGAACCGGGTTTTGCTGGATGTGAAGGCGCCGGTCAGCACGGTGGAAAGGACGTTCCACGTCAAGTTCAACACCTACCAGCATCCGACCGAGGCGCGCAGTTTTTATGCGCCGAGCACGGAGCCCACGGTGGATGCCACGCTGCCCATCCTGCACCTGAGCCAGATGGACAGTTATTATCTCCCGCACCCGAACCTCAAGAAGCATCCGCAAACGAACCCGCTGGTCAAGACGCCGGCGGCCGGTTCGGCGCCGGGCGGCAATTATCAGGGGCAGGATTTCCGCAATGCGTATGTTCCGGGCACGACCCTCACGGGTGCGGGCCAGAATGTGGGCTTGCTGCAGTTTGACGGTTTCTATGCGAGCGATGCCGCGGCCTATGCGACGCTGATTGGGCTGGCGAATCCGCCGAAACTGATCGTGGTGCCGGTGGACGGGGGGGTGCCGACGCCGACGCAATTTGGCAATCCCGAGGTTTCGCTGGACATTGACATGATATTTTCAATGGCCCCGGGGGTTTCCAACATCTACGTTTACGAGGCGCCGAATCCGAGCCCGTGGGTGGATTTGCTGGGCCGCATGGCGAATGACAACGTGGCCAAGCAATTGAGCTGCTCGTGGGGCGGCGGGTCGCCGGACGCGACGGCGGAGCAGATTTTCCAGCAGATGGCGTTGCAGGGGCAGACCTTTTTCAATGCCGTGGGCGATTCGGATGCCTTCACGGGTTTTGTGTCATTCCCGTCGGACAGCCCGCACATCACGGAAGTGGGCGGCACGACGCTGACCACGTCGAACAATGCGGTTTACGCGTCGGAAACGGTCTGGAACTGGGGCGTCGAATTTGGTCCGGCCAACGACGGCATTGGCAGCAGCGGCGGCATCAGCCCGAACTATTTGATTCCGAGCTGGCAGACGAACATCAACATCACGACCAGCCATGGATCGGCCACGCAACGCAACATGCCGGACGTGGCGTTGACGGCGGATCATTGCTGGGTGATTTATGGCAACGGTATTTCCGACTGGTTTGGCGGCACGAGCGCGGCGGCGCCGTTGTGGTGCGGTTATACGGCCATGATCAATCAACAGGGTGCGATCAACAGCCGGCCGCCGGTGGGCTTTTTGAACCCGGCCCTATACAGCCTGGCCAAGAACCCGGTGACTTACACCAATTCTTTCCATGACACCACCACGGGGAACAACGCCTGGTCCCAAAGCCCGAACCAGTTTTATGCGACCAACAACTATGATCTTTGCACCGGTTTGGGCACCCCCAACGGCACCAATTTGATCAATGCCTTGGTCGGCAATACCGTCACCGCTTCCAATCTTCCGCCGCCGATCATTTCCGCTCCGCTGGGACCGTGGCCGACCAACCTGTCCGCGATGAACGGGAGCAATCCGAACGGTGACTGGTTCCTGTTTGTGCAGGACGACAAGCAGCAGGACGTGGGCATGATCAACAGCGGCTGGTCCATTGCCCTGACGACGGCCAACCTGGTCGGATATCCGGCGGACATCGCCCTGTGTGTCACGCCCACGAACAGCCCTCTGCCGGAGCCCCCCGGCACAAACTTTAACCTCACCTTGTCGGTGACGAACTATGGTCCCGCGACGGGCACAAATGTTTATGTGACGGACACTCTGCCGACGCCCGAGAACGGCGTAACGCTCATTTCATCGAACCTGAGCCTAGGCACGTTCACGCGCTTTGGCGGTTCGTTCATCTGGAATCTGGGCAATTTGCCGGTCAACGCCGGCGGTACGCTGACCCTGACTTTTGCCGCAAACCTTATCGGCCAACCTTATGAGAACGATGCGATTGTCAGCATCAGTTCATCCACGCCGGACCCGAACCCGGATGACAACACGGTGAGCACCAAAATCGCCGTGGCAGTGCGGCCGGCGCCGGCGCTGTCGGGGGCTGCGCTGGTGGAACCGGGTAATCATTTCATGTTTAAAGTGGCCGGTGGCTATGACACTTACGGCGTGGGCACGAGCGTGATCGTGCAAGCCTCCACCAACCTGTTGACATGGGTGCCCATCTTCACGAACACCACGCCGTTTAATTACACGAATCTAGACGCGACGTACTATGCGGACCGCTTCTACCGTGTGATCCCCGGCCAGTAAGCACAATGAAACTCTGCGGTTTGACCGGCGGCGTGGGGATGGGAAAATCCACCGCCGCCGGTTTTCTTTTGGCGGCCGGTGCGCGGGTGGTGGACACGGATGACCTCGCGCATGAACTGGTGCAGCCCGGTCAGCCGGCCTTGGCGGAGATCGCCGCCGTTTTTGGAAATCACCTGCTGGCACCCGATGGCGGGCTGCGGCGGGGTGAACTGGCGAAGATCGTTTTTGCCGATCCCGCCGCGCGACAGAAGCTGGAGGGGATTTTGCATCCGCGCATCCGCGCAGGCTGGCGGGCGCAGGCGGAGGCGTGGCGCCGGGAAAATTGCCCGGTGGGCGTGGTGGTGATTCCGCTATTGTTCGAGACGCAGGCGGAGGGGTGCTTCGACAAGATCATCTGCGTGGCGTGTTCGCCGGATTCGCAGCGGGCCAGGCTGGCGGCGCGCGGGTGGACGCCGGAGCAGATCCGGCAGCGGATTGCGGCGCAGATGCCGGTGGAGCAAAAGCTGGCGCGGTCGCATTTTGTGGTGTGGAGCGAGGGGCTGCCGGAGGTTTCGCAGCGGCAACTTGGGGAAATTCTGGGGAAAATCTGACTGCCGGCGATTGGTCATTTTGTCCCCACAACTGGGGACAGGCGGAAAATCCGGGGTGTGGTAGGCTTTTGGTGTTGGGAGTTGTGCCCCGACAAGAAAATTTAGAGTGTTGTTTTTATTGAGCCCGGAGTAGTGTCCGGGCTCTTTTCTTTTATAGGGACCGTGTTGCGGGTGGGGCGGGTTGTAAGTGGTTGATTCTCATTTGGTTTTCAATGGCCGGCACCCCTCCACCCGAGCCCTCTCCCCTCGGAGGGGCGAGGGGACCGGAAGTGGTGGTCCGGTGGCGGTTTGACCTGTCTCGTCGTGGGTTTTTAGAAATGGCCAGGGAGCGTCGCTGCTGCTTGCCGTCGCGGTGAATCAGGGTGCGTTGGTTGGCAATCGCGGCGGGCAGGGGACTGCCCGCCCTACCTGCTGCTGTGCCACTATTAAGTTTAACTGCCATAGCGAGCCTTGATGCTGGCGTAAATGCTTAGAATGATTTGTTTTACGTTCGCCATCACCCCCTGTCCATAGCTGCTTTCACTGCTGCGCGGGGAGGGGGGAAACTGTAAAAACGCGCCCGGTTTGAGAAGTAGTCGAAATGGTTTGAGAAGAATGGGGTAAAAACCCGCCTTCCCAGGATGCCCGACTTTGCATTTTTAACTACCCGTTAAGGTGGCAATAGCGGGCCATTAAATACCCCGTCCAAGGCGCTACGGCGCGATCTGCTTGATCCAGACCACCCCGTTCGACAAGTACAGGCTGACCAGCGCCTGGCCGTTGCTGTTGCCGGTCCAAAAGCCACCATCGGCCATGCCGTTGGTGATCGCCGCCAGGGACCAGGTGTTCGCGGGGTACAGTGTCCCGTTCGGGCGGGTGGGGTCGGCGAGCTTTTGGTTCAAGCCTTGGACCGCGCCGAGGAGCAGGCCGTTGAAGCTGGTGAGGCTGATGTTGGTGCCGCTGCCCAAGCCGGTCGCCGCTTTCCATTCTTGCGCCATCGGGCCGATTTCTTTGCCCGTTGCGGGCCGGATTTTGACAACGGTGTTGGTGGCCAGTGTGAAGCCCTTCGGGGCGACGGAGTTGGTCTGCTTGGTGATGGCGGTGAGGGTGTTGGTCGCGCCTTTGAAACGCCAGGTGTAGTTGGTCATGGCCAGCGCCATGCTCAGCGCGGTCTGCGGGTCGAAGGGCTTGATATTTTCTTTGCGCGCCCGGTCGCTGACGGGGTTGAAGGTCTGGGCGGTGAGGTTGCCGGAGCCGTCGCTGTAGATCTGGCCGTTGTCGCAGGCGAACGTGCCGCCGACATCGAGCTGATACGCCGGGGATGGCTGGTTGATGCCGGTGAAACCAGTCCCGGCGGTATCCACAAAAAATGCGCCGTTACCGATGCCGGGGAAATCGATGCCGAAATCTACCGGACCGCAAGACAGCTTGCCGCCGCCGCCGGCTTGGTTGGCATCGAAGCGTAAATCGCCATCGGCCAGGAATTTCACGCTCACATTATCGCCGTCGCCGCCGTGGCCGATGAAGTTGACCGGAAACTGCCCGCCGCTGCCGCCGCCATAGCCTTGGAATTGCAGGCCGCGACCGACATTGTTGGTGGTGTCCCAGGAGGTGAAGTCG
>JARLJW010000081.1 GCA_031290985.1 Verrucomicrobiia bacterium | reverse complement strand
GCACGGAAGTTGTCGGTCTTCAGCGCTTTCTTCGCAAACTCAATTCGTTGGTCCATAGGTTCGTTCATTTTCCAAGGCATCCCAAAGCCTACTGGCTTCATTCTGCCTCTCGAAGTGTTACCTATGTTCTGAACCTGCACCGGTGTCGCGGCTGCTGCCTTGCCACCGCAGTCCATGACGCGGTCGGGCAATGCCGTATCGTCAGGGCTCACTCGAATGCCACGGAAGGGTCATGCCGCGACCATGAAATGTCATCAATCCAGTTCGGGATCGTTAACCGTAAACCATGCGACATATGCAAAAACCAGTGACTGAAACCTTCAAAAAAGCCAATGAAAACGCAAAAATTAAACCAAATTAAAGCAAATTAAATCCCATGAATTTACGATGCCGGATTTACGATTTACGAGCGGAGGGCGGCCATGAAGGCATGGGGCCGATCAGGCCTCCTCTCTCCGGCTCTCTCCTCGGCGAGGTGAGAGGGACGATATCAGGTCGCGGGGCATCCGGGTGCAGCCAGCCCTGTGTTCGCGCCATGAAATTGGTGAAAAAGCCAACGAAGTGCGTGGTCCGTGCCGGACGGGCCATCAAATTAAGGCGAATTAAAGCAAATTAAACCACTTTTGTTACAGGTCAGTGATCGACGGCAGCCGATGATCGGCACCAGTTGATGATCGACAACGATGGGCACAGATGAAACACAGGCAGGGACCGGAAAGATTTCGCGCGAAGTGGCGAAGGTGGTGGAGGCGGCGGGAACCGCAAATCACTTGCCCCCTTGGGGGCAATGCTTTAGATACTGTTGAACGCACAAAATATTATGGCGAGCTATCATGTGATCGGTGGTGACACGAAGGAATACGGCCCGATCTGGGCGGAGGACATCCGCAACTGGATCGCGGAGGGCCGGCTGAATGCGCAGTCGCTGGCCAAGGGCGAGGGGGAGACGGCGTGGCGCACGCTGGGGTCGTTCCCGGAATTTGCGGAGGCGCTGAAGACGGCGCCGCCCACGACGGCAACGCCGCCACCGCTGGGTTCGGCTTCGTCCCAAGCGGCGGAGGCGGGCTGGGAGGCGGAGGTGCTGGCGCGGGCGCCGGAGTTGCGGCTGGGCGAGTGCCTGGCGGCGGGCGGGAGTTGCATGAGCGCCAACCTGGGATTTCTGGCCGGCGCGGTGTTGCTGGTCGGCGGGATGAACCTGGTCCTGGCCCTGGGCGCGCTTTATATCCCGTTGCTCGGCGCGCTGGCGATGCTGGCCTTGAACAGCGTGATCATGGGCGGATTTTATTATGCGTGCCTGCGGCGGATGCGCGGGGAGAAGGTGGCGGTGACGGAAATTTTCTGGGGGTTCCAAAATGCGTTCGGTCCGCTGCTGCTGACGGGGCTGGTGGCGGGGCTGTTGACGGAACTCAGCGTCTGCTGCTTCGTGCTGCCGATGATCTACCTGATGGTGGCGTGGGCCTTCGCGATCCCGCTGGTGGCGGACAAGAAGATGTTTTTTTGGGCGGCGCTGGAGCTGAGCCGCAAGGTGGTGACGCGGGTCTGGTTCGAGGTGTTGGTGCTGCTGCTGGTGGCGTTCCTGCCGGTGTTGATCTATCAAATTTTCAACATGGTCCAGACGGTTCATTTTTTGCTGGGGTTGTATGACGAAGCGAACCAAAACTTGCAGCAGTTCGCGCAACTGTTCCAAAACCGGAGCGAGGAGCTGAGGCAGGTGTCCTTCAAGGCCACGCTGATCGCCCAAGGGGTTCTGGCGTTGAACCTTTTCTATGTTCCCGGTGTTCTAATGCGAGCGTATGAAAATCTTTTTGGGCGGAAAAAATGACGCGGCTGCCGCCAGCCAGGCCGCCAAGGGCTGCCTGGCCACCAATCTGGTGATGCCCGGCCTCGGTTCCCTGGTGGGCGGGCGAAAGATTGGCTATGTCCAACTGGCCATCAGCCTGACGGGCTTCACCGTCAGCCTTGTCTTTGGCACGCATTTCATTTTTTGGGCGCTGGCGCACTGGTCGGAATATCATGGCGCGAACGCGCCGGAGGATCCGCTGCAGCCGTTGCGCGACCTGTGGCGGGAGGCGCGCTGGCCGATGCTGGGGATGGGGCTGTTCGCCGTGGCCCTGCTGTGGTCGATGGGGACAAGCCGGTCGCTGCTGGCGGAGGCAAAACAAATGGAGGCGCAAATCAATCCATGAAAAAACCCTCCGAACGCGCCGCGCAACATGCGCTGGTGAATATCCTGGTTTTTCCCGGTCTGGGCTCGCTGCGAGCCGGCCGCTGGTGGGCGGGCATCGGACAGATCGGTTTGGTGCTGGCCGGTTCGGGCCTGCTGCTCTTCTGGCTGTTCCGGGTGTTGTCGGAGTACTACGGCCAGATGTTTGGTGATGTCCAACCGCAGCGGTCAAACGGCTGGATCGGCGTGACGGGCGGAGTGTTGTTTGTCATTTCGTGGGGGTGGGCCGGCGTGACGAGTTTGAGCCTGTTTCGCGAGGCCGCGAAGGCGCCCCCGGCCCCGCCGCCGGTTTTACGCGCGCAGCCATCCGGTCCCGGCGAGGCGATCATCCAGTCCGCACTGGCGACGTTGCCCCAGTGGCGGCGAAACGGGAGGGTCATCGTCCGCACGTTTGAGTTTGAAGATTTTGTGGCGGCGATGAAATTCGTGAATGCGGTCGCGGCGGCGGCGGAACTGGCGCAGCATCATCCGGACGTGGACATCCGCTGGAACAAGGTGATGCTGGCCTTGAGCACGCATGATGCGGGCGGGTTGACGGAGAAAGATTTTGCGCTGGCGCGGCAATGCGACGCGCTGGCGGCAGGCACGGCTTAATCGCGCATCAGGCGCACATCCACGGCGTCCATGCCGGCGGAGCGGATGGCCTGCAGGCCGAGGTCGGTGTCCTCGTAGGCGCGGCAGAATTGGGGTTCGACCCCGATGCGGCGCGCGGCTTCGAGGAAGATGTCCGGCGCGGGCTTCTGGTTCTTTACCATTTCACTGGTGACGACGGCATCAAACAGTTGCCGGATCTTCAGATGTTCCAACACCTGGAGGATGATGGGCTCGGTGCCGCCGGAGGCGACGGCCAGGGGGATGCGGCCGTGGTTGGCGCGGGCGATCGCCACGACGGCGTGGATGGGGCGGACCTCGGACATGAGCGGGAGGTAGGCGTTTTCCTTTTCGTGCGCGACGGCGACGTGGTCGAGCGGACGATGTTGTTCCTCGGCGAGCATCTTCAGGATGTCGCGGGAGGGCACGCCGCCGAGGGCATAAAAACGGTCCTGGGGAAAGTGGAGTTCGTGGCGGAGGGTGATCATCTGCCAGGCGCGCCAATGCAGCGGCATGGTGTCGGCGAGGGTGCCGTCACAGTCGAATACGAGTCCTTTGATATGGGGAGGGAGGGTCATGTTTGTAAGGCGGCGAGCTTCTCTTCCATGTCGTGCGTCATGAGCGGTTCGATCAAGCCGTCGAGGTCGCCATCGATGAACGTGGAGAGGTTGTAGAGCGTGACTTCGATGCGGTGATCGGTCACGCGGTTCTGCGGGAAATTGTAGGTGCGGATTTTTTCGCTGCGTTCGCCGGTGCCGACCTGGTCCTTGCGGAAGGCGGCGTACTTGGCGTCCTCCTCGGCGACCTTGCGTTCGAGCAAACGCGAGCGCAGGACGGTCATGGCCTGGATTTTGTTCTTCTGCTGCGAACGCTGGTCGGCGCAGCGGACGATCATGCCGGTGGGCTTGTGGATGATCTGCACGGCGGAGTCGGTGGTGTTCACGCCTTGCCCGCCTTTGCCGGAGGCGCGGCAGACGTTGACCTCGATCTCGTCGGGATTGATCTGCACATCCACCTCCTGCGCCTCGGGCATCACGGCGACGGTGCAGGTGCTGGTGTGGATGCGGCCCTGGGCCTCGGTGGCGGGCACGCGCTGGACGCGGTGGACGCCGCTTTCGTATTTGAGGCGTTTGAAGACATCGGTGCCGTTGACCTGGAAGATGATTTCCTTGAAACCGCCAAGGTCGGAGGAATTGGAATCGAGCGTCTCGGCTTTCCACCCATAATTTTCGCAGTAGCGCGAATACATGCGGTAGAGGTCGGCGGCGAACAGGGCGGATTCGTTGCCGCCCGCGCCGGCGCGGATCTCGATGATGGTGTTGCGGGAATCGGTGGGGTTCGGCGGCACGAGGCCGAAGTGGATCTGCTGGCCGAACTTCTTCTCCTCCGCCTCCAGGCGGGTGATCTCCTCCCGGGCCATCAGGGCGAGTTCGGATTCGGCGGGCTCGGACTTGAGGAGCTCGCGGTTTTCGGCGAGGTCGGCGACAGCCTTGAGATAGATGGCGCCGGCGGCCACGAGGTCCTTGAGCCGGGCGTATTCGCGCGAGAGTTCCTGGGCGTTTTGCGGGTTGTCGAACACCTTGGGATTGCTCAACAAGGATTCGACCTCGGCAAAGCGCTTGCGGAACTTCTCGATGTGCGGGCGCAGGTCCATTGGGTCGGGTAAAAAAAGAAACCGCCCGCAACGCCGGACGAAGCCGGGGCTGCGGGCGGTTTCAGGCGAAAAGCTATTTCTTTTTCTTCTTGCTGGCAAACGCCTCGGCGGCGGCGGCGGTCTTGGCGGCGCGCTGCTGGAACTTGTCCACGCGGCCGGCGGTGTCCACGAACTTCTGCTGGCCGGTGTAAAACGGATGGCAGACGTTGCAGATGCCCACGATGACGGTCTGCTTGGTGGAACGGGTCTTGATCACGTTGCCGCAGGCGCAACGGATTTCCGCGTCCACATATTTCGGATGAATGTCAGCTTTCATAAAATCAAAGGGTTGGAACAATACCATTTATGCGCTGGATGACAAGCGGGAATTTAAGGTGTCACAGAACGGGCGGACCGGAACCGGCCTCAGGCTCCGAGCGTGACATGAGACGGCATGGCGGGGGCGCGATCCAATGCCAGTTCGTAAACGCCGGCTTCCGCCTGGACGAAGGCGGATCTCTCAAGAAATTGTTTCATTGGCTCGTTGCGCGCGCCGGGCACAAACGTACCGCGCAGACATTTTCCCCCGGCAGCACGCGCCTGACCGGCCAGAATGTGCAGGAAGGTTTCTTCCAACCCCCGCCCCAACGCCCGGCAGCTTATCAGCAGCGAATCCAGAAATAACGCATCGCGTTCCGGTCGCAAAATGCAGACACCCACCAGGCCGTAATCGCCGAAACGATCGCCGGCCGTCAGTATCCAGACATCATGTTCCGGCAGCAAAGCGCGGGTCTCTGGCAACGTGCGCCGCTTGAGCGACAGGTTGAACTGGTTCGTTTTTTGGAGCAGTTGCGCCACGCGCGGCAGGTCCGCTTCGGATGCCCGGCGCACCGCGGCCTTCAGTTCCAGCGACGCCAGATAAGCCTGCAAAGTGCCGGCGGATTGTTGTAGTTCACGCCGGGTCACCTCCTGCTGGGTGAAGGCGTTCCGGAGCTTGTCCTCGCTGGTTTCGCCCGCCCCGTCAAACAGCCAAAGCCGCGTCAACATTTCTGCATAACGATCTGGCTCACGCGGCAACGGCACCACCGTTACTTGGGGACAATTGGCCGCGACTTCCAACTGTTCCGCCGGGCTGTCATCCAATAAAACAAAGGTGTCCAGGCCAAGATTCAACTCCTCCGCCAGCG
The DNA here is from genome assembly GCA_031290985.1 of Verrucomicrobiia bacterium. Lineage (GTDB taxonomy): Bacteria > Verrucomicrobiota > Verrucomicrobiia > Limisphaerales > UBA11358 > UBA11358. The sequence goes on along the minus strand of JARLJW010000081.1, from coordinate 6,356 downwards.
CCCGGAGGTTTTCCGATTTCGGCTGCCAGTTGATTTTGGCGGCGGCGAAATCTTTCCGGCGCAGGCGCATTGCCGGGTGATGGTCGATGACGTTCCACACATCGTCGCCCTGATTTTTGCTGATCAGCACGAGCAAAACGCCGCGTTCCTTCAACGCCAAAATTACTGCCTGCAGAGCGAGGAAACTCCGGCCGGCGGCGGTGTCACCCAGTTCAAGTCCTGACAGCCCATCCTCGCCAACCACTCCGCCCCACAGGGTATTATCACAGTCGAGCGCCAGGACCTTTTTCGGCGGCACCCGCATCGCCCGCAAGGACCGGGTGAGCGCAACGCCCAGACGCTGATAAGTCACGGCGGAAAACGGCGTGCTGGCCGCGCGCTCCATCTGCGTATCCCGTGCGCCAGCCGAACCCAGTTCGGCAATGATTTCGGCGAAGCCAAGAATCTTCACCCCGGCAATCCCCTCGAGCTGCTGCCGCCACCAGATCTGCAAAGCCAAAATCTCCGCCGCCAATTCCGGGCGGTCCGGGGAAATCGCCGGCGGCAAGTCCGACACGAGCAGGGCGCAGCCAGATGTTGCCGCGAAGTCCTTTATCGCTTCAATCCATTGCCCCGCCATGGCCTGGCGTTCAGCCGGATTTCTTCCCGGCAGATCTTCCGGGCGGACGAACACCACGTTCAAGCCGGCGCGGTTTTTCCGCAGCGGACTTTCCGGCGCCAGCAACGCCTGCGGCACCTGGTTGAAGTCGTAAAAAATCACCCCGGCAGCCAGACTGAAGCCCCGGCTATACAGTTCCAACGCCGGCGCGAGTGGTTGGGCGACAAACGTGGCGGCGATGACGACGGGGATTTTCTGGCGCCCGCTGGCGACCGTGCCATCCGAGGTTCTTTGTGCAAGCGCGGCGAGCACCCGCGCCGGTTCGAAGAGCGGCAGCAGTTCGGGGTCGGTTGGCAGTCGAAATTCATCGGCATCGGCTGTTTCGCTTTTCGTTCCCGCCGCGATGACGCCGGCCACGTCGGCGACGGAATCCAGCGTGAATATTTTTTCGGGCGGCAAACTGATCCTGAACCGGTCGTGCAGCGCGGCGGCGATCGCCATTTTGCCCATGGAATCCCAGACCACACAATTGGCGCTGGAGGTTCCGCTCGTGATTTCCCCTGGCGGCAGATTCAAGGCCTCGGCAATCAGCCGGCCGATGGCTTCAAGATTCTTCACCGGCGAAGCGCTGACGGATGCGGCCGCCGGTTTCAATTGGCCTTCACGCCGGCCCCGGAAGACCGCCGGATTGCCCCCCCAGATTTCGCCGGGCGGGACAATGGTGAACGGCAGCACGCGACTGTGCGGCTCGATGATGGCCCCGGCACCAAGCTTGACACCCATCTCCACCAGCGCATTTCCCCCAACGACACAATTGGTGTCCAAAACGATGGGCGCCGACTGATAAAGCAGATAACCGTCCAGCGTACGCACGAGGCTGTGCGCCACAATCCGGCTCTCGACCCCGATGATCACATTGGGGCCGATGGTGGTGATATCCGCATCCCAAATGGAGCCCGCTATCCAGGCATCCCGGCCGATGGAAATGCGTGGTGAACCAGCCCGCAGAATCAGCCGGTTGAAGCCGGGCAAAGGCAGCAGGTAGCGGATAAACGGCAGGGAATATATTACGAACAGCCGGTTGTACAGGATCCAGGTGACCGTGAACTGAAAATTCGCCCAGCCGTCCTTTTTTTGGTGGTACCGTTTCGGTCGCACATAAAACGGGGCGACCAGCGTGGTCTCCAAAGCGGCCAGCAGCAGGAAAATTAACAACCACAAAAAGTATAGCGCCGGTGCCAGGGCGATCCAGCCCCAGGGCGGCATCGGCCGGGTGACTTGCGCACATAGTACCGCCACCAGCGCCGCCGCCAGCATGGGGTTCAAAAAGAGCTGGATGCACCCCACCAGCAACTGGCAGGGGCGCATGAACAAAGATCGGAACCGGTTATCAGCCACCACGGCGCAGATATTTAAGCAACCTCCCCGGCAGGGCCAGCAGATAGTGCGCGCAGTTTTCCACCGGAATCAATGGCCCGGCAGGTGATCGGCGGCAGGCGCCCAATGACCGTTGCCTTCCTCGAGATAGCGGACGCCGTTGACCTCGGTAAATTTGAGGTACTGTTGCCAGTTGCCGTCAGGCAAACTGCTGCTGGCTTCACGCCGACCGGGCTGCACTTTCGCCAACGGCGGAGCGGCGCCGACCAGTGCTTCACTCAAGACCCGTCCATCCAGCGGTGCCGGCGGGTTGAGGCCCATCAAATAAACCAGCGTCGGCACAATGTCCACATTCCCGGAGGGCAATGGCGAGGTGACCCCGCGGCGAAAATCCGGACCCGCCGCCACGGCGGTATTGTGCAAATCCGTCGGGCTGAGCGTCACATGCATGCCGCCACCGGCATGGTAATTGGTGTAGCCGTCATTCACGACTTCCACGTGCGGGTGACCGCCGATGGGCGCGGACATTTTCCACGACGAAGCGACCAGCACGTCCGGCGCGGTGGGCGAGTCCAGCATGACTTCCGCGAGCGGGAAAGTTCCCGGCAAACCGGCGCGGGTAAAAATAACGCCCGAACTTGGGCGCTGCTGAAGCGCCGTTACGATTTTTTGAATGACCGCCGGCGACTTGCCAATAACGTAGAGCAGCACCGATCCGCCATTGCCCACGGAAACCACATCGTCCTGCCCCGGTGGCTTGTCCCAGGCGGCACGGACATTGACGCCCGCCGCGCGAACGCTGGCCGCGACATCGGCGTCTTCAGCGATGGTGGAAAAACCATGATCCGAGACCACGATAATGTCCGTTTCCGAACGGATGCCGCGCCGGTCCAGTTCGTTCAAAACCGAAGCGAGCCGCTGGTCAGAACTGCGAATGGCCGCCAAGGCCACAGGCGAACCCGGCCCGTACCGGTGCTGGGAGGCATCCGGTTCGCTCAACCACAACACGGAGTAACGCGGCATCTCCTTCCCCCAAAAAACTTCCGTCAGGCAGCGGGTCGCCCACGTGTCACGGGCTTCGTTCGGCGTGGCCGCCGCGGGAAAGCCGCCCAAACGATTCGTCAGCGCCGCGAAATTTGATTCCGGCAAACCGCCCGTTGCGAACCAGACCGGGCTGGCGAGATCGTTGGTTCGTGGCAGCCGGTCCTGCAGCAGCGCCACACCCTTGGCCCCCGCCACGGCCGTGCGCCCGCCGTCCGCCTGGACCATTTCCGCCAGCGTGGATACGCGCATATATTTTCCGCCGGTGACTTCATCGCCGCGACGGATGGCATCAAAGGACTCCGTGCCGAACGATTTTAGCGGATCGATTTCCGCCTGGTAGTCCCGGTTCGCCATGACGCCGCTCCGCCGGGGAAACACGCCGGTGGCCAGCGCCGTGCCGTTCACCTCGGTGGAAGTGGGATAAACGCTGTGATGATTGGCAAACCAGACGCCGCTCTTCCGCAGGCCATACAACGCCGGCGTCAATTCCGGCGTCACAAAATCCGGCCGCATGCCGTCCCAGACCACCAGCACAAAATATTTGGCCTGGCCCGCGGCCAACGCCGACATTTGCCACGCCACCATGATGAGTCCAACCAATAAGAATCGAAACATGTCGTCAGCTTAAAATTTTTGCCCGCCAAAAAACAATTCCAAGACGGTGACAATCGTGTGATTTTTACCACCGCACCACTATTCTCCGCCCTCCGCACCAACGCCATTAAACCTGCCGCGCGTCCCCTGCTCGGTAGCAGCCGACGTAAGGAGGCTCCAACTGAAGTCCGGAGGATGACTAATAATCGCCCACGGTTTTAACCGTGGGTTGGACATAAAAATAAACCCAAGCCCCGCAGGGACGGTAGAAAATATTCACGCCTAAAGCTTCTTCCCCGTCAGCTTCTCATACGCCTCCAGGTACTTCGCGCTCGTCTTCGTCACTACGTCCTCCGGCAGCACCGGTCCCGGCGGCGTCTTGTCCCACGTCAACGTCTCCAGATAATCCCGCACGAACTGCTTGTCGAAACTCGGCTGCCCCTTGCCCGGCGCATACTGGTCCGCCGGCCAGAACCGCGAGGAATCCGGCGTCAGCACCTCATCAATCAAAATCAATTTGCCCTCGAACAACCCAAATTCAAACTTTGTGTCCGCGATGATGATCCCGCGTTGCCGCGCGTAATCGCGTCCCGCCTTATATATCTTCAGGCTCAAATCGCGCGCCTGCGTGGCCAGGTCCGTGCCGACAATTTTGCACGCCTGCTCGAAAGAGATGTTTTCATCATGTCCCGCCTCCGCCTTCGTGGATGGCGTGAAGATCGGCTCCGGCAATTCCGCCGATTCCGTCAACCCCGCCGGCAATTGGATCCCGCACACCGTCTGCGATTTCTTGTACTCCTTCCACCCGCTCCCGGACAGATACCCGCGCACGATGCACTCGATCGCCAGCGGCTTCGCCTTCTTCACGATCATCGAGCGGCGCGCCAGTTGCCCGGCGAACGGCTGCAAATTTTTCGGCAGCGGATCATCCGCCTTCGCCAGCAGATGGTTCGGCACCAGCGCGGCAAACTTCTCGAACCAGAAATGCGAGACCTGCGTCAGCACCTCGCCCTTGCGCGGGATGCCGTTCGGCATGATCACGTCGAACGCCGAGATGCGGTCGCTCGCCACCAGCAAAAAGCTGTCCCCCAGGTCAAAAACTTCCCGGACCTTGCCGGAGCGGACCTTTTTGATGCCGGGCAGATCGAGCTGAAGAATTGGTGCATTGTTCATCGGGCGGCAAAAATAATGACCCCGGGCCAAACTGCAAAGCCGAAAATTGAAAAAGCTCCAAGCACCAACATCCAAGCTCCACCGAGACTTCAAGCTCCAATTAAAACCTGCGCCCTTTTTGAATGTTGCCTATTGGCTTTTCTCTGGAGCTTGGTGCTTGGAATTTGGAGCTTTTCCTATGCCACCGGCCGCTCCAGCATCTTCACCAGCAACGGGATGCCCGCCTGCGAAATATTGTCCAGCCGCACATCCACCGAATACAGACCCGGCTCCTCAAACTTCAACTGCTGGATGTTCACGATAAAATTGCGCGTCAGAAAATGCGCGTCATCCGGCAGCGTCACCGGCACCGGCATCTCGATGCTCTGCATGATCGCCCGGCCGTCCGCATTGATGAAACTCAGCGTCAATTTCCGCGTCCCCTCATCCCCCGGCACGAACGTCACCCGCAACGCCACCGCGCACTGCGGATGCACCGCCGGCATCTGCGGCGCATAGATCGTGTCAAACGAGCCCAGCAAGTTCAGCTTGCCGTTGTCTTCCGTCGCCGCATCACAAAGCACGGCCACCTGAATGTTCATGCACCCAGATTAAGGCAATAAAACCTCAAATTGAAACGTAATTCTTTCATTTCCAGCACCTGAACCAATCACCCGCCGGCCATGGATTCCCCGCCCGAATATAGTGCATTAAAAATGTATTATTCGGCGCACCACCATCACCTGCCCATGAGCTGGTCCATCTCTGTTTCATCCGTGTTCATTGTTGCCGATCATCGACTGTGGTCGATCATCGACCCGAGGTTAAATTTCATAATTTTTAAAAAATTCTAAGGTCTAACAAAGCCTAACAAGGCCTAACAAACCTTGATTCCCAAGACCTTGCATAGTGGCCGTACGCCAGCATCCCGTCCGGCTTCGGACCCGCCGAGGGCCAACGGCCCGCAACCATCCCAGCCTGGGCCAACGGCCCAGGAAACGCGCCCCAAACGGGAGCGAGGGCTGAAAGCCCGTTCTATGGTCAATGCCCGGTTCATGATTTTTGTTAAAATTTTTAGGTCGGATTAGGTCGGATCAACCCGGATAACCCTCACATCCATCGTCCGCTGAGGTTGCCCAACCAGCAACCAGCACCGCCCCCCGCGCTCGGTGGCCGTACGCCATCGGTGGCCGTACGCCAGTACCCTGTACGGCTCGCACCCGTACGCCGGCACCCCGTAGCGCAGGCATCTAGCCTGCCGGTTCGGGCGGCATCCTGCCGCCAGATCATCAATTTCAGACCGGCTTCCTTCATTCATCATCATGATTTCGTCATTCACGCCCCCATTCTACCCCGCCCGTAAAAAACCTTCATTCCGAATAGATTCCGATTTATTCCGACTTCTTTCCGACCCGCTCGACGCCCATTTTACCCACGAATTTCCGCAACGGGTGCAGGTTCAGAACATAGGTAACACTTCGAGAGGCAGAATGAAGCCAGTAGGCTTTGGGATGCCTTGGAAAATGAACGAACCTATGGACCAACGAATTGAGTTTGCGAAGAAAGCGCTGAAGACCGACAACTTCCGTGC
>JARLJW010000080.1 GCA_031290985.1 Verrucomicrobiia bacterium | reverse complement strand
GTCGGCGGCACGTTCGCCTGCGACAACGGCCAGATCTACAGCGACGGCTCCGGCAACCTCACCGCCCAGACCTTCAACCCCGTCAGCGACCGGGCGCACAAAGAAAACATCAAGCCCTTTGACCCGCAGACCGCGCTGACCATGGCGCTGGCGCTGACCAATTACACCTGGCGTTTCAAAGGCGCGACCAACACCCTCCCCGCCGTCACCAAGCAGACCAACTCCGTCGCCCCGAAGGGCTTCACGCTGGTCACCAACACCGTTGTCAAAATCCGGCCCGCAACGGGCAAAGAAATCGGCCCGATGGCGCAAGAATGGAAAGCGGCGACCGGCCTGGGCAGCGGCACCAACATCAGCCTCACCAGCTTCAACGGCCTGCTCCTCGGCGCGGTCCAGGGTTTGAACCAAAAGCTCGCCGACCCCACCCGCCCCAACGGGACGCTTTACCCCTCAAATACCTGGTCCATGGCGGCGATCACCAACGGGATGGCCGATGGTGGCTTTTGGACCGGCAACAGCAACGGCCAGGCGCTGGTCAGCGTCAACCTGTCAAACGGGGTGGTCCGGATAAAACAGCTCGCGCCCTAAAAACAGCGGACGCGGCGGCCAATCCCACGTAACGGCCGGGACAAGATTTTTTTATTTAGGCTGAGATAGGGCGGGCAAAATTTATTTCCGGCGGCGGAATTGCCAGAGCAAACCCAGTCCGCCCAACACGGACAAGGCCAGTGTGGAGGGTTCGGGCGTGGGGGTTGGCTCCACGGTTATCGTTATGTCAATCGGCGTGGTGAACAGGGGGTCGGTTCCAGAATAAACCCCGGCATTAAATTCTGAAAAGGCATTGGCGAACTCCACTGAATTTACCGTTCCTGGTGTGTATCGAATGACATCCCCGCTGGATGATGACAGGCCGGCGCCATCCAAATTAAAGTTGACCTGTTCATTGACCGTATAAGGGCCTCCCGGCTGGACCATGCCCATTGAAATCATGTTTAGATACGTGATAGAAACGCCGGCCCCGGTGGTTGTATCTGTCACCGTCCCCGCATTTGATAATGGGGCACTCAACACCACATTATCTACGTTAAAGAGGCCGGTGGGCGCCATGCTGAAATTATTAAATTGAAATGGATAGTCTTGATAGCCTTGTGATATGGCCCCGGTGGTGGTCCAATCCCCGCCGAAGACCCAAGTAACGAGCGCGTCATTGCCATTCACAAGGGATACGTTGAAATCAATGGTGGAATCGGCTTGGGCGGCAACCGTCGCGCCGAGCAGGGCGAGGCCGCAGGTGAGCTTAAGAAGTTTGGTTTTCATGTTATTTTGTTTGCAAGTTTGCCGGTTATTTCCGGCGGCGGAATTGCCAGAGCATTCCCAGCCCGCCCAAACCGGCCAAGGCCAGCGTGGCGGGTTCGGGCGCGGGGGTGACATCCAAAGTCAAACCCATTTCATCAGACCCAATCGAATAATAATTGCCGCTGATGTATGCTTTTTCCTGCCCCAAACTCCAGCCCGGCAAACCGGAGCCAGAGCCGGAAGTGTATTCTTCCACGTTATCATTGGCCCCGCCCAATGTCCCCAGCCAGTAAGTCGTTCCTGAACTTAAGGCGACTGGCGAAAAGGAAAAGGCCAGCGTAGTGGGTGTGAATTCTTGGGCGGCCGCAGCGGCGGTGCTGACCGTTCCGAGGGAGGCGATTGGTTTGCCAACGGCACCCGAAGAATCCGAAAACAGCGACAGACTGAGGCTATCGCTCGTGCCGTTGAAGTTAAAAATTTGCAGATCCACCTCATCCAGACTGGCCGCCGATCCCGCCGTAAATTGTTCATAATAATTATTCAAACCGCCCGAGGAGGCGCCTCCGGAGGGTGAAATATTGGAATAGGCGACCGTGCCTTGCGCCCAGACGCCGGGCGCGGCGGCCAGCCCCATGCTGGCGGTGAGGAGAAGGATATTTTTTTCATATAAAAAGGCCGGTTAATATGCTGCTTTAAGGAGAAGACTTCATGCTGGCACGGTCCTGCTTGCAGGATTGCACCAAAGGCCCACTGGGTTATCACCCCTGCGGCAGATGGCGCGGTCAGTCCAGATGGCGGGAGTGGCCGGAAACGCCCGGGTGTCGGTGTGGCCGGGCGTGGTGTCAAAGGCCAGCAAGACAAAATCTTTGCCCTCGCCGCGATCCACCTGGATTTCGCAGATGTCCAGACCGGCGGTGTAACCGCCCCAGCCCCATTGCACAAAAAAATGGTTGGCCGAACGCTGCTGCCGGGCGGCAAAGCGGGCCGGCCGGATGGTTGGAAGATCCGGCCCTGCGGACGCCCGGCCGTTCCGCGTGGGACGGTGGAGCGACCGGTGGAAATCAGACCACTGCTTCATGCCATTCATCTTCGGCGAAGCGGCGGAAAAGCTAAATAGGACGGATGTCCTATGCGACGGGTTAGGCGGCGTGGGCGGCGGCGGTGCGGGTTTCCGCGCCGGTTTTGGCAAACACTTTTTCCAGATGGTGCCGGACGGTGTGATGACTGATGTTCAAAATGATGGCAATTTCGGAATTGCGCTTGCCCTTGCGCACCCAATGGAGGACTTCCTGTTCCCTGGCCGTAAGCCCGCCAAACCGGGCCACGGCTCCGCCCATGGGCGGCGGCGCCGGCAGGCGGCGGGCGTGGAAGGGCGGCAAGGCATTCAAAACCCGCTGGAACTTCCTGACCTGCTCCACATCCTTGGCGCGGAATTGACGGTCGCGCCCGCAGGTTAGGATCATCACCCCCCCGGACGGGGTGATTTGATAGATGGCAGCCATGTCCTTCACGCCCAGATGGCGATCCACCTCGTTGTAGATTTCACCGCGCTGCCACTGCCGCGTGGGGATCAATTCGCTGCGCAGATAAGCGGCTGACCGGCGTTTGCGAAAAAAATCCGCATTCGTGGGATAATCAAAAAAGAAATTCCCGCACGCACTGGTCAGCGCATGCGCCGCCCCGAGCCAGCCCGCGCCGGGATGAAATATTTCGATGGCCCCCGACTTGAAGTCGTAATGGGTGGCGGAATAATGGTCGCCGGCGACCAGCTCCTGGAACGCGTCCAGCGACGCCTCGGCGATCTTGCGTTCGCAGGGCTCGGATAAAATCCGTTCCAGCAAATCGAGCTTGATTGAGTTTTTGGCCATGCGGTCAGGTGCGGTTAATTATGACGGGCGGCTTGTTTCAGGCAAGCCGGTTCATGGTATTACCGGTTATCTTGACCGAACTTGAGCCGGAAGCCTGCCCCGTCCGGTCTGGTTCATCAAGGAGAAGCTGAGGGAAGCTGAAGGAAATCGGGCGAGCGGCAAAACAATGCCGCCGTCACGGTTGGCGTGTGACGGAGTTCAGACAAGCGTCAGTCACCATTGACACCGGTTTATTTTTCATTGTTTTTCACGCAACCGGTTTGAGACCTGCGGCCAACTGCCCAGCGGCAACCGCCTGTGAAACCATTCCAATCCGCTGCCAACCTCATCGCGCTTTTACAGCAGTCAACAGTTTCGGGTTACTGCGGAGGGCGGGGCGCAAACTTTAGCCTTATGTCATTTTTCCAGGACCCTTTTCAGATTTGATGGCGGATCGCGGATGGAGCCATCGTCCGTGCCGAGGTCCGAGCCGGACGGGCCAATCCGAAGCCGGACGGGCCATTATGTCGCAGTGCGACATTCTCCACCTGGCCATCAGGGCCACCCGGTCCGCCAACTCCACCGGTTTTGGAATTTTGAGAGCGACCCGGTTTCCATTACACTCCCGGCCCTGATATGAAGGACACGCGTTGAACTGACGCGTCTTGAAAAACTCGGACGTTCCTGCGGCTCACAGAGCCGCTCTCCGCCACCCCACGGACCGCAGCGTTCTCTTGAACATTTGTCCTATTGCCTTGCATCCCCGCCACGCTCAAACTTGATGAACCTGACCACACCCATGAAGATTCGCACCGCCATCGCCCTGCCCGGCACGCTTGCGGCGTGGTTGTGCCTGACCGCCACCCTGTCCGCGGCGACGGGAACCACGACCGCGCCGGCAGCGGTGCGGCTGGATCTCGCCGCCATTGATCACGACCGCATCCTGCGCGCGGCCGGGGACGCGCTCAGGCAGGAACCGGTGGCCATCACCACCGTTCGCGCCAAATTGAGCGAGGGCGGGCTGCATGATTTTTATTCGAACGGCGATTATTGGTGGCCAAACCCGAACACCTCGAACGGCCTGCCGTACATCCAGCGCGACGGCCAGACGAACCCGGAGAATTTCACCGCGCACCGCCAGATCATCCGGCAGTTGAGCGACGCCATCGCCGCACTCGGCGCGGCGTACAAGATCACGGGGGATGACAAATACGCCGCGAAAGCCGCCGCGCTGCTCAAGGTGTTTTTCCTGGATGACGCCACGCGCATGAACCCCACCCTGCAATACGCCCAGGCCATTCCGGGCGTTTCCCCGGGGCGCGGCATCGGCATCATCGATACCTTGCACATCATCGAAATTCCCAAAGCCGTCGAGGCCATGGCCAAGGCGCCGGCGTTCACGCCGGAGCTGATGGGCGGCTTGAAAAAATGGTTCGCGGATTATGTGGTGTGGATGCGCACAAGCAAGAACGGCAACGAGGAAGCCAACGCAGGGAACAACCACGCGGTGTCCTACTGGCTGCAGGTCGCGGTGTTCGCGGAGTTCACCGGCGATGAGCCGAACCTCACCGAGTGCCGCCGGCATTTCACGGAGGTGTTCGTGCCCAAGCAGATGACGAACGATGGCAGCTTCCCCGCCGAACTGCGCCGCACGAAGCCCTACGGCTATTCCACCTTTCAGCTCGATAACATGGTGACGCTGTGCCAGGTGCTGTCCACCCGGGACCATGACCTGTGGCATTACACGTTGCCGGACGGTCGCACCATCCGCAAGGCCATGGAGTTTATGTATCCCTATTGGGCCGACAAGTCCACCTGGCCGCGCCAGCCGGATGTGCAGGCGTGGGATGGCTGGCCTGCGCGCCAACCGAGCCTGCTGTTCGCCGGCCTGGCGTTTGACGAGCCGAAATATCTCGCGCTGTGGCAAAAGCTGCCCGCCGATCCGGTGAACGAGGAAGTCCGCCGGAACATCGCCATCACGCAACCGGTGATCTGGATAAAGTGAATGCGCAGGAGAAACATTTATTGAGACTCGCGCACCATGGTGACGGCGAGCGGGCTTTGGCCCGCTGCAATGGCCAAAGCGGTGGCGCGGGTAAAACGTCCTGCGCGCGGGCGTTTGGGACATTGAAGCGGCGTAAACGCCGCGCCCCGCTCGCGCCTCGACCGTGTCACGGCATGGTACGAGCCTCAATGGGTCGCGAAAAACTCAAAACAGCTTCGGTGCTTACAGCGGTGGGCAGAGCGGGTCACTCCGTGCGCACCGTTGTCTGCGAGACCAAGCCCGGCGCGCACGGGGTGACGCGCCCTACCTTTGCCCCACCAAATATGAACGGGTTTATTTCAATATGATACTTCGCAAATCAAGGCTCTGGCTGGCCGCCTGTCTGGTGTTGCCGGGATTGCTACATGCGGAAACACCGGCCGAGACCGTGGCGCGCATTGACCATGACCGAATCTTGCGGCTGGCAAATCAGGCGCTGCGGATGACGCCGCCGGCCATCACCGACCACGTCGCCACGAACAGCGCGGGCGGGTTGCACGATTTCTTTTCGCAGGCGGATTACGCGTGGCCGAACCCGACCAACGCCAGCGGCCGGCCTTTCATCGGCCGCGACGGCGAATCCAATCCGGACGTGTTCAGCGATCATCGCCTGGCGATGCGGCACATGAAGGACGCCGTGGCCGCGCTCACCGCCGCCCATGTCCTGACCGGCGACGACAAATATGTCCGCAAGGCCGCGGAGTTCATCCAAGTTTTCTTCCTCGATGAAAAGACGCGGATGAACCCCAGCCTGCCCTACGCGCAGGCCGTCCTTGGCGCCCAGACGGGCAATGCCTATGGCGTAATCGACACGCTGCATCTCGCGGAGCTGGCGGTGGCCGCGCGCTGGCTGGAAAAATCCCCGGCGTTTCCGCCCGCCGTGGACCGGGGTTTGAAAAAATGGTTCGCGGACTACTGCGGATGGATCACCACCTCGGAACCCGGCATCAAGGAAATGAACAATGCCAACAACCACAGCATGGCGTGCTATGTGCAACTGGCCAGCTTTGCCAGATTCACCGGTGACGCGCAATTGCTGGAACAATGCCGCACGCGTTTCAAAGAAGTGCTGTTGCCGCGGCAGATGACCAACAACGGCAGTTTTCCGCTGGAGCTGAAGCGGACCAAGCCGTACGGCTATTCCATTTTTCAGGCGGAGAATGTGGCGATGTTGTGCGTCCTGCTTTCGACCACGAACGAGGATTTCTGGAAGTTCACCCTGCCCGACGGACGCAGCCCAAAAACCATGATGGATTTCATTTATCCGTATCTCGCCGACAAAAAGCAATGGCTCGCGGACGGTCGGCCGAAGGACGTGATGCACTGGAATGACTGGCCGATGCGCCAGCCGTGCCTGATCTTCGCCTACGCGGAGTTCGGCGATAAAAAATATTTGGATCTCTGGAAAAAACTGGACGCCGATCCGGCGGATCTGGAGGTGCGCCGCAACGTGGCGGTCACGCAGCCGCTGCTGTGGTTGAAATAAAAGCGAACAATACATTTCCCATGGCATTTATTGAGGTTCGCGCCATGAGGTTACGGCGCGCGGGCTTTAGGTCCAGGGCGGGAGCGCGCGTAAAACACCCAGTGCGCTGGCATTTGGGGCACTGAAGCGGCGTAAACGCCGCGCCCCGCTCGCGCCGCCGCCGTGTCACTACAGGGTGCGAGCTTCAACAAATCAAAAGCCGGCCTGACCGCCGCGGTTACGGGCGGGGACGGGCGCGCTACGGATTTTTAAAATCGATGTAGCGGCTACATGGCAGGTTTGAGGGGGGAGGAGTAGTCTTTAGTTGAAAGTTGATGGTTGATAGAGTCGGGAAGGCCGAAATCCGAATGCCGAATGCCGAATGCCGAATGCCGAATGCCGAAATCCGAATGCCGAACTGGGCGGCGAAGTTGGCGGATGGCGCGCGTTTTTTGAAAAACTCAGGTAGCGGCTACATGGCGTTTTTTTGGAAGAGGAGCAGAATCAGGGCAGCAGAGCGGCGGTTTTTAGTTTTTAATTTCTGGTTTTTAGTTGAGTGGGCGAAACAAGGGGCGTGGGCGCGAATTCGCGGTTAAAAACGGGCGGTCAAGCGGTCGGAATGAAGTCGGAATAAATCGGAATCTATTCGGAATGAAGGTTGATTGGGATCGGCGTAAAATGACGAATGACGAATGACGAATGACGAATGACGAATGACGAATGACGAATGACGAATGACGAAACCAATGGCGCAGTCAGAACATAGGTAACACATATGGTTCAATACATAGGTAACACTAGGTTGGTTACAGGTTACACATTT
>JARLJW010000079.1 GCA_031290985.1 Verrucomicrobiia bacterium | reverse complement strand
TCGAGTCCCAGCTTGATGGTTTGATACTTCTTGCTCGCGGCTTGCTCCGCGCGAACTTCGGAGTTATTTGTCTTACGTTGGTTCATACATTGGCGGGTGTAGCACTTCGGTGCTCGCCCGCCAACAACTACATGCCATCTCTAGAAGAAACGCAGAATCGGGAATGATTTTCCGCGTCAGTAGGAACCGCCGATGCCAAAGTTTGGATGATGCACCCGGCAGTCCTGCCAATTTGACATGTAGGGCGGGTCGGCGGAGATCGCGCTCCACGGCCGGGAACTCAGGCCTTGATATTGCATGATTTCATCCGGTTTGCCGGAGGGGCCGCCTTTGAATAAGAATTTGAAGCGGGTCCACCAATGTTTCTTCGCCGGCGCACTGGTTGCATCCGGGTTGTGTTCCAATTTCGATGATGATTCCAAATGAGGAGCTGCGGCCTGGGCGGTGACGGTGGGCACGGCGGCAACCATGTTGGTGGGCTGAGCTTGCGCCCAGGCGGGCGTGGCGGCCAGTAGAAGCGGGAGCATCCATTTAAACAGGGGCGAGCCCATGGAGAGTCAGACAGCGCGGCCGTGGATTTGGTTCAAGGATAGTTGATAGAGGATCATTAGGCCCTTTAAAGAACTGCGCTTCACGCTGGAAGCTGGGTTGGGAGGCGGAGGCGGAATCAACTGGCGACTGGAAAGTCGCCCGCACCGGCAGGCTGGAAAGCTGCTTGGTAGAAAGCTTGCTGGCGATGCGGGGGTATCGGTGGAAAGCGGCGCGTTCCCCCTCACCCCGGCCCTCTCCCGCTGGGAGAGGGAGTCCGTTTTGCCGCTGCAGGTGATATTGGAAGCCGCCGGTTTTTGAAGAAACACTGAACTCGGTGCAAGGTTTCTTCAAAGCAGCGGGAAAGCCTGCCCTACGCCGGACCCCAATCTGCTTAACCCGGCTGGAGTTGGTCAAAAAACTTTACCTCCCGCGCGAAGCTGGCCGGGGAGTCGGACGCGTGGATCATATTGAACAGGAAATTGTCATCGCCGGGCTGCTGGAATTTCAGGCGGTAGGCGGCGTTGGCCGCGTCGGCGCCGGGCCAGAAATCGCCGCGAATGGTCCCCGGCGCCGCCTGCCACGGGCGGGTGGCGCCAACGGCCTGGCGGACGGTTTGGATGGCATCGGGCCCGCGCAGGTAGATGACTTTGACGGGGCCAAAGGCCATGTATTTGGCGGTGCCTTTCAGGATGGCGGGCTTGCTGCTGATGGCCGGGTGATAAAATTCCACCCACTTTGCTTCCGGAAGATTTTCGCCGTTGGCGAGGGTGCAGGCCGCAATCCGTTCGAGTCCGAGTGAGGTGATGCGTTTTTCGACCTCGTGGTCAAGATGGCGCCAGAAGGAATCGGGTTTGATGATGACCAACGTGTCCTCGCTCATACGTTGGGCGCAGAGTTAAACGCGGGCAAGCGTGGGTGGCAAGAAGAATTGGCGGGAGACGAGGGGAAAATGACGAATTTCGAATGACGAATGGAGAGGTGGACGTCAAGCAGCCGGTTAACGATCTGGATTCCACGACGGTCCGGGTGCATGCTTTTCCCCGTTGACCACATGTGAATCGGTGATTGAATTGACAAACAAGTCATTGCAACTTGGCGCACAGGGACAGCGACGAATGATCTTAAACTTTTTCAACCGCGTGCGGGGTGTAATCGCGATCGCCCTGCTGGCCGCCACCGTTCATGCGGCGCCGCTTACGAATGCGATTGCGGCCGCCCGGGCCGAGGTCGGCCAGAAGCTGGCAACGAACGCCCCCGGCTTTTCCATTGCGGTCGGGCGGGAGAAAAAAATCCTCTGGGCTGAAGGTTTTGGTTTTGCCGATGTTGCCCGGCACAAACCGGTCACGCCCCAGACCCAGTTCCGCATCGGCAGCGTTTCGAAGCCATTGACGGCCGCGGGCCTGATGCGGCTGGTGGAACTGGATAAAATCGACCTCGATGCCGACATCCACAAATATGTGCCGGATTTTCCCGACAAAGGAGCGGTCATCACCACGCGGGAACTGGCCGGCCATCTGGCGGGTTTCCGCCATTATCGCGGGACAGAGGCTTATGCCAACACCCATTACAACTCGCTCCGGGCCGGGCTGAAAATTTTTGAGGACGATCCCCTGCTCTTCAAGCCGGGCGAGAAATTTTCTTATTCCAGTTATGGTTTTAACCTTATCAGCGTGGTGATGGAGTCTGCCGCCCGGGAAAAATACGCCGACTGGATGCGGCAGGCCGTCTTCGAGCCACTGCAGATGACGAACACCGTGCCCGACCCGGCGACGCCGGAGCCGCCGGGATGCACCTGCTTCTACGAGCTTGATGCGAGCAAAACCCATTTTGTCATCGCACCACCGGTTGACAATGGTTTCAAGCTGGCCTCCGGCGGATACCTGTCCACGCCGAAAGATCTGGTGCGTTTTGGTTTCGCGATGCTCCACGCCGGACTGCTCAAGCAGGCTTCGCTGGACACGCTGTTCACGTCCCAAAAAACCGCCGGCGGGCAAAGCACGGGCTATGGTATCGGCTGGTCGATCCGGCACGACCTGCAGGGCCACCGCGTCTGGTCGCATAACGGAGGTGCGATCGGGGGCTCCGCCGTTCTGGCGATCTATCCAGACAGCGGCGTAGTCATCGCCATGACCGCCAATTCCATGGGCGGTTTGGATCAGGCGGGCAACAGCATCCGGTTGATTGCGGATGAATTTACCGCGCCGTGATTTATTGGAGATTTGGTAATTTGAGATTTCATCTTATGTCACCTGAGCGTCATTCTCGTCGTTGGAAACTGGCCGGCTGGGTGGTGCTCGTGCTGGGGCTCGTGGCTGCGGCCATCGTTTACTGGCTGGGGACGCGTTCGGCGGATCTGACGGATAATCCGGAGATGTCACGTTATTATAAAAACGAGGCGCATCAGATGGGCCTGATTTACGGCAAACAAGGGCTGCTGATGGATGACTTGAACAACAGCTTGAAGCGGCCGGGGACGCAGGCGTTTTTGATTGTTGCGGGCTCGGTGGTGGTGGCGCTGGGATGCTTCGCCTTTGCCCGGTTTCCGGCGGTTGAGGATGAAAGTCCCGGGGATAAGACCCCGCCGGCGGCCAAATGAAGCGGACGTGACCCGGGCGGCGAAATCAAGCCCGGGTGACAGGCGGTACATGATTTTTTTCCACAAGGCGGAGGGATGAACAATCAAGGCGCAAAGATGCAAAGTTTTTAACCATGAAGCCCAAGCCGTGCGGGCAGACACGAACCACACGAATTGAACCGCCAAGACAAGGTTGGCATCCGGCCACCAGACGCAAAGACGTGACTCGAACCCGGTGACCGGGGTCAGCACAAATTAACGCGAATCAGGGAATGCGGGATTTTACAGAAGGGAACGGAGGAAACGAAGGCGGCACGGTTGGCCATGGGCGGGATGAGCCCGGGCGGATGACTATCTGATTTTGTCCAGAACCGCCCGCTTGAACCATGCGGGAATGGCAGCGGATTTCGTCTCGAGCTTTGTGCCCTCGGTTATCTCAGCCAGCCAGGTGTGCCGGCCGGCCGCGTTATCGCCGGAGTTGTCAAAAATATACGCGCGGTTGGTGTGCCGAATGGCCGCCATCAACAAGTCCAGCGAGCGATGATAGCGCTTTTCAATCCGATCCTCCGGCACGGCATGGCCGCCGAGTTTCACCCGGTTGCGGACGCGTGAAATATTGATGGCGGGGTCATCCGTGGCCACGAAATACAAATAGGTGCGATAACCCGCCGCTTGTGCCTGTTTCAGAAGGTCCACTTTGCCGGGGTGCGACATCACTGTTTCGAAGGTGAAGGAAATTTTGAGTTCCAAGAGTTTTGCCGGAGAAAGTCCGCCGCCACGGATGCAAAATAGGAATTCACCGCCACTTGCCCAAAATCCAGCCGGCCACCGGCAAAGGCAAGCTTTTTGGCGGCAGCGGCAAATCCTTCTGATTTCAAAAACGCCGAGCCGGTAAAAAACGCGAGGACTTCCTCCGCGGTCGCGCTCACGTCATAGGCGGAGAAATCCAGAAATCCCTGCTGGCGGATCTCGTGCTCGAGTTCATCGGGGTTCAGGTAAATTCCGAGCAGGGCGGGCGGCAGATAGGACTTCAACGTGCTTTTGCCGGAGCCGTTCGGCCCGGCGAACATGCGCAGGCGTGGCGTGGCCGTGCTCAACGGATGGTGAAGATGCTGCCGGACTGGAATTGCGTGGGCGGTTCGATGCGCTTGACCGGAACACGCCGTCCGTCAGGAAAGACTTCGTAGATGACGCCGTCCTCGGATTGGAGCACGCTCTGGCCGGAAGCCAGCACGCGCTGACGCGCGGCGGCAAAGGCCGCTCCCGACAGGGCGGGAAACTGGCTCTCAAGCTTTTGGATGTCTTGGTCTGACATGGCGAACCTTTCGACTCCAACCAGCATACGGCAGGCGGCGGCAGACGGCAAGGGTGCTGGCGTACGGGTCCGAGCCGCACGGGCCATTGGGGGATGAGGCGAGGATGGAAGATAGAGGATGGAGGATGGCCACCAAATCACGAATTGAACCGCAAAGAACGCCAAGTTTTTTTGACCACGAAGTCCGAGCCGGGCTGGCAACGCCAAAGACACGAATTGGGGAAAGCGGGATTTTACAGAAGGAAACGAAGGGAACGGAGGCGGCACGCTGCGGGTCGCAAAGCCGGAGGCTGGCCCGTGGGTGGGAGCGACCGGTGAAAAAGGCGCCCTTTTCGGGGTTGCTCTTTGACCTATTAGCATAGGTCTGGGTCTGGGATGGATGGTGGGTTGGGCAGCACGCTGACAGGTCGTGCCGGAGGCGGGCGCTCCGAAGATTAGAGGCCAACCCGCCGAATTGGTGTTCGGCGCTCCAACGGCATGAGCCGCAGAACGAAGCCAAAACGAAGCCAAATTACAAGGTCGCCGGGGAACCCTTGACGGACTGGTAAAATATCGTAAATTGCTGATAATTAATTTGTTATGATATTCACTGGCGCGAGGTGCGGGGTGGTCGCGGGCAGGAGAAAATTACAGAACGAAGCCACCGCATCTGCGGGGTGGCTAAGCACGAATGATGAATGACTAAAAGCCCAAATATCCAAGATCCAACTCGCCGGGTCGGAGACCGGCGCTCCGGGGATGCGGACTTGCCGGGGCGGTGGCGCCAACGTACGGCCACCAGGGTGCAGAGTCAGAGGGGAAAACAAGCGAGGAAGAGGAGGACGATGAGGAAGAGAAGGATTTGAATGAATGAGAAACGACGGGATTTATTGGCTTGCCATATGGATGGGTTTGCGTATGCTTGATCCTGCCTGAACGCCGCGTGTGCGGATGTTCATAGAGGCTGAGAAAAAACCGTTAACAAACAACCTAACCCTTAACCTCCGTTGCCCCGGCAGCGTTTGTTAGTTAGGCAATGGAGTCTTCAAGTTTCCCGTCATGGGAAACGACCAAGTCTCCCCCGTCCGTCACCGTATAGTTATGCTCACAATGGAACAGGCCATGAAGCAGAGCGCCACGCGCTTTGTTGCAGGCGAAATCGTCAAAGGCACCGTCATCGAACTCCGTAACAAAGAAGTCCTCGTGGACATCGGTTACAAGAGTGAAGGTGTCATCCCCAACAATGAATTTATCGAATTCGACGCGGTCAAGGTCGGCAGCGAAATCGATGTCTTGATCGAAAAGCTCGAAAACAAGGAAGGCACCGTCGTCCTCTCGCACGAGAAGGCGGAGTTCAAAAAGAACTGGGAACGCATCCTCTCGATCTGCAATGAAGGCGGTCGCGTGATGGGCAAGGTCAAGGCGGTGGTCAAGGGCGGACTCATCGTCAACGTGGGGGTCGAGGCGTTTCTGCCGTCGTCCCAGCTGGACGTGGTCACCCCGAAGAATCTCCAGTCGTTCGTCGGCAACAGCTACGAATTCAAGGTGGTCAAGATCAACCAGGAGCGCCAGAACATCGTGCTCTCGCGCCGGGAATTGATCGAGGCCGAGCGCAACGAGAAGCGCGGCAAGTTGCTGGCCGAAATGACCCCGGGCGACATCCGCAAGGGCACGGTCAAGAACATCACAGATTTCGGCGCGTTCATCGACCTCAACGGTCTGGACGGTTTGCTGCACATCACGGACATGAGCTGGGGTCGCCTCGGCCATCCGTCGGAAGTGCTCAAGGTTGGCCAGGAACTCGACGTGGTGGTGCTCGACGTGAACAAGGAAAAGGAACGCGTCAGCCTCGGCCTGAAGCAGAAGATGGCCAATCCGTGGGACAACATCGAAGCGAAGTTCCCGATCGGCACCAAGGTCAAGGGCAAGGTGGTCAGCCTCGTGCCGTACGGCGCGTTTGTGCAGCTGGAACCCGGCGTGGAAGGCCTCGTGCACGTCACGGAACTTTCCTGGACCAAGCGCGTCGCCAAACCGAGCGATGTCCTCAAGCAGGATCAGGAAATCGAAGCGGTCGTGCTCGGCATCAACCGTGACGAGCAGAAAATCTCCCTGGGTGTCCGCCAATTGGAATCCAATCCGTGGGACAACGCCGCGGACAAGTACAAGGTCGGCGAACGCGTCAAGGGCAAGGTCCGCAACCTCACCAGCTATGGTGCGTTCGTGGAACTCGAAGAAGGCATCGACGGCATGGTGCACGTCTCCGACATGTCCTGGACCCGCAAGATCAATCATCCGTCCGAAATGCTCAAGAAGGGCGACGAGATCGAAGCCACCGTGCTGGAAGTCGACAAGAGCAGCCAGCGCATCGCGCTCGGCATGAAGCAGCTCGAGGTCGATCCGTGGTCGAACATCGAGAAGCTCTACAAGGTCGGCGACCTCGTCACCGGCAAGGTCACGAAGCTCGCGAGCTTCGGTGCGTTCGTCGGTCTGCAGCACGACATCGACGGCCTGGTGCACATCTCCCAGATCAGCGAAGAGCGCGTGGAAAAGATCAAGAACGTGCTCAAGGCCGGCCAGGATGTTTCGGCCCGGGTCGTGAAAATCGACAAGAACGAGCGCCGCATCGGTCTGTCCATCAAGGCGGCGAGCTACACGGACGAGCAGATCAAGGAAGAGCAGAAGATCCTCGATGCGCTCAAGCCCGGCGAAGACCTCGTTGCCCTGCAACACGCCTTCGACGCGCTCGACGACGTCAAGGTCTCCGAATAATCCGGCGACAAGAATTCAAAACGGCGGACTGGAAACAGTCCGCCGTTTTTTGCTGGCACAAAACAAGACTGGCCGGGCGGGTTTTAAGACATCAGGCAAAACCCTACAAACGCTCAAGCCATCGGCAGTTTCAACTTCGTCCCCACCACCAAGCGGTCATCATTCAGGTTGTTGCCGGCGATGATCGTTTTGACCGGCACCCGATGCTCCCTGGCAATCCGGGCCAGCGTGTCGCCGGATTTGACGACGTAATAGGTTTCCGCACCCTTGAGCATCAGGGGAGTCACAAGTCTCAAAGGGGCCAAGGCGGCGGGTGCGGGCGGCGTAACAGGCTTGGGCTGTGCGGCGACGATGGGTTTGGGCGCGGCTGGCGTCACCTTCGGGACTGGTTGAGGTGCCGAATCGGCCATGGCCATTGCTTGGCCGAGGCCGGCGGACTTGGCGCGTTCGCTCCTGCAACCTTCCACCAGCAGGAAGAGCAGCAGGGCGGTTGTGGCGGCGACCATGCTGACGACGACCGTTTTGATCCGGGCCTGGCGGCGTTGCCGAAGGTGTGCCCGTTGCAGGCAAGAAGGGACCTGAAAAGGATTGGTCGTATTCATTTGATGCTCCGAAAGGCGCGAGCATACCCAATGCCAACGCGCTTTAACGCCCATCATCACCGCGACTGTCCCGATTTATGATCCCTACTCGAGCTTGAAGAGCGACCGATGGCGGTAGTGGAGAATCTTGAAGTCCGGCTCGTCACGTAGCGTGGCGAAAAGATCAAATTTGTCCTCGAACTTTGGAAAGAAGGCGTCGCCGCCCTCGATCTCGCGCTGCACCACGGTCAAGTAAAGGTCCGAGCACAACGGCAACGCCTGTTCATAGATCTGGGCGCCGCCGCAGATGAAGATATCGTTGGGAAATTCCCTGGGGTCGAGCTTGTCGAGCGTCTTGAAGATGAACATCTCCGTCTCGACCTTCTCGCCGAGCTTGGAAAAATGGAACTGGTAGGCGCGCTTGAGGTGTTGTCCCCCGCGCCATTCATGGTACTGCCCAAAAATCAGCGGATGCTTCTTGATGAGGGTCTGCGGGTGCCGCGTCAGGATGAGGTTTTTGCGGTTGGGCAGCGGTTTGCCGAGGCTTTCAAACGTCTTGCGCCCCATCACCACGACGTTGCCCATGGTGACTTGCTTGAACCACTTGAAATCCTCCGGCACGTACCAGGGAATCTTGTTGCCGGAACCGATCACCCGGTTCAGCGACATTGCCGCGATGGCCTTGAAGTGTTTCATGGCGTAATGGCCGACAGAATAATCGGCTCTTTCGGCCCCGGAAATTTTGGACCGCGGTGCAGCACATACAAATCAACCGCACACCAGCTCCGCGCAAGCTGCTCGCGGACATCCGCGCGCAACGACCAGCTTTTCAGGCCAACATCCGGCGCGGCGAAGGCGATGGCATCCAGCCCGTGTTCCCGGGCGATCCACAGCGCGCGCGGACAGTGATATTCCTCGGAAATGATCGTGCAGGGCGACAGGCCAAAGACATCCTTCGCCCGCACCACCGAATCCAAGGTGCGAAAGCCGGCATAATCACAAGTGACGGCAGCGGCCGGAACCCCGGCGGCAACGAGGGCGGCGCGCATGTCGTCCGGTTCATCGTAGCTCGCCACATGATTATCACCGCTCACCAGCAGATGCCGGACTTTCCCCGCATGGTACAACGCGGCCGCGGCCGCGATACGTTGATTGAAATGCAAATTGGGCCGGCCATTTTTCATCAACCGGGAGGTGCCCAAAACCAGCCCGACATCGTTGGCGGGAACTGATTCGATCCGGGTGAAGATGCGCCCGGCGGCTGCTTTTTTACAGGTGCGGTTTGCCAATACAGACAGCGCGGCCGCCAACATTGCGAAGAGCAAGGTTAGGACCATCAGCCAGCGAAAATAACGGGCATATCGTTTCATGGCGTTAAACCGCAATCGGGGCTTTGATGCCCGGGTGCGGGTCATAGTTCATCAGTTCAAAATCCTCGAATTGAAAATCATGAATGTCCTTCACCGCCGGATTGATCTTCATCTGCGGCAGTGGACGCGGCTCGCGCGTGAGCTGCAGCTTGGCCTGTTCCAGATGATTGGCGTATAGATGCAGGTCGCCAAAGGTGTGGACAAAATCACCCGGCTTCAGGTCACAGACCTGCGCAACCATGCGCGTGAGCAGCGCGTAGCTGGCGATGTTGAACGGTTTTGTCATATCATGTCTGAGTGCTATCATTTACATGCTTTTCTGCTCCCAGAGCGTAGTATTTGCGATAGCTTGAGTCTCCGCGCCGAAAAAATCGACGAAAATCGATTTTTGCATCTAAAAATGTGTTCGGCGGCGTTGATTACGAAACACTTGCGCAATTTTGACTTTGAGATTAGAGTCGCGTCGATAAACGATCCGGAAGTCGCTCAATCAGGTGTTGAAACGTTGATTATGAACGCTTTACGACTCATAAATTGGCTTCAAAGCCGGGTTCAATATACTAACCGGCAGTCGTTGAATAACAGCCTGCTTTGGACACCGCACACCACATGAACTTTTACGAGATGGCAGAGAAGGTTGACTCGAAGGAGTCATTTTTGCGTTACGTGCAGGCGTTGGCTGCAGACGCGGAGGCAACCGACGCCGAGACAAAGCGCACAACCGATGGGAAGCTGAATCTGAGTCCACGCGGCTGGGAGAACGGCAACGTCGCGGCATTTCTGGGCGCGATGTCGGCGTGGGCCTCAGGTAGCCCTGGTGGCGGCCTTTTGGTAGCGGTGCTTGATCACCACTCGTTATCTCGCGAGTAATCGGTGGCGTGTTTTACCACCTTTGCTGATTCGCCGCGGCGCAGCAAGTCAAGTGGTCGTTCCTCTGCTAACGAACGGCGGTTTCCCAGGAAATAGCGCACGACGCGCCATTGGTCATCGCTGTGAAATATTTGCAAGATTTCCACCACCCCTTTTAACAATTTGCCCTCGCGGAATTGCCAAACTGGAATGCGCAGGGCCTTCCCTTCCGTCCATCCGATTATCCGAGCTTGTTGTGTGCACAAGATCCAAACAAAGAACTCTTGGTCCACGCATTTCTCAAACGCTACATACCATACGTGGATAAATGAGTTTCAATGAAGCGAATACTGTCGAGCAGATGATTCTCGACGCCTTGTCCGCCGACACCAACGGCGGCATCCGGCCGTTTGAGTTGAAAGAAACGCCCGACTGGGGCGCTTCTCTCGGCGATAAGATGGCAGATGCGGCAGCGCACTGGGATTACGCGCCCTCCGTCGATGTTCCCCGTCAGTCCGGTGACGTGATGGTGGAACCGTGGTTGCGCCTGGCCCTCATCCTGCTTAATCCCGAAATTGCCAACCAGCCCGACCGCGCCGACGAGGTTATTTATGCGCTGCGGGCCATTCTGCTCACGGTGCAGGCGGATGGATTGGTCCGGGCCAACGAGAATTTCATGGATTGGTTGCGCGGCGAAAAGACGATGCCATTCGGCCCGAACGGTGAGCATGTGCCGGTGCGGCTGGTGGACACCGCCAACCCGGCCAACAACCAGCTCGTGGTCACGAACCAATGGGTCTATCAGGCCGGCAGCATGGAAAAGCGGTTCGATGTGGTGTTCCTGGTCAACGGTCTGCCCATCGTTATCGGCGAGGCCAAGACACCCACGCGCAGCGCGGTGACATGGTTCGACGGCGCGTTCCAGGTGAATGAGATTTACGAAAAGCAGGTGCCGGCCATGTTCGTGCCCAACGTCTTTTCCTTCGCCACCGAAGGCAAGTTGTTCCGCTACGGTTCCATCCGGATGCCGATTGACATCTGGGGCCCGTGGCGCACGCGGGAGAACGAGTCCGAAGGGGCGCTGGCCGACGTGCGGCGCACGGTGGAAAGCATGCTCCAGCCGGGCGTTGTGCTGGACATCCTGCAAAATTTCACGGTGTTCGCCACGGACAAGAAGCATCGCCGCATCAAGATCATCGGCCGCTATCAGCAGTATTTCACCGTCAACCAGATCGTCGAGCGCGTGATCAAAGGCCAGCCGAAGAAAGGTCTCATCTGGCATTTTCAAGGCAGCGGTAAGTCGTTGCTCATGGTGTTCGCCGCGCAAAAGCTGCGGCTGCACCCCAAACTGGGCAATCCCACGGTCATCATCGTGGTGGATCGCATCGACCTGGACACGCAGATCACCAGCACCTTCAACGCCGCCGATGTGCCGAACATGGTTGGCGTGGGCACGCGGCAGGAATTGCAAACCTTGCTCGGGCAGGACGTGCGGAAAGTGCTTATCACCACGATTCACAAATTCGGCGAGTCGGACAGCAAGTTGAACGAACGTTCCAACATCATCGTGATGGTGGACGAGGCACATCGCACGCAGGAAGGTGATCTCGGCCGCAAGATGCGCGAGGCGTTGCCCAATGCGTTCCTGTTCGGCCTCACCGGCACCCCCATCAATCGTGCCGACCGCAATACCTATTGGGCGTTCGGGGCCAACGAGGACGAAAAGGGCTACATGAGCCGCTATTCGTTTCAGGAATCGATCCGCGACAAGGCCACGTTGCCGCTGCATTTTGAAGCGCCGGAGGTGAAGTTGAAAATTGACCGGGCGGCGATTGACGAAGCCTACAAAGCCATTACCGGCGAATTAAGCGAGCAGGATCGCGATGACCTTGCCAAACGCGCCGCCAAAATGGCCGTTCTGGTAAAAAACCCGGAACGCATCCAGGCGGTGGTGAACCACATAGTCCACCATTTCCAGACCAAGGTGGAACCGAACGGATTCAAGGCGCAGGTGGTGGTCTTCGACCGTGAGTGCTGCATTCTTTACAAGGCGGTGATGGATGAATTGATCGGGCCGGAGGCCAGCGCCATCGTCATCAGCGGCGCGCAGCACGATCCGCCGGAATGGAAGCAGCATGTTCGCGACAAGGATGCCGAGGAAAAATTGCTCGACCGTTTCCGTGATCCGGCAGACCCACTGAAATACGTCATCGTCACCAGCAAGCTGCTCACCGGCTTCGACGCGCCCATTTTGCAGGTAATGTATCTCGACAAGCCAATGAAGGATCACAATCTCCTGCAAGCCATCTGCCGGACGAACCGCACGTTCGGCCAGGAAAAGACGCATGGGTTGATCGTGGACTACATCGGCATCTTCGACGACGTGGCAAAAGCACTGGATTTCGATGAAAAGGCGGTGCAACAGGTCGTCAGCAACATCGAGGAGTTGCGGAAAGCGCTGCCCGTGCAGGTGCAGAAATGCCTGGCCTTTTTCCCGCATGTGGACCGCAGCGTCGGTGGTTACGAGGGACTCATGGCCGCTCAACAATGCCTGCCTACCAACGAAGTGCGCGACAAATTTGCCGCCAACTACATCGTGCTAGGCACCATCTGGGAGGCGCTGTCGCCCGACCCCTGCCTCAGTCCCTACGAAAAAGATTATCGGTGGCTGACAGCGGTGTATGAGTCCGTGAAGCCGGTCAGCGGCAACGGCAAACTGCTTTGGCACGCGCTGGGGGCGAAGACGGTGGAGCTGATCAACCAGAACGTCCATTTGGAATCCGTGCGCGACGATGTCGAGACACTGGTGCTCGACGCGCAGGTGTTGGAAGAAATTTTGGCGGATGCCGACCCGGCCAAGCGCGGGCGGGAAATTGAAATCCGACTCATCGCCCGGCTGAAAAAGCATCTCGGCAATCCCAAGTTCACTGCGTTGGGCGAGCGGCTGGAGAAAATCAAGGAACGCCACGAACAGGGCTTCCTCAACAGCCTGCAATTCCTGAAAGAAATCCTCGAAGTGGCCAAGGAAGTCCTGGAGGCCGAGAAACAGGCCGACCCGCAGGAAGAACGCGACCGCGCCAAGGAGGCGCTGACGGAGTTGTTCAAGGATGCCAAAACCAAAAACACGCATATCATCGTCGAGCGCATTGTCGCGGACATAGACGACATCGTGAAAAAAGTGCGTTTCCCCGACTGGCAGCGCACCAACGCCGGCGAGCGGCTGGTGCAAAAAGAACTACGCCGCACGCTGCTCAAATACAAATTGCACACCGACCAGGAATTGTTCGACAAAGCCTACGGCTACATCCGGCAATATTATTAAGGTCGCGAGTATCCGGCGCTCAGGTCGGATGAAAACTGCGAATCCGTCTGGAAACAAAGGTGGTTTTTACTTCGCCTTCCCCGGCGCCGTTGGTAGAGTCTTGACATTCGTTTGAGCAAAAAACCTACAAACAGAGTTCTGTTTCAAGGCGTGAAACTGATGCCGGCGCCAATCCGGTGGATGGAATCTTGCGCCAATGACGAATGCACGCTGCACCAGCTTTCCCCCTACATCGGCAAAATCAAAAGCAGCATCGCTGGTGATCTGGTAAGAAAATACTCCAAACCCGGAGATTTGGTGGTGGACCCGTTCGCTGGCGCCGGCACCATCCCGCTGGAGTCCGCCTTGCAGGGCCGCCGTGCGTTCGGCGCGGACATCAGCCCTTATTCCCGGATTCTCTCGATGGCAAAACTGTTTCCCCCAAACTCCCTGCCTGATGCCTTGAGAAAAACAGAAGTGGCGTTGCTTGGGGCAGCGGCGCTGCCGGCGCCGGATTTGCGCTCAACCCCGTTGTGGGTCCGGCAATTTTTCCATCCCGACACCCTGCGCGAGGCGCTCAATTTCGCAACCATTGCCCGCCGGCCCGGCAATGAATTTTTGATGGCGAACTTCCTGGGCATTCTTCACCACCAGCGCCCCGGATTTTTATCCTATCCCAGCAGCCACTTGGTTCCCTATCTGCGCGACAAAAAATACCCCCGCGAGGATTTCCCGGAGATGTATGAATATCGGGAGTTAAAGTCCCGGCTGCTCGCCAAAGTGCAGCGGAGCTACAAGCGTTTTGAATCCGCCGGCAGAAAGTTGCGGAGATTTAATTTGTCGCCAGTCCAACAACTCGAATTGCCGAAGCGGTTTGACGCGCTCATCACCAGCCCGCCTTACATGAACGCATTGGACTACGGCCGCGACAATCGGTTGCGGCTCTGGTTCATTGACCCGACGCTTGCCGAGGACGTGGATAACGATGTGACCCAACGACGCAAAGCGTTTGTTGATGCAATTTCGAGTCTAGGCCACAAAGTTGAGACTGGCCTGCGCAAAGAGGGGTATTGCGTCTTCGTTGTGGGCGAAGAGACTGCCCGGAGATCAGAATCCCACCCGTCAGAGGTTGTTGTCACCACCTTAAAGACGGCGGCGCCGTCGCTGAAGTTGAAAAAGGTTCTTACTGACAACATTCCCGACATCCGCCGCACCCGCCGGGAATGTAAAGGTGTCAAAACCGAACATTTCCTTGTTTTCAAACGAAACTGATATGCGCGCCAATTTGCCTGATATGCCGAAGCCAAGGATTACTCTCCCAGCCAAGAGGAAGCTGAGGCCGAGCTAACAAAATCGGAATCTGACCCCTGTCTCTCGATCCTGTTCCTTTCATCTGGTGTTTTCGATGTGACGGTTGTTCCGGAGTTGTCGTCTTTCGCCCCTACTGGCACGCAAACCAGACTCATCGTATTTCCATCTTTTGATGCTCACCACCTGACTGCTCTTCGTAACGAAATTCAACCATCTCGTTTCAGTTTCATCGAAGGTATCCCTCCGAGTTCTCACAATAAATGGCGACAGCAGATAATTTCGTCAATAAACAAGCTCGATAAAATTTCAGGGGCGGAGAGGTTTCAGACTAGTACGCTGGATTATCGCGAAACGCTTGAGTGTTTGCTTAAGCTTTATGCAGTCCACGGCGAGCGCGAAAGGTTGCTTATTTCTCCAACAGGAAGTAAGATGCAGACCGTTGCGGTAGCTATTTTCCGCGCCCTCGTTGAGGATGTTCAAATTGTCTATCCGACTCCAGTGAGCTATCTCAAACCTAGCGGATACACGCTCGGGATTGGTCAGCTTCACTTGTTGCCACTAGCGCAGTTCTCTGTCACCCAATCGTAGTTTTTAGTTCCAATTGTCGTATAAACCAAAATCGGCCAGGAACAAATTGGTGGCTCAGATTTGTATCATCCACTTCCGTCGTGTGCCATCAGCCAACGACTTTTCAATTCTTCGAATTTTGCCTCTTACCGGCGTTGAGCAACTCACACAGCGACTGGGTACTTGATCGGCGGATGCGGATTGTAGTCAACGATTTCAAAATCTTCGAATTGATATTCCAAGATGGAGGCCGGCTTACGCTTTATGATCAATCTTGGAAGGGGGCGCGGTTCGCGCGACAATTGCTCCCTCACCCCATCGAACTGATTGACGTAAATGTGGCAATCACCGCCGGTCCAAACGAAATCGCCCGGTTCCAAGTCGCATTGTTGGGCCACCATATGGGTTAACAGTGAATACTGGGCGATATTGAAAACTAAACCGACCGGAGAATCAGCGCTCCTCTGGTACAACTGACATGACAGTCTGCCATCAGCCACGTAAAACTGAAATAAGGCATGGCATGAGGCCAGAGCAGCGCGTCCTGCTTTGACGTTCGCTTGAGGGCTCAACCGCTCGTCCGGAAGCACTGCCGGATTCCAAGCGCTCACGATGTGCCGTCGAGAGTTTGGGTTGGTCCGGATATGCTCAATGACCTGCGTGATCTGGTCTATGTGCTGGTTATCTGGTGCGCGCCAGGCTCGCCACTGCGCACCATATACAGGCCCAAGATCTCCGTTTTCGTCCGCCCAGGAATCCCATATGTGAACTTTGTTGTCGGTAAGATATTTGATGTTGGTATCGCCGGCCAGAAACCACAACAGTTCGTAAATGACCCCCTTGAAAAACACTTTGCGGGTGGTCACCAGCGGAAATCCCTTTGAAAGGTCGAATCGCAACTGAGCTCCAAACAAGCCCTTGGTTCCGGTTCCGGTTCGATCCCCACGAACGGAGCCGTTATCAAGAATGTTCTTGAGCAGATCTAAAAATGGTCTCATGTGGGCTAATTACAGCAAAAGTTGGAAGCGCCATCAAAGCAAAGTTGACCGAAACCGCCGGAATGGCGGCTTCCGCCGCCTTCCGGCGGTTCGGCCAAACTGCTCTCAAAAAGCGATGATAGCGCTATCATGCCTCCAAGTGGCATGGAACCCTTATCAATATTGATCAAAACCCAATGATTGCACTTCGCGATGTGACAAAAGAAACCCACCCCGAGAAACAGGTCTGCACTGCGCTGATATAACTGGCAGCTCAATTCCCCCTCCTGCACGAAGAATTGAAACATGGTATGACATGGCGGCAGGGCCATGGTCTCGATCTCACCGGGGTTCCACGCACTGACGATGAGCCGGCGCGAATCCGGATTCTTTTTGATCTGGGCGATGACGTTATCAATCTGATTGATCGTGCGGCCATCTGCGGTGCGCCAGTCGCACCATTGCGCGCCGTAGACGCGGCCGAGGTCGCCGGTCTGCTTGTCCGCCCATTCGTCCCAGATGGTCACGCCGCGTTCCTGAAGCCAGCGCACATTGGTCTCGCCGCGCAGGAACCAGAGCAGTTCGTAGATGATGGATTTGAGGTGCAGCTTCTTGGTGGTCAGCACGGGGAAGCCATCCCGCAAATCGAAGCGCGCCTGCGCACCAAAGACGGAATAGGTGCCGGTGCCCGTGCGGTCGGCCTTGAACTTGCCGTTCTCCAGGACATGCCGCAGCAAATTGTGATACTCAATCATCGGGGGAAAAGTTAACTCGAATGCGGTGCCGGAAAAAGCAATTTAACCGGCAGAAAAACCGCCTCACGACGGAAGGTTGACTTAGCAAGGTTGTGAATGGCAGTAACCAAGCAACCATGCGGCATGAATCCAAGATGACCTGCCCGGATTTTTTGGCGAATTTTCGGCCAGGCATTGATTTTCCATTTTAGGAAAGTAAATTCGTCCGGCGGAATATCAGACTTTTCCAAAACGGGGTTGAGCGCGAGGATTGGCAGCGCAGGGCGCAGCTACTTGACGTGGGTCTTTTCCCCGGGGTCAAGGGTGGCCAGATGGAGAGTTTTTGCGTGTGCGCCAGGACTCGCTGCCAACTACTGGTGTCAAAGGAAACGAAGGTTTTGAAATGGCCGGTGACGGCGGCGCTGACCTGCATGGCATCGAGCGGGCGCAGCTTTTTCCAGCGCGGGCAATAATTTCGCATCAGCCCGGCCGCCCGGCGAGCCAAGTTATCGGCATCCAAATCAGGCAGGTAAAGCTTTTGCCCGTGTCCGAGGTCTTCCTCAACCAGTTCCCACAACTGTTCCGCACCTTCGGGATGGCCGATCCAGAATGCCCGGGTCAATTCCGGCCAATGCAAAAAGGTGAACGGCAGGCGCGGCGCGCGCGGAGCGACGCGCCCTACCATCGTGGAGATTATCGAGCGGTCTTGTTAAAATCATTTTTTCGGTTATTATAGACATGGTTTTGGAAGGGCGGAGAATCGCTCCGGGCGCGAGTCCGGGGAGGAAAGTCCGAACTCCATTGGGCGCGATGCTGCGTAACCCGGGCTTGTTTGGCCGGGATACACGCAGGCAGTCCGTTTCAAGACGGACTGACGGACAGTGCCACAGAAAACAGACAGCCAACCGGCGCAAGCCGGCGGTGATGGTGAAAAGGTGCGGTAAGAGCGCACCGCGTGAAGCGCAAGCGACACGGCACGGAAAACCCCATCGGGTGCAAGGCCAAATAGGAAACCGAGGAGCGGCCCGCTCCGCGTTTCGTGAAAGCGAGACAGGTTTCGGGTATCGGTCGCTCAGACAAATGATTCTCTCCGTCGCGCAAGCGGCGCAGACAAAATTCGGCTTACAGCCCTTCCAAAACCACTCTTCCATTCACAATGGAGGGTTTACGATTTATGGGCGCGCGGCGGCTGGGCGCGGTTGGTGATTCGATGCGCTGGTTGCAAGACGTGGTGAAGCGGCATGAATGCCGCGCCCCGTCGGGAGGGGTTGATGGCAAGAAACGCCGGTGGGTGAAATAGAGTGCGCTGGTTGGCAAAAGCGGCGCGCGCGGAGCGACGCGCCCTACCAATCTTGGTTTGCGAGATGGGGTTTTAAGATTTGCGGGCGCAGGGCGGATCCGGAAATCAAAAAACTCTGCCAAACCCGGCATGACAGTGCTTTTGAAGATTGCAACAGGGTCAGTGGACGACCGTCCTCACCCCTGCCCTCTCCTCCAGGAGAGGGGGATATGTTCACCGCGTCTTTAGAAATATACATCACGGGTTGGCGAACGGCTTTTCCGACCGGGAGAGTTCTAAAGCAAGAAACGTCGGTGGATGAAATAGAGTGCGCTGGTTGGCAAGAGCGGCGCGCGCGGAGCGCGACGCCCTACCAGCTTCGGTTTGCGATATCGCCAGGCGCAATGTAGATCGCAGATCGTAAATCGGAAATATCGTCCTGATCGTCCTACTTCGCAGACTTGTTCATGCCCTTGGTGGTGTCGGGCGAGGCGTATTTTTTGGGGGTCCAGAGCACGAGCTGGCTGAGGTTGCCGGTGCGGTCGACGGCGCGGAGGGCGATGGCATCGGGGTTGGCGCTGGCGTTGTCGAGGTAGGTGTCCAAACGAGTTGCGGGCAGGATCTGCGTGGTCCAGTTGCCGGCGGCGAGGCTTTGCAGAACCCACAAGCGGATGGTGTTGGTGCCGGAGTTTTTCCATTCGGCGTGCGCGGATCTGCCCCAGGTGTTGACGGAGAGCTTCGGCGGCGGCGGCGGCGTGGAACCGAGCCACGGACTGGCGGGGATGAGCGCGGGGGTGCGGTAAACATCACGCAGGAGGGCGCTGTCGAGCGCGCCATTGTGCATGAGCGCATTCACGCTCCAGTGAATGTGGCCGGGGTTGGGGTAACGATGGGTGACGTTGATCTGATTGATGATTTCGGCCGGCTGCCATTTTTCACCGACTTTGAGCGAGTCCATGCCGGGCCAGATGTGGCGATGGCGGGGGTTTTGATTATTCCACCAGTCGAGGAGGGTTGAAAAGCTGGTTGCCGGCGGCGCGATGCCCCAGTAGAGCTGCGGGGCAAGATAATCGCACCAGCCTTCCTGGAGCCACTTGCGGGAGTCGCAGTAGATCTCCAGGTAGGCGTCAAAGCCGGCGATGGTGGCCGGATTTTTGGGCCGCCAGATGCCGAAGGGGCTGACGCCGACGGAGACCCAGGGTTTCTCCGATTTGATGGTGAGATACAGTTTCTCCATGAAATAATCCACGTTGTGCCGGCGCCAGTCGTCGCGTGAAAGGCCGCTGTTCTGGCCGTATTTTCTCCAGGTGGCATCATCGGGGAAATCGATGTCGACGCCCTTGGAATTTTTTTCGTGGTAGGGATAAAAGTAATCGTCCATGTGGATGCCATCGACGTCGTAGCGTTTCAGCACGTCCATGACGACGCGGATGGAATAGTCGCGCACGGCGGGGTCGCCGGGGTCGAGCCAAAGGTATTTGGCGTAGGCGCGGACGAGTTCGGGGTGGGTCTTGCTGATGTGGCCGGGGGCGCTGGGCGAGATGCTTTGGAAATGGCGGGCGCGGAAGGGATTGAACCAGGCGTGAAGTTCCAGCCCGCGCTTGTGCGCCTCGGTGATGGCAAAGGCGAGCGGATCGTAATACGGCGCGGGCGCCCGGCCCTGCACGCCGGTGAGATATTCGGACCACGGCTCGAGGCTGGATTGATAGAGCGCATCGCAGGCGGGGCGGACCTGGAAGATGACGGCGTTCAGCTTCAGGGCGGCGGCGCGGTCGAGGATGGCGAGGAGTTCGGCCTTTTGTTGCGCGGTGGAGAGGCCGGGCTTGGAGGGCCAGCAGGAATTGCCGACGGTGGCGATCCAGGCGGCGCGGAATTCGCGCGCGGGCGGCGGCGGCAATGGAGGGATGGGGTTCGCGGAAATGGAGGTGTCTGCCGCCCAACCCAATACGGGCGTGAGCAGCAGCGACACGAGCAGCAGCAATTTTACTTTCATTCCTTGGCACCATGAGACGCGGCGCGAGGGGGTTTGGCAATGGTTTTTTGAATGGAGATGGAAATTGGGTGAATTGAACTCCAAACCAAGGGACAAAGATCATGACATTTCTTCAATACGCCGGGGTTTTACGTCGTTTGAGTGGTGTGGCGACGAAAAAAGCAAGCAGAAAGTTTGCGTTCAATCGGGGCCGATTGAACGCAAACTTAATACTGGTTTTTAAAATGGATGGGGGTTAAATGGGTGACGGTAGCAAGGGGCCGTGAAAATGGCCGGGGCGTTCTTTGACATCTGACATGATAGTCCGGTTTCGCCCGAAAACGGGAGTTGGTCTGAAGATGAATAACTGGCGGCAGGATGCCGCCCGAACCCGCAGGCAAGATGCCTGCGCTACGACGGTGACCACAGACGCGGAGGATCAAGCCGGTTCAAGGTGAAAACAGGGTCGTGGGTTCGCGGTGGAAAAGCGGCGCTGAAGCGACCGCAATCCAAAAGCTGCGCGCCTGCTGGAACGGCGGGTGAAATGATCGATTGCGGGTGACTGTTTGCTCCATGCGCCTGCGGCTCAGGCAGAAATGATCGCAGCGCGACCTACACACGCAGGAAAGGCACGGCTGGAAGGTTGGTTAAGAAATTGCGTCTGGCATAAACAATCGAGGCAGGAGTGACGCGCTTTGATGCGCGTGATCCGGGTTGGAATCGCCACCCGTACTGGACGCTCGAAAGCGCCGTCGCCGCTGCGCTCTGCCGGCGCAGTCCATGATGTTTTCGGACCTGGCGCAGCGTCAGTAATTGGTGCGTACACCATGGGTGGCCATGCCTCAAGGTGCCTGATGCGCAGGCAGATATGGTTGCAGCGCAACCATTGCCACCAGCAACGGGTTAAACCGGATCAAGGTGAATCAAGGTGAAAATCCGGGAGCCGCTCTGCAATTGAAGATCTGGCGGCGGGACGCCGCCGGAACTCGCAGGCAAGATGCCTGCGCTACGACGGTGGCGCATAGGATCAAGGTGCATCAAGGTGAAACAGGTCGTGGGGTCGGGGTGGAAAAGCGGCGGTGAGGCGACCGCAATCCAAGCGCTGCGCGACTGTCGGAGCGCCGGGTGAAGCTGATCTGGTTGGCGAGCGTCGCGGGATGCCGGGGCGGTGCCCGGCGCTCCAAAATAGGCGAAAAAGCCAGCAAATCTGACCGAATCCAAGTAAATCCAAGTAAATCCAACCAAAAATAATTATGAGTAATCGAAAGCGAGGATGCTGAGCGCTATTTAACGATAAACTTCTGAATATGAATAGGTTTTGCATTTCGGGGTGAATTTGACATTGGGTGGTGAATATGGTGTAGTTTCCCCAGTTGCAGCCGAGGTCAGGCTTCCTTCCTGAAGCGTGACGCGGGAGACCCAAACTCCTCGGAGTCGAGGACGGGGCGAACGAAACCGGGCAACCGGTTTCAAGGCCACTTTCAAGGCCGAGCCCGACAGCTAATCTCGCAGGCATTTGGAAGGGCGATCCTCTGGATTTCGCTGGGCGAAGTCATCATGGTCACCCCACAAGTATAAAGCGCGTCCGCGGACGGCGAAAATCCGTGCATGAACGCACCTAAATCAGAATGACTATGAATGCCTATGAACATACCCAAAGCGGAACGCTGATCATCAGGGTCACGCTGTTGGCGGCGGCGGCCTTGGCCGTGGGCGGCTGCTTTGTGCCGCAATTATTCATCCCGGTGCCCATCCTGCTGGTGACGGCCTGGGTGTTCCGCTCGCTCACGATTGAGATTTCGGGCGACAAACTGCGCTGGCAATTTGGGTCCGGCCTGGTCGCGAAGCGGGTGCTGCTCGAAGAGATCGCATCGGTCAAGGCGGTCCGGACGAATTTCATGCAGGGCTGGGGCATCCACTGGACCCGGTACGGGTGGCTATACAACGTTGCCGGCAATGACGCCGTGGTGATCACGCTGCGAAACGGCAAAAAATTCGCATTGGGCACGGATGAACCGGAGGTTTTGTGCGCAATAATCCAGCAAAATCTTCGCTAAGCGAACGTTTTAAGGCGTGAAATCTACGGAAATAAACGGTTTAATCCACGGTTCAACTCTATGAACGTATTCGGTTTTTGCAAAGACATGGTGATTGGCCGGGCGAGAAATCTCTCGGACAAGAACATCTTTCATCACATGTCGCTGGTGGCGCTGCTGGCCTGGGTGGGGCTGGGGGCGGACGGGCTTTCGTCTTCGTGCTACGGCCCGGAGGCGGCGTTTCTGGCCTTGAAAGATCATACGAACCTGAGCTTGTTCGTGGCGATGGGCTCAGTGCTGACCATCGTGGTGATCTGCATGAGCTATTCGCAGATCATCGAGCTGTTTCCATCGGGCGGCGGCGGTTATCTGGTCGCGAGCAAGCTGCTCAACCCGACGATGGGAGTGATTTCGGGCTGCGCGTTGATCGGGGATTACGTGCTGACGATCGCGATCAGCGTGGCGAGCGGGGCGGATGCGGCGTTCAGCATGCTGCCGTTGGAATTTCAGTCGTGGAAATTCAAGTTCTCCATCGGCATCATCATTTTCCTGACCCTGTTGAACCTGCGAGGGGTGAAGGAATCGGTGATATTGTGGGTGCCGATCTTTTTCGTGTTCGTCGGGACATACACGTTCGCGATCGTCTGGGCGATTTCGGCACATTTTGGCGACCTGCCCAATATTGCGCATGGCGTGGTGGCGGATGTGCGGATGGATCACCTGGAAGTGGGCTGGTTCGGGTTGATGGCCGTGCTGCTGAAGGCGTACAGCCTCGGCGCCGGCACCTACACGGGCATCGAAGCGGTGAGCAACGGCCTGAACGTGCTGCGCGAACCGCGCGTGCAGACGGGCAAGCGGACGATGTTCTACATGGGCGCCTCGCTGTCGTTCGTGGTGGGGGGCCTGCTCCTGGCGTACCTGCTCTATCACGTCCAGCACGTGGAGGGCAAAACCCTGAACGCCGTCTTGTTCGAGAACCTGACCTCGGGCTGGCCTTCGTGGATGTCGAAAGGCTTTGTGTTTTCGGCGATGGCGTCGTCCGCGGCGCTGCTGTTCATCGCGGCGCAGACGGGATTTTTTGGGGGACCGCGGGTGCTGGCGAACATGGCGGTGGACCGCTGGATGCCGACGCGCTTTGCGACGTTGAGCGACCGGCTGGTGACGCAAAACGGCGTGATTCTGATGGGCCTGGCGGCGTTGCTGGTGGTGGGGGCGACGGCGATCTTCGCGAGCGGCGGGCTGGTGAACACGCTGGTGGTGCTTTACAGCATCAACGTGTTCATCACATTCAGCCTTTCGCAGCTCGGGATGGTGCGGCACTGGTGGCTGGACCGCGCGATTGAGCCGAAGTGGAAGCGGAAGATCGCCATCAACGGGTTTGGCCTGCTGCTGACAAGCGGCATCCTGGTCTCGTTGTGCATCGTAAAATTCATGGAAGGCGGCTGGGCGACGCTGTTCGTGACGGGCATCCTGATCGGCGCGGCGTTCTGGGTGAAAAACCATTATCGCCGGACGCAGAAGAAGCTGCACCGCCTGACGGAGCTGGTGGCGGCGGCGATGGCGGACGAGGCGCTCACCTCGCAAATCAAGGCCCCCGCGCCGTGCGACACCAACGCGCGCACGGCGGTGTTCCTGGTGAACGGCTTCAACGGCCTGGGCCTGCATACGCTGATGGCGGTGATCCGGATGTTCCCGAAGGTGTATTCGAATTTTGTGTTTTTGCAGGTCGGCGTGCTGGATGCGGGAAATTTCAAGGGCGCGTCCGAGGTGGAAAACCTGCGGGAATATTCGCAGAAAGAGGTCACGCGCTACGTGACGTACATCGGCAAGCGGGGATTTTACAGCGAGTCGCACATCGCGCTGGGCACGGACATCGTGGACGAGGCGGCGAAGTTGTGCGATGTGATCGCGGACAAATTCCCGCAGGCGCAGTTCTTTGCGGGGCAGCTGGTGTTCAAGGATGAAAGCTTGGTGACGCGCTGGCTGCACAACCATACGGTGTTTGAGCTGCAGCGCCGGCTGTACCAGCACGGCCGGGCGATGCTGATCCTGCCGATCCAGGTCTAAAAAACCGCGCAACCCGTTGCCGATCATGCATCCGGCACCAAACATTAAAATGGGAGGCTAATATTCATTGACGCTTGGCTTGACCTTTGGCGGCAAATCTCCATTATACGCAGCCCGGCAAACCCGCCGCTTTACCATTCGCGCACGATCGTCGTTTATGGTTTACTGAGCGGCTATATGCATGGGTTATCACTAATTTACGACATGAAGCACATCCGAAACATCGCCATCATCGCGCACGTTGACCACGGCAAGACCACGCTCGTGGACTGCCTCCTCAAACAATCCGGCACCTTCCGTGAAAACCAGCACGAGTCGAAGGAAGAGCGCCTGATGGATTCGATGGACCTCGAAAAGGAAAAGGGCATCACCATCCGCGCCAAGAACGCCGCGTTCAAATACAAGGACTACCACATCAACATCGTGGACACCCCGGGACACGCGGACTTCGGCGGCGAGGTGGAACGCATCATGAACATGATCGACGGCGTGCTGCTGGTGGTGGATTCCGCCGAAGGTCCGCAGGCGCAGACGCGCTTCGTGCTCCGCAAGGCGCTGGAGGCCGGCGCCAAGCCAATCGTCGTCATCAACAAGATCGACCGCGAGAATGCGAACCCCAAGAAGGTGCTCGACCAGGTTTTTGAACTCTTCATGTCGCTCAACGCGACGGATGAGCAGCTCGACTTTCCGTTCATCTACTGCTCCGCGAAGCAGGGTTACGCCAAGGTGGAACTGGAACACGCGAGCGGCACGATGGAGCCGTTGTTCGAGGCGATCGTGAAGCACATCCCCTCGCCGCGCGCGAAGGCCGGCGACGGTTTCCAGCTGCTCGTGGCGAACCTGGATTACAACGAATATGTCGGCCGGATCGCGTTCGGCAAGATTGTTGAAGGCAAAGTGAAAGTTGGCGATCAGGCCATCTGCCGCCACGGCACCGGCAAGATTTCCAAGGGCAAGATCACGATGATCTACCATTTCGAAGGCATGAAGCGCATCGAAATCCAGGAAGCCCACGCGGGCGACATCGTGGGCCTCGCGGGTTTTGAGGACGTGTTCATCGGCGAAACAATCTGCGATTCGGAATTGCGCGCCACCCTGCCCTACATCCCGATTGATCCGCCGACGATCCAGATGGAATTCGCCGTGAACGACGGGCCGCTCGCCGGCCAGGACGGCAAGCTCGTCACCGCGCGCCACATCTGGGACCGCCTGGTGAAGGAAATCCGCACGAACGTCGCGCTGCGCATCGCGCAGACGAGCGACCCGAAGGTGTTCGCGGTCAGCGGCCGGGGCGAAATGCAGATCGCGATCCTCATCGAACAGATGCGCCGCGAAGGTCATGAAGTCCTCGTTTCCCGCCCGGAAGTGCTGTGGAAGAAAGATCCGATCACCGGCAACCCGCTGGAGCCGATCGAAAAATTGTTCGTGGAAGTCCCGACCGAAAACCTCGGCACGATCATGGAGAATCTTTCCGGCCGCAAGGCGCAGATCACGAACATGAACCACGTGGGCAACCAGGTGTCCGTCGAGGCCCTGGTGCCGATGCGCGGCTTGATCGGTTTTGAGACCGACCTCGTGAACTCCACCAAGGGCATGGGCGTGATGAGCCATCTCTTTCACGAATACGGCCCGGACTGCGGCGAGATCGCGGCGCGCAAAAATGGTTCACTCGTCTCGATGGACAACGGCGAAGCCACGAACTACGCGCTGAACATGGTGCAGGAACGCGGCCGCCTGATGGTGGAAGCGGGCGATGCGATTTATGTCGGCATGATCGTCGGCGAGAACGCCCGCGAGAATGACATTCCGGTGAATCCGGTGAAAGAAAAGCGTTTGACCAACATGCGCTCCCAGGGCGACGGCAAGGGCATCCAACTCGCCCCGCCGTTGAAGCTCTCGCTCGAACGCGCACTGGAATACATCGACGTGGACGAATACGTGGAAGCGACGCCGAAGAACCTGCGCCTGCGCAAAAAGGTGCTCGACGAAGGTCTCCGCCGCCGCACGGAAAAAACCCGCATCATCAAATACGTGCAGGAATAAAATCCGCCCTTTCAAAAATCCCCTTCTCACAGGAGGGGATTTTTTATTTCCCATTTTATCCCGGCAAGCGGCAGGTGGAAAAACTTTCACCTTGTCGAACCGGGTTGGGCGGCATAAAAACCAGGCCATTGCCTCGTCATTGCGGATGGATTGATGACCGGAACAAGGGGGGGTTGAAAAGCATCGCGGGGTGTCGGTGAAACATGACCTCATTGACGCGCCGGATGATGTCGCCGCCAGATCGCCGGTGACGCAGAAGGAAACCGTGGCCGTTGGTTTGACTGATCCGGTGAGAAGAAATTTGCCCGCGCTGCGGTCCGATCGGGAAAGGATGCAGATGCCGGGCGAATGACAGGCGACTGGCAGTGCCTGCTGCCGTTACGGTTTTAGGTCCGGCAGGCCGACGAAATCCATGCCCACGAGGCAGACGTCGTCATCGAATTCGCCGTTCACAGCAAACGTACGGATGACTTGCAGCAGTTCGTCAAAGAGGATTCCGGGCGGATGCTGCAGGAGATTTTTCACATCAAGGACGAGACGTTCCTGGGAATAAAGCTCCTCGTTTTGCCCCTGCACCTCGTAAAGGCCGTCGGTGAACAGCATCAGGAAATCACCGGGCGTGATGGTGGTCTCGCTGGTCACATACGGCGGGTCATCGAAGAGACCGAGCGCCGGCTGGCCCCGGCCATTGGAGTTGGCCAGCGCCTCGACCCGGTTGCTGTAACGGCGGATGAGCAGTGGCTTGGGATGGCCGGCGTTTGCAAAACGCAAGATGCCGGAGCTGTAATCCGCCACCACATAAAACGCCGTGGTCAGCATCGGCGAGCCGGTGTTTTTGAGGATGCTGCACAGGTCGAAGTTCAGTTTGCGCAGGAAATTCCCCGGGTCGCGCGCCAGCGGCTTCAATTCCTCGGACAGCGCGCGGATCATGGCGGTGACGAGCGCCGCCCGGACACCGTGACCAGTCACATCGCAGATGAACACGCCCACCTCGGTCTCGGAGATGGCGCTCACGCTGAAGAAGTCGCCGCTGACGGATTCCGCCGGTTCGTAACGGTGGACGAATTGAAACGCGCTCTGCTCCGGCGTGGCCTGCGGCGGGAAAACCGGATACTGCTGCGGCAGCATCGTGAGTTGGATCTCCCGCGCGGTGCGGAGGTTTTCCTCCATGAGCGAATTTTTTGTGCGCAGATCCTCGCGGCTGCGCGAAAGCTCGGCGGTGGCGCGGCGGATCTGGTCCTCGGCATGCTTACGTTCCGTGATGTCCTCCACGGTGCCCTCGTAATACAGCAGCCTCCCCTGCCCGTCGCGGACGGCGCGGCAGTTTTCCGCGATCCAGATGATGCTGCCGTCCTTGCGGTAGATGCGCGACTCGAAGCCGCTCAAGGTGTCGCTCTCCTGCATGAGCCGGACGAATTCCTCCCGGCGGCCGGTGTCCACATAAAGCCGCCCGGCGATGTCCTTGATGTTCGCCATCAGTTCCACCGGCGAATCATAACCGTAGATCCGC
Organism: Verrucomicrobiia bacterium; assembly: GCA_031290985.1. Classification (GTDB taxonomy): domain Bacteria; phylum Verrucomicrobiota; class Verrucomicrobiia; order Limisphaerales; family UBA11358; genus UBA11358. The sequence goes on along the minus strand of JARLJW010000079.1, from coordinate 21,323 downwards.
GCCAGGGCCACGTTCGCCATCAGATAATGCCCGTCCACCGTCGTGCGGAAGATGCCCTCGACCAGATGATCGAAGACGCTGTAGTAATTTTCCTTTTCGTCCATGAGCGCGAGCCGCTCTTGATAACGCGCAATCGAACAGTTGATCGCATGCCGCAGCGTCGGGCCTTCCAGCCGGTTGCGGTCGAGATATTCCTGGGCTCCGCTATAGATGGCCTCGGCCATGAAGGTTTCATCCCCATCCGGTCCGATCACCAGCACGGGCAGGCGCGCCGCCCGGGTCGTCAGCAGGGTGATCTGAAACAGGGCGGCGGCATTGGCCTGCGCGACCTCGAACAGCACCACGTGAAAAATGTTGGTCGCCAGCATCGCCAGCCCCGCATCGGCGGTCGGCTCCATGGTTACGGCCTCGACGTTGGCCGCGTTGGACAACAATTCCCCGACGCGGCGTGAAATTTCTTCATCGCCGCTGATCAGCAGTATCTTGAGTGGTCCGCTTTGCAACTCGTCTTCCATGCGCGCTCCGGTAGTTGAAAATACAGGTTCGGCGGCGGCCCGCAAGTGTGTTGCACCGGCCGCCCGAAAATTTGGTCTTGCCATTGGTGGATGATTGGGTTTGAAATGCACCCAGTCATAAAGCCTGCTTGGAAAACATTGAACCTATGTAACACCAGCTTATGAAAACTTACCCACCCGCCGATATCCGGAACTTCGCCATTGTCGGCCATGCCTCGTCCGGGAAAACCCTGTTGAGCGAGGCGATGCTTCTCTGCGCGGGTGTCATCACGCGCATGGGACGCATCGCCGACGGCTCGACCGTGTCCGATTATCATGTCAGCGAAAAGCAGCGGCAAATTTCCGTCTCCGCCACGCTGATGCACGCCGGCTGGGCGGGGAAAAAGTTCAACCTGATCGACACCCCTGGCTATCTCGACTTCATCAGCGAGGGTCTTGGCGCCTTGCGCGTCGGTGATTTCGCGCTGGTTGTCGTCCATGCCCACCATGGACTTGGCGTCGGCACCGACCGCGTCTGGAATTATGCAACCCATTACGGCATCCCGAAAATGATTGTCGTCAACGCGCTGGACCGGGAGAGCGTGGATTTCGACGCCGTGCTGAAATCAGCGCAGGAGCATTTTGGTCGGCACGTCTTCCCTTTGAGCGTGCCGGTGAATGCCGGTCCCGGCTTCAACCGCACGCTGGACGTGCTGCGGAATGAAATTGTCACCTACGCCACCGACGGCTCCGGCAAATACACCGAGGAACCCGCCGCCGGTGCCTGGGCGGACAAAGCCAAGGAGCTGCACCGCGAACTCATCGAACATATCGCCGAATCGGACGACACCCTGATGAACAAATACTTTGAGCACGGCACGCTGTCAGAAGAAGAATTTCGCGCCGGCATCCATGCGGCGGTGCAAAAGGAACTGTTCATCCCCCTCTTTGCGGTCTCGGCGGAGAAGAACATCGGCGTCGCGCGCCTCATGGACTTCATCGCCAAATACGGCTCCTCGCCGGTGGATCGCAAGAACGTCCAGGCCATTAATGCCGATGGCCATGAAACCAGTGTCATCCTCGACAGCGGTGAAACCGTGGCCTATGTTTTTAAGACCATGTCCGAGGCGCACTTCGGCGAACTGTCATTTTTCCGCGTTTATTCCGGCACCGTGACGACCGGCGCGGACCTGTTCAATAGCGACCGCAAGATCACCGAGCGCGTGGGCCAGATATTCCTGCTCAACGGCCAAATGCGCGAGCCCGTCCATTCCCTGGGCGCGGGTGACATCGGCGCGGTGGTAAAGCTTAGGGACACCCATACCGGCAACACGCTTTGCTCGCCCAAGCATCCCGTCACGTTGCCTCGTGTGGTTTATCCCAAACCGAATATTCACGCTGCGCTGGTCGGCGGGGTGAAAGGCGAGGAAGACAAGATTGCGACCGGCCTGACCGCCCTCCATGAGGAAGATCCGACGTTTATTTATTATGTGGACGGCGAACTGCATCAGACCATCATCTCCGCGCAAGGCGAGTTGCATTTGGAGGTGGTCGCCGACCGTTTGCGCCGCCGGCATAACGTCCACGTTGACCTAGCCGAACCGCGCGTGAAATATCGCGAGACCATCAAGGACAAGGGCGAGTCAAAATACCGTCACAAAAAGCAGACCGGCGGTGCCGGCCAGTTCGCCGAGGTCTGGATGCGCGTCGAGCCCCGACCGCGCGACAGCGGCGTGGAGTTCACCCAGTCGCTCATCGGGCAGAATGTCGATCGCAATTTTGTGCCGTCCGTCGAAAAAGGCGTGGCCCAGGTCTGCACCGAGGGGGTTCTCGCCGGCTGCCGCGTGACCGATGTTAAAATTGATTTCTACGATGGCAAGATGCACCCGGTCGACTCGAAGGACATCGCCTTCCAGATCGCCGGTTATTTCGCTTTTAAGGAGGCTTTTGCCACCGCCAAGCCGGTTTTGCTGGAGCCGATTGAGACGGTTGAAATCCGCGTGCCGGAGTCTTTCATGGGCAAGGTCATGGGCGATCTCTCGTCACGGCGTGGAAAAATTCTCGGCATTGAAGCGGAAGGCGCGTTCCAAGTCATCAAGGCCAGCGTGCCAACCGCGGAACTATATCACTATTCAAGCTCGCTCCGTTCCCTGACCGGCGGGGCGGGCGTCCATACCGAGGCATTCAGCCACTATGAAGAAATGCCACCTGACGCCGCGGAAAAAGTGATCGCCGAGGCCGCAAAACGGAAAGCCAACCACGTATTGCACTGACTAGGAACAAGTCAGCCCGGATCAGCGGCCGGCCGCGGCCGCGTGTTTCTTCGTGGCGGCATAAAGCTCATCCTTGAGCTTGGCCCGCTTAAATTTGAGTTCATCAATCTGCTGGTCGGTGGCATATTCGATGTCCTCCTCGATGCGGCAGATTTCGTCGTCCAGCTTGTGGTATTCCTCAAACATCGCGCGAAATTTGGGGTCGGCCAGCTTGAGCGACCGGATGGTTTCGCGGTGTTGCGGGAATTCCTTTACGAACGGGTGATGCAAGTCCATTGGAAGTCCTCCTGGTTGAAGGTTGACGGTCTGTGAACTGGGATTGCAACTCTCATGACCAAGGTCAATTAAGCCCTGCCCTGCTTAAATTGCCAGCCCTTTTTTTATATATTTCTAATCCTGCCCGCCGCACTGCCTTCTTTCCAAGTCGTCATAGATGAATTATGTTATCCGTTCGAAACCATGCCGAGCGTTTTCATAAAAACTTACGGGTGCCAGATGAACGAGCGCGATAGCGAGGCGGTTGCCGCGCAACTCGTTGCCAAGGGCTATTCGCTGGCGCGGTCTGAGTCCGTTGCCGACGTGGTGTTGCTGAACACCTGCAGTGTGCGCGACCTCGCCGAGCAGAAGGCCATCAACAAGATGAAGAATCTCATCGGCACCGCCCGGGGCGAGAAGCGCGAGCAGATCGTAGGCTTCATCGGCTGCATGGCGCAGAGCCGAGGGAAGGAACTCATCGACCGGCTGCCAGACGTTGATCTGGTGCTTGGCACCCAAAAATTCCATCGCGCGGCGGAATATCTCGACGATTTGCTTTCCGGCCGCACCAAGAAGATTGTGGATGTGGAGGCCGAGGCCAAAAGCGAGTCAACCATCCGCGAGCATCTGCTCAACGGCAGCGCCAAAAAATCCGTCAGCGCTTTCGTCAGCATCATGCAGGGCTGCAACCAATACTGCACCTTTTGCATCGTGCCGTATACTCGCGGCGAAGAACGCAGCCGGACCATTCCCGACATCGTTGCCGAGTGCCGTGAACTGGTTGCGGGCGGCGTAAAGGAAATCACTTTGCTCGGCCAGATCGTCACCAGCTACGGCAAACGTGACATTCCGCTGCTCGATGGCAAATCCGCCTTCGTCCAGCTCCTTGAAGCCGTTCATGAGATTGACGGGCTCGAGCGCATCCGCTTCACCTCGCCGCATCCGAAAGGCTACGGCGATGACCTGGTCGAAGCTTACGCGCGGCTGCCCAAGCTCGCCGAGAGCGCGCACATCCCGCTGCAAAGCGGCAGCGACCGCCTGCTCAAACTCATGCACCGCGGCTATACGCGGGAAAGATTCCTCGGCATCATCCACAAACTGCGAGAGGCCAGGCCAGACATTGGCATCACCACGGACATCATCGTCGGCTTTCCCGGCGAGACCGAGGAAGATTTCGAACAGACGCTTTCGCTGTGCCGGGAGGTGGAGTTCGACAACGCCTTCATCTTTAAATATTCGTCCCGGCGCGACACGCCCGCCGCCGAAATGCCCGACCAGGTGCCGCAGGAGATCCGCGAAGAGCGCAATCACCGCCTGCTTGAAACCGTGAACGAGATTGGCAAACGCAAATATGATGCGTTCATCGGCCGGCAGGTGCAGATCCTCGTCGAAGGCCCCAGCAAGAAAAACGCGGCGCGCTACACCGGGCGCACCCGCTGCAACCGGATTGTCCTGTTCGACGGCAGCGCGCGCCATCAGGGGCAGCTTATGGATGTGAAGGTCACCCGCACCGGCTCGTTTACCCTTTATGGGGACCCGGCGATTGTGAATTTGTAAGATCAGACCGTTATTGCTTGTGAAATTGCTGCTGCTAACCCTCTTGCTTGCCTTGGGCAGTTTAATTTCCCGCGCGCAGCCATCACCCGGATCTTTCGCTTACCTGCTCCAAGCGGATTCTCTGGCCAATTCCAAGGCCAAGGCCGTTGCCAAGCTCGCAGCCTGCGGACGTGACTGGATTGTGCTCGACGCCCATTACAGCAGCGATGAGCCGTGGTCCGTCGCCGACCTCGCCGCCATCCGGGCTGGCCGCCCTGGGCGCAAGGTCATCGCCTATCTTTCCATCGGTGAGGCCGAAGACTATCGGGCTTATTGGAATCCGAAATGGGACGCCGATCACGATGGTAAACCTGACGCCGGTGCGCCGGCCTGGTTGCTTGCGCAAAATCCCGAATGGAAAGGCAACTACCGCGTCAAATACTGGCAGCCCGGCTGGCAGCAAATCATTCTCACCGAGGTGGACAGGATCATGGCCGCCGGCTTTGACGGCGTGTATCTCGACATCGTGGACGGCTTTGAAACCTTCGAGCAGGATGGGAAAGGTTTCGCAGACGACCGCGTCAATCCCGAGTCAAAACAAAGCTACCGACGCGACATGGTGGATTGGGTGAAAGCAGTTGCCGCCCGCGCCCGCTCATCCAACGCCACCGCCCTCATTATTCCCCAGAACGGAACGCAACTATTGGCGCACGCGGATTTTCTTTCGACCGTGGACGCCGTCGGGGTCGAGGATCTGTTCACCAACGGCGACAAACTCCAAAAACCGGCCGACACAAAGTACGTCCTGGAATGCCTTGCGCCGTTGACCTCCGCCCACAAACCGGTGCTGGATGTGGAATATGCCCGCTGCCCGGAATGCCAGACGATGGCCCGGAACCTGTCGGCACAGCACGGTTTCGTCTGGATCGTCACCGACCGGCCATTGAGAACGCTGGGGGAATCGGGCAAATGAACGGATGCAATTTCTTCGTGTCTATTCCGGTGAATTCGTGGTTTAATTTCATATGATGAAGCTGTCGTTGTTGTCCATTTTGCTCGGTGTCGGCATGGCGTTGCCCCAGGTTTATGGCCTGGCCCGGCCAGCCAAGTTTGCGGACGCCGTCAAAAAATTCCCGCGCAACTTTGGCGCCGGGGTCATGCTCATGCTGCTCGGCACGGGATGGTTCGTGTGGAATGTGAACAACGAACCCATCGCGGATTTCTCGGTCTTCAAGCCATACATGATTGCCGGCTTCGCGGCGGTCGGCGTGCTGTCATGCATCTTCATCCAGGATTTTCTCGCCGTGCGCGGCTTGGCGGTCGTGCTGTTGCTGCTCGGAAAATTGATGGTGGACACCGGCCGGCCGCACCTTGGTGAATCACCGTTCGTGCTGGTCATCCAAGCCTGGGCGTATGTCCTCATCATCGCCGGCATCTGGTTTACGATCACCCCGTGGCGGCTGCGCGACCTGCTGTGCTTTGCCACGGCCAATGAAAACCGCGTCCGCATCGGCAGCGCCCTGCGGCTGACCTTTGCCCTTTTCGTCTTGGCTCTCGGCCTGACCGCGTTCCGCACGATGTGAAATGAACCTGTCCGATTTCCGCGAAGATTACCGGCACGGCTCGCTTGACCGGGCGCAGTTGAACCCCAGCCCGTTTGCACAGTTCGAATCGTGGTTTCAAACCGCGGCCGGCGAACAATCTCAGTCCCGCTGGCGCAAAATTGGCATCGCGCTTTTCAAGCTTTGGAGCGCCATCTGTAATCATCGCCCGCCGGACATCAATGCGATGACGCTCGCAACGGTGGACAAGGATGGCCGGCCTTCGACCCGCACCGTGCTGCTGAAAACCCTGGACGAACGCGGCTTCGTCTTTTTCACGAACTACGACAGCCGCAAGGGGCGCGAACTTGCGGAGAACCCCAACGCGGCGTTGACCTTTTTCTGGTCGGAACTGGAACGTCAGGTTTGTGTTGCCGGCACGGTCACCAAACTGCCCGTGGCGGAATCGGAACACTATTTCAAGACCCGCCCGCGAGGCAGCCAGATTGGCGCCTGGGCTTCCACCCAGAGTGAAGTCGTGGCTGATCGCGCGGCCTTGGAGGCAAAATGGAGCGAATTGGAAAAGAAATTTCCCGGCGAGGTACCCCTGCCCCCAAACTGGGGTGGATTTATTTTGCGACCAGAGCGGATCGAATTCTGGCAAGGCCGCCCAAGCCGCCTGCACGACCGCTTCAGCTATATCCGGCAGGCAGACGACTCGTGGAAGATTGAACGGTTGTCACCTTGATTTAGAATTTATAGGTGATGCCGCTGACCAGCTTTAGATCATCTCGCCTGAGGCCGTTCGCCGGCTCGGTGTTGTACGTGTCATATAACACAATTTGCAGGCCCAAGTTCTTGGAGAGGGCGGCTTCGGCACCCATTTCAAGGTTGAGGGTGTCATTATTCCACTTGTCTACTTCAGGCAGCCACTCCAATGACTCCCAAACCCGCGCACCGGTGGCGAACTTGTGCTCAAACCGCTCGGCAAAGCGCAAAGTCGCAAACATTTGGTGGTCACCGCCCAGACTGCGAAAAGTCACGCCAGGACCGGCTTCAACGGCGAACGTTGTGTTCGTTTCCTTGATTAAATAATAGCCAACACCGGGGCTCAAGGTAACGCGGTAACTCAAATGAGCAATGCCATCGTGCAGATAATCACCCCGTATATAATCAAAAATCCGCTCGTTGAACAGATGGTTATATTGGCCAAAGACATGGAACGTTTCCGCATTCTTTACCGAGTTGTTTTTGCCGTAAGTGCCGTCCATGCCAAACGAGTATTCGTTACTCGGCGCCTTGCGTTGCGTCACCAAGGCCGCTGTGACCATCAATGAGTCGCTGTTCCCCTGCGTGAGCGTGAGTCCGGCGGAGGCGCGGCTTTCCCACGGATATTTCTTGTCCTGCGAGACCGTCCCCTTGGCACCGGTATTGGTGCTGGTTTCAGCAAAGGCGGCCATGATTCCGGCGGCCAAAACGATTGTAGCAATTGGTTTTTTCATCAAAGAGCCGCGCAAAATACCTCTTCAAACGTATTTGGCAATCACTTTGTTGGTTCTTCTGCCACTGCCGCCTCCGGACCTTCTTCGCTGACGACCTGCGCAATGGCCTGGAGTTTGTCGCCCGGGTCAAGATTGACTAGTTTCACGCCCATCGTGTTGCGGCCCGCCTCCCGGATGCCGCCGACCCCGATGCGCACCATCTGGCCACCCACAGTGATCAGCATGATTTCATCCGTATCACGCACGGTAAGCGCGCCGATCACGCCGCCCGTCTTGTCGCCGGTCTTCATCGTGATGATGCCTTTGCCGCCGCGCGATTGGACGCGGTATTCGTCAAATGTCGTACGTTTGCCGATGCCGTTCTCGCCGGCGACCAGCAACGCCGCGTCCGCCACAATGATGGCGGCCGCCACGAGCGCGTCGCCCTTCTCCAGATTGATGCCGCGCACACCGCCGGCGGCGCGGCCCATCGAACGCACGTCCGCTTCATGGAAACGGATGCTCATGCCATCCTTGGTGATCAACACCACATCATCGCCCGGATCCTTGACCTCGTCATGCTCAACAATGCTGCCGCGCGTCAGTTTCACGTCAATCAACGTGTCGCCCGGCTCGATGCCGATGGCGATGATGCCGCCCTTGCGGACATTGGAAAATTCATTGAGCGAGGTTTTCTTGACCGTGCCCTGCTGCGTGGCGAAAAAGAGTTCGCCCGCCTGCTGCCACGTCACATCCTCCTTGTTCGCGTCCGTTTTGGACTGGATGCGGATGAGGGCGGCCACCTTCTCGTCGGCCTTCAGTTCCAAAAGGTTGGCGATGCTCTTGCCCTTGGCCGCCCGGCCCATGTCCGGAATCTCATGGACGCGCTCGACATACACGCGTCCGGTGTTTGTGAAGAACATCAGATAATCATGCGTGCTGGCGGTGAAAAGATGTTCGACAAAATCCTTGTCATCCGCCGTCTCGCCCTCCTTGGTGGTCATGCCGATGACCCCCTTGCCGCCCCGGCGCTGCGCGCGGTACTGGCTGACATTCGTACGCTTGAGGAGACCGTTGTGCGTGAGGGTGATGATGACGCCTTCGTTCGCAATCAGATCCTCGATGGCAATTTCGCCTTCGTCGGGGATGATCTCCGTCTTGCGCGGCGTGGCGTGCTTTTCCTTGATGGCCAGCAACTCATTCTTGATGATCGCCATCACGCGCGATTCCTTCGCGAGAATATCAAGCAGATCCTTGATCACCTCGATCAAGGCCTTGTACTCCCGATCCACCTTGTCAATTTCCAGCCCGGTCAATTGGTAAAGGCGCAGGTCCAGAATGGCATCCACCTGCCGCTCGGTCAGCGCATAACGGCCCGCCTCGAGGCGCGCCTCGCTGCGGATGAGAATGCCCCAGCCTTCGACCTGGGCCCGCGACCATTCAAACGCGAGCAGCTTGATCTTCGCCTCGTCGCGCGTCTTGCTGGAACGGATTATGTGGATGAACTCATCCAGGTTCGACAATGCGATCAGATAACCTTCGAGCAGTTCAGCTCGTTCCTCGGCCTTTTTCAGCTCAAAGCGGGTGCGTCGCAAAATGACTTCGCGACGATGCTCGATGTAGCACTGGATGATGTCCCGCAACGTGAGCGTCTTGGGGCGGCCATGATCGATCGCCAGCGCGTTGACACTGAAAGAAACCTCCAACTGCGTGTGCTGGAATAACTTGGCGATGACCACCTTCGGCGCGGCCTCGCGTTTCAACTCGATGACCAGCCGGCAATGCTCGTCCGACTCGTTGCGCATCGCGGAAATTTCCGTGATGATCTTGTCGTTGACGAGCGCAGCGATCTGCTCCTCAAGCGCGGCTCGATTGACGTTGAACGGGATTTCCGTGATGACCAGCTGCTCGCGGTTGCCCTTCATTTCCTCGACGCCGATGCGACCGCGCAACTTGAGGCTGCCCTTGCCCGTCGTGAAATAATTCTTGATGCCTTCGATGCCGCAGAGGTAGCCGCCTGTCGGAAAGTCCGGACCCTTGATGAACTTCATCAACTCCAGATTCGTGATGCTTGGGTTGTCGATCTGCGCGCAGATGCCGTCAATAACCTCGCCCAGGTTGTGTGGCGCCATGTTCGTCGCCATGCCGACGGCGATGCCCGTGCCGCCGTTGACCAGCAGGTTCGGAAAAGCCGCCGGGAACACCCTGGGCTCAGTGAGGCGTTCGTCGTAGTTCGGGACAAAGTCCACCGTCTCCTTGTCCATGTCCTGCATCAGCAACGCGCCGAGGTGCGTCAGCCGCGCCTCGGTATAACGCATGGCCGCCGGCGGATCGTTCTCGACGGAACCAAAATTACCTTTTCCATCCACCAATTTCTCCCGCATGGCCCACGGCTGCGCCATGTGGACCAGGGTTGGATAGATCACCGCTTCGCCGTGCGGATGGTAGTTGCCGGAGGTATCGCCGCAGATTTTGGCGCATTTGTAAGGCTTGCGTCCGGGGAACAGCGAAAGCTCGTGCATCGCGTAAAGGATGCGCCGCTGCGAAGGTTTCAATCCGTCGCGCACATCCGGCAGCGCCCGCGAAATGATGACGGACATCGAGTAGTCGAGGAACGAGTTCTTGATCTCGTCCGCAACGTTGATTTTGGAAAGCTTTTCACCCTGGGTGTAAGCGCCTCCGCTGGGTTGTTGTTGCGGCGGCTGTGGAGTCGGTTCAGTTTCGTCTGGCATGGTGCGGTGGTGCGAAAAAAGTTAAAGTGGATCAGATGTCGAGATTGCGGACGTTCAGCGCATTATCTTCGATGAACTGGCGGCGGGGCTCGACTTCATCACCCATGAGCCGCACAAACATCTCCTCAGCCTCGACGGCATCGGTCAGTTCAATGCGGAGCAGCTTGCGCTGGGTGGGGTTCATCGTGGTCTCAAAAAGTTCCTTGGCATCCATTTCGCCCAGTCCTTTGAAACGGGTCATCTGGATGCCCTTCTTACCAACGATTTTCACGCTGTTTAGGATTTCCGGGATGGAAAACAGCGGCGTCACGGTCGCCCGCTCGCCGTCGCCTTCGGTCAATTCAAACAACGGCTTATCCTGAGCCGCGTAATGGTCCACGGCCAGCCCCTTCTTTGATAGCTTGCCGAGGAGGTCGGAGATGGCCTTGCTTTCCAGGTGCAGGTCGGAAACCTTCGCCCGGCGCGTGGGGCCATCCTTCTTGCGCTCAAACTCGGTGTCCGAACCAAACAAATCGCCGTTGGCCAGCTTGAAACCCTCCAGTTCCTTGTTCGTAATAAAGTAGTGAACCGTGTCATCATTGCCCGAACGGACCTTCACCATGGATTGCGGCAACGTGCCATCAGCATCACGCTGCTCTACGTATTTGGCAAAATCGCCGCCCAGCCGTTTGATATGGGTGGCGTGTTTGTCAAGCGATTCAAGCAGCGAAAGGATTTCTTCCAACTGCTTGGGCGTAAATTCGCGGCCGTCGGAAAGATTTTTCAACTTCACCTCTTCCGTGCCGTTTTGCAGCAGGATGCGGTTAAGCTGCACATCGTCATCGATGTAATCCGTCTTTTTCTTGCGCGTGATGGAGTAAAGCGGCGGCTGGGCGATGTACACAAACCCCTGCTTCACCAACTGCGGCATCTGGCGGTAGAAAAATGTCAGCAACAACGTACGGATGTGCGAACCATCCACGTCGGCGTCGGTCATGATGATGATCTTGTGATATCGTAATTTCTCCAGATTGAATGCGCCCTCCCCTTCGCCATCGCCAATGCCCGTGCCAATGGCGGTGATCATCGTCCGGATTTCATTATTCTGCAGTACTTTGTCGAGGCGCGCCTTCTCCACGTTGATGAGTTTGCCGCGGATCGGCAGGATCGCCTGAAACTTGCGGTCGCGCCCCTGCTTCGCCGAGCCACCGGCGGAGTCACCTTCGACGATGTACAATTCGGTGTTCGCCGGGTCGCGGTCGGAACAATCCGCCAGCTTGCCCGGCAAACCGCCGCCGGTCAGCGCGGATTTACGAACCGCTTCCCGGGCCTTGCGTGCCGCTTCCCGCGCCCGGGCGGCAGTAAGCCCCTTGTCAATGATGCGCTTCGCCACCGGTGGATTTGCATCAAAATAACTCATCAATCCTTCATACGTCACCGAACCAGTGATGCGTTCCACCTCGGGCGAAAGCAACTTCACCTTGGTCTGAGATTCAAATTTAGGATCGCTGTGCTTGACCGAAATCACCGCGGTCAAACCTTCCCGCACATCGTCCCCGGTGATCTGCGGATCCTTGTCCTTCAATATCTCATTGGACTTGGCGTATTGATTGACCGCACGGGTCACCGCGCTGCGAAAACCCGACAAATGCGTGCCACCATCCGGATTATGGATCGTGTTGGTGTAGCAGAGAACCTGGTCGTTGTAGCTGTCGTTATATTGCATCACGATCTCGACATGAACCTCGATGTCCTTGTCGTCCAGCTTCTCCTTCGTCTCTTTGCGGAATGAGATCGGCTTGGGATGTAGCGGTTCCTTGCTCTTGTTCAACTGTTTGACGAATTCCTCAACACCGTTCTTGTAGAAAAATCGTTCTGGCTCGGTGGCGGCTTGCCGTTCATCGGTGAAAATGATTTCCAGCCCGGAATTCAAGAAGGCCAGCTCGCGCAGGCGCTGGGCGATGATGTTCGTCTTAAATTCCACCGTCTCGCGGAAAATCTCCGGATCTGGTTTGAAGGTGATAAGCGTGCCCGTATGCTTCGATTTGCCGATGACCTCAAGCTTCTTCACCGTCTTGCCCCGCTCAAATTCCATGTGATGAACCAAGCCGTCCCGCGATACCTCTACCTCGAACCACTCGGAAACCGCATTGACGCACTTCGCCCCGACACCGTGCGTGCCGCCGGAAAATTTATAGCCGCCCTGGCCGTACTTGCCTCCGGAATGCAGCGTGGTCAATACCAGCTCGACTCCGGGCAGACCGGAATCCTTGTTGATATCCACCGGGATGCCGCGTCCGTCATCATGGATGGAAATGGAGCCGTCCACATGGATCGTCACCTCGATACGCGAGCAATGCCCCGCCAGATGTTCATCCACGGAATTGTCCAGCACCTCGCTCACGCAATGATGCAGCGCCCGCTCATCCGTACCACCGATGTACATGCCCGGCTTTTTACGGACGGCCTCGAGCCCCTTGAGCTGGCTCAGCTTGGAAGCATCATAATTGCCATCGGCAATTCGGCCAGCAGACACTACTTTTTCCTCCGACGAATCAGAAACACTGGACATATTTTTGGTGCAATTCCTGGTAAAATTTGATGCAAAACTGGTGCGTTATCGACTGTTAATAATGTACAAAAAACGGCTCAAATTCACAATGCGAAACTATCGTTATTTTGGGCGAAAAACACCATTAGTTGTGGCGGTTTTTCCTTGCCAACCGGATATATGGTATCTGTCAAAACCCCTACTTTTTGGCCTTCCAGACACAAATCCCACTCGCTTTTTGGTCATGCCAACCCTAATTTCTCAGAATGTCTTTGACTGAAAATCACCTGGCACATCCGGACCAATTTGTTCACCGCCACATCGGCCCGAATGCGGACGAAACAAAGGCCATGCTCACGCTGCTCGGCCACCACAATCTGGATGCCCTCATCAATGCCGCCGTCCCTCAAAAGATCCGGGCCGGGAAAAAGCTGAACCTGCCGCCCGCCCGCAGCGAATTTGATGCGCTCGCCGAGCTCAAACGCATCGCCTCCGAGAACAAGGTGTGCCGCTCTTTCATCGGCCAGGGCTATTACGACACCATCACCCCGCCGGTCATCCAACGGAACGTCCTCGAAAATCCCGGCTGGTACACGCAGTACACGCCGTATCAGGCGGAGATTTCCCAAGGCCGCTTGGAGTCGCTTTTGAATTTTCAGACGATGGTCACCGACCTCACCGCGATGGACATCGCCAACGCCTCGTTGCTCGATGAGTCCACCGCCTGCGCCGAAGCCATGATGATGTGCCACCGCTTTAAAGGTTCGGACACGCGGAATGTCTTTTTCGTTTCGGCAAATTGTCACCCGCAAAACATCGAAGTCGTCCGCACACGCGGTGAAGCGCTCGGCGTGGAAGTCGTCATCGGCGATCATGAAACCTTTGCGTTCACCGATAAGGTGTTTGGCGCACTCGTGCAATACCCCGACACCTTCGGGGCCATACATGATTTCGCGCCATTCATTGCGCAGGCCCACGCCACCGGGGCGATGGTCACGGTCTCGGCCGATTTGCTGGCGCTCACCCTCATCAAGCCGCCCGGCGAATTCGGGGCGGACATCGCGGTGGGCAGCGCGCAACGCTTTGGCGTGCCGCTGGGGTACGGCGGGCCGCACGCCGCGTATTTCGCGACGCGCGATGAATTCAAGCGCCAGATGCCTGGCCGGCTCGTCGGCGTATCAAAAGACTCGCGCGGCAGGCCGGCACTACGCCTCGCGCTGGGTACGCGCGAGCAGCACATCCGCCGCGAGAAGGCCACCAGCAACATCTGCACTGCACAGGCATTGCTCGCAAATATGGCGGCGCTCTACGCGGTATATCACGGACCGGAAGGTTTGAAGAAGATATCAAAACGCATTCATTCGTTGACCCAGATTTTGGCTGCCGGCCTGGAAAAACTTGGGTTCCAGATAGTCCACAAGGGCTTTTTTGACACAATTCAAGTATTTCTAGTCGGTCGCAATCCTGCGGAAATTGTAACGGCAGCAGATTCTCATTGCGTAAACCTCCGCCATTTTCCAAGTGATCGAACCCCGCAATGGATGGGAATATCTTTGGACGAAACCACGTCCGTTTCTGATGTTGAGTTGCTGCTTCGGATTTTTAACGGCAACCAGCCAGCGAGTTTCTCAATTGCTGACCTGCCCACAGTTGATGGTTCGTCATTCGTCATTCGTCATTCGTCATTCTTAACGAACAAGGTCTTCAACCGCTACCACAGCGAAACCGAGATGCTCCGCTACATCAAGCGGCTCGAATCCCGCGACCTCTCGCTCACGGCCTCGATGATTCCGCTTGGTTCATGCACGATGAAGTTGAACGCCGTCGCCGAGATGTTCCCCGTGTCCTGGCCCGAGTTCGGCAAGCTGCATCCGTTCGCACCGCTCGGTCAGGCGCGCGGCTACCAAATCCTTTTTCAAAACCTCGAAGACTGGCTGGCGGAAATCACCGGTTTTTCCGGAATCTCCTTGCAGCCAAACGCCGGTTCCCAGGGCGAATACGCCGGGCTCCTGGTCATCCGCGCCTATCACGAATCGCGCGGCGACAAACACCGTAAGGTCTGCCTGATTCCCACGTCGGCGCACGGCACAAATCCGGCGAGCGCGGTGATGGCCGGCATGACGGTTGTTGCCGTGGCGTGTGATACCAATGGCAACATTGATGTCGCCGACCTGCGCGCGAAGGCGGAGGCGAACAAGGCCAATCTCTCTTGCCTGATGATCACCTACCCGTCCACGCATGGCGTGTTTGAGGAGACCATCCGGGAAATCTGCGACCTCATCCACCAGAACGGCGGCCAGGTTTACATGGACGGCGCAAACATGAACGCCCAGGTCGGCCTGACCAGTCCCGGCTTCATCGGTGCGGACGTGTGCCATCTGAACCTGCACAAGACGTTCTGCATTCCGCACGGCGGCGGCGGGCCGGGTGTGGGACCGATTGGCGTGGCGAAACATCTCGTCTCATTTTTGCCGAGCCACCCCGTGTTCACCGCCCGGCTGGATGACAACCACTCCAAACAACATATCGGCCCCGTGAGTGCCGCGCCCTGGGGCAGCGCCAGCATCTGCACCATCTCATGGATGTATATCGCCATGATGGGCGCAGATGGCCTGACCGAGGCGACGAAGGTCGCCATCCTGAACGCAAACTACATCGCCGCCCGTCTTGAGAAATACTTCCCAACGCTGTACCGCAGCAACGGCCTGGTCGCGCACGAGTGCATCCTGGACCTGCGCGCCTTCCACAACACCACCGCCGAGGACGTCGCCAAACGTTTAATGGATTATGGCTTTCACGCGCCGACCCTCTCATGGCCCGTCGCCGGCACGCTCATGGTTGAACCGACCGAAAGCGAATCCAAATACGAACTCGACCGCTTCTGCGATGCCATGATCTCCATCCACGCGGAAATGACCGCCATCGAGAACGGCACGGCGGACGCGAAAAACAACCTGCTCAAAAACGCCCCGCATACGGCGGACCAGATCGCCAGCGACAACTGGAACCGGCCTTACAGCCGCGAGCAGGCTGCGTTCCCGGCGAAGAGCCTGCTCGATTACAAGTTCTGGCCGCATGTGAGCCGCATTGACAATGTCTACGGCGACCGCAACCCCGTTTGCTCATGCGTTGGGATGGAGAGTTACACATCTTAAGCCAAGCGATTGGCAAAATACGGTTGGTCGGTGAACGCCTGACGGTGGATTCTGTCAGTAACAATTGAGAGCATTACAGCCATGAAAATCACTGACGTATTACGCGCGGAACACGCGGTGTTCCACAACCTGTTCGACCACATCGAGGATACCGTGCCCCACCTCAAGACCGTGGCCGAGGTGAAAGGCCTCGCCATCGTCGTGGAAAAACTCCACGGGCCGCATTCCAAGACCGAGGACGATCTGTTCATCGAGCCGCTGGAACCCTATTTCGACCAGATGGGCCAAAAAGAGACCTTTCATGACGAGCACGAACACATCGAAGCGACGCTCGCCAAGGTCTTGACGGCCCGGACGCTCAAGGACGCCAAAAAAATCCTGCTCAACGCCATCGCCGCTTCCCGCAAACATTTCGACAAGGAAGAACGCATCGTCTTCCCGCTGGCCGAACGCATCCTCAAGGCCAAGACCTTGAACGAGCTCGGCGAAGAATGGCTTCACCGCCGCCAGGTCAACAAGTAAAAGAACAATCCTACAGCGACTTCGCCACCCGGCGAAAATGGTACCCCAAGATCGCCAGCTCAATGGCATGGGGAAACTGGCGCGGCCGGCGGATCAGCGTGCCAAGGAACAGCCGCCAGTAGCCGGTCCGGCCCCGGTGCCACACCCCCAGCACCCACAGCGACTTGACGAAGGCGTTCAGGTCCGCGCGCGACAACCGCAACCGCGGCCCCGTGGGGTGATGCGTTTTCAGAAACGTCCGGATGCGCTGATAGTAATGTTTCGGCTCGTACAGCTTCTTCACCAGCTCGCGATAACCTGTCTGCAGGTATTCGCGGTTCAACTTCGGCTGAAAATTTAACGATGCATCCAGATTGTTGCCGCTGCTGTCGGCCTCCAGCCGGCCTTCGCGTTTGAGCCGTTGCCACAACCGGGTCTGCGGCAGCGCCGTCAGCAAACCAACCATCGCCGTCGTCACGCCCGACCGCTGGATGAATTCAAACTGCCGCTTGAAGATGTCCGGCTGATCGCTGTCGAAGCCGACGATGAATCCGCCCATGACCTCCAGCCCCGCCCGCTGCAAGGTCTGCACGGCGGAAACCAGGTCGCGGTTCCGGTTCTGCAATTTATGGCATTCCTCCAGCGCCGCCACCGACGGCGTCTCAATGCCCACAAACACTTTCTTGAAACCAGCGGCGACCATCAACGAACATAGCTCCGCGTCGTCGGCCAGATTGACGGACGCCTCGGTCAGGAAGCCGATCTGCGTTTTCGTCCGCTGGCGCCACTCGATCAGCGCCTGCAACAGCGCCTTGGTGCGCGCCTTGTTGCCGATGAAATTATCGTCCACGATGAAAACCATGTCATTCCACCCGCGCGACTGCAACCCCTCCAGTTCGGCGATCAATTGCGCCGGCGTCTTGGTGCGCGGCGTGCGTCCGTTCATCACGATGATGTCGCAAAACTCGCAGTCGAACGGACACCCGCGCGAGAATTGCACCGACATGGTGACGTAGTGCTTGAACTTGATCAGATCCCAGCGCGGCGCCGGCGTGCGCGTGATATCCGGACGATGGCTGCCTTGGTAAACCGCCTGCAACCGGCCGTTGCGTAAATCTTCCACCACCTGCGGCATCAGCTCCTCCGCCTCACCCAGCACAAAGTGCCGGATCTCCGGAAACGCCTCGTGCCCCGTCGTGAACAAAGGTCCGCCGGCGATGACCGTCTTGCCGTGCGCGGTGCAACGCCGCACAATTTCGCGCACAGAGTCCTTGTGTACAATCATCGCCCCGATTAAAACGTAATCCGCCCACCGCAGGTCATTGTCCTTGAGTCGTGCAACGTTCAGGTCAACCAGCTTGAGCTCCCATTCCGGCGGCAGCATCGCGGCCACGGTCAGCAGACCCAGCGGCGCCATCGAGGCTTTCCGGGATACAAAACGGACGGCATGTTTAAAACTCCAGAAGGTATCCGGAGTCTGTGGACTGATGAGAAGCAGTTTCATGGTACAAACGAAAACGATGAAAACCGACAACCCAGCCTACGCCTGTTGTCCGATTCCCGCGAATCATTTTCGGATATAATTGACCCGGGCCGCCAAACATTTCTTGCTGTGCCCTGAACCAATTACTTTAACTCGATCCCCACCGAACAATGGTCGCTCCCCGTCACCGCCGGGGTGGGTTTAAAAAATTTTGCCGAGTCGTTTCAACTCTTCAAGAAATGCAATGTCGGCCTGATCTTGCGGACGATCCGCCGCGTGTTTGGCCGCGAGCAGATGAATCCCCGAAAGACACTTCACCGGCGTCCCCTGTTCTGAATGGCGGATAATTGCCGCCTTTTCCGCCTCATCAAAACGCGGTACGCCGGGCAACCCGAGATGAAATTGGATGATGCCCCAGCGGGTCTGATAGGTCTGAATGAAATTTTCACCACGTGAACCCAGCGGCAGCAGCGGTACGTCAATCTCGTCCTGCAAAATCGTGTTTAGCTTGGCGAAGTTTTTATCGTCACGCGGCGGTATGAAAAAATCCCAGTCCATCGAATAACGCGGCATCCCCGTGAGGCGCATGGCTTGTCCACCCACCAGCAGGTAACGGATGCCCGCCTCGTTAAGGGCAAGAATTAACTCGTTCATTTTTCTGGCGACAACTCCGCCAGCCGCCGCAGCATGGATAGTTTCCACTCGTTTAATTCCGCGTGCGATGAAAACCGCCGGCTTTTGAATTCCGGCAATCTGGTCGCGGTAGGAGCGGCAATGACCGTGGGATTGGCCGCCCACAGCCGGTACTTGGCTTTGTAGTCGTCGGTGATTTTCATGCGGTCTCGAATTGCCAAGGCATAGAATATCTCAACCAGCCGCAAAAAACAACCGCAACAAAATCTATCGCAACAAAACCTATTTCAACTCGATCCCCACCGGACAATGGTCGCTCCCCGTCACCGCCGGCCGGATGAACGCGCCCTTGAGTTGCGGACGCAACGCCTGCGAGATGAGAAAATAGTCGAGCCGCCACCCGACATTCCGCGCACGCGCCCCGCCCATCGGGCTCCACCAGCTATAATGTCCCCCGCCCTTCTCAAACTCGCGAAACGTGTCCACGAACCCCGCCTTCACGAACGCGCTGAACCCGTTGCGCTCCTCGATGGTGAACCCGTGATTGCGCACATTCGCCTTCGGGTTCGCCAGGTCGATCTCCGTATGCGCCACGTTGAGGTCGCCGCAAAAAATGACCGGCTTCTTCTTCTCCAGCTTCTTCAGGTACGCGAGAAAATCCTTGTCCCACACCTGGCGGTAAGGCAGCCGCTCAAGTTCGCGCTTTGAATTGGGCGTGTAAACGTTCACCAGGAAGAACCCCGCATACTCCGCCGTGATCACCCGCCCCTCCTTGTCGTGCTCCTCGATGTTCACATGCGGCACCACCTTGATCGGACGCTCCTTCGTGAAGATCGCGGTGCCGGAATACCCCTTCTTCTGCGCGCTGTTCCAATAGGCCGTGTAGTGGGCCGGCCAAAGCTGCTCCACATCCTCCGGCGTGCACTTGGTCTCCTGCAGGCACAGGATGTCCGGCTTCTCGATGTCGAGGTATTCGAGAAAATTCTTCTTCATCACCGCCCGCAGCCCGTTCACGTTCCACGAAATCAATTTCATGCGCCATAAAATAAACCACAGTTGGGCACAGATAAACACGGATGTTTGGCCAAAACATGTAGGGCAGGCTTTCCAGCTGCTCTGTAAAAACCTTGCACCGAGTTCAGTGTTTCTTCAAAAACCGGCGGCTTCCAATATCTCCTGCAGCGGCAAAACGGACTCCCTCTCCCAGCGGGAGAGGGCCGGGGTGAGGGAGAACGCGCCGCTTTCCACCGATACCCCCGCTTCGCCAGTAAGCTTTCTACCAAGCAGCTTCCCAGCCTGCCGGTGTGGGCGACTTTCCAGTCGCCAGTTCCTGCTTCAACATCCAACAGTTTGGTGTTGTCTTAAATTGGCCGGAACATCGCAGCGCAATATCCTGCCTGTCGCAATTGAGACACACCAATCTGTTTCTACCCGTTGACCTTCACGCGTTGTCAGCTTACCGTGTTGTCCGTCGAATGATCGCCAACATTGCCAAACCTAATGCCGCGCCGCCCAACTTCCGCGTGGGTGACGAGCGCCTCGTCAAGCTCACCACCAACGCCGCGAAGAAGGTCTCCACCCTGCTCACCAAGCAGGGCCGGCCCAATGGCGTCCTGCGCGTCGCCGTCGTCGGCGGCGGCTGCTCCGGCCTCCAATACAAGATGGACCTCCAGGACAACCCCGCCAACCGCGACATCCTCGTCGAGAGCGGCGGCGTCCGCGTCGTCGTGGACCCCAAGAGCGCCCTCTACGTCACCGGCAGCGAACTCGACTACGTCGATGCCTTGCAAGACGGCGGGTTCAAGGTCAAGAACCCCAACGCCGCCACCAGTTGTTCCTGCGGTGAAAGCTTCAGCGCTTAACGCCTGTTCACAAATGGCGAACATGCTGATGTCAGCTCGTCCTCGTCCTCGTCCTCGTCCTCGAACCGCCCCACCAAACCCCTGACAAAGATGCCCGACTACTTCGCCCTGCTGAACGAACCCCGCCGCCCGTGGCTGGATGTCGTCGCGCTCAAACAGAAATTCCTCACCCTCTCCGCCAGCGCCCATCCCGACAAGATCCATGCCGCCAGCGACACCGAAAAATCCGCCGCCGCCCGGACCTTCGCCGAACTCAACGCCGCCTACAACTGCCTCGTCGATCCCAAAACGCGCCTGCTCCACCTGCTCGAACTCGAACTCGGTGCGAAGCCCAAGGACATCCAGCAAATCCCCGCCACGCTGGCCGACCTCTTCGCCGAAGTCGCCCTGACCTGCCGCAGCACCGATTCCTTTCTGGCCGAAAAAGCCAAGGCCACCTCGCCGCTCGTGCAAGTGCAGTTGTTCGAACGCGGTCAGGAATGGGTGGAGAAGCTGAACGCCCTGCAACAAAAGCTGAACGCCTTGCGCGACCAGCTCGTCACCAGCCTCCAATCGCTCGACACGCAATGGCTTGCCACCAACACCACCTCACGACACGAAACCTTGCCACAGCTTGAAGAACATTACCGGCTGTTCGGTTACCTCAACCGCTGGAACAACCAGATCCAGGAGCGCGTCGTCCAGCTCTCATTTTGATTCAACAAAAAAAGCATGACCACAGCCGCCTCCCATTCCGCGAGCCACGCATTTTAAAATCGCAGTCCCCTCCCCCCTCGGAGGGGAGAGGGTTAGGGTGAGGGGTGAAAGCGTCACCAACCCATCACGCACCGTTTACAGCCGCGCCTTT
>JARLJW010000078.1 GCA_031290985.1 Verrucomicrobiia bacterium | reverse complement strand
TCTGAAAGGCGATCTCATCAATGGTTTTGATGATTTTGGCGATGTCATCGCTGGAAACCTTGATGGCGGACATGGCGGCGGACATGGCTTGCATGTCGCTGGCGCCTTTGTCCGCGGCGGCGCGGGTCTCCTTGGCGAGGTCGTTGGCTTTCTGGGCGTTTTCGGAATTGCGCTTGGTCATGGAAGCCATTTCTTCCAGAGAGGAACTGGTTTCTTCGAGCGAAGACGCCTGGTTGCTGGAGCCATCGGCCAACGTCTGGCTGGATTCGGAAATGGAGCCTGCCGAGTCGATCAGCGAGCGGGAAACCTCACCCAAAACTTCAGCGAGACCATTCAGGGATGCCCGGACGCGGCTGGAATTAAAGGTGACGAGCAAGGCGGCGAGCAGGGCGAACGCGACGCTGGCGGAACCCAGCATCACCACGAAATGCCGGACGCGGTTGAAGCTGTCCACGGTCAGGGTCGCCCGCTCATCCGCAATTTTGTTGCAATAAGTGGTCACGGAGTTGGCGGCCTCATCGAGATGCGCCACTTTGCCGGGCACTTCCTGGTCCAGCAATTTCATCGCGGCGGCGAAATCCTTGTCGATCTGGCCGCGGATCTGCATCATCGTTTTGACGTAGTCGTCAAAGTTTGCCTGCAACGCGGCCACATATTCATGGCCCTCGCCGGCGGGATACAACTGGTTCAACGCCCCGAGCGTTTCCACGTTTTTTTTCAACACGGCGTCCACCTCCGCGATTTTTGCGGGCCGGTCCTTGTCCTGCGCGAACATCAGCTCGTACGAGTGCAGGCGATAGACCATGAGTCCTTCCTGCAGCGAGCCCAACAGGCGCAGGCTGGGCAGGCCCTCTTTTTCCAATCCGGTCGTGGCGCTCACCCCGCGGTCGCAAATCCGCCAGAGCACGCAGCCCTGGATGATCAGGAAAATCAGCAACAGGCCGACAATGCCCTGGATGGTGCGAAAACTGTGCTTGATGGAGATCGGCTTTTTTTCGTTCATGGAATTAAAGAGGTCGCGCCGCAGGCTTGACTGCGGCGCGAGAAGTTATTTGATTTCGAGCTTTTTCACCCCGGTCAAGGCCGCGTCGGCCGGCACGATGGCGATGGCGCCCTTGGTGGTGGCGACGATTTGAACCAGTTCGGCGGCGTCCGCAGCCTTTTTGGGCTCCTGACCGCGACCGGAAAAGGCGAGGCGTTGCCAGAACGTTTTGAAGGCGCTGGTATCCATGCCGCAGGCCTGTTGCAGGGCGGCATCTGTCTTGTCGGGCAGGATGGTGATGATGACCGCCTGGCCACCGTCCCAATACTTGGTTTTGCCGGTCAGGATGTCCTTGAGGGCATCGGCGGAGAGGCTGTCGGCGGCGACGCTCGAATTGGCGATCACCACCGCGCCGTCCAAGGCTTGCGCCTGAAAAGCGCCGAGGCACAAGCCGATGGCAAGGCAGCCGGTCTTAATCAGATTTTTTTTCATAATCAGTTTCCTTGAGGTTTAGAAGCTGACCGTGGTCTTCATGGCGAGCATGAACCAACCGTCACCGTTGCGGGACGGGTTGTCGAGGTTGTCATCCAGCAGGGCGGTTCCCCGGATGTAGTGGACTTCCGCTTTGATCACCCACCAGGGTTTCGGATCGAAGCGGAGGGACAGGGCCAGATCTTTTTGATAAGCATCGGATCCTTTGCCAGTTTTCGAGCCGTCGCGGTCGTCCACATTTGCATAGTCTTCGGTATAGTAAACACCGGTTTCGAACCACTTGTTGAAACGATACGCCGCCCCGGCATACCAGACGTCGGCTGCGGAATGGACCACGCCGCCGGTGGAAACTCCGTTATGCACGGTATAGCTTTCATAGCCGTTGTGCTTGTACTCCGTCTGGAAAGTCCAGTTCTTCACGGTATACTCCAGCGAGTAGTGCTCGGTCGGGGAATCAAGCTGGGCGTGATATAAGCCGCCGCCCAAGTTCGGGGGGATATTCACATTGTATTTATAGCCAAATCCCAGCGCGTCATACATGGCGAATCCGGCGCGCAAGCCGTCAATGGGCGTATTCCACCAGAGCTGGACGCCGCCTTCCGTAAAGCCTTCCACCCCTTTGTATTGGGTGGGTGCCTTGCCGAAGTCATCCTGCAACAGCCGGGCGATGCCGCCATCGTCGGTCAGGTTGACATTGCCGAGATAGGCTTCATAGGAGAAGCTGCCGGCTTTGCTCATATTGACGTTGCCGAACAATGAACCACCATCAATGGATCCGGAGAAATCGCGGTAGCGGGCGTCATACATGCCTTGGGGCAGCAAGATTGACGTGCGGGCCAGATCAACGTCCTGAATCGCGTTGTAAATGCCTTCTGGGCGGCGAATGCGTCCGGCGCGAACACCGAACTGGTCGCAAAAAGTATAGTCAATGGAGGCGTAATCCAGGGCCGGGTAATATTGACCCACATTGCCCACATCGAACAAGAACCCCTGGGCGGCAATATGCGTGCGCGGAAACGGATTCATGGAAACGTTGACGGCGGCCTCCGAGAATTTGAAGGAACCATCCTTGGTGTTGTTGGCCAGATAGTTGTATTTGGTGGAAGCCAAAAAGCCCTGGCTGGCGAAGCCATGGATGTCGATGGGCGGCATGTTGGTGCCGAGTTTCAGTTCATACGCCTGCGCGCCGCCCGCCGCCATGATGGTTGCAGTCAGTGCCAGGATGGCTGAGTGAGTTCTTTTGCTGTTTTTCATTTTTTGTTATGCGTTGAACAATTTTGGTGTGATTAAAATAATCAAGATAGGCTGCATATCGGTGGTTCAGGCGGAGGGTTAAGTTTTATTATGCGGCCGGCTTCAAATAAATCAGGAGATTGATTGGTTATGCTAATTAATCGTCGCCATGGTACCCAAGCTTTCCGGGCAAGGCCGGGGACGGCTGGCCGTTGCCGGCGAGGCAGCCGTGTTCCCGTGCTCCCTGGGCGGGGCGGTCAACACGCCCTATGCCGGCGGCTTCAGATAGACCGCCGGTTGCACCAGCTTCAGGCCGTGCTTGATGTTGCCCAGGCTTTCCGAATGGCCCACCAGCAGATGGCCGCCCGGCACCAGCCAGTCGGTCAGCGAGGCCACCAGCGCCTCCTGGGTGGGCCGGTCAAAATAAATCATCACATTCCGGCAAAAGATCACATGGAACGGCTGCTTGAACGGATAAGGCGGTTGCAGCAGGTTCAAATGTTGAAAGCGCACGCGCTCCCGCAACCCGGCCTTGACGCGAAACTCGCCGGCACGGTCACCCACGCCTTTTTGAAAATGCCGGCGGACCTGCTCGGCGCTCACGCCGGTAAGTTTTTCCTCGGGGTAGACCCCGTGCCGCGCCAGAGCCAGGACGCGCGTGGAGATGTCCGTCGCCTCGATCTGCCAGGCACCTTCTTCCGCCGCCGCCAGATGTTCCGCCAGATGGATGGCAATGGTGTAGGGCTCCTCGCCGGTGGAACTGGCCGCGCTCCAGACCCGCAACGCCTCGCTGCGGGTCGCATGATTGGCCCGCCAGGCCGGCAGGAATTTGTGCTCCAAAAACTCAAAATGTTTCAGCTCGCGGAAAAAGTGCGTGTGGTTGGTCGAGATGCGGTCGATGAGAAAGGTCAGTTCCTTTTCCCCCGCCGGCGAACGGAGCAGGGCGCAGTATTCCGCATAGCCATCCAGCCGCAGTTCCCGCAGCCGCTTGGCGAGCCGGGAGGTGATCAATACGCGTTTGTCCGGCCCCAGATTGATGCGGCTGCGCTCATAGATGAGTTCGCGCAAAAATTGAAAGTCTTCGTTGTCCAGCGTCGTGTTCGCCGGCGGCACGGCTCCCGTTCCCGGGGACTTGGACCTGAAAAAAGTTGTGGTTTTCATATTATGACAGCAGCCGTTTGACATCCTTCAGCAATTCATCTGCCGTGAATGGTTTTTGCAGCACCACGTCCGCCCCCGCCGCCTTGGCTTCGGCCACGCGGTTTTCCTCGCCCAGCCCGGTGATGACGACGCTCTTCAAGCCGGGCCGGAGCAGTTTCAATTCACGCAACATCGCCGGGCCGTCCTGCTGCGGCATCATCACGTCGCTCACCACCAGCCGGATCTCATCGCAGTTCTTGGCGAAGACGGCCGCGCCTTCGCGTCCCTCGGCGGCGGTGATGGTGCGGTAGCCGTTGCGGTTCAAGATGGCGCTCGCGAGCCGGCGCACGGCCGGCTCGTCGTCCACCACCAGGATCAACTCGTTGTTGCCCTTCACGTTTTCGCCGGGCGTATTTTCTCTTTCGGCCGATTCATTTTCGCCCGGCGCAGCGGGGATGTGGATGCGGAACGTGGTGCCGCAACCCGGCTGGCTTTGCAGATGCACAAAGCCGCCGTGGTTTTCCGTGATCCCCAGGACGGTCGGCAGGCCGAGCCCCGTGCCCTGGCCGAGCGGCTTGGTGGTGAAAAACGGGTCGAAAATCTTGTCCAGCAGGTCGCCCGGAATTCCCGTGCCCGTGTCGGACACGGAAATGACGACGTAACTGCCCGGCTTGGCCTTCGGATGGATTTTGGCGCCGGCGATGTCGAGTTCCACCCGGCTCAGGCCGATGGTCAGGGTGCCGCCGTTGGGCATGGCATCGCGGGCGTTGACGCAGAGGTTCATGATGACCTGCTGGATCTGCGTGGCGTCGCCCAACAGGATGCAGGGCTGCTTGGCGATGCTCGTGTTGACCTCGATGGAGCGGGGGAAGGTCTCGCGGGCAATGCGCTGCATCTCCTGGATGAGATGCTTGGGGTTGATCAAAATGCGCTGGCCCTCGACCCCGCGGGCGAACATCAGCACCTGGCGGATGATGTCGGCCCCGCGGCGGGAACAGGTTTCGAGCGTCAGGAAGCAGGCCTTGATGCCATCATCCTCCGTATTGTCCTTGATGAACTGCACGGCCATCATGATGGGGGCGAGCACGTTGTTCAGATCGTGCGCCAGCCCGCTGGCCAGCGTGCCGATGCTTTCCAGCCGCTGGCCGCGCAGCAGTTGCGACTCGAGCTGCTTTTTCTCCGTGATATCCGCGTTGACGATGAGGATGGCCTTGGGCCGGCCGTCCCGCTCCCGCATCAAGGTCCAGCGGCTTTGGATGATCAATTCCCGTCCGTCGCGGGATTTGTGTTTCATTTCGCCCGTCCATTCGCCGGCGTGCATGACCGCCTGCAAAGCGCGGGTGGTCTCGGTCGGATCCTGGCAGGCCAGCAGTTCCGTACTGGTGCTGCGCTGCGCCTCGGCGGGCGTCCAGCCGTAAAGCCGTTGGGCGCCGGCGTTCCAATAGATCACCCGGTCCGAAAAATCACGGACAAAAATCGCGTCCTGCGTGATGTCCAGCAGCGCCGCCTGCGAACGGATCTGTTCGTCGGCGCGGACATTTTTGGTGATGTCCTCCAGGCACATCAGCACGCGCACGGTGTTGTGGAACTGGATGCGCTCGGTCGAGACCAGCAGCACCACCTGCACCGGCCCGCCTTCGCGCATCAGGGTCTTCGTCATCCGCACCTGTTTCATGCTCCGGCCGGTCGTGAGCGTCTCGAGGAGCACGCGCCGCAGGTTGCAGCCCAGGCAGACGGCCGGCTGGCCGCAGCCGGCGCCCGCTTCGGTGGAATGGTTTTTGCACCGGAAAAATTCCCCCAGCCGCAGCGGCGAGCTGATTTCCTTGCCCTGGCACGCGAAATCGATCGCGGCATGGTTGGCGCGGACGATCTGCAGGTCTTCGTCGAAGAGGCACAGCACATTCGGCACCCGGTCATAGACGATGGACAGCTCCGCCTCGCTCCGCCGCGCCGCCTCGCGCGCCAGCAGGCGGTCAAACTGGGTGGCCAGATAATTGGCCAGCCCCGTCGCCGCCTTCACCACGCGCGGCTCGACTTCAATCTGCTGGTGATGGGCCAGCGAAAGCGTCCCGATGATTTTCCCGTCCGATTTGATGGGCACGCAGACAAAGGTTTGCACCCCCAGGATGCGCAGGATGGGCGCCGCATATTCGCGCCGGCCGGCGACGTTGTTTTCGATCAGGATCTCACCGGTGTGCGCGACCTGGCCGGAAAGCGTCACATCCATCGGCACCTCGAACGGCGACGGCATCTCATGCAACGGGATGCCGTGCGCGCCGCGGTAGATCATCACCGCGCGGTTGAAGTCACACAGCTCGATGGACACCATCGGGAAATCCGTCATGCCGCTGGTCTCGCGAGCGATGGTGTCGAAGACCGACTGCTCCGAGCCGCCGGACAACATCACCTCGGAGATGCGGTGAAAGGCCGTCAGCTCCCGGTTTTGCCAGAATAATTCCTGTTCGGCACCCCGGGGCTTGCCGGGCGGGCGTGGCCGGGCTGGGTTGGTTCCCGCCGGGTCCGCCGGCTCACACTCGTTCAAAATGGTGCTCATTTCAGATGTTTCGCGAAGAGACAATTTGTCCCGTATTCCTTTCGGCCAAAAGTGGCGGGCACTTGAGCCCGACCGGCAAAAGTTTTCGGGCGGCAAAAAATTCCTCAAGCCGCACCCGCCCCGGCCGATAACAACGGTGGCCATGCAGACGAAACTGGCTGGACGGGGTGCACTTTGATCGGGCGCCTGGTTCGATCCGCGACACGAAAAATGTTCCATGAACGGCGACATCCAGAACCTGCCACGGTCAACGCCCGGCTCCCTGGGCGGCACAATTGATTTTATTTATGCCTCCGACAAACCGATGGGTCATTCCGCCACCGCGCAAGACCCTTGTGGTCGGCGTGGCGGACATGGCGGTGAGCAACGATGCCAGCGCGGAAATTGTCACCTACTCCCTCGGTTCCTGCCTCGGCATCACCATTTACGACCCGCTGAAAAAAATCGGCGGTTTGCTGCATCTCATGCTGCCTGATTCGAACATTGATGCGACCAAGGCGGCCGAGATGCCGTATATGTTTGTCGATACCGGCGTGCCCCGCCTGTTTCATGCGGCCTATAATCTGGGGGCGGACCGAACCCGCCTCGTCGTCAAGGTTGCCGGCGGCTCGCAATTGCTGGATGCCCAGGGGGTTTTCAACATCGGCATCCGCAACATTGAATCCTTTAAGAAACTCCTGGCCCAACAAGGTTTGAACATCCATGCCAATGACACCGGCGGCGTGTCCTCCCGCACGCTGCGGCTGGATCTCGCCAATGGGACCACGACGATCAAATCTCCCGGGTCCGAACTTTATGCGCTCTGAACTCGTATGACAGCAAGCCTCAACCCGTCTCCGCCCGCGCAACAACTCGTTGACCGCGTGAAAAACCTGCCGCCCGTCTCGCAGGCCGCGCTCAAGCTCGTCAACCTCCTCGACCAGCCCGAAGCCGACAACGACGAGATCGTCAACGCCATCAAGTGCGACAACATTCTCACCGCCAAATTGTTGCGGGCCTGCAATTCGCCCTATTTCGGCCTGGATGAACCCGTGGCCTCCGTGGATCAGGCCGTGCTCATTTTGGGGCACCAACAGATTTTGCACATTGTGCTCACGCTCGCCTTTGGCAGCGCCATGGTGGTGCCGCTGCCTGGTTACGCCGTCGAGGCCAGCGAACTGTGGCGGCATTCGCTCATCACCGCCTCGGCGGCGGAGATCATCGCCGAGGAAGCCACCGGCATGAGCATTGAAAAACCCGTGGCCTTCACCGTTGGCCTGCTGCATGACATCGGCAAGCTCGTGATGAGCCAGGCGCTCACCCCGGACCTGCAGGCTGCCATCCGCCAACTGGTTGAGCAGCAGAAGATTTCCCGCGCCGAGGCCGAAAAGGTCGTGCTGGGCACCGACCACGCCGAGGTCGGCGCGTGTTTGTTGCAAACCTGGCTCCTACCCGAGCAGATCATCGAGGCCACGGCCAACCACCACAATCCCGTGTTCGAGCCGGCGCCGCAGCTTTCCGTCGTGACCCATCTGGCGAACTGCCTGGCGCACCTCGCCGGCTCCGCCCCCGGCTGGGACGGCTTTGCCGTGCGGGTGAACCCGCAGAGCATCGCCATCCTGGAGATACGCGAAGACCGCCTGGAAACGATGGTCGCGGATGTGCGCGCCTCGTTCGACAAGGTGGATCAATTTATGAACATGTCATGAGCGCCGTAAAAAAAATTCGTGTCCTCGTGGTGGATGATTCGGCCGTCGTGCGCCGGATGATCACCGAGTCCTTGTCATTGGACCCCGAGATCGAGGTCATCGGCACCGCCTGCGACCCGTTTGTGGCCCGCGAGCGCATTTTGGAATTGAATCCCGATGTCATGACGTTGGATATCGAGATGCCGCGCATGGACGGCTTAACCTTTCTCCGCATCCTGCAGCAGCACCGCCCCATGCCGGTGATCGTCATCAGTTCCTTGACGCAGGCCGGGTCGCGCGCGGCGCTGGACGCCATGGAATATGGCGCGGTGGACGTGCTGGCCAAGCCGCAGTCCGCGTGGAACCTCGGCGATTTGCGCGAACAGCTTGCCCGCCGTGTCAAGGGCGCCATGCGCGCCCGCCTCAGCAATCTCCGTCCTTCCGGCCCCAAGTCCGCGCCCATCACGCAGGCCGAAGGCGGCGGGCATTACCAGCCCCGGCAATTGATCGTCATGGGCGCCTCCACCGGCGGCACCGAGGCCATCAAGGACGTACTCACGCGCCTGCCCGCCGGCCTGCCGGGAATCCTGATCGTGCAACACATCCCGCCGGTGTTTTCCAAGACCTTTGCCGAACGCTTGAATGAAGCCTGCGCCTTCGAGGTGCGCGAAGCGACCCATGGCGACGAAGTGCGTCCCGGCACGGCGCTCATCGCTCCGGGCGACTACCACATGGTCGTCGTCTGGGAAAATAATGCTTACCGGGTACAGCTTCGGCAGGATCCGCCGATACATCATACGCGGCCGGCCGTGGACATGTTGTTCAATTCCGCCGCGCGTTGTGCCGGGGCGTCCGCCGTGGGCGTGATCCTCACCGGCATGGGCCGTGATGGCGCCCAGGGCATGCAGCAGCTCAAGGCGGCGGGGGCCATCAATCTGGTGCAGAACGAACAGACGTGCGTGGTTTACGGCATGCCGCGGGCTGCCGTGGAACTGGGCGTGGTGGACCGGGTGCTGCCGCTCGACCACATTCCGCACGCCATTTTGCACGCGCTGCGCGCAGGTTCACCCGCAAAAACTGAAAAGTCCGTCACCACCAAATGAACAATCTATGACTCAGACCCTTCAACTCCCCAACGTATGCGAATTCATGACGCGGCACCTCATGGACATTTTCGAAACGATGCTGTCCATGCCGGTCGAACTCCGGCCGGGGGCGCCGCTGCCGAATTTTGACAGCCGGGTCACCGGCTCCGTCGGCTTTGCCGGCGACAAGGTCAATGGCGCGATCTATCTGCACATGTCCGCCCCGTTCGCCGCCAAGGTCGCCGCCGCCATGCTGGGGCTAAAGCCGGAGGAGATTTCGGACGACAATGAAGTGAACGATGTCGTGGGCGAGGCCACCAACATGGTCACCGGCGGGTTGAAGTCCTGGCTGTGTGACTCCGGTGCGGATTGCGCCATGAGCACGCCCGCCATCATCCGCGGCAAGGCTTTTTCCATCGAACCGATGCCCGATGTGTCCCGCGAATGCCTTGTATTTGCGCATGAACAAAATATCATCGTGGTGGAGATCCACATCAAGTTGAACTGAACAATAAAAAATCATTTTATGGCATTAAAGATATTAAGCGTGGACGACAGCCGCACCATCCGGCTGATCGTCGGCAAGGCTTTCAAGCCCTATGATTGCGACATGGTCGAGGCGAGCAACGGCGAAGAGGGGCTGGTCGCCGCCGCCCGCGAAAAACCCGACCTCATCATTCTCGACGTCACCATGCCCGTCATGGACGGCGTCACCATGCTTACCAAGCTCAAGGCCGACGACGCATTGAAAGCCATCCCCGTCATCATGCTCACGGCCGAGTCCGGGCGCGAAAACGTCCTGCACATCGCCAAGCTGGGCGTGCGCGACTACCTGGTGAAACCGTTCAAGGACGATCAATTGATCGAGAAAGCCGGCCGGGTGATTCCCCTCCAAAAGAAACCCGTGGCCGCGGCCGCCTGACGCATCATGGCTGCAGACAACCAACAATACGACGAACTTGCCAAGCAATATGGCTTCGCGCCCGTTCCTGAAAGCGTGTCCCGGCTCACCCAGCTGGTCGCCCAGCAGTATGCCGACCTCGATGAGATTGCCGCGGTCATCCAGAGCGATCCCGTCCTGACCAAGCGCCTCCTGCGGGTCGCCAACTCACACGCCACCTGCGAGGCGGAATACACCATCGACACGGTCGAACAGGCCATCATGCGCTACGGCATGGGCGGCGCCCTCATCCTCGCGATGGGCACACCGCTGGCGCTCGCGCTTCAAAAAGCCTTTCAAACCATGATCGGGCTCAAGCTGGAACAATTTCCCGCCCACCAGCTGGTCGGCGTGAACGGCGAGCACATGCGCGGTTCCATCGGCTTCTCCGGCAAGGTGAACGGCCATGTTTACCTGCGCATGACCCTCCAGTCCTCCCGCAGCGTGGCCGCCAGCATCTTCGGCTGCAAACCCGAGGAGATGAACAACGCGGACGAAATCCGCGACGCCATCGGCGAACTGTTGAACATCATGACCGGCAATTTCAAGTCCAACCTCTGCGACTCCGGCCTGGATTGCAAACTGGAACCGCCCAAGGTCGGCATCACCGATGATTATTCCACGCCCATCGAGCGCGGCGGCGGCATTGAACGCATCGCCTTTCGCGCCGGCAGCATCCATCCGTTCGTCGAGGTCACCGCGAACCCCTGGCACGGTTGACCCGCGGAGCATATATTATGAATGAAAACAACAGGTTCCTGACGCTGCTCCCGCAGTTGTCGGCGGAGGTCGCCAGCGCGCGCGCGGGCGACACCTCGGGACAGTTTCCCATTCTTGACATCATCGGCAATCTGCGCGACGAGGCGGTCAAGCGGGGCGGTTTGCCGCTCCTGGAAGTCATTTGCGCCGACGCCTGGGAGCGCATGGTCAAAATTGTGGAGTCCGGCCAGCCGTTTTTGGCGGATGACATTGCTTGGTTGAAGGAATTGCTTTTGGGTGTGCAGGCGCAGGCGGGAACGGCTGATGCTTCAGCCGCCGCCGCGCCGGCCGCACCGGCCGCGCCCGCCGCGCCGGTCGTCAGCCTGCCGCTGGAGGCTGCCGTGGCCGCGCAACCCGATCCGTTCGCCGAGGAGGCCCCGCTGACGCTCAATCTCACCGACGATGCCGAGCTCCTCCGCGAGTTCATCAACGAATCCCGCGAACACCTCGACAACATCGAACAAGGCGTCCTCGTCCTCGAAAACCAGCCGTCCGATGCCGAGACGCTCAACACTGTTTTTCGCGCGTTCCACACCTTCAAGGGCGGCGCCGGTTTCCTGAACCTCATCCCGATCAACCGGCTTGCCCACGTGCTCGAATCGCTGCTCGACCTTGCCCGGCAGCAAAAGCTCGCCATCGACGGCACCGTCATCGAGCTCATTTTGCGCGGCCGCGACGTCCTGAAAAAATTTCTCGATGAGATCGATGGGCAGGCCACCGGCGCCCGGCCCGTGCAGCCCATCACCATTGCCACGGCCATGCTCAAATGCGAGGTGCAGGACGTGATCGATGGCAAGCATGCGGCGGCGGCCCCGGGCGCGACCGCGAATACCCAGGCCGAAGCCGCCGATGCCGCCGCCCCGGCCGCGGAAATCGCCGGGCCGCCCGCCACGCAAAATTCCATCGTCAAGGTGGACACCGCCAAGCTCGACAGCCTCCTCGACCTGGTCGGCGAGATGGTGATCGCCCAGTCCCTCGTCAGCCAGGACCTGAGCGAGGTGGTCGGCCTCAATCCGCAGTTCGTCCGCAACGTCTCCCAGTTGAGCCGCATCACCAAGGAACTCCAGCGCGTGAGCATGTCCCTCCGCATGGTGCCCATCCGCGGCGTCTTCCAGAAGATGTCCCGCGTCGTTCGTGATGTCGGCGCCAAGCAGAACAAAAAAGTCCAGTACGTCACCTCCGGCGAGGACACCGAGCTGGATCGCGGCGTGGTCGAGGAATTGAACGACCCGCTCCTCCACATGATCCGGAACTCCATGGATCACGGCATCGAGACCTCGGAAAAACGCATCGCCGCCGGCAAATCCCCGCACGGCACGCTCAATCTGCGCGCCTACCACCAGGGCGGCAACATTGTCGTTGAAGTCGAGGATGACGGCGCCGGCTTGAACCGCGAAAAAATCTTCAACAAGGCCGTCGAACGCGGCCTCGCCAGTGCCGACGACCATCTGACGGATGAGGAAGTCTTCAAGTTCATTTTCGCCGCCGGCTTTTCCACCGCCGAGAAGATCACCGATCTTTCGGGCCGCGGCGTCGGCCTCGATGTCGTCCGCCGCAACATTGAGCGCCTGCGCGGCCGGGTTGAAATTTCCTCCAAGCTGGGGCAGGGCACCCTGTTCAAGATCAGCCTCCCGCTTACCCTGGCCATCATTGACGGCTTCATCGTCCGCGTCGGCGAGGAGCGCTACGTCATTCCCACGCTCTCCGTGCGCGAATCCTTCCGCCCGCAACCCGGCATGGTGTCCCGCATCCAGAACAAGGCCGAGGTCGTCAATGTCCGCGGCCGCCTCATCCCCTTGCTCCGTTTGAACGTGGCCTTCGGCTACGCCGATGGCACCGCTGATGTCACCGATGGCATCGCCGTCGTCGTCGAATCTGCGGCCGGGGTGCGCTGCCTGCTGGTGGATGCCCTGCTGCACAAGCAGGAAGTCGTCATCAAGAACCTCAACGACATGATGGTGCACAAAAACCGCATGCTCGCCGGGGCCGCGATTTTGGGCGACGGCCGCGTCGGCCTCATCCTCGATGTCAGCGCGCTGGTGAACCTCGATACCAGCGTGCCGGTGGAGTTGAATTGAAGCGGGAACCTGGCCGGCCGCACCGCCGTCCCGGCGGCCGGGAAAGAGGGATGTGAAATTGGTGGGCCCACTCGGACTTGAACCGAGAACCAAAGCATTATGAGTGCTCTGCTCTAACCATTGAGCTATGGGCCCGGCAAACGGAAAGCAAGGGCTGCCCTTGATCACATTGCAGGGCTCATCTTCCCCCAAGATGCGGAGGCTGACAACACCAAACAACCCCGCACCGTGGCACGCGGCGGTTCATCGCCCTGGCCGGGTACATCGTCATGGCTGCGCCTCCGCCGCCTCCAGACATGCGCAAAAGTGCTTCGCCAGTTCATCCACCGCGGGCGGACTCAAGATCAACCGGTTCGGACACGACAGCGCGATGGTTTGCGCTGCGCGCGCGTATTTCCCCATGAGTTGCCGCCGGTCCTCCTTCAACCCGCTGGCATCCGTGGTGGTGAAGACCGTGAGCTTCCCCGGATAAATATCCGGCCGGTAGCTTCTGCCCGCGCGGCTGTTCATGCCGGCGATGAAATGCCGGTAGGCGGGCAGCCGGTGCCCGGGGAGCTTCGGCTGAATCAGGCGCCTCGCGGCCCACCGCAACATCCGGATCCAGTCCCGCACCGGATCGAGCAAGAGTTCGTGCCAGTGCGACCGTCCGCCCGTGTAAGGCGGTGCCGGGGTCACGATCACCGCGACCATCGCCACGGGCCGGCCGGCGCGGACGAGTTGCGCGGCCATTTCAAAGGCGATCAGCCCGCCCATGCAGGTGCCCGCGATCAGGTACGGCCCGGTGGGATCAATTTTGACGATCTCCTCCAGATAGCGTTTCGCCATCGCGGGCACGCTCAGGAGCGGCCACGCCGAGCCATCCATGCCGACCGATTGCAAACCGTAGACCGGCCGCCCCGGCAGGCGCCGGGCGAGCCGGGCAAAGGTGGTGACATCGCCGTGTCCGTTGTGGACCAGAAACAACGGCCGCCCCGCCGGGGCCGCGCGCAACGTGATCAGGGGCGACGAGGAACGGGCCAGCGCGTGACTGGCCACCACCGCCGCCAGTTGGGCGATGGTGCTGTGTTCCGCCAGCGCGGAGGGGGTCAGCGCCACGCCGAATTTTTCCTCGATCTGCACCAGCACCTCCACCGACCGGAGCGAATCGCCGCCCAGCTCAAAAAAATCGTCGTGCATGCCGATGGACCGCAGCCGTAAAACGGCCTGCCAGATTTCGGCAAGCTTCATTTCAAAACGGTCACGCGGCCGGTCCCCGGGCTTGGGGTTCAACCGGGCGGGCGGCGCGGGCAGCGCCCGCCGGTCGATCTTGCCGCCGGGGGTCTGGGGCAGATGGCTCAACGTGATGAATTCCACCGGCACCATATGCTCGGGCAGGGAGGAACGGAGCGCGCGCCGGCAGCTTGGCGCGGATACGTCGGCTCCGGGGCGCGGCACAAGGTAACCGACCAGCCGTCGTTCGCCGGCCGCGTCCTCGATCACCGCCGCCGCCGACTCGGCAAACAGTCCGGTCGCCGCCAGCGCCGCCTCCACCTCGCTTAAATCCACCCGCTGGCCGTGGATTTTTACCAGGTCGTCCGCGCGGCCCAGATGTTCGAGCAAACCATCGGGCAGGAATTTTCCCAGGTCGTTGGAGCTGAAAACCCGGAGGCGGGGATCGCTTGCGTCCGGCTTGAATTTTTTCGCCGTCAGTTCCGGCTGCCGCCAGTAACCCTGCCGCAAACGCGCGCTGCGGATGGTGATTTTGCCCTCCTCGCCGTTTTTGACCGGCCGGCCGTTTTCATCGGCCAGAAAAATTTCCACGCCGCGCACCGCACGCCCCGCCGGCACGCGCCCATTTTCCAGCAGGGTCGCCTTGTCCATCGTGAAGGTGCTGATCATGCCCGTCTCCGTGGAACTCAAGGATTGCATGAAGCGGCAGCCGTCCGGGCATTGCCGCCGGAACGTTTCCACATCGCCGGGTAAAACGGGTTCACCGCCCAGCCGGATGAGGCGGAGGGTGGCCAAGGGATTCTTTCCTTCCGCCACGCGCGCCAGATGTCGGAAGATGGTCGGCACGGTGTGAAAAACCGTGATGCGTTCCTGCGGCAGCCAGTCGGCCAGCCGCTCAACCCCCTGCGAACGCACATGGAACAGGCAGAGCGTCGCCCCGGTGAACAGCGTGGCGAACAGCGTCCCGCCCGAGGCGGACAGCCCGCAGGCAGCCAGCAGGGAAACCCGGTCTGCGGGTGTGAGGCCGGTCAGCTCCGCATAAACCTCCGTCTCGTGCACGATGCCCTCATGGTTTTGCCAGACCCCCTTCGGCATGTTGGTCGAGCCGGAGGTGAACATCAGCCAGGCCCCGGCAGCGGCGGAAATTTCAGGTAGTATTACGTGCGGTGCCTCACTGGAAAAAGTCTCCGTGACCGGAAGAATGTTCACCTGTCCGGAACCCAGTGAATTCGCCAAGGTTAGATTAGCTTCATCGGCCAGCAGCAATGTCGCGCCGGAACTGGCCAGCGTCACCGCCAGTTGTTCCGCCGTCTGGCCCGGGTCGAGCGCGACATAGATTTTATTCGCCTTGAGCGCGCCCAGGATGGCGGCGATCAAGGGCGCATCATGGTCCAGGAGCAGCGCCACCGGTTCGGAAGCGTCACCCAGCCGTTCCAAAATGTCCGCCGCGATCCGGCTGGAAAACCGGTCGAGTTCCGCATAAGTCCATTTTCCGGCGGGCGCGCTGATGGCGGTGTGCGTGGCGAATCGTGCCACCGCGTCCGCAAAGCGGCCGGTGATGGATTCGGATGACAGGGTGGCGTTCAAGTCAGCTCAACGGGCGCCGAGTGCGTCATAATCCAGTTTCATTTTCGCGGCATAATGCTCGCTCCACGAATCGGCGGCACCGAGCAGCAGCTGGTCGCCATGTTTGTGGTAGAGGCGGGGATTGGCCACGCCCGGCGGCGGGTTGTTTTTCTCAAGTTCCCGGGCTGTATTGAGCAAGCGGCGACGCATTTGCACGATGGCCGCGTCCGATGCGCCCAGATGTTCCTTCGTCCGGTCGCAAACCGCGCCCATGCTTTCCTGCATCGCGGCGTCCTGGATGGGCGTGGTGTTTTCCAGGCCGCTGAAATTGATTTTCTTCTGCCGTTCGCGGTCCAGGAGGTAATCGTTCTGCGCATTCGCGGCAAAACGGTGTTTGCCCAGCGCCTCGTCCGTGTCCGGCAGAAAACCGCTGGGAGCCACGCGGTCCTGCCAGCCTTTTTGCTCTTCCGCGGTCAATACCCTTGTGGCGGACCAGTGCGGTTCCCACACCAGCGTGTGTTCATCATCGAGCGGCACCCAGACCTTGTCCCGGTTTTTTCCGCTGTGTCCCGGCACGCTGGTGTAAAAGGGCAGCATGAACTGCGTCACGCGCCAGTAAAATTTCCCGGCCTCCGCGTCCCGCCGCGCGCCATACATCACGCCCACGTCGGTGTCCTGCACCTCGAGCAACGGCTGCTTGTCCATGCGCGCGATGTTCCGGTAATAATCAATGCCCGCCTTTTTATCGCCGGCGGTGGCCTGTAGTTTCGGATCGAACGCCAGGTGCAAAAAACTCAGGTGTGATGAATCAAAGTCGCCCTCCATGGCCTGCAGCCAGTTGCAGGCGCGCTGGTAGCGCAGCGCCCCGCGCCGGTTGGGGCCCACCAACGCCCAGCCCAGTTCGGGCAGGGCCGGCGGGTGATCGCGCTGCGGTCCCATATACGTCCACACGATGCCGTTCTTTTCCACGCAGGGATATGCCGTGGTGCGAATCTGTTCGTTGAACTTGCTGCCCGGCGGTTCATTCGGCACGTCCACACACCGGCCGTCCACATCAAATTTCCAGCCGTGATACAGACAGCGCAAGCCGTTCTCCTCGTTGCGCCCGAAAAAGAGCGAGGCGCAGCGATGCGGGCAAACCTGGTCGATCAGGCCGATCCGGCCCTCCGTGTTGCGGAATGCCACGAGGTCTTCGCACAGCAGCCGCACGCGCAGCGGCGCGCCGTCCTTTTCCGGCAGGTCCGTGGACTGCAAAAACGGGATCCAATATTGCCGCAGCAGGTTGCCCATCGGGGTTCCGGGCCCGGTGCGGGTGAGCTGTTGATTTTCGGCTTCTGTCATATTCTTCTTATTGGTGTTTTAAAACCGGGTTTATTTCAGGTCCGCCGCGCCATAAACCGCCTGCATGCGCGTGTAAAAAAGCGCGTCGCCCGCGCCGTGTTCGGGCGGGCCCAGCCCCGACATTTTCCACCCGCCGAACGGCAATGACACATCCGCCCCGGCGGTGGAGGAATTTAATTTGAGCAGGCCCGCCTGCGCCTCCGCGAGAAACCTTTTCTGGCGCCCGGCCGACGGGCTGTACAACGCCGCCACCAGGCCGTGCCGGACGCCGTTGAGCAATGCCAACGCATGAGAGAAATCTTTGGCGCGCTGCACGACCAGCAGCGGGCTCATGGTTTCCTCCTGTATCAAGGCATGTTCCGGTTCATCGCAGGCGACCATGGCCGGTGGCACATAGGCCCCGGCTTTTACCCACGCTTGCCGGGCGCGCGCCGTGAAAAGCCATCCAACGCGTCGCGCTGCGCCCGTACGTTGGGCGGCAGCCAACAGTGACAGTTGCTCCGCGCGTTTGCCCGCATGGATGACCGGACCGATATCCGTCGTGCTTTTCAGCGGATCGCCCCAACCCAGCTTTTCAGCGGCGCTTTTTAGTTCGTGCCAGAATTTCTCAAAGATTTTCGCCGGGACAATCACCCGGCGGTTCGCCGTGCAGCGCTGCCCGGCGAAGCCGAACGCGCCCCGGACGATTTCGGCCGCCGCCCGCTTCAGATCCGCATCGTCCCAGACGATGGCCGCGTTGTTGCCGCTCAATTCCGCCTGCAACGGCAGAAATCGCCGCGCACAGATCTCCTGGATGGCAAACCCCGCCGGCGCCGAACTGGTGAGCGTGACCGCCTGGACGTTTTTATCCGCCGCCAGCTTTTGCGCCGTCGTGTGGTCGCCGGTCAGCAACTGCACCGCGTCCACCGGCACACCGGCCTGCCGCAGCAGTTTTAAAATAGACTCCGAAATTTTCGTGGCGGCGGGCGCGGGTTTCCAGACCACGGTATTCCCATAAATCAGCGCCGGGGCGATTTTTCCGACGGGGATCGCCACCGGATTGTTCCACGGCGAAATGAGCGCCACCACGCCCAGCGGTTCGTGGCGGACCAGTCCCGCCGATCCGCGCTTTTCAAACTCAAAAGCGGCGGCGCGGCGGATCACATCCCGGAGGTTGGCGGCCGCGCGTCGGATTTCCTCGAACCCGTGCGAAATGGGTTTGCCGATCTCAACCGCCATTTGTTTCGCCAAGGCCGGGGCTGTGGCCTCCAGCCGTCTGGCGGTTTTTTCCAAAATGTCGCAGCGTGATTTCAGGCTGGTCCGCCGCCACGTTTTCCCCGCGACCTGCACGGAACGGGTGGTCTTGGCGATTTTATCCCCGTCCGTCACGGGAACGGTGAACAGAATTTTTTTTGTCGCGCGCGGTGAACGATGGGCCAATTTTGACGGTGCGGCCCCGCCCAGCCGGGCCCGGATTTCATCCGAGGAAACAAATTCAACCCCGCGGGCCGCCAGCCAGCGGCGAGTGCCGGCGGCCAACAGCGGATCGTCGCTCGCGACGGCGTCCTCGATCAGGAAGACCGCCAGCCCGCGCTCCAGGCTTTCGGCCGCAACCGTCCGGACGCACGTATGCAGGTGCAGGCCGGCAATGACGACCGTATCACATTTTATTTTCTGGAGCGCGGCGTCGAGTCCACCGCCGGCAAAGCCGTTGAAACCGCTTTTGTGGATCACGGTTTCATGGCCAAGCGGTTGCAGCGGGGCGGGGGGCCGGTGTCCGGCGGTGCCAATGACGCATTGCCAGCGGTTGGTTTTTTTCCAATGCGGCAACCGCCGGTCATCGTCCCGGCGGATGGTCGTCCAGATGTGGATGACCGGGATCCGGGACGCCCGGCAGGCCCCGAGCAAGGTCGCGGCGCGGGCGGTCAAACCCTCCGCATCCGGCTGCAGCCCCGCCGCCGCCAGGTAGTCGGTCTGGAGGTCAACCAACAGCAACGCGGGTTTCATGCGGCAACTGTTTTTCCACCGAGCGAAGGACCTGCTCCGCGACCTTTGCGGCCATGGCGTCCGTTCCGAGGATGGTGCAGCCGGCCTCGGCGATGTCCGCAGTGCGCCAGCCCGCCTGCCAGGTCTCCGCGAGCGACCTTTCGATGAGCGCGGCGGGTTCCTCCAGCCCGAAACTTTCACGCAGCAACATTGCGAGGGACAGGATTTGCCCCGCCGGATTCGCGACATCC
This sequence comes from Verrucomicrobiia bacterium, assembly GCA_031290985.1. GTDB lineage: Bacteria > Verrucomicrobiota > Verrucomicrobiia > Limisphaerales > UBA11358 > UBA11358. The sequence goes on along the minus strand of JARLJW010000078.1, from coordinate 22,851 downwards.
GTGCCGGCGAGGTCGTGGGCGCAGCCATGGTTCGTCTGATAAACGCCGTGACCGTGCGGCGTGAAATTACCCGAGAACGTCACCCCGCGCGATGAAACCAGGACCCCGCAGATGTCCGCGATGATGTCGCCGAAAAGATTCGGCGCCACGATCACGTCAAACCGTGTCGGGTTCTGGATCAATTCATACGCGGCGAGGTCGATATTCATGAATTTTGCCTCCAGCCCATATTTGTGCGCGACGGCGGTGCCGATGTCACGCCACAGTGCGGTCACGGTCGGCACCCCGCCGTCCTTCACAATGACGTGCAGGCCGCCCCGGCGGCGCGCGGCGGCGCGCGCGGCGACTTCCACCAGGCGGTGTACTTCGCCTTCGCTGTAGCTGAATGAGTGCTCGGCCACGCGGCCGTTTTCCGTGGCGCGGTCGCCCCAGCGGCCCTGATACACCCCGCCGGTGTTGTCGCGCACGATGAGCAGGTCCACGTCCTTTAAGAATTGCGGGGAGATTTTTCCGGCGCGGGCGAGTTCGGGTGCCGGCTGGACGGGGACAAATTTGCAAAACAGGTCAAACCGCTTGCGCAGGTCGTAGACATAGCGGCCGCCGCCGGGGCCGTTGAGGATGGCGCCGCCCACCTGAAAAACATCGGCGCAGAATTCCATCGTATTTTCCGGCAGCCACTGGCCGTGCTCCTTGATGGCATCCTCGCCGATCAAGCCGCCGAAGCGGACCTCGAATTTCAGGTCCAGCGCCGTCTCGACCGCTCTCAACACGAGCAGCGCCGAGTCGATGACCGCCGGGCCAACCCCCGTTCCCTCGAGCACCCCGATCATGCGCCGCGAAGCCGCGGCGGGCGTGTGGTCCGGTTTCCCCTCACCCAGATACGAGGAATATTTCTCTTTTTTAAATGCGGATGCCATAAATATAGATCGCTCAATTCCGAGTCGTTTCGCCTTGCTTGTGGAGAATGTAATTACTGATTATTGTTCATTAACGAAAGTAAAAAATCATCGGCACAAACTTATGTGCGGGAAGGGGTTCTTCGAGACTTATCTCGGTTCTTCGCTGTTTTCAGTGGAATGCCTGGAAGGAAGCCAAACAACGAGAGTTGTCTTATTTAAAGTTCCCGCAAACCATTTCCGTTTCAAGGGAACCTCCCACCCGGAAATTATTTTTACAGCTCGCCGGCTGGTTTGGCGAGTCCGTAATACGCCACGCGGATCCCGGATAATACTAAATCCAGCTTGTCTCCCGGGAATCCGGCTGGACGCCGTTTTTCAGACCTTCAGAAGGGCTTTGCAAGAGCATCGTTCCACTGAAAACAGCGGGAACCGGCTTATCCAAGGGTTCAGCGGCGGACAAAATGGAAGATTGAATTAAGATGGTTGAATTTTTCAGCATTGGGCGGCGGCATCTCCTGGGTGTGAACCAGTTCAAAGCCGGCGGAAAACAGGGACTGAACCTCGGCCAGCCGCTCAGCGGCGGTCCGGTCTCTTTGGTGCATCGTGAGGACGAAACGGCTGCCGGTGCGCGACCAGGCCAACAGGTTTTTACGATAGCAATCCCGGAGGCCGGGGGGAATGTGCTGGAGGCAGCCCGTGTCAATGATGACGTCAAAAACGGTTGGGCAAGTTACCGGGGCGCAGACATCGGCGCAGCGGAACTCAAGGCCCGGCTGGTTCGGGAAGTTTTTTTGGGCCTGTTCGATGACATGGCTGGAAATGTCCACGGCGAGAACCTCCAGCCCGTGCTGTGCCAGCCAGGCGGCGGTCGTGCCCAGGCCACAGCCAATTTCCAGCACCGTCTGGCCCGGCACCAGCCAGCCCGCGTCAAAGCCCGTGAGCACGAACGGACGCGGGGTGTCCGCCAGCCAGTCCGGCCGGTAATTGGGCGTGCGCCACTTCCGTTCCCAGGAACGCTGCACACGCCAGCGTCGAAAGTGATTGAGCATCATGATTGGGGAGACAAAGTACCGACTTGATCGCCTCGTTCAGACAACACCGCTTCCGCAAAATTCCTTTAAATCAACATTGCCGCGCCGCCGCCCGTTTCCGCCGGCTAGTCCAGGTTCTCAATTTCCAAAAACCCGTGCAACTGTTTCAGCCGCGTCGGATGCCGCATCTTCCGCAACGCCTTCGCCTCGATTTGCCGGATGCGTTCGCGCGTGACGCGGAATTGCTGGCCGACTTCCTCCAGCGTGCGCGCGTTGCCGTCGCCGATGCCGAAACGCAGTTCCAAGACCTGCCGTTCGCGTTCGTTCAGGCTGCACAACACATCGCCCAGCCGGTCCTTCAACAGGCTGAAGCTGGTGAGGTCCAGCGGATTCTCCGCCGCCTTGTCCTCGATGAAATCGCCAAAGCTCGCCTCATCCCCGTCGCCCACCGGCGACTGCAAGGAAACCGGCTGCTGGGCCATCTTAAGGATGGCGGACACGCGGGACGCGGGCAGTTGCAGTTCGTCGGCGATCTCCTCCGGCGTGGCCTCGCGCCCGAGCTCCTGCAGCAGTTTTTTCTGCGCGCGCATCAGCTTGTTGATGATCTCGATCATGTGGACCGGGATGCGGATGGTCCGCGCCTGGTCCGCGATGCTCCGCGTGATGGCCTGGCGGATCCACCATGTCGCGTACGTCGAAAATTTATAGCCGCGCCGGTACTCGAACTTTTCCACGGCCTTCATCAGCCCCATGTTCCCTTCCTGGATCAGGTCGAGGAACGAGAGGCCGCGGTTCGTGTATTTTTTCGCGATCGAGATGACCAGCCGCAGGTTCGCCTCCACCATTTCCGTCTTGGCCTGCAAGGCCGCCGCCGCGGCGTCGCGCAGCCGGTCGAATGCCAGCAGGAAATCCTGGTGCGGCATGCGCACAAATTCCTCGAGCGCCCGCAACGTCTGCTGCTCCGCCTCCACCAGGTGCTTCTGGGCGGGCGATTCGCGTTGGGCCTGCGCGTCCTGCAGCGCGTGCAGGCTGTACTGGACTTTTTCGTGGATGTTTTCCGCCACCTGCATCATTTCCTCCACCACTTTGTGTTTGAAATAATATCTGGGAAACGTCGCCTGCAATTTTTTGTCAATTTTGTCGAACTCGTCATGTTCCCGCGTGCGCTTGGCGTTCTGGTGCGCGTCCCGCCACAGGTTGAAGTGCTGGTCCACCTCCACGTCCAGCTCGCGCGTCCGCTTCGTGAGCCGGCGCAGGGCCTGCAGGTGCGCGTCGCGGCTGTCCACCTTCTTGTCGAGGATCACGCGGTCAAAACGTTCACGGGGCGGGTCCGCCAAAAGCTTTTCCGCCAGCGCCAGGTGTTCCTTGCCCGTGAAACCCAGGCTGTACACGATCCGGCGCAGCTCATCCTCCGCCACCTCGATGCGCTTGGAGATCTCGACCTCCTGCTCGCGCGTGAGCAAGGGCACCGCCCCCATCTGTTTCAGGTACATCCGCACCGGGTCGTCCAGCGAATCCATCCGGGGCTCGTCCTCCTCCTCCTCCTTGTCCACCGGCTTGACGCGGTCCACTTCCGCCGAATCCACCACTTCGATCTCCAGCTCGCGCAGCTTCGCGAAGATATGATCGAGGTTTGCGGGGGTGGCGTGCTCCTCCGTCAGGATTTCGTTGACGTCCTCGAACGTGAGCTGGCCCTGTTCCTTCGCCAGGCGGACGAGTTCCTTGATCTTCTCCGCGAGGTCGATGACCGGGGCCGGGATGGGAGTGTGATTTTCGGGCCCGGCGCTTGACGCCGGCTCGGTCGGGGGAGACTTCACCTTTGACATAATTGGGTCGCGCTACTGACTGTACAACAGGAGCGGGGCGAATATGAAAATTTGCCGCCCCTTCGTCAAGCGGCGAAATGTTATTTTACGCCGCGCAAAATCCGCGTGGTTCGAGGGTTGGAAAAAATCCCCCACTTTTCCAGCAGGTGTTGGGCGGTCTTCAGCGCGACCGGTGGTGAAATTAATTAACGATCCAGCGGCGATTCCCGCCCGCGCTATTTCGGCTCAACCTTGAACCCCCGCAGCTCAAGGTGCGGGAGCATCATCTCGACCGTGCGCTCGATGGCCCCGAGGTTTTCCGCCACCACCTCGAGCGCATGGCGGCCGAGTTCCGCGCGGCGCGGGGCGTTTTCCAGCAGCCCGGCCACGGCGCGCTCCAGGGCCTCCGGATCTTTCACCTGCACCGCCGCATCCTTGAGCAGGAAGCTCCGCGTAATGTCCGTGAAATTCTGCATGTTCGGCCCGAAAACGATCGCCTTGCCGAGCGCCCCCGGTTCGATCGGGTTCTGCCCGCCGATGGCCGTGAGGCTTTTGCCCACGAACACCACGCTCGCAGGCTCGTAGAAAAACCGCAGTTCGCCCGTGGTGTTCACCAGCAGGCAGTCCACCTCGCCCGGCCGCAGTTGCAGCGCCGGGAAGATTTCATTGCGATACACGAACTTTACCCCGTGCGCGCGGAGTTTTTGGCCCAGATCCTTGCACCGTTCAAAATGGCGCGGCACCAGGATCAAAAATAATTTGGGGAACTTCCGGCGCAGGCGCGCCGCCAGGTCCACCAGGAGCATCTCCTCGCCGTCATGCGTGCTGCCCGCCACCAGGATGGGTGCGTCCTCCGCCACGCCGATCTGCCGCAGCAGCCCGTGCACATCCAGCTTGCGCGGCTCGTTCAACTTTGCGGCGTCGAATTTCAGGTTTCCGACCACCCGCACCGTTTCCGGCCGGCAGCCCACCGCCTTCAACCGCTCCGCATCCTGCTCGTTCTGGCAGCCCACGCCGGCAAACGACCGGAACAGCCGCCGGAACAGCCAGCCAAATTTTTTATAGCGCGGAAACGAACGGTCGGAAAGCCGCGCGTTGGCCAGGAACACCGGAATCCTCAGATCGCTGGCGCGCCACAGGAAATTTGGCCAGATTTCCGCCTCCACGAGGATGATGGTCTGCGGATTGATGGTCGCCAGCGCGTGCCGCACATATTTCCGGCGGTCGACCGGGTAATAGATCTTGGTCACATGCGCCGGCACCCGGCGGCGGAGTTCCGCCATGCCGGTCGTCGTCGTGCAGGAGACCACGATTTTGGCGTTGGGCACCCGCGGCTCCAGCGCCCGGATGATTTGCGTGCAAAGGTTCACCTCGCCCACGCTCACGGCATGGATCCAGATGACATGCCGGTTGGTCAGCGCCTGTTTGATCGACGGATCATAGCTGGCAAAACGCTGGCCGAAACCGGCCGTCCAGTTCCCGCGCCGCCGCAGCCGCCAGAAATAATACGGCGACGACAACACAAAGAAGACAAGAAACAAGATGTTGTAAAATGTGCGCAAAACAAACCCCAGCCAGTCAGTGACTTCTCATAAATTGATGGCAAGTCTCAAGTAGGACGCCCGGGTGACCAGAATGTTTCATAATTGTGACAACTTTTCAACTGCGGAAGAATAAAAACCAGACCAGCACCAGCACCGGCACCAGGAACGGCAGTGAAAATTTCCACGCGAACGCCACAAACGACGGCGTTCGCACCCCGCTTTGTTCCGCGATGGACTTGACCATGAAATTCGGCCCGTTGCCAATGTAGGTCGCCGCGCCAAAAAATACCGACCCCACGCTGATCGCCAGAAGATGCGCCGCGTGGCCGGCCAGCAGGGCCGCCGTGTCCGGGGCGCCCGTCACGCCCGCCAGCGCGCTCAAAAAACCGAGATACGTCGGCGCATTGTCCAATACCGCCGAAAGCGTGCCGGTGCCGAAGTAAAATATCCCCGGCGACGGGTTCGGTCCGAGCAGCGTGCCGGCGTGATGATTCAGCCACGCCAACGCCGGGATCATGGTGGTAAAGATGCCCGCGAACAGCACCGCCACCTCGATGGCCGGGTGGAAATTAAAGCCGTTGGCTGCGTGCACGGATTTTTTCGTCGTAAAATACGAACCCGCCGCCGCCGCCAGCATCAGGGCTTCGCGCAGGAAGACCGGCTTTTCCACAAACACGGCGCCGACAATCACCGCCAGAAAAAACAGATTGGTCCGCCCTTCGAATTTCCAGGTTTCCGGCGCGGTCTCCTTTTCGCGCACCGTCCGCGGCGCCCGGGCAAAGTTGATCTTGTCCACGACGTAAAAGAGGGCCAGCAACGCGCCGATGGCCACCGTCCACATCGGCCAGCAATGTTGCGCCACCCACCAGAACGGCACGCCCTGCAGATAGCCCAGGAAGAGCGGGGGATCGCCGATGGGCGTGAGGCACCCGCCGAGGTTCGCCACGATGAAGATGAAGAAAACGATATGATGCGCCGCCACCCGGTACCGGTTCATGCGGATCCATGGCCGGATCAGCAGCATGGCCGCGCCGGTTGTGCCCAATACATTCGCCGCGACCGCGCCGATGAACAAAAAGACCACGTTCGTCCAGGGCGTTGCCTGGCCCTTGACACCGATGTGGATTCCGCCGGATACCACGAACAATGACCCCACCAGCGCGATGAAGCTGAAATATTCATGCGCCGTGTGCGCGAGGCTGGCCGCATCGTGCAGCCCGAGCAGGTAATATCCGGCCGTGACCGCCCCCAGCCCCAGGGCGATCTTCGGGTAATGCTTTTCCCACCAATGCGGCGCGATGATCGGGCAAAGCGCCATCGCCCCGAGCAACAGGGCGAAAGGCAGGATTAAAATGGGCGGGGCTTCCATCATTGCCGGAAATTTTCACGGACACCCGTGCCGCGGTCAACTGAATCCGGCAAATTGAATTGAATTCAGCCTGCTGATTTTGTCTCATCCCCGGGCATGACGCCGCCGCCACGCTCTTCCTCGTTCCAGCGCTTCTGGCCACGTTGGTTCATGCTCGCTGTGCTGGTCCTTGTCGCCGCCTTGCGCTTGCAAATGATGAACTTTCCCCTCGAGCGCGACGAAGGCGAGTACGCCTACGCCGGTCAGTTGATCCTGCAGGGCATCCCGCCCTACGAACTGGCCTACAATATGAAATTCCCCGGCACCTATCTGGCCTACGCCGCCATGATGGGGCCCTTTGGTGAAACCCCCGCGGGCATCCATTTTGGGCTGCTGCTGCTGACCACGGCCACCGCGCTGATGCTCTTCTGGCTCGGCAAAAAAATGCTCGACGAAACCGCCGGGGTCATCGCTGCCACCAGCTATGCCACGCTCGCCATCAGCACGGCGATGCTGGGCTATTCCGCCCATGCCACCCATTTTTGCGCGTTCTTCGCCACGCTGGGTTTGTGCTGTTTTTGTTCAGGCTGGTCCGGCAGGAAATTGCCGGTCCTGGCCCTGGGCGGTTTTTGTTTCGGCCTGGCCATCTTGATGAAACAACATGCCGCACTGCTGGCGCTTTGGGCGGGCGTGGCTTTGATCGGCGCCGGTTTCAAGCGTAATAACGACCTTTCCCGTGGCCGCCATCTGGCTGCGGTCGCGGTGTTGGTGCTGGCGACGATGCTGCCGTTTGCCCTGTGCTGCCTGTGGCTGTGGCACGCGGGAGTCTTTGAGAAATTCTGGTTTTGGACCATGGCTTATGGCCGGGCTTATGTCTCCCTAGTCCGGCCTGCCGGGGCGGTGTCGAATCTGGAATGGAGTCTGCATTCCATTCTTTCCGATTGCCGGCTGTGGTGGCTGTCGGTTGCCGGTCTGGGCGTGATCTGGGTGGACGGCAGATTGCGGACCGTCCGGATTTGTTTTTTGGGGTTCTGTCTCGCGTCGGCCCTGACCACCGCCCCCGGTTTTTATTTTCGCACGCATTATTTTTTGCTGCTGCTGCCTGCCGCTGCGTTGCTTGCAGGCGGTGCCGTCAGCGGGGGCGCTCATTGGTTGCAGCAAAATCCGCGCACCACGCGGTTCGCCAGGGTTCCGGCGCTGATCTTTGCCGTGCTGCTTGCGCTCACGCTGTATAATTACACCCGCACCGCGTCCGTGCTGGCCCGGTATGGCGGGCACGCCCTGCATGGCATGGAACCCATCCCGGAATCCCAGGTCGTCGCGGCTTTCATCCGCGCCAATTCCGCGCCCGATGCGCGCATCGCGGTGTTGGGATCCGAGCCGCAGATTTATTTCTACGCCCGCCGCCATTCTGCGACCGGATACATATACATCTATGGCCTGATGGAGCCGCAACCTTTCGCCTTGAAGATGCAGCATGAGATGATCGCTGAAATCGAGGCCTGCCCGCCTGAATACATCGTCTTCGCCAATGTCGATTCCTCGTGGCAACGGCGGCCGGATTCCAATCCCGCCATTTTTGACTGGTGGTCAGGTTATCGATCCGGCTACGAACTGGTCGGGATCGCCGAACTCACCTCGCTTGTCGAAACCAGCTATTATTGGAACGATGACGCCCGGCGCCACGGCCCTTTGAAAAATGTTGGTCTGGAGCTTTACCGCCGCAAACCCATGGCCGGCAAATTGAATTGAATTCAGCCCGCTGATTTTTTCCCAGGCCCGCACCCGACGCCGCCGCGCTCCACCTCCCGCCCGCCCCACGGGATGTGGTGGTTCATGCTGATCATCCCCGGCATCGTGGCCGCCGCCCGGCTGCGGCTGCTCGCCTTTCCGCTGGCGCGCGCCGAGGGCGCCGGCGCCGGCGCCGGCCAGTTGCTGCTACAAGGCATCCCGCCGCCCGGCTGGTGTCCGCACAGGAACCCGCCGCGGCATAACCTTACGCTGCCGGCCGCCCTGCAATCATCGTTACGAGGCAGTTGTATCGAGCGAAAGGCGGCACCAGTTTCGATGCCTAATTGCCTTGAACTTGGCAGGACGCTGGCTGCACACTTCTTTAAACATGCTGCCGGAATATTTTGTTCGTCGCGAAAATGACCCGGTTGTGAATTGTGTTGAGGATGCTTTTGAACAATTTGGAGACTGAAAGGAAAACGAACGATTGATAACACAACCGGCTAAAGCTCCAACCGTGTTACCAGGGCGGAAGTTTGGCGCGGAGACCGCCGCGGCCCTGGTTGGGACGGCCTTTTCCCTCGTCCTGTTGGTTTCCACGGCGATGTATGCGGGACCCTTATGGCGCGACGAGACCAACTCCATCAACATGGTGCAGTTGGCTTCATTGAAGGAGCTGTGGGGCAACCTGTCTTTCGAGTCGTTCCCCCCGTTCTGGCTGTTGATCCTGCGCGGGTTTAGCTGGCTGGGCCTGACGAACGGTGACGCCGGCATCCGCATGGTGGGATTGTATGTGGGCGTTTGTTTTCTCGTTTCGCTATGGTTATGCTCGCGTTGGATGGGCGGGCGCGCACCGACTTTAAGCGTTGCCCTGCTGGGCAGTCTGCCGGTGTTTATTTTCATTGTCGGAGCAAACCGGGCTTATGGCCTGGCGAGCTGCCTGCTGGTGCTCAGTTTTGGGATGCTCTGGCGGATCGTTGAGAACCCGTCGCGGTGGCGAGTTCTTGGGACCGGTCTCATCGGCATTCTTTTTGCACAGTGCGTGTATTATGACGTGGTATTCTTGGGGGCGATGCTGGTCGGCGCCGCCTTGGTAGTGATCCGGCGACGGCAATGGAGGACGCTCGGGGCGCTGGTGGGGATCGGCGCGGCGGCCGGTGCATCCATGGCAATCTATCTGCCCGTCATCCATCGCGGCTCGGCCTACGTACCCATGAATCAGGAGCCATCCTTCAGTCCTTTGCTGCTTTGGTATAAGTTCGGTGATGCCGTGACCGCCAAGAGCAGTGCCCGTCCGTCCACTTACGACGGCCCGGAAGTCTGGCTCTGGGTTGCGCTTCTGCTGGTCGGAGCCGTGGTGGCACTGATGATGCAATTGAAACGCAAGCCGCAGGCGCCGGACCGCGAAACGCGCACCATCCGGAACCGTTCTGACCTGGCGCTGTACTGTATTGTGAGCATGGTTTTGGGAATCGTCGGGTTTCTGGCTTTTCTGGTGAAATTACGGTATTTGACGCAGTCATGGTATTACGTCGAAATGCTCTGTCTGTGTACAATTTCATTGGATGGAGTGCTGGGTGCGACCTTGCCCAAGCTGCGCCCGTGGGGGTTGCTCCGCATCGGGCTGCTGGTGGTAATGATGAGTTGGTGCGCAAGATCAGGCTGGGAGGAAGCACATACGCGGCGGAGCAATGTGGATCTGCTCGCCACCATTCTTGATCAAAAGGCCAAAGCGGGGGATCTGATCGTGGTTCAAGGCGCGTGGGAAGGAATCACGTTCGACCGGTATTACACTGGCCAGGCCCGCTGGGTGACCGTGCCGCCGATAACTTCACACAAGGTGCATCGCAATGACCTGGCCGCGGAACAGATGAACAAACCGGATCCGATGGCGCCGGTGCTGAACGAAATAACCGACACTTTGCGCGGGAGCAACAATGTCTGGACCGTGGGAAATTTGTCCGTCACGCGCCCGGAAAAGCTGTTGCCGCCGTCGGGCCTGCCCGTTGGCCAGTGGGTGCCTCATCTAAATTACTGGAATGCTCAAGTTACGGCGCAACTCCGGGATCATGCCGTGCAGGAACAAGTTCTGGAAATGTCTCCGGCGGGCCCGATAAACCGGCTGGAGAACCTGCCGGTGCTGAAGTTCTCGGGCTATAAGGCCGATACGAACTGACGCAACCTCCCCAATAAATGGATTTTAGCCGCAACGCATGATCAAGTGGGTATAAGGAACACGAAGCAGGTCATGCCGCAAATGTGATTCCACCTTGTGGAAGCGCGTTGAAGCCAGCCGCACATATTCCGCCTGGGTGCGAACATGCTTCCCACGGTCGTGGTCGAGCAGCCAGCGGGCGATTTTTGACTGGTTCGGAACATAACAGCCGTCGTAGGTGATGAGCCGGCCGCCGGGCCGGAGGGCGAGCCGGGCCAGCTTAAAAAGTTCGTCGGCCGTCTTGTCATCCAAGTGGTGGAGCACCCCGGTGGCAAGAGCCAGATCAAATGAACCTGGTGCCTGTTCCATGGTCGCCAGCCCAATTCCCTGGCAATGGAAACGCCCCCTGCCAGCGAAACGCTTTTGGGCCGATGCGATGTATTCAGGACTGATGTCGATGCCGCTATAATCACATGCCGGCAGATAGTTCAGCACGTCCGCCGGCCCGCAGCCGATATCGAGAATTTTTTCGCCCGCCACCGGTTGCACATGATCAGCGAGATGGGTTTGCCAGACATTGCCGCCCACCAGCCTGGAAAAAAGCCGGTAACCTGCCGGCGAACTCAGAATCGTGGAAAACTTGTCGATGATGTTCATTTTAAATCGGTCGCGCCGAAGGCGCCGGATTGATGGGCCGGTGATGATTCATGGTGCCGTTGCCTGGTCGCCGACGACATGAGCTTGGTAGAGGTGAAGCCGGCAATCTGCGAACGGCGGCATTTCATCGGTGTTCAAGACCATGTCAAACCTGACCTCCAACCCGTAATGCTCGCGATAAAACACTTTGAGCGGTTCCAGCCACCCCGGTTCCATCATAAAATAAATGTCCGGCCGATCCACCAGCGAAAGGGAATACGGACGGAGATGGTGTCGTTCCAGGATTTGGGTGAAAATTGGCGAGTGGGTGATCCAGCCATAGGGCACCAGAGAAAAGGGAACCTGCGCGGCCGTTGGATAAAAGAAAAGACATTGCTCCAACACCGAGTCCAGCGGTATCGCAATCAAGACCGGCGGCTTTTGGGCGGGCAGACCGGCGCGAATCGGCTGGAGGATTTTGCGGCTGATGTGTTCCAGGTTTCGGTTGGATGTGTTGGCCCACCACAAGCTCCGGGCCAAGTCAGAAAGAACGGAAAGATACAGGGCGGCCCAAATCGGAACCAGGACGAGTGCCGCCAGCCGCAATGTTTGGGCGCGCCAACCGGGGCGGATCCGCGCGGCCGGCCAGTTAGGGAAACCGGTTGCCCAATAGAGGCAGATGGCGTGGATGAACAGTGGAATATTATAAGAGACGCGTTCGGGCAGCCGGGCGGTCATGAACAGATAAAAGCAAAACACCACAAATACGCCATAAGAAATTAGCAGTGTAACCAGGCAGCGCCGACGGAAAACTCCCGCCGCAACGACACACCAGATGGCGTTCAGCAAGGCCAGCTTCATCAGCAGGCCCGCGTCGCGCCAGAGAATTGTCGGCAGATACAGGAAACTTGCCGAAAATTTCCACGCCGATGCCGGTTCGTCGCGCGCGAGCGTTTTCAACCGGGCTAAAAGAAGGCGCATCTTGGGCGCCCCCGCATACACGTCCGGCTCGGAGAAATAGAACTTGGAAAACATCCAGCCATCGTTCGTGCTCCAACCCACCGCCGGAGCCGCCTGCGGAATAAATTTCTCCAGCGCGGTAACGTGAATTTCACCACGCATCTGGTTGTAGCCGGTAAATTCGGCCCAAGCGGGATCGCGCTGGTAAGCCCAGCGATTGAGGCCATGCAAAACCGTGAAGATAAATGCAAACGCCAAACCGGTTCCCAACAATCGACGCCATTGGGTCAAGCCCAACCGTTCCAGTATAAAGGGAAAAGCAATGATCAGAAACAACATCGCCACCGGCTCACGCACCAGACACATCACCCCGGCAAAAGCAAACCCGGTGATCACTTTGGGCCAGCGTGCCGGCTGCGCAGGCTGGAGTCCGTCCACCAGGAGCAACAGCCCGGCAGTTCCCGCCAGGAAGGCGGTCGTGGTGAATTGCAGGTGCAGCAGAATGCGCATTTCAACGATCAGAAAAAATCCCACATAGAGCCCGGTGAACAGCCACCCTCCCCGGCGAGACACCACGAGAAAAGCAATGGCGGTGAGCGCGGCGTAATGCACCACCACGAGGTAGATAAAATACCAGTTGCACCCGGCCCAGGTGCCATAAAGAAACTGGAGCGCCCAACCGATCAAAATGTTGGTGAACACCAGATGCCCGTCAGGATGGCCGGTGTGAAAACCCGATGCGATCAACTGCATCATCAGGTCGTCATTGGTTTCATACAGTGGCGTGGTTCCGGCCAGAAAAAGGCCGAACAGAAGGAAGTTGATTGCGGCGGCCCAGACGAGCGCCTGAAAACCGCCCCGCCGGCCCACGAGCAATCGCGTGCAACCGGACAACCAGTCCCCGTTGAAAAGTTTCGGTGATGGGCTTCGATGCATTCAGCGTGGCGTCAAATCACATCTCGAATTCCCGGACGGCCTGAATGACCCGGTCCTGATCGTCCGGGCTGAGGCTGTTGTAAAATGGCAGCCGCACCAGCCGGTCGCTTCGGTCTTCGGCGACCGGGCAGTCTGCTTGACGTCCGCCCATCCGTTCCGCCATGGGGGAGAGATGAAGCGGAACATAATGGAACACGCTCAAAATGTTCCGGGCTTTCAGGAAAGCGATGAAAGCCTGCCGCTGTTCCAGCGAAGGCAGCAGCAGGTAATACATGTGATGGGACTGTTCGCAATGGGCTGGCACCACGGGACAGCCAATCCCGCGTTCCCGGGCCCAGTGACACAGCTGGTTGTCATAATGGTTCCAGATGCGCTGCCGCTTCAGCTGGATCGTCTCCCAGGCTTCCAACTGGGCGTAGAGAAAAGCTGCGAGGACGTCACTCATCACATAGCTCGAGCCGATGTCCACCCAGGAATATTTGTCCACCTGGCCCCGGAAGTACCGGCTGCGATTCGTGCCTTTTTCACGAATGATCTCGGCGCGTTCCACCAGGCGGGCGTCGTTGATGAGCAGCGCGCCGCCCTCGCCACAGGTGATATTTTTTGTTTCGTGAAAACTCTGGGTCGCCAGACAGCCGAAGGTTCCGAGCCAGCGGCCCCGGAATTTTCCGAAGAGTCCGTGGGCGTTGTCTTCCACCACGGACAGCCCATGCCGGGCGGCAATTTCACCGATCACATCCATTTCGCAACCGACCCCGGCATAATGCACAGGCACGACCACCTTGGTCTTGGAGGTGATGAGGTCCGCCAACTTCTGCTCGTCCAAGTTCAACGTGTCGGGGCGAATGTCGGCAAAAATAATTTTGGCTCCGCGCAACGCGAAGGCATTCGCCGTGGATACGAAGGTAAAGGCGGGGACGATCACCTCGTCGCCGGGCTGGATGTTGAGCAGGAGCGCGCTCATTTCGAGCGCGTGCGTGCACGAGGTCGTCACCATGGCCTTCGGCACGCCCAGCACCTGCTCCAAAAAGGCATGGCACCTTTTGGAGTAAGTTTGATCCCCGGCAATCTGGCCGATGGTCATCGTCTTGAATATGTATTCCAGTTCCCGGCCCAGAAGCGAGGAGCGGTTGAATGGGATTGAACAGTTTTGATCCATGCGATTGAAATTGACCGTCCGAACATGATTGCTAATCCACGGTTGAATACCATTTGTGATACCAGAGCTGCACGTTCCGGTTCCGAAAGGCGCACTGCTCGTAAAGCCGTTGGGCCGCCTGATTCTTCCCCTGGGTGACGACCGTCACGACCTGCGCACCTTGTGCCCGGAACCAGTGCAGCGCCGCCAGGATGAGGTTTTTGCCGAGGCCCCGCCCGCGAATTTCCGGACGGACACCGACCAGACCAATTTGCCCTTCCCGACGGACCGGATCCAGGTGGCAGGAAACATAACCCAAAGGCTGGTTGGCCGCTGAACTGGCCACCAACACCGTTTGCGCGCGGCCTTGGGCCTCCAAGGTAATCCAGGTCGAATAGAGTTCTTCCGCACGCTGGCGGGCGAAATGAAAATCGCTGAAAAAACGCGTATCCGTGTGGGCTGTCCGGGCCATTGCCTGCAAGCCCGGCAGGTCAGCCGGTTGAACCATCCGGACACGAATGCCATCCGGCAGGCCCGGGCGAACGGGGGCGTGCAAATTCACAGGTAAACATTCGAAGGTGACACGGATGTCCACCAACCCGCAGCCATGCTGCTCGGCCGTTTGGATGGTCGCCGGGTCGTCCGCCCGTGACAGGAAATACAGGGCCCGGATACGATTGCTCCGGCACCAGCCATCAATTTGCACCGCCTGTTCGTGCCTCAAGGTATCACCGCAGACGCGCGCGATGCGATAGCCGAAAAATTCAGTGTCCCACGGCAGCAGTTCGCAAGGAGCCGGATCGGGCGCATTCATGCCAACCCCTTGTCACGCGGCGCGCTTTCATCGCGGATCGTATAAGTCGGGCGCTCCATCATCCGGAAATGCATCCGGGCGAGATATTCTCCGATGATGCCCAGGGCCAGAAGCTGCGCGCCGGAAAAAATGGCGATGATGGATGCCAGAAAGGGGAATCCCGCAACGGAACTGCCATATAAAAAATACCGGCCCACCACAAACACCAGCACGAGCCCGCCGAAACCAGTGCATAAAAAGCCCATGAGATTGGCCAGTTGCAGTGGCAAGACCGAAAATCCGGTCATCATGTTCATGGCATGTTTGAACAGCATGCCAAACGTGTAATTGGAAGCCCCGGCTTGCCGGGGATCGTGCCGGACGCGGATGGCGACAAACCGGGTGGTGGCCCAGGTTAGTACGACGTCAATGGACACAAACGGGCTGTGATAGCTGGCAAAGGCATCGCGGGACTGTGTCCGAAACGCGCGGAAAGCCGAAACATGGCGGGCGGTCTCCGCCCCCATGGATCGCTGAAGCGCCAGCTTGGTCAAACCGGAAGCAATGTTCCGCAACCAGCCGTGCTGTTCATGTTCCGGGAAACCATAAACCACCTCGAATCCCTCATCCAGCTTGGCCAGCAACTTGTGGATTTCTTCGGGCGGATGCTGCAAATCATCATCCATCGTCACCAAGCTATCAAACCGGGCCGCCCGGATGCCGCAGAGCAGCGCATTGTGCTGCCCGTAATTTCGCATCAAATTAATTCCCCGCACCCAGGGAAAAGAGCGCGACAGTTCTTGTATGACTTGCCAGCTTTGGTCCCGGCTTCCATCATTGACCAATATCACCTCAAACTGGGCGGCCAGCGAAGTCAGCGCAGTTTCCAGGCGTTTATTCAGCGCAGGCAGGGTCAATTCGCTGTTATAAACAGGCACCACGACGGAAATGAAGCGTCGGCTTCTCAAGCGGTCATCCATCCCTTGTCAATGCCTTAGATCGAATGCTTTGTCACGCGAAAACGGAACCGGCATCGGCCAAAACCATTGAAAGCGCGTGCGGGCAGATTTTCGTTCAGCTTGGCTGGTTTCGCCGCCGCTTGGATGGGGAAGGCCGTTGGTGCAAAAAGCTGGCCGCGATTCAGGTTTTCCGCAACGCATACGTTCAACAATGTCCATCAGTGGTTAAAATGGCCATCCGTTCCCGGAATGAAATTGCATTCCCGGCGTTGATTTTGTCTCATGCCTGCGCATGACGCCGCCGCGATCCACCTCTGTCCGCCGCCACTGGCTGTGGTGGTTCATGCTGGTGGTCCTCGTGGTCGTGGCCGCCGCCCGCCTGCGCCTGCTCGATTTTCCGCTGGAACGCGATGAAGGCGAATACGCCTACGCCGGCCAGCTCATGCTCCAGGGCATCCCGCCGTACGAACTGGCGTACAACATGAAATTTCCCGGCACCTATCTGGCTTATGCCGCCATCATGGCCGTGTTCGGCCAGACCCCGGCGGGCATCCATTTCGGGCTGTTGCTCATGACCACGGCGACCGCGCTGATGCTCTGGTGGCTCGGCAAAAAAATGCTGGATGAAACCGCCGGGGTGGTCGCCGCCGGCAGCTACGCCATCCTGGCCGCGAGCCCGTCGATGCTGGGGATTGCGGGCCACGCCACGCACTTCTGCGCGTTTTTCGTGACTGCGGGCCTGTGTTTCATGTGGTCGGCGCGGCAAAAGGAAAGCTGGCCGCGCATCGGCACCTTCGCCGTGTGCTTTGGCACAGCCGTGCTGATGAAGCAACACGCCGTCATCATCGCCGCCTGGGCCGGGCTGGCTTTTGCGGCGGGAAAGTTTTTCGACCGGAAGGATTCCGCCGCCAAAAAAATCCTGTCCGTGGCGTTTTGCGCGGTGGCGATGCTCCTGCCGCTGGCGCTCTGCTGCCTGTGGCTCTGGCAGGCGGGCGTGTTCACCAAGTTCAAGTTCTGGACGTTCGACTATGCCCGCGAATACGCCGGCGGCGTGCCGCTGGCCTACGCACCGCAGATGCTGGTGCAGGGCGCCACGCGGGCGTTGGGGAAGGTGTTTCTGTTTCCGCTCCTCGGGCTGGCGGGCCTGTGGCTCGTGTGGCGCGACCCGCGCTGGCGGGGTTCGCGCGGGTGGATTTTGGGTTTCTGCCTCGCCAGCGCCCTCGCGGTCTGCCCGGATTTTTATTTTCGCAAACATTATTTCCTCATCGCGCTGCCCGCGCTGGCGCTGCTGGCGGGGGCGGCCATCAGCGGCCTGCAAAAATTGTGGACGGAGAAATGCCCCGCCATCGCCTATGCACTCATCGCCGGCATCACCATGGCCGGTTTTTCGGGGATCTGGTTCGTGCAGCCGCTCCAGCAGGTCATCCGCGGCACCAGCCCGGTGGACCACGGGCTATACGGCGCCGACCCGCTGCCGGAGTCCGAGATTGTCGCCAAATACATCGCGGATAATTCGGCGTCCGACGCGCGCGTGGCGGTGCTGGGTTCCGAGCCGGAGATTTATTTCCTTTCCCGCCGCCATTCCGCGACCGGCTACATCTACACCTACGCGCTGATGGAGCCGCAGCCCTTCGCCTCGCAGATGCAGCGCGAGATGATCCGCGACCTGGAGGCCGCCGCGCCGCAGTTCGTCGTCTTCGCCGACAACATCATGTCCTGGAACCGCCGCCCGGAATCCGATCCGGCCATCTTCAACTGGTGGGATGCGTACCAAACGAACTACACCCTCGTGGGCATGACGGACATCCTTTCCGCGACCAACACCGTTGTGGTGCTCGGGACCAACTACATCGCCCACTATCCCGAGGCGCACGGGAGCGCGCTGGAGATTTACCGGCGGAAATGACCATGCCCCCCGCCGTCCGCAAAAGCCGGTTGTTTCCGCGCCGGTGGCGCATGTGCCAGTTGGTTTATCGCGGCGTCCTCACCGAACCGAATGTGAGCCTCAGGCCATGAAGCATAAGGGCGGCCCGCGACCATTTTGGACTGCGCCGGCAGGGCGAACCGCGGCGACGGCGATTGCGAGCGGGCGGGAATGGAATTGGAAGAGAATGATTTTCGTGAGTGCGAAAGCGGCGTGTTCCGATGCATCGGAATTCCCGCCGCAGTCCAAGACACGCTGGCGCGCGGATTGATTGCACTAGATTCCCGTTGCGGCAATGCTGCGGCGGACTGCGTGAAAATAGTAAATGAGAGACATTAAGCACTGCTCCCCACTTGACGCCGCGCGGTTTCGCTGCGAGTTTCTTTCCGCTTGCTGCCGCACGATTCCTCGTCAGCGACAGGCAAATTGTTCGCTGACATCCTGAAAGCTCCCGCGGTGACGTCCCTCGTCCGGCGCCTGGAGCATGGCGGAGCGCTGGCTTTTTCCGGGCTCGCCGCGTCCGCCCACCCGTTCGTCGTCGCGCTGTTGCAACAATTATTTCCCAAGCGCCCGCTGGTCGTCGTCACGGAAAACCTCAAGGCGCAGGAAAGTTTTCAGCAGGATTTGGAAACCTGGCTCGGCAGGTCACCGCTCTTTTATCCGGCGTGGGAAATTTTGGCGCACGAGGACAAGCTGCCGCACGCCGATGTGATCAGCGACCGCCTGCAAACGCTGGTCGCGCTGGCTGACAACTCAAAAGCCAAAACTGATAATTTAAAACTGGCGGTGACGACCGTCACCGCGCTGCTGCAAAAAACCTTCGCGCCAGCCGATCTGCAATCCCGTCTCCGCCTGCTCAATCGCGGCGACAAGATCGCGCCGCTGGATTTGATCGAATGGCTTGAGGCCCAAGGCTACGAGCCCGAGGCGCAGGTCACGCAACGCGGTGAGATCGCCCTGCGCGGCGGCATCGTGGACATTTATCCGCCGACGAGTCCCTGGCCGGTGCGCCTGGAATTTTTTGGCGACGACCTCGAATCGCTTCGTTACTTCGACCCGTTGACGCAGATCTCCCGCGAGGAAATTTCCAGCGTGATGCTCCCGCCTGCGGGCGAGTTGGGTATTCTAAAAGCCCCGTCATCCGCCACCCGTCCCTCGTCACTTTTAGAGCATCTGCCGAGCGAAACCATCTTCCTCTTCTGCGAACCCGATTCGCTCGCCGTCCACGCCGAAACCTACGCGCAACAAATCCCGGCGAATGATCCGCTGTTCATTTCCTGGCCGGATTTCCTCGTCGAGTTGAACCGGCGCGGACTGGCCTCCATCAAGCTGACCGATGAACGCGCGGCCGACGAAGTGATTCCCGGCTTCGACACGCTGGATGCCTTCCGCCCGCTCGCCGAGCGCGCCCCGGAGCCGCAGATCGCCGAGATTCAGCGCCGCGAATTTTTCCGGCAACTGCACCGGTGGCTCCGGCAGGAATACCGCGTCCAAGTTTTTTGCAACAACGACGGCGAACGCCAGCGCTTCGAGGAAGTCTGGCAGGAGCTTAACCTGGCCGACGACAACCGTCCGCAGGTCCAGATCGGCTCGCTCGCCCGTGGTTTCATTTGTGAGGAGCTGAAGCTTGTGGTGGTCACGGATGCGGAAATTTTCGGGCGCTACAAGGTGCTTCGTCCGCGCCGGCTGAAGTCGCCGCACGCCAGCGCCGTGCGTTCCGCGATGGAGATTGATTTTGCCGACTTGGAATTCGGCGACCTCGTCGTGCATCTCCAGCATGGCATCGGGCGTTATCTCGGCTTGAAAAATCTGCCGGCGGGCGCGGGCGGACGGCACGGGCCTGCCGCCCGGGCTTCAGAAACCGAATGTCTCGTCATCGAATATGCCGCCGCGAACGCCGGCGAGGAGCGGCCGAAACTCTACGTGCCCGTCAGCGAGTCGCATCTGGTCAGCAAGTATGTGGGCGCGGGCAAGGCCAATCCGCCGCTGAACCAGCTCGGCGGCACGCGCTGGGCCAAGGCCAAGGAACAGACCGAGAAAGCCGTGCGCGATGTGGCGGCGGAACTGCTCCGCATCCAGGCCGTGCGCGAGACCCAGCCCGGCCATGCCTGCAAGCCGGATACGCAATGGCAGCGCGAATTCGAGAGCTCCTTCATCTACGAGGAAACGCGCGACCAGATCACCGCGATCGCCGAGACCAAGGCGGACCAGGAACGGGCCAAGCCGATGGACCGGCTCATCTGCGGCGACGTGGGCTTTGGCAAGACCGAGGTCGCCATCCGCGCGGCGTTCAAGTGCGTGATGGATGGCAAGCAGGTCGCCATTCTCGTGCCGACGACGGTGCTGGCGCAGCAGCATTTTAATAATTTCCGCGAACGCATGGCGGATTATCCCATCCGCATCGAACTGCTCTCGCGCTTCCGCACCAAGCGCGAGCAAACGGACGTGGTCAAAGACCTCGTGGCCGGCGCGGTGGACATCGTGATCGGCACCCACCGGATTGTGCAGGATGACATCGCATTCAAGGATCTGGGCCTGGTGGTCATTGACGAGGAACAACGCTTTGGCGTGATGCACAAGGAAAAGTTCAAGCGCCTGCGCACGATGGTGGATGTGCTGACCTTGAGCGCCACGCCCATTCCGCGCACGCTCTACCTCGCACTCACCGGCGCGCGCGACATGAGCACGATCCAGACGCCGCCGCACGACCGTCTGCCGGTCGAGACCACGGCCACCCAGTACGATGAGCGGCTGATCCGCGACGCCATCCAGCGCGAGATCCAGCGCGGCGGCCAGACCTTCTTCCTCCACAACCGCGTCACGACGATTTACGCGATGCAGGCCAAGCTGCAATCGCTGTTGCCGGACGCGCGCATTGTCGTGGGCCACGGCCAGATGGACGCGGATGATTTGGAAGAGGTGATGACGAAGTTTGTCAACGGCGAGGCGGATGTTTTGCTTTCGACGACGATCATCGAGAGCGGCCTGGATATCCCGAACGCGAACACCATCATCATCGACCGCGCGGACCGCTTCGGCCTCAGCGAGCTGTACCAGTTGCGCGGGCGCGTGGGGCGTTACAAGCATCAGGCCTACGCGTATCTGCTGCTGCCGCGCCACGCGCGCCTGCTCACCGATGTGCGCAAACGCATCAGCGCCATGAAGCAATACTCCACGCTCGGCAGCGGTTTTAAAATTGCGATGCGTGACCTGGAGATCCGCGGCGCGGGCAACCTGCTGGGCGCGGAGCAGAGCGGGCACATCACCGCCGTGGGCTTTGAACTCTACTGCCAGTTGCTCAAACAAAGCGTCGGCGCGTTGAAGGGCGAGAAGGTGAAGCCGCGCGTGGAGGTCCGCGTCTCGCTGGATTTTCTCGGCGAGGCCGCCACGCTGCCGGAAAAATACGTCACCGAGCCACAGCACCGCATCGAGATCTATCGCAAGCTCGCCCAGGCGACGGAAAAGCCGCACCTCGATGTGCTCCAGAAGGAATTGCGCGACCGGTTCGGACCGTTGCCGCCGCCGGTGGAACTGCTGCTGGCCGTCGGCGAACTGAAAGTTCTCGCGAGCGAAAAGAACGTGACGACCATCGAGGTGGAGGAGGATAAATTGAAGCTGGTTCGTGCCGGCGATTTTATCACGCTCGGCGGGAAATTTCCGCGACTGACCAAGAAGGACGCCAAGGCGCGGTTGAAGGAGATTAAACGGTTGTTGCTGGCGATTTGATTAGTCATCAAAAATTGATGAAGCAGAGTTGCCGCGCTACCCATCCGTATTTAAACCCAATTTGTGCCAATCGTGATGCCACTTTCGCTGAATTGAATTTGCCAAAAATTCTCGACTCGGTTTGAAAATGAGACTATTCAACAAAATGTGGCCAGCAGCGAGTTCAAGCAAGAACGTGTCAAAACGTTGAGGCGCTTACGCTTCAAGGAACGCGTTGCTATTGTCGGCTCTGGCTTGTCATAGCTGCAGCACGCACGCATAAGAAAATGAAAAGCATTAAACTGGCAGCCCTGATTGCAATTATTGCCGAGACCGTTCTAGATGTGGCTTATTGGCTGTTTGGCAGCTATTCGGTTGCCAGTGAACACGGTGCAAATTTTTTAGGAATCATGACGGCGATGTTCCACTTGCCAGGTGAACGTCTGATTGACTATTTATTGCACTCTATGGCTTCGTCTGTGCCGGGTTGGTTGTGGATTGGCTTTATTATTTTCACGGGTGCGGTTCAGTTTTTTGTTTTGGTTTTATTGATTTTATTAGCCGTGAAACTTAGAACAAATTCCAAGTCCATATGATGCCCCAAATTTGGTTTCGGCGGTTTATCGTACGTCACGCACCCTCATCGTTCATTCATGATAAGCCCAAAACAAACCATATGAAAATGCCGTGGCAGCAATACATAGCAGGACAACACCCGTAACTAACTTTTGTTTTCGTGTCATATGCCTGTCTAAACGCTCAAATCCGACCAGCCAAAAATACTCAAAAACGCAACCCGCTATCACAAACCCTAAAAGCCATATCCAGAATGGAATCTTATTCATAGCGACTCATCATGCCTATCAGGTTTCGGCAAACTCTGCACCATAATTTCGCCGCCCCGGTGATGTTTGATAGCGGGAGAGGCTCGGATTTGCGCGCCAGCGCTCCTGAAGAAGCGGAGCACAAATCAGAGCATCAGCTCCCGTCCTAAAAGTTTCCCCCAATATGCCAATCCCGGAGGCCAGAACTTCGCTGCGCTCGTTCTGGCTGAAGTTAGGGCGGAAGGGCACTTCCGCCCCACCAAGATTGGGTGGGGCAGAGCTGCCGCTCTGCCGGTTTTTCCCGTCAGCGAGCCTCTTTAAATAGGATACGAAGGCGCGATTGAAGGAGGTCAATCGGCTGTTGCTGGTGATTTGAGGGGGAGTGGGCCCGGCCCCCCGCCCCGCCCATTTAACCCAACACCCCCGGGCAAAATATAAAAACTTTTTTTTTATTTTTAAATAT
>JARLJW010000013.1 GCA_031290985.1 Verrucomicrobiia bacterium | reverse complement strand
TATGAAACAGAGGAGATGGCCCGTCTGGCTGGCACCCCTCACCTTGATCCTCTCCCCTCCGAGGGGCGAGGAAATCGGGTCCGGACGGCCAAGCGCCGAAGTGGCCGGGGGTACTGGCGTACGGCCACCGGGCCACCGGGCGACCATGCAAGCCTTTGGGTATCAAGGTTCGTTAGGCCTTGTCAGGCTTTGTTAGGCCTTAGAATTTTTAACAATTATGAAATTTAACCGCGGAGGTGGAGAAAAGCCGAAGGCCGAAATCCGAAGGCCGAAAGAAATCCGAATGACGAAATCCGAAGGTGCCAACCTCGATCACCTTATGGCGCTTAGGTGAATCAAACGGATAATCACTGATAAACACGAATGAAAACCGAGGATGGACAAAACCAAGCGGAAGGCGAAAAGGGGGAAATCGAAACATTCAACATTCAACGCCCAATGTCGAAGGGCCGGTATTTTGTAAACCGCATGGACAACTACGGATGAACACAGATAGGGCCGAAAACATTGGGAATCCAAGTAAATCCAACCAAATCCAACCCAAAAAATAAATCATGAATGAAGACAGGAGCCAGAGGCCAGAAGCCCCATCCGCCGCCGGGAAGGGTGCTTGTGCAAGTGATTGGAAATCAGGGAGCGGTCAAACCTGGTCAAACCAGGTCAAACCGATTTTTTGAGATGCGATTGACGGTACTTGCGTACGGGTGCGAGCCGCACGAGGTCGGTGCCGGACTGGCCATCATGCAAGGCCGACTTTGCCGCGACCGGCCACACGGTGCGGGCGATGGTGGTGGAGAATTCGAACGATTTGGTGCGGGCGAAAGCGGTGTCGCCGCTGCCGCTCTGCCACCGCACTCCAAATTCGCGTCAGGCTGGCGGGACGGTTGGGAGGCGGGAGGCGGGGAGGCGGGAGGCGGGGAGGCGGGGAGGCGGGAGTCAGGTGGGGCGCGGGTGCCGGTTGGAAGATGAATCACTGGCGGCAGGATGCCTGCGCTATGGCGGAAGCGTGAATTCGTGCTGCTTTCCGCTTGCGTTTTGAGGTTTTGGCGGAAAAAATGATTGTTCAATTTATGCCTATCGAAACTACAGAACCAACTCAGGATACGCTGGCGGAAATGCTCATCAAACTCTGGCCGCGGCTGGAGGAGAATTGGAAGGCGATCGCCGGCGGGGCGGGGGTGATCGTGGTGGTGGTGGGCGTTTATTATTACATGCAGTCGCAGCGGGAGGAGAATGAGCAGGCGGCGGGCGCGGCGTTGACGCAGTTGATGATGACGCCGCCGTCAGGGGTGAACCCGGCGGAGGCGCTGACGAAGCTGGCGACGACGTATGCGGGCACGGTGGCGGGGCAGCGGGCGCAGTTGCAGGCGGGGGCGACGGATTTCAGCACGGCGCACTTTGCGGAGGCGCAGGCGATCTTCGAGAAATTTGTGAGTGAGAATGGATCGAGTCCGCTGGTGGCGACGGCCAAGCTGGGCATCGGGGCGAGCCTGGAAGCGCAGGGCAAGCTGGACCTGGCGGCGGCGGCGTACCAGACGGTGGCTTCAACGTATGCGAGCACGCCGAGCGCGGTGCCGGCGATGTGCGGGCTGGGACGGATCGCGGAGGCGCAGGGTAAGTTGAAGGAGGCGTTGGGCTATTATGATTCCGCCGCCCGGGCGAGCGGCATGGGCGGGACGCTGGCCCAGGAGGCGCAGATGCGCGCGGCGGAACTGCGGCCGAAGGTGGCGGCGCTGACGCCGGCCCCGGCCACGCCGGCAGCCGCGCCCGGCATGTCAACCACACCGGTCACCATTCCTGCCGCCAAATGAAGCTTTCAATCATCGGCACTGGTTATGTCGGTCTCGTGACCGGCACGTGTTTTGCAGAGGTGGGTCACCACGTGATCTGCGTGGACAATGACGCGAACAAGGTGAAGATGCTCCAGGCGGGCGGGATTCCGATCTACGAGCCGGGCCTGGAGGAGCTGGTCAAAAAGAATGTGGCGGCCGGGCGCCTGACGTTCACGAACAGCACGGCGGAGGGGGTGCAGAAATCGGACGTGATTTTCATCGCGGTGCCGACGCCGCCGCAGCCGGATGGCTCGGTGGATTTGAGCTACATTGAGCGGGTGGCGCGGGACATCGCGGCGGCGATGACGAGCTACAAGATCGTGGTGGACAAGAGCACGGTGCCGGTGAAGACGGGGGAGAAGGTGACGGAGACGATCAAGCGTTACTGCACGGCGAAGGTGGAGTTCGACGTGGTGAGCAACCCGGAATTTTTGCGGGAAGGTTTTGCGGTGGGCGATCTGATGAACCCGGACCGGGTGGTGGTGGGCGTCAGTTCGCAGCGGCCGGCGGCGGCGATGCGGGAGATTTACACGCCGTTCAAGGCGCCGATCATCGTGACGGACATCAATTCGGCGGAGCTGATCAAGCACGCGGCGAATTCGTTCCTGGCGCTGAAGATTTCATACATCAACGCGATCGCGAATGTGTGCGAGGCGGCGGGGGCGAACGTGCAGGAGGTGGCGCACGGCATCGGCCTGGATGAACGCATCGGGCGGCGGTTTTTGAACGCGGGCATCGGTTTCGGGGGCAGTTGTTTTCCGAAGGACTTGAGCGCGTTCATCAAGATTTCCGAGCAGGTGGGTTATGAATTCCGGCTGCTGAAGGAAGTGCAGCGGATCAACTCGGACCAGATGGACCGGTTCGTGAAGAAAATCACGGACACGTTGTGGGTGCTGAAGGACAAGAAGATCGGCGTGCTCGGGCTGGCGTTCAAGCAGAACACGGATGATGTGCGTTCCTCGCCGGCGATTGATTTGTGCCAGCGGCTGTTGAAGGATGGCGCGACGTTGCGCGTGCATGATCCGAAGGCGATGGACAAGACGAAGTCGCTGCTGCCGAACGTGACCTACGTGGACGACATGAACGACGTGGCCCAGGGCTGCGACGCGATCGTGATCGCGACGGAGTGGGAGGAGTTCAAGCAGCTCGACCTGGCGCGCGCGAAGGCGGGGCTGTCGCACCCGATCATGTTCGACGGGCGGAATCTTTTTGACCCGAAGGAAATGGAGAAGCTGGGGTGGATTTACAAGAGCGTCGGGCGGTAGTTTGCGAATGACGAATGACGATTTAAAGACGTCGCGCATCGTGAATCGTAATTGCATTGAAGTTTCGGCGGCGCTGATTTTTCACGGGGGCAAACTGCTGATCACGCAGCGTCAGGCGGGGTCGCATCTGGGCGGGCTTTGGGAATTTCCCGGCGGCAAGCGCGAGGCGGGGGAGACGTTTGAGGCATGTCTGGTGCGCGAAATCCGCGAGGAACTGGGCGTGGAGATTGCCGTGGGTGAACTGTTTGAAGAGGTGCGGCATGATTATCCCGAAAAATCCGTGCACCTGAAATTTTTTCTCTGCAAGCTGATCGCGGGTGAACCGCAGGCGCTGGATTGCGCGGCGGTGAAGTGGATCGACCGGGCGGGGTTGGGGGCGCAGGAGTTTCCGGCGGCGGATGCGAGGTTGCTGGAGCGGTTGAAGGCGATTGCGTGGTGAGGCGGGGAAAAGCGAGGATAGAAGATGGAGGGTGGAGGATGGCAATGGGGCCCCTTGTGGTGAATGCGGATGAGTTGGTTGGCAGTCGCGGCGCGCGCGGAGGTCCGAGCCGGACTGGCCGCGCGCCCTACCGGTTGCGGGTTCGCTGGGCGAAGCGGGAATTTGTGCGTCATTGGTGGTTGTGTGCGCAGGGTGCCGGCGGCGCAGGCAGGCAAGGTCGCAGCGCGACCATTGCCACTTGGGGACGAGCGTTTTGTCATCGCGGGGTGCAAAGGCACGGCTCGAAGAATTGCGTCTGGCACAAACAGTTGAGGCAGGAGTGACGTGCTTTGGTGCACGCAAGCGGTTTGAAATCGCCACCCGGATCGTCTGCTCGAAAGCGCCGTCGCCGCTGCGCTCTGCCGGCGCAGTCCATGATGTTTTCGGGACCGGCACAGCGTCAGCAATTGGTGCGTACGTCAATGGGCGGCCCTGCCTCAAAGTGCCTGCGGCGCAGGCAGGCAAGGTCGCAGCGCGACCTTGTCCACCTTGCTACATGCAGGCAATAAAAAAGCCCGCGCTTTTTTGGGCGCGGGCTGGAGAGTGTGGTTCGGGTCAGAGTTTGCCAAAGGCTTCTTCAATGACCTGTTTGAAGTTGTTTTCGCCGGGTTTGACGATGCCGAATTCGCGCTTGGCGTTGTCGGCGGAGTCGCTGGCGTGGGCGGCGTTGACCATGATGGTGGAGCCGAATTCGCGGCGGATGGATCCCGGAGGCGCCTTGGACGGGTCGGTGGGTCCGAGGACGTCGCGGATCTTGTTGACGGCGCCGACGCCTTCGTAGACGAGGGCGATGCATTTCTGGGTGCCGGGTTTCGTCCAGTCGGCCTGCGGAATCTCGCCGGGGGCGTGGCCGGACATGAAGCGGACGATGTTGTCGAACTGGGAATCGCCCTGCACGGGGCCGAGGACTTCGCCGAGGGCTTTCTGGTCGGCTTCGGAGAGCTTGAAGCCGAATTCTTTTTCGAGGATGTCCTTGGCCTTGGCGCTGACGCCGTCTTTGAGCTTGGCGCGGAGGAATTCGCGGACGGGTCCGTAGAATTCCATGGCCTGGGCGGTGCTCATGTGGAGGACCTTGGCGCCGACGATATAGAGGCCGGTGCGGGAGAAGAAGTCGATGACGTTGCCGGGGCGGCCGGTGGCGAACTTGAAGTTGTCCGGCTTGATGAGGACGAGGGTGCGTTCGCTGGCTTCGTTCGGCGTGAGGGGAATGACGTTTTCCAGAATGCCGCCGTCCTTGTCGGAATAACGGCCCCAGAGCTTCAATTTGCGTTCGGCCTCCTCGGAGTTCGGGGCGGCGAGGACGGCGGGTTCGAAGTAACGGACGTTGCCGTTATCGTCCATGATGAGATCGCTGTAGGTGTCGCGGATGGTTTCGCCGCCGCGGCGGTTGGGGCTGAGGTTGCCGACGACGGAGCGGACCTTGCGGACGGCTTCATCGCCCCGGAACAGGAGCACCATGACCCGCCGGCGCTGGCCGGTCTTGGGATCGGGCGAAAGGCTTTCGAGGACGTATTGCTTGAGCAGTTCCTGGATCTTGCGGTCCTGGCTGTCGTGGGCGGAAAGGATGGTATCCGCGTATTCCTTCACGAGTTCGGCGCTGGGGGCGAACATGCGGAGGCCGGCGAGGTCGAGGCCGGTGCGGGTGATGAGGCGGCTCAAAATGCCGCCGGTGCGGGATTTATAAAGCGAGTAGGGGGTGATGATGACGTAAGCGAGCTGTTGCGACATAAATTAAGGTTGAGGGGATCAGGCTTGGGGAGGGTTGTTATTATTGCTGGCCGGGGCGGGCGTGGCGGGAGCCGCGGGGGCGGCGGCCGACTTGCCCAAGATCTTGAACATAACGGTGCCGCAGGTGGGGCATTTGCCCTTGATGGCTTTGCGACCGTTTTTCATGGTTTCTTCAACGCCATCGGAGATGGGCTTTTTGGCCTTGCACTTGACGCAGTATCCTTCAGACATAAGAGTTTGCCGTGAGGCGCTTCATGCGCGGAAACGGTGCAAGGAGGCTACCCGGAATGGGGGGTAAGGTCAAATTGAAACGGAAAGTGTTGTAAATCAGATGGAAGCGAATGGGGGAATGGTGTTCCTCGGTGCCCCGGCGGGAGTTTGGTCCGTAGCTGGACGTTTACCCGGGTTTTACCCACGCTGTCAGATCAAGGGGATTTCCGCTTCAAAGCATCGGGATATTGGGAGGAGGGGTGGAATTAAATCACCCCGCCCGGAGCTTCCAAAAACGCGGTTGCGTGGGCTTGGAGCTTGGAGCTTGGACGCTTGGAGCTTTCTCCGTCTCCTATTTAATCATATCCCAGTTCCCGTAAAATATCCGGTTGAACGACGCGATCAGGGTCTTCACCACGTTCAACATGCCGGCCAGAAGGCCGTGCGCACGGGAAGGCCGCAAAATGTCCACAAACATGCAGTACCGCAGATGATCCGAGCCGTTTACCGACTGGTGCACCAGCGTGTCGTCAAAAATGAACAGCGGATTCTCATGCCACAGATGCTTCTGATTGGCGGCCTGGATGTACACCCCGTCATTCTTGAGCGGCACCAGGTTGTACAACACCCGCAGCGTGATCCGCAACGGTCCGTAGTGGATCGAGGTCTTCTGGTTCTTGTTGAAGATGGAGACGCCGATGGTTTTGATGTATTTGAATTCCTGGTGAAATTCCGGGATGGTCAGCGAGTTGTTGATGTTCTTGCCGTACCACTTGAAAAAGATCATCCCGCGCTTCTTTTCCTCCATCCGCCGGCTCAGTTCGGTGATGATTTCCGGCTTGCTGCTGGCCGTCGTCATCATTTGTTTGATTTCCCGCTGGCAGTCCTCCGGCAGGTTTTTCAATTCATAAACGCCGTAGTTCCTGAGGCAGAAGAGGTCCATGAGCAGGTTGAACGGCGACAGGATCCAGGTCAAAATCCCGTTTCCATAAAAGTAACGGCGCCAGTTGGCCAGTTCCGGGCGGCGGCTGCGGCGGAAATCAAGCAGCCCGCAGAGCAGGTAAAACAAGGTGATCTTGGGGAAAAACCAAAGGGCCACCGCGACGAGAATCAGGAAAACCAGGTCTTTAAATTTCATACGGCATGGATTGGCGCGGCGTTTTTTTGCCCCGGTGGTTTTTTCCGCATCCGGACTCCGGGTCAAGGTTTCACTCTGGGATGATTGACCGCGAAAGGCAATAATATTTTCTGCTGAACAGGATGAGCGGATGAGCAACCCGCCAAATTCCATTCTTGCACGCCGCTTTATTGGCCGTAAAATCTGGGGCTCAATATGAATTACAAAATTTCAAAACGCGCCGCCTCACTGGCACCTTCCATGACCCTGGCGATTGATTCCAAGGCCAAGGCCATGAAGGCCGCCGGCGAGGATGTGGTGGGCTTCGGCGCGGGCGAACCTGATTTTGACACGCCGCAGCACATCAAGGACGCCGCCGCCAAGGCGCTCGCCGCCGGGTTCACCAAATACACCCCCAGCAGCGGCATCCCGGAATTGCGCGAGGCGATCGTCGCCAAATTCAAGCGCGAGAACGGCCTCACCTACAAGCCCTCCCAGGTGATCGTCTCCTGCGGCGGCAAGCATTCCTGCTACAACGTGATCCTCGCCACGTGCGAAGCCGGCGATGAAGTCATCATCCCCGCCCCGTACTGGCTGAGCTACCCGGAAATGGTCAAGCTGGCCGGCGCCACGCCGGTCATCCTCACCACCACCGACAAGACGGAATTCAAGGTCACGCCCGCGCAGCTCCGCGCCGCCATCACCCCGAACACGCGCCTGTTCATCCTGAACTCGCCCAGCAACCCGACCGGCTCGGTCTATTCCCCGGAGGAAGTGAAGGCCCTCGGCGACATCTGCGTTGAAAAAAACGTCCTCATCATGAGCGACGAAATCTACGAGCACCTGCTCTACGATGGGGCCAAGGTCAAAAGCGTGGCCAGCTTCTCGCCGGCCCATTTCGACCACACGATCATCGTTCATGGTTTGGCCAAGGCTTATTCCATGACCGGCTGGCGCATCGGCTTTCTGGCCGCGCCCGAGCCGATTGCCAAGGCGATTGACGCCGTGCAGAGCCACAGCACCAGCAACCCCACGTCGTTCGCCCAAAAAGGCGGCGTGGCCGCGCTGACCGGCCCGCAGGATCACCTGCCCGTCTGGCTGGCCGAATACGACAAACGCCGCCGCTACGCGCACGCCAAGCTGAACGCCACCCCCGGCCTCACCTGTGTGAACGCCAAGGGCGCTTTCTACCTGTTCCCGAACATTTCCCGCACGGGCCTCAAGTCCGCCGACTTCTGCGCGAAACTTCTGGAGCAGGAAAAAGTCGCCGCCGTCCCCGGCATTGCGTTTGGCGCGGATGACTATATCCGCCTCAGCTACGCCACCAGCATGGCCAACATCGAGAAGGGCCTGGCCCGCATCGAAAAATTCTGCAAAACCCTGGTGAAGTGATTTAGAAGCGTTTTCAGCCAACACCAAAACGGCGCTTTTGAAAAAAGGCGCCGTTTTTATTTTGCAAGCATCTGGCGGGTGTTCCGCCAACGTCCCGGTGAAATCAAGGCGAAGACACCACCCTTCACGGCAGTTTCAATTTCTGCGGCTCCGCCAAAAATCCCTGGGCCTCCTCCACCAGCGCGCGGATGCGCTGCGCATCCGCCTTCTTGTGGCCGTGGGACGTCAGCGGATCCGACCCGCCGCTCGACTCGATCAGGATATCCGACCAGATCAGGCCCGTCTTGATATGCACCGACGCGACCTTGGTGATGCTGATGCTGATCTCGTCCTTGCTGAACCAGGACCGCTTGTGGCGGATCACCGCGCGGTCCGTCACCTCGATGACCGTGGGGAAAAGGTGGTTGCCCCAAGTCCACCGGCTGGCTTTAAAGATCTCTGATTCCATGCTGGACAGTACCCCGGAACGGGCATTTGGCAAATAGTGTTGGAATATAGGCGGCTTAGCCATAACGATTCAATTCAAGGCAGATGGACGCAGATAAACGCAGATGGGAACGGGCAAAGACAAGGCTGGCGGAGGCGAACTTAAACACCAAAAGGTGCGTGGTGGGCAGGCCGGATGAAAGGTTCGGAACGTTTATTAATCAGCGTTCATCTGCGTTGATCGGTGGTTTCGACTGCATGGTTATGGCTTAGTCATCCGCTTTTGCTGTTTCTCCTTTCCGACACAAGTATACGACAGTTTTTATGGGAAAACGTTCAATAAAATACTTGGGTATATTTGCGCGGCGGGGGTTGTCGGGATGTCGTAGGGGCTGATACTATCGAAGAGTTTATGGTTCGGGGCGGGGTGGTTCTTTGACATGACAAACAAGCAGTGAATGACGAATGTCGAATGCACCCACCCGGACTTCAAACAAGCAGTGAATGACCACCGGTTCTACGACGGTCCGGGTGCCCGCTGCGCGGGCAAAGTTTGTCGCAGCGCGACAAACGCCACCTTTATGGGTGATTCGAGGGCGGCTAAAAAATGTTTATCCGGCGAAATCCGGCGAAATCCGGCCATAGAATTTTTAAATATTATGAAGCGGATGCAGCAAGACTGTCCGGCCAGGAGGAAACCGGGGGGACGGGAAGCGGCGGAAGCCTGAAGCCAAGCGGAATTAAGGTAAATAAAGCCAAATTAAACCTTATGAATTTACGATGTTAGGTTGGCGAAGGCCCCTCTTTCCGGCTCTCTCCCCGTTGGGCGGGGCGAGAGGGCACATATTGCTTTGGGGGTTATCCGGGTGCAGCCAGCCCAGTTTTCGCGTCATGGAAATTTGTGGAAAGGCCAATAAAAACGCAAAAATTAAACCAAATTAAAGCAAGTTAAAGTACTAGCGTACGGCCACCATGTGACGAGTGGCGGGTGGCGGGTGACGAGGAAATAACCGTCCTAGTGTTGGCAGCATGGTTTTTCAGGCAAGGCTGCTTTGGTTGCAGGCGAAAGCGGTGTCGCCGCTGCGCTCTGCCACCGCAGTCCAAAACACGCTGGCGCGTTGGCGGGGCGGACGGTGAGAAATGAGGCCGTTTTGGACGATGAAAATTTTAGAAAAGGCCAATGAAGTGCGGGCCGCACGGGGCCGTGCCGGACTGGTCAATAAATTAAGGTAACTGGGCTATGCTATTGACGGCAGTGACCCCAAGGCACGGTGGTGGTTTAGACCCGACCACCCGGGGAATTGTGGCAAGTGATGTCATTAGGATGGGCCGGAAAGCCAAATTAAACCACGGAGGCGGAGAAAATCCGAAGGCCGAAATCCGAAGGTCGAAAGAAATCCGAATGACGAAGCCCGAAGGCGCCGGGGCGCACCCCGATGGCGCTTGGGTAAGGCGCATAGACTATCGCAGATGAACACGGATAAGAAAAAAGGCCGAAAACATTGGGAATCCAAGTAAATCCAACTAAATCCAACCAAAAAAATTTAAGATCATGAAGGAATACAGGTGCCAGCAGCCAGAAGTGTCCATTCGAGGACGAGAACGATCCGCCTCTGGGAAGGGGCCTTGCGCAAGGGGTTGGAAATCAGGAGCGGTTAAGCCTTGTAAAACCCTAGAAGTCCCAGCGTACGGCCAACGAGCGCGGGGCGAGGATGGAGGATCGAGAATCGAGGATGGCCGGAGCGGACGGTGTCAGGCTTTGTTGGGCTTTGTTGGACCCTAGAATTTTTTAAAAATACAGCGAACCAAAGCATGGGCACCATTCGTCAGGAAGCAGCGGTGGCAGCGATATCCCGAGGCGAGGGGTTTTGGCCAATAAACGCGGCCCGGCTGGCGCGAGTTGCTGCGCCCGGGGAGTGCGAGCCGCACGGGCAGGCGCACTCCATGTTTGGATGCCCGGCCTCATTACCCGGCCAAGATTTGCTTGGTAATTGGCAGGCGACGGCTGGTGATGGCCGGCGGCGGGGGGAATCATGTTGCATAACCAACCAACGAACCAACTAATCTCATGAGCCAGAAGACACGCTTTGATCTGGAGCAGGCGGACATCCCGTCGGCCTGGTATAACCTGAACGCCGATTTTCCCGAGCCGTTGCCGCCGCCGTTGCATCCGGGGACGAAGGAGCCCATGCCACCCGCCGGGCTCGAGGCCATTTTTCCGCGCAACCTGATCGAGCAGGAGGTCAGCACGGAGAAGTTCATTGAAATCCCGGAACCGGTGCGCGACATCTACGCGCTCTGGCGGCCGACGCCGTTGCTGCGCGCAGTGCGGCTGGAAAAGGCGCTGAACACGCCCGCGCACATCTATTATAAATATGAAGGCGCCAGCCCCGCCGGCAGTCACAAGGTGAACACGGCGGTGCCCCAGGCTTATTACAACAAACTGGCCGGGACCAAGCGGCTGGCCACGGAAACCGGCGCGGGCCAGTGGGGCGCGTCGCTGGCGTTTGCGTGCAGCTTGATCGGGCTGGAGTGCAACATCTACATGGTCAAGGTGAGCTATGACCAGAAGCCTTATCGCCGGATGCTGATGCACACGTGGGGCGCGACGGTCCATGCGAGCCCGAGCAATTTGACGGAATACGGCCGCAAGCTGCTGGCGGAGGATCCGCAATGCGCCGGCAGCCTGGGCATCGCGATCAGCGAGGCCATTGAGGACACGGTCAAGACGCCGGCCACAAAATATTCGCTGGGCAGCGTGCTGAACCACGTCTGCCTGCACCAGACGGTCATCGGCGAGGAAACCATCAAGCAGATGGAGAAGGCGGGCGAGGAGCCGGATGTGATCTTTGGTTGTTGCGGCGGCGGGAGCAATTTCGCCGGGCTGGCGTTTCCGTTCATCCGCAAAAAAATTCGCGAGGGGAAAAAATATCGCATCGTCGGCGTGGAGCCGTCCGCGTGCCCGTCATTGACGCGGGGCGAGCTGCGCTATGATTTCGGCGACACGGCGGAGACGACGCCGCTGATGATGATGTACACGCTCGGCCACAAGTTCATGCCGCCGAGCATCCATGCGGGCGGCCTGCGCTATCACGGCATGTCGCCGATGGTCAGCCATGCGCTGAAGCTGGGGCTGATGGAGGCGCAGGCGTATCACCAGACGAAGGTGTTTGAGGCGGCGATCCTGTTCGCCCGCAAGGAAGGCATCGTGCCCGCGCCGGAATCGTCCCACGCCATCGCGGCGGTGGTGGATGAGGCGATCAAGGCGCGCGAGGAGGGGAAGAAGCGCGTGCTGGTCTTCAACCTGTCCGGCCACGGGCTGCTCGACCTCAGTTCGTTCGAAAGTTATCTGCACGGAAAAATTCAGGATGTTTGAACCCGGAAAAAATGGAATTACGTCGTTCACAAACAGTTGAGGCGGGCAGGGCGCGTCACTCCGTGCGCGCCGTCGTGGTGAAACTGAACGCATTCGTTTGCAGGCAGCGGCGGGCAGAGGACTGCCCGCCCTGCCAGTTTTATTCAGGTTGCTTGTCAAAGTCAGAATCTTACCTTAAAAATGAAGACTAAAATTCTCACCCGTTTACTTCTTGCCGCCGGCGTGTTCGCGCTGGCGGTGCAACCGCAGGCGCTGCCGGTGGGCAGCCATTATCCGGTCGGGGCCGAAGGCATCAAGGGCGCGGCGCTGCCGCCGCCGGGAATCTACCTGCGCGACTACAACTTTTTCTACTCGGCCGGCAAGGTGGACGGCTTGCCGGCGGACGTGGACATCTTCGCCTATGTGCAGGCGCCGCGTTTGATCTGGATGACGGACAAGAAGATTCTCGGGGCGAACTACGGCATGGATATCATCGTGCCGTTCGCCTACAAAAACGTGAGCCTGGGGGGCAGCAGCGGCGATCAATTCAATATCGCGGACATCCAGGTGGAACCGCTGCTGCTCGCGTGGCATTTTAAACAGTTCGATCTCTCCGCCGGTTACGCGCTGTGGGCGCCGTCGGGAAATTTCGATGCGAGTTCGCCGGTGCGTTATCTCACGAGTCCCGGCAGCGGGTTCTGGTCGCACATGCTCACGTTCGGCGGCGTGTGGTATCCTGACGAAAAAAAGACTTGGGCCGTCTCGCTGCTGAACCGATACGAGATTTGTTACAAACAGGATCAGACGGACATTACGCCCGGCAACATGTGGACGCTGGAATGGGGCTTGAGCAAAACGGTGGCGCAGGGCGTGGATCTGGGCCTGATCGGCTATTACCAGCAACAGGCGACCGATGACAGCGGCGCGGGGGCGTCCCCGGACACTGCGCGCGTGATCGGCGTGGGTCCCGAAGTGAACGTCTTTTGGGCGAAGCCGGGCTTGTTCACGTCGCTGCGTTACGTCTATGAGGCCGATGCGCGGAATCGTCCGCAAGGCCACACGGTGACGCTGACCGTGACCAAGCGGTTCTGAGGGAAGTGTTAGCAAGCGGCAGGCAGGCTTTTATGAAATGGTAACGATGTCCTGATAGTGTGCAGGGGGAATTAAATCCACTTCTTTCTTGCATGTTCAGATTGCTGTTCGCCAAATTGGGGTTACGCTGTCAGGTAACAGCTAGACCGAATTTTCGCAGAAACCGGTTCGTTGAGTTATGACAAAAGAAGATTTAAATTCGGTTACGCCCAAGCCATCCGCGGATAACGCGGCGTGGAAGGAGATTGTATTGAAGTATCAAAAGCCTTCAATGCCGCGGGCGGTATGGCAGATCATCAACACGATCATCCCCTACGGGCTGGTGTGGTACCTGATGTATCTGTGCAAGCCGGTCTCCTGGTGGCTGGTGGTGCCGCTGGCCATCCTGGCCGGGGCGTTTCTGGTGCGCGTGTTCATCATTTTTCATGATTGCGGCCACGGCTCTTTTTTCAAATCACGCGGGGCCAATGACGCGGTGGGTTTTCTCGCGGGCGTATTGACCATGACGCCTTATTATCATTGGCGCTGGGAGCATGCCATCCACCACAGCAGCGCGGGCGACCTCGACAAGCGCGGGACGGGCGACGTCTGGACCATGACGGTGCAGGAATATCTGGAATCGTCGCGCTGGAAAAAATTCGCGTACCGGCTCTCGCGCAATCCGTTCATCTTGTTTGTCATCGCGCCGCTGTTTCTGTTCATGATCCGGCAACGGTTTCCGTCGTCCAAGGCGAGCCAGCGGGAACGGCATTCGGTTTATGCCATGAACGCGGCCATCCTGGCCCTGGCCGTGGGCTTGAGCCTGATTTTCGGCGTGTGGTCGTATGTGTTGATCCAGTTGATCATCATCATGGTGGCCGGCGGCGCGGGCGTGTGGATGTTCTACGTGCAGCACCAGTTTGAAGATGTCTATTGGGAGCGCGGCGAGGACTGGAGCTATGTGGCGGCGGCGTTGCAAGGCAGCTCGTTCTACAAGCTGCCCCGCATTCTGCAATGGTTTTCCGGCAACATCGGGTTCCATCACATCCATCACCTGAGCCCGCGCATCCCCAACTACAATTTGGAGAAATGTCACCAGGCCGACCCGCTGTTTTCGCAGGTGAAACCCATCACGTTGTTCAGCAGCTTTAAATCCGCCACGTACCGGCTGTGGGATGAGGAGAACAAAAAACTGGTGGGCTACCGCCATCTCAAGACGCTTCGCAAGCAGGCCAAGCAGCACTCGCGCTAGGGCGTCATGGTAAAATGCGGAGTGCGGCCACCCGTGGTTGCCCCCGGAAAAAGCTGCCCAAAAACCGGCCAAAAACGTCCGGGTGCGGGCGGGTGTTCTTTGTAAGTGCTTGACCCCGATTAGATTTATTCCTTGGCGTGTGTTATGCTTGCGATAGCTGTATGAATGTTTCGATATTCTTATTCGTCACAGCGATGGTTGTTGGGGCGGCGTTTCTGTCGGGGATGACCTGGCGGGAAATGCGGAGTTTATGGGTCGCCGGTTGGGAGCGAGTCACGCAAAAGGGTGAATCCAGCCTGGGCCGGAACTCCATCAACTGGCTGGGCGGCATCGCCCTGCTGGCCGCGATCGCCCTCTGCACGCTGACGAAATAACCGGGTGAGTTTGGCTGGACGTCAAGTGCCGGGGTGGGCCAGAATGCGCCGGCTGCCAGCGGCAGTGCACGCGTTGCCGCGCGGCTCAAAATCATGGCTTGAAGATGTGGGCTTTGTGAGGCAAAGTGTTGGCCATGAATCCGAATTGGGCTGAAGAAAACCTGCAAACCATCCGCACCCTGATGGAACGCTCCGCGCTTTACCGCCGGGCGCTGGCGCCGGTCATGATTTTTGTCGGCACGCTGGGGCTCGCCGGAGGGTCGGCCGGCTGTCTGTTAGACGTGAATACTGGCAGCGGGTTTTTATGGTTATGGATCGGAGTCGCTGTTTTGGCCTTGATTGGCGCCCTGTTGTTAGTGCGTCGCCAAGCTTTGAAAGATGCCGAGGCTTTTTGGTCGCCACCTACACGTCGGATAGCCCAGGCGTTATCGCCCGCTTTTTGCATTGGATTGGCTTTGGCCGGATTGGCACTGGTCCATTTCAGTCATCCGAAAGAAGTTACAATTGACGGGGAATATGTCGCTGGCAGGCTCATGAACCTCATCAGCATGTGGGCATGTCTTTACGGCTGTGCGATTCACGCCGCTGCATTTTTCATGCCTCGCGGAGTTCGATGGCTGGGGTGGATTTTTATCATTGCCGGCTTGGTGGCATTCATCTGGAATTGGAGCGGATCAAATTGTCTCACTTGTTTTTCGCCGCATCTCTTGATGGCCGCCATCTTCGGCGGGCTGCACCTGGCGTACGGCATTTATCTTTATTTCACCGAGAAGAAGCATCCCGTCGCGTGAATCCCGAACCGTTCTTACAACTCGACCGCATCATCCACGAGAAGGGGCGGCTCGCGATCATGTCCGCCTTGGCGGCGTCGCCGGAGCTTTCCTTTACCGAACTGCGGGACACCTTGGAAATGACGGATGGCAACCTCAACACGCACATCCGCATCCTGCAGGAGGGCGGTTTTATTTCCGTCGCAAAGTCCTATCAGAACAACCGTTCGCTGACCACCTGCTCGCTCACCAAAGCCGGGCGGAAAGCCTTCACGGATTACATCAACCTGCTCGAACAGATTGTCCGCCAGCACAAGGCATGAAAATAATTTTGAACAAATTTGGACGGTTGACGTCTTACACTTTGTGGTACAAAGTGAATTTAACCCAACCAAACCAATTTGGAGCGCCGGCCCGCCGGACCGGGGACCGGCGTTCCAACCAAAAACCATGAAAATCATACGAGCGGAACATCTGGGCATGTGT
Organism: Verrucomicrobiia bacterium; assembly: GCA_031290985.1. Lineage (GTDB taxonomy): Bacteria > Verrucomicrobiota > Verrucomicrobiia > Limisphaerales > UBA11358 > UBA11358. The sequence goes on along the minus strand of JARLJW010000013.1, from coordinate 58,435 downwards.
TTTGGCGTGCGCGATGCCATCGCGCTGGCGCTGGACACGGCGCGACGGGAGCCGCTGACCATCCTCGGCGACCTCGTCCACAATGAATCGGTGCTGGCGGAACTGCGCGAACGCGGCATTGAGATCCAGCACGAGCCACAGGCGGTCGCCACGCCGGCGGTCATGATCACGGCCCATGGGGCGTCCGAAGGGCGACGGGAATCCGCCCGGCAGCAGGGATTGCGGGTGCTGGAGGCGACGTGCCCGCTGGTGCACGTGGCGCACCGGGCGCTGGCCGGGCTGGTGGGCGACGGGTTTCACCCGGTGATCATCGGGAAGCGCGATCATGTGGAAGTGCGCGGGCTGACGGAGGATTTGGCGGAATACGACGTGGTGTTGAGCGAGGAAGACATCGCCAAACTGACTGAGCGGGCGCGGTTTGGAGTGATGGCGCAGACCACGCAGCCGGTGGAACGGGTGCGGCAACTGGTTCAGAGGTTGCGCGAGCAGTTTCCGGATGCAGAGGTGCGGTTCATCGACACAGTTTGCCAGCCCACGAAGCAGCGGCAGAGCGCAGCCGTGGAACTGGCGCAGCAGTGCGACGTGGTGATCGTCATCGGCGGCGCGCACAGCAACAACACGCATGAGCTGGTCAAGACGTGCTCGCGGTTCTGCGACCGCGTCCATCACGTGCAGACGGCGGAAGCGCTGCGGGCGGACTGGTTTTTTGCCGACGACGTGGTCGGCATCACGGCGGGCACTTCGACGCCGGACAACCTCATTAATGAAGTGGAACGCCAGGTCAAACAAACGCAGACACCCAAGGAACAACATGAAAAATGCCTGGTTTAAACATTACGGGCAAAATGAGATGGAGGATCCTTTCTATCAGCCGCGCAAGCCGCTCTGACTGCCGCCGGAAATGTCCATCGCACCGGCACTTCCGCCGCCGACCCATTGCAAACCCGCACCGCGAACGGCGCTGTTGATCAATCCATTTTACGCCAAGTCACCGCACGGTAGTTTCGGCAAGCACGTCCTCACTCCGACGCTCGCGCTGACCTCGCTGGCAGGCGCGACACCCGCGCACTGGCAGGTTCGGTATTGGGATGAAAATCTATTGCAAGGCTCGCCACCGGTCGAACCGGTGCCGGAAGTCGTCGGAATCACGGTGCATCTGACCTTTGCGAAGCGCGCCTATGAACTGGCGGCCTGGTACCGCGCGCAGGGAAGCAAAGTGATCCTCGGGGGCCTGCACACGCAGGCGTGCCCGGAGGAGGTCGCGCCGCACGCGGATGCGCTGGCCATCGGCGACGGCGTGCAGCTCTGGCCGGAAATCTTGCGCGACGTCGAACGCGGTGAATTGAAGCCGCGTTATGAGGCGACTTACGAACGGCCCTACGAACTTGACCCGCCGCCCCGCCGTGATTTGCTGACCCGCCGGAGCTATTTGACGACCACCAGCCTGATCGCCACGCGCGGATGCCACAACCGCTGTGGATTCTGCTACCTGGCCACCGACGGCTTGCGCATGCCGTATCGTGTCCGCGAACCGGAGGACATCCGCCGCCAGTTCGAGGCGGACCGTCAGCCTTACGCGGTGTTCATTGACAATAACCTGGGTTCCAAGCGTGATTATTTGCGCGCGCTCTGCCGCGCATTGCAACCGGTAAAAAAAATCTGGAGCGCCGCCGTGACGCTGGATGTGACCGATGAACCGTCGCTGGTGCGCGAAATGGCGCTGGCCGGTTGCACGGGGGTTTTCATCGGATTTGAATCCCTCACGGATCAAAACCTGGCAGATGCCCGCAAGCGCACCCCGCGGGCGGAAGATTATGCGCGCCGCCTGCAAATCTTCCGCGACCACGGCATCCAGGTGAACGGCAGTTTTGTGGTGGGGTTTGATGGTGACCGCAAGGACACATTCACGACCCTGGCGCAGTGGATCGAAGCCAACCGGATGGAGTGCGCGACCTTCCATATCTTGACACCGTACCCGGGCACGCCGCTGTTCCGGCAGATGGAAGCCGAGGGACGTTTGCTGCACCGCGATTGGGAGAAATATGACACCGCGCACGTCGTCTTCCGGCCGAAACATCTGACACCGGAAGAATTATTGCTGGGATATGACTGGCTGTACCGCCGGTTGTTCTCACACGCGTCCATCTGGCGGCGGCGGCCCGGAGAACTGTCGGCGCTGCCGGCCTACTTCGCCGGCTGTTATCTTTACAAGCGTTCAAACCGGCTCTGGCGTTTTCTTATCAAACACCAGGCGGTGCATGCGGTCTGGCGGCCGCTGGTGGAAATGACGCGGTTGCGGCATCTGGTGTTTCGCCGACGGCTGGCGGCCATGACGGAATCAACAACGCCTCCAGCGCAGGTGACGACGCCATTCCCGGCCAGCGTATGAAAGTAAACTCACGGGAGCCATGAACAAAACTTGCGACGCCATGATTGAACACATATGGAAACCAACCCGTCCAATCCGGTAATCAGCGAAGCCTTGAGGTGTCTTGATGTCCGCTCAAACTCACAGATTCAGTTTATCAGAAATCAGCGTGCTGTTGCGTGGAGAAACGCAGGCCATCGCGGAGTGGAGTGCGCGTTGGGATGCGCGAAGGTTTACGCTGCATATCGGCGTGATCATCTTGGGCGCGGGGCTTTACGGGGCGGCAATGGGCTGGTGGCGCGCACCACAGCAGGGGTTGTACGTGGCGATAAAATTTCCGCTGATCATCCTGCTGACGACGTTCGGCAATGCGCTGATCAACGGGATGCTGGCGCCGTTGCTGGGATTGAACATCCCGTTCCGGCAGTCGTTTTCGGTGATCGTGATGAGCCACGCCATCACGGCGGCGATCCTCGGAGCGTTCAGTCCGCTGATTATATTTTTGATCTGGAATGCGCCGCCGCTGACGACGGGCGCCGCGGGCGCGCCGGCCTACAGCCTGATCATCCTGGCGCATGTGGCGGTGATCGCGCTGGCGGGCGTCACGGGCAACCTGCGCCTGTTGCAACTGCTCCAAACCATCGGCGGCAGCCGGGCAGTGGCGCGACGGGTGATGTTAGCATGGCTGTGGGGCAATCTTTTCCTGGGCAGCCAGCTTTCTTGGATCATGCGTCCGTTCATCGGTTCGCCCGACCTGCCGGTGCAATTGTTCCGGGAACACGCCATGCGTGGCAGTTTTTACGAGGCGGTTTTCCATGCCTTGCAACGAATCTTCCTATTCCACTGAAACATCAACATCCATGAATTATGAACGAAAATAATCCGGTACCACCGATGATCCCACCCGCCGACCGGCCCACGCCGCCACCTGTGCCACCGCTGGCAACTCCGCCGCTGGCGGGCAACCGGCCGCTGGGTGATGACCCGGCAGAACGCGTCGCCATTCCCCACGCGTTCGCGGCCATCGAGGCACTGCTGCGCCATCCGCGCCGGCTGATGTTTCAACTGCGCCAGCCGGGCAGCGGGAAATTGATCGGCGGCATGTTGTTCGTGGCGCTGGCATGTGCGGCGGTGTATGGCGTGGTGGCGGGAACCTTTTCCGGTCACGAGCAACTGTGGGCCGCGCCGGTGAAGATCGCGGCCGGATTGTTCATCTCCGCGACGATCTGCCTGCCGAGCCTGTACATCTTCACCTGCCTGAGCGGGTCGCAGGCGCGGCTGGCGGAGGTCTGCGGCCTGCTGGCGGGGCTGCTGATGCTGATGACGATCCTGCTGGTGGGTTTCGCGCCGGTGGCGTGGATTTTTTCGCAGTCCACCAGCTCGATCGCATGGATGGGTTTTCTGCACCTGGTCTTCTGGTTTGTGGCGATGCTGTTCGGGGTGCGGTTCATGCAGAACGGATTTGCGCACACGAACGCGAAATCGCACGCGGGATTGAATGTGTGGGTCATCATCTTTCTGCTGGTGGCGGTGCAGATGACAACGGCGCTGCGGCCGATCCTCGGCCGGTCGGACACGTTTTTTCCGACGGAGAAGCAGTTTTTTCTGGCGCACTGGGCTGATTGCTTGAAGCAGCAGGATGGTGAAAACAATGCGCGGGGAAGGAATTGAGTGACTGCTGCCACACCAGCTCCACGGTCTGTCAGCGAATTTTTGGCGGCGGCACCGGAGGCTTTTTATGGATGGGTAGCCCGGCGGCCGCTGAACTTGGTGGCATTTTGCGTGATCGCCGTGGTCGTGGGGGCAGGGAGTTATGGCGCGGTGATGGGGAGTTGGCGCGATCCGTGGCAGGCGGTTTACACGGGCATCAAGCTGCCGTTGGTGATGCTGCTGACGACGGCGGGCAACGGTTTGTTGAACGGGATGCTGGCGCCGTTGCTCGGGCTGAACCTCACATTCCGGCAGTCTTTCACGATGGTGCTGATCAGTTTTGCGGTGACGTCGATCGTGCTGGGGGCGTTGAGCCCGGTGGCGTGGTTCATCGTGTACAACACGCCGCCGCTGGCGGCGGGAACGACCATCAAGTCGCCGGAATATGCGGTGTTGCAACTGACGCTGGCGGTGTTCGTGGCGCTGGCGGGGGTGATCGGGAATGTGCGGCTGCTGCCATTGCTGCGGCAATGGTCCGGCAGCGCGCGGGCGGGGTTGCACGTGCTGCTGGCGTGGCTGGCGGTGAACCTTTTTATGGGGAGCCAGATTTCGTGGGTGCTGCGCCCGTTCATCTGGGAGGCAAACAAGCCGGTGGCATTCATCGGGTCGGATTGTTTCCAGGGAAGTTTTTTTGAAACGGTTTTCAATGCGGTGTGCCGGATAACTTTTGGATAGGACAAAATGAAAAATGTTGCGTACAAACCGGATTGGGGCCGCTGGCTGATCGTTGCGATCTACGCCGGGGCGATGGCTTGGGTGGAGTCGGCGGTGGTCTTTTACCTGCGCTCAATGATCGGTCGTATCGAGCCGTATCAACCTGATCCGCTGCCGATGATCGGCGGGTTTGCACGGGTGGAATTGACGCGCGAATTCGCCACGCTCGTGATGCTTTTTTCCGTGGGCGTGCTTGCGGGGCGCACCTGGCGGGCACGCATCGGCTATGCGGCCATCGCTTTCGGCGTGTGGGACATCTTTTATTACGTCTTTCTGAAAATGATCTGCGGGTGGCCGCATTCGCTGCTGGATTGGGACATTTTATTTTTGCTGCCGATGCCATGGTGGGGTCCGGTGCTCTCGCCGGTTCTGATTGCGGTGCTGATGATCGCGTGGGGCACATTCGCCAGCCAGTTTTCGCCGCCACCCGCGCCCCCGGCGGCAAACTGGCGGGTGTGGATCTTGAATCTTGGCGGCATGGCGCTCGCGCTTTACGTCTTCATGGCAGATTCCATCGCGGTGGCGCATCGCGGGCTGGATGTCATCCGCATGGTCCTGCCGGAAAAGTTCAACTGGGCGCTCTTTGGCATCGCACTATTCTTGATGGGTGCGCCGTTGCTGCAATTGATCTGGCGGCTCCGCGTGCAAAAGGACGCCTTGATGGCCGCCGATAAAAAGCCAGAGGCAAACGGGCGGTGTGCCGGATACTAATGTGGCGATGAAAACAAGATCGCAAAGATTGTTGGCAGGGTTGGTGGCAATGGTCATCGCCACTGCCGTCTGGTTGCCGTGCCTGCATTTCGTTTTTCTCCGGCCGGTGAATGGTTTCCGGCAGGAGGCGGGGATATCACCGAAGGCGCGGGCGTTGGCGGCGGAACAGCTGGAGCTTTGGACGGACCCGGCGCGGCAAAAGATGGAGGTGGGAAAAATGCGGAACAGCAACCCGGAATGGGATTTCATGGGGCGCAGCTTCCTGGTCTGGTCGCTGGCAAACATGAGCCTGCGCGAGCCGGCATCCAAGGTGGCAAATCTGCGGGTCATGGACCGGATCATTGACGAGACATTGCGAATCGAAAAGGAACAGGGAATCTGTTTTTTCCTGATGTCCTATGCGAAGCCGGACCAATATGTGGTGCGGCCGGCACGGAGCCTCTTTCTGGATGGAGAAATCGGGCTGATGCTGGCGGCGCGGCGGATGGTGGAGGAAAAAGCGGAGTATAAACAGCTGCTGACCGAGCGGGTGGACCTGATGGCGGACGGCCTGCACAACAGCCCGCACCTGATGCTGGAGAGTTACCCGGACGAATGCTGGACCTTTGATCATTGCGTGGCGCTGGATGCGATGAAGCTAGCCGACCGCCTGGACGGAAGCGATCATTCAGCGCTCATCCACGGCTGGGTGGCGATGGCGCGGGAAAAATTGGTGGATCCAAAGTCGGGCTTGCTGATCGCCAGCTTCACGACCACGGGCGCGCCGTTGGCAGGCCCGCAGGGATCGACGCTGTGGATGGCGGCGCACAGCCTGCAGTTGTTGGACGAAGATTTCGCCCGTGACCAATATGAGCGGGCGCGGAAGGAACTGGGCACGGTGACGCTGGGTTTTGGTTACGCCCATGAATGGCCGGCCACATGGCCGGGACCGGCCAACGTGGATTCCGGGCCGATTTTCCCGGGATTTGACATCAGCGCCGGATCGAGCGGCATGGCGTTTATCGGGGCGGCGGCATTTGGCGACGCGTCGTTCTTGCAATCGCTGGCGGCGACGGTGGATTTTGCCGGTTTTCCGCAACATTCACGTGGGCGGTTGAAATATTGCGCGAGCAACCAGGTGGGCGACGCGGCGCTGCTGTACGCGGCAACGCTGGGACCGCTCTGGCAAATAGCGAAGACGGGAGGGAAACCATGAGCAAATTTTTTGGCCGGCGACCAGCGATTTTCCGGCCGGCAGAATTTCAGCCGGTCACGTTCATGCTGCGGTGGGCCGGGGGCATCAGCCTGTTTTTCCTGGTGGCGCAACTGGCGGGGCTGCGGGCATTCACTTGCATATTAAATGGCACCGTAGAATCAGTCGCGCTGGGCTGGCAAATTTCCCAGATACTGGGCCTGGCTTACATCTTCATTTATCTGGCATTTGTGGTATTGGTACCGGTGCTGGTTTTGGCGGCGATGCTTTTAGCCCTCTGGCAGAAGTGCCGTCGAAAATGAGCGCCGAGTAAATTTTTTATGAAATTGTTCCGACTGCTGTTCAAACCTGACCTGGCCACGCCGGTGCTGGCGTTGATGTTCGCCTCGGCGGTGTGCGCGGTGCTGGTGGCCACGCGCCTCATCATGGATGGCAACCTGCGCTATGCGTTCCTGGGTTGGAATCTGTTTCTGGCGTGGTTGCCGCTGATCTTTGCCCTGCTGTTGTGTGACCAGCATGTGCAGGGCGGGCGGCGACGGTGGCGGCTGGCGGGCTGGGGCGTGACCTGGCTGCTGTTTTTTCCAAATGCGCCATACATTTTCACGGATCTGACCCATTTGACGAACCGGTATTTTCCACATTACTGGACGGACATGCTGATGATCCTTTCGTGCGCGTTGACGGGTCTGATGCTGGGCTTTGTATCGTTGTACATCGTGCAGTCGGTGGTGGCGAACCGGTACGGCCGCGTGATGGGGTGGCTTTTCACCATGGGTGTGGCGGGGCTGAGCGGCGTGGGGGTTTTTATAGGGAGGTTCCTGCGCTTTAACACCTGGGATGTGCTGTGGCGGCCGATGTCCTTGTTTCAACGGGCGGGCGGCTGGGTGGCGGATCCATTTGGCGATGCGCGGCCGTATGTGTTCTCGACTTTGTTCGCGGTGTTTTTATTCATCGCGTATCTGATGTTTTATTCGCTGACGAAACTGCCGCCGTCGGAGAGGATTGCCGGGGCGAAGCAATGAGGAAAGCTCCATGTTCCCACATCCAAGCTCCAATCCCGCAGCGGCGCATCTCCCTTGGCAAATTTTGAAAGAACCATGACACGCGAACAACAATTGCGGGGCCGCATTAAACTGCTGACGTGGTTTTTTATTGTCGGACTGTTTTTAAGCGGAGTGACGGCGATTCCGCTGCTGCCGGAAGTGGACTGGCTGGCAGAGCATCTGGGCGGAGCGGACAAATCTTCGGTGCTTGGCGGGTGGTTGATGCAGATACGCGAGGCGCTGATGCAAACACAGTCGCACTACCCGGCTCTTTTCTACGGCACGGACTGGCTGGCGTTCGGGCATTTTATGATCGCGCTGGTGTTCATCGGGGCGCTGCGCGATCCGGTGCGGAACCGGTGGCTGTTCGATTTTGGGTTGATTGCTTGTGCGCTGGTGATTCCGTATGCGTTTGTCTTTGGCGCACTGCGCGGGATTCCGGTGTGGTGGCGGTTGGTTGATTGTTCGTTCGGGGTGTTTGGTTCCATTCCGCTGTGGTTTTGCCGGAAGTGGGCAAAGGAAATAGAACAATCAATGGATTAGCAAGTTGCAGAGGGTCATCCGCTTTTACTCTCTTTTGCGCTACGCCCCGACACAACAGGCCATGAAGTTTTATGCGGGCAATCTGGTCACGGGGCGGCGAGGGCGGTGGAAAACTTCTCCAGCGCGGCGGCGAATTGCGCGGGGTCGAAGTCGGGCACGGATTGGGCGAGTTTGAAGAGCTGGTTCAATTCGGCATCGGCCTTGTGGTTGTTTTGCGCGGCAAGGAGGCGGTCGAGGGCGAGAACCAGGCGCTCGGCGCGGCGGGCCTGAATGTATTGGGGAATCTGGTTATTGGAAAAACTACCGGCCAGATTCGCCAGCCGGGTCAGATATTCCTGCGTCAACTGATCGGACCAGATGAGGTCGGACTTTTCGAGCGCCTGCTGGTCAGCCCAATGTTGAAGCGAGCCAAAATCTTCAGCATATAATTGCACCACGGAATTGTCCGCCGTGGCATTGTGCAACAGCCACGACAAGGCGGAGCAGCGCGCAACCAGATTTGTGCCGGAAAAATTTATTCCCGCTTCTATGACATGTGCCTGACCCAATTGCCAGCTCATTTCCCGTAAGGCCACCGCCTGCCCCACAAACCAGGCCTGGGCGCTGTTGCCGTTCTTTTCCGCGCTCCAATGTTTGGGCTCGGCGACGCTCTGGCCATCGAGTTCGAAGATCAGCTCAGGATGACCGGCCTTGAGCAACGGCTGGGAAACGACCTGGTGGCACGGAACACAGGTGTTGGCGCGAACATAGAGGTTTTGGAGGTCGCGCATGCCGGCGGCGGTACGGTCGGCGCGGGTGTAGTCGTGGCGGGTGTGGGCGCGGAGCCAGTTTTCTGCGGGGCCGTGGCAGCTTTCGCACGACACGCCTTCGCTGACCTTGAAACTTTCGCCCCGCAGATTTTCCGGCACCTCACGCAGCGGGGCGTGGCAGGTGGTGCATTGCGGGTCCGCCGTGGGATCCTTGATGTTCAAGGCTTCGCCGATCTGTTTGGAGCGGGCGGTTGTGAGCGTGGCGGGCGGGCGTTGCGAGTGGAAGTCCCTGAGCGACCAGGTGAGAAACTGGTTTTGGTGGGCGCCGCCGCCGCCGTGGCAGCCGGAGCTGGCGCAGGAACCGGCGCCGAGAAACTTTGCCGCGGAGTCCGCGCCATACGCGGTCGCGGCCCCACACAGGAGCCCCACAAGCAGGGAGTGACAAATTGTTTTACTCACGGCTTTAAATTGGTTAATGGAGTGGAGGCGTGAATGCAACCCTAATTGAATCCTGGCAAAACGCTAATGGTGCCGGTTTGAGCTACCTCGCCGGACTGGCCCTGCTCGTGGGGTTGCTGGCGTGGCTGGCGGTGGAAGTCTTCCGCGCCCTGCTTCGGCTCAACGGCGAACGCATCCAGCAAAAGGTCGCGGTGGAAAAACTCCGCGCCCAATTGCAGGAAACGCGGCTCCGCTGCCGCGAGGCCGAACAGGCGGAGGCGGGCTGGAACGGCATCCGCAAATTTTCCGTCTTCAAAAAAGTCACCCAGTGCGATGACGTCAATGCCTTTTACCTGAAGCCGCATGACGGCCGGCCGCTGCCCGCCTTTAAGCCGGGGCAATACCTGACCTTTCAATTGGACCTGCCCGGGCGCGACAAGCCGCTGATCCGCTGCTACTCGCTGTCCGACAGCCCGCACCAGAAGGATTATTACCGCGTCACCATCAAAAAGGAAAAGAACCCGCCGGACAAACCCGACGTGCCGCCCGGTGCGGGCTCAAGCTATTTCACCGACATGGTGAAGGAGGGGGACATCCTCAACGTGAAATCGCCGACGGGTCATTTCTTTTTGGACATGACGCAGACGCATCCCATTGTCTTGCTGGCGGGCGGCGTGGGGATCACGCCGATGCTGTGCATGGCCAACGCCATCGCGGCGAGCGGTTCGAAGCGCGAGGCGTATTTCTTCTTCGGCGTGCGCAACCGGCGCGAACACATCCACAAGGAGGAGCTGGAAAAGCTTGCGGCGGAGAATGACAACATCCACCTGCATGTGGCGTACAGCAAGCCGGGCGAAAAGGACGTGAAAGGAAAGGATTACCAGCATGAAGGGCGCGTGGGTATCGAGCTGTTAAAGGAAGTGCTGCCATCGAATAATTTTGAATATTACCTGTGCGGCAGCGGCGCGTTCATGAAGAGCCTCACGGACGGTCTGGAGGCGTGGGGTGTGCCGGACAGCGTGGTGCACTTCGAGGCGTTCGGCCCGGCGACGGTTAAGAAAAAAGCCGCGGCGCCCACGCCGGCCGAGACCTCGCATCTGCAGAAGGTGATGATCACGTTTGCGCGCTCGAACAAGACCGTCCGCTGGGAGCCGGGGCTGGAAAACCTGCTGGAGTTCGCGAAATCGCAGGGGGTGAAGATCGATTCCGGCTGCTGCGCAGGCGGCTGTGGCTCGTGCGAAGTCGCCATCAAGTCCGGCGAGGTGGATTACTTGAAGAAGCCTGATGCCACGCCAAATCCCGGCAGCTGCCTGACGTGCGTTTGCCGGCCAAAGAACGATCTCGTGCTCGACGCCTAAATGCCCGACGCCCCGACCATCCTCGAACGCCCGCAACGCTGGGATGTCGCGTTCGACACGAACATGACCGACGAGGACGTGAACCGGCTGCTGTTCACGGCGCCGTTCAGCCAGATGGATGTGGAAAAATTTCCCAAGCGCACGCCGCTCCGCGAAATCATCCGCAACGACATGCGCATTCTGAAGTTTCGCAAGGGCGAAATCATCATGCGCCAGGGCGACTACGGGACTTCCGCCTTTCTCATCCTGCAGGGCGCGGCGCGCGTGGTGTTGAAGCCGGACCTCTCGCCTTCATTACTGGGCCGGCAGGCGACGGGGAAAAAAGGCGTTTTCCGCACGCTAGCACAACTTTGGAACCGTTCGCGTGCGCCGGAGGTGCTGCCGCGGTCCATCTTGGGGCAAAGCTCCGGCGTCAGTGCACGGCAGGATGAAAATGCGACGCGGGTTTTTCTGCAGGACGTGCCGCGCATCCTCGACCAGCACCGCACGGCGGAGATGACCGCCGGGGAATTTTTTGGCGAGATCGCCGCACTAAGCCGCATGGCGCGCACCTCGACGATTTTTGTCGACAGCGACGATGCGGAACTGCTGGAAATCCGCTGGCAGGGTCTGCGCGACCTGATGAAATCCGATGACGCGCTGCGGACGCACATCAACAAGATCTACCGTGAACGCGCGCTGGCCTCGTATCTGCGTGCGACGCCGCTGTTCAAGAATTTGAGCAAGGAGCAGCTCGACCGCGTGGCGGAGGCGGTTGAGTTCGCGACGTTCGGCGACTACGACTGGTCGGGTGAATACAAGCGGCTCGCGCAATCCGGCAGCGTGCGACCGGAGAAGGAACCGGTGATCGTGGGCCAGGGCGATTATCCGAACGGCATCGTGCTGCTGCGCGCGGGGTTCGCGCGGGTGAGCCAGAAATTCGGCGGGGGTGAACGCACCTTGAACTACATCGGTGCCGGGCAGATTTTCGGGCTGAATGAGATCGCCCACAACTGGCGCAACGAGGATGCGACGGTGAACATGCAGTTCTCGCTCCGCGCCATCGGCTACACGCACTTGCTCATCGTGCCGACGCGTGTAATGGAGGAAATCGTCCTGCCATCGCTGCCGAAAAGTGAACTGCCGCCGCCGGTGGAAAAGGCGGCGGATGACCTGGATTTCTCCCCGCCGGAAACCGCCACGCGGGAAAAAGTCGGCGCGGAAATTTTGGAGTTCCTCACGGAGAACCGTTTTTTCAACGGCACGGCCACGATGGTGATCGACCTTGACCGCTGTACGCGCTGCGACGATTGCGTGCGCGCCTGCGCCTCGACGCACGACAATAATCCGCGTTTCCTGCGCCACGGGCCCACCGCCGGGCGGCTGATGATCGCGAATGCCTGCATGCACTGCGCGGACCCGGTCTGCATGATCGGCTGCCCGACCGGGGCGATCCACCGCGAGTCGTTTGCGGGACAGGTGGTCATCAACCCGGCGACGTGCATCGGCTGCAAGTCCTGTTTCACCAATTGTCCGTACGATGCCATCCGCATGGTTGAGGCGCGGGATGAGCGCGGCGAATTTCTGGTGGACCAGGAAATGAAGCCCATCGCCAAGGCGACGAAGTGCGATTTGTGCGTGGAGAATCATGGCGGGCCGTCCTGTGAACGCGCGTGCCCGCACGGGGCGCTCACGCGGATGAACTTGAACAATCTGGATGCGCTTTCGAAGTGGCTGAAATTATGACCCGCTTCCGCCGCCAACTTTATCTCGGCCTGTTCGCGCTCCTCGCCGCGACGGCGGGGGCGTTGTGGCTGAATGCCAAATACAGCACGCTGGCGAACTACGCCTTCCTCACCGGCTGGGCGCTGCTGGCGGGAATGTTCATACTGACCATTTATAACGTCCGCAAAAAACTGCCGTTCCTGCCGCTGGGCAAATCCGAGACGTGGCTGCAAATCCACATCTACCTCGGCTTTTTCACGACGCTGCTGTTTCTCATCCACCTGAAATTCCGCCTGCCGCACGGCTGGTTTGAGATCACACTGGCGTGGTTGTTCGTGCTGGTGAGCGGCAGCGGCATGGTGGGGCTGTTTTTCAGCCGCGTGCTGCCGCGCCGGCTGGCGACGCGCGGCGGCGAGGTCATCTTTGAAAAGATCCCCGCGGTGCGCCACGCGGCGAAAACCGCGGCGGAGGAGCTGGCGCTGGGGAAGGACGCGAAGTCGCCGGTGATCGCGGAATTTTACGCGAAGCGGCTGGCGGGATTTTTCTCCGGCCCGAAACATTTCTGGCTGCACCTGGCGGAATCGCGCCGGGCGGCCAGTGCGCTGATCGCCGAGCTTGAAGACCTGCGCCGTTTCGCCGCGGAGGCTGACCGCGAGAAGATTGAAAAGCTCGCCGGGCTCGTCCGGCAGAAGGACGGGCTGGATTATCACCGCGCGCTGCAACTGGCGCTCAAGCTGTGGCTGTTCGTCCACATTCCGCTGACCTACGGGCTGATGATTTTCACGCTTCTGCACATTGTTTTGGTGTTTGGATTTTCGGGAGGTGCACGATGAGCGAGCAGCTGCCAGCGCCGGATTTTGACGCGCAGAATTACGCCCGGCCAAACCAGAACTGGATCTGCGGCCGCGCCTGCGACGGCAACGCCTGCCGGCCCGGCCCGGATGCGAAGGGCCGTTGCCGCGCGACCGCCGAGTGCAAACCCATCTTGGAATTGAAGCCCGGCGAAACGAAGGGCCGCTGGAAATGCACGCGCACCGGCGGCGCGTGCGAGGCCGGGCCGTTGCCGGACGGAAGCTGCTGCCGGCCGATCCCGAAGTGTTCGCCGGTGCCGACGTTGCGCTGGTGGCGGGGGCGGTTGACGCTGGCGGTCATCGCCCTGTCCTGCGCCGTGCTTTTGGTGGTGCTGGGCAATCCGCCGTGGCGGAATCATTTCATCAGCCCCGGCGAAATCTCGCAGCCGCATTCGGGTTCACAGTTCTTGGCGCTGGCGGCAACGAACCATCTGAACCAAGGCTGCGGCGCCTGTCATGTGGCCGGCAACACTGGGCCGCACGGCATGATGCACGCGGCACTGCACGCCAACCCGGGCATCCTGGACTTAAAGAAGCTGGCGGCGGCCCACGCGGCCACGCCGACGGTGATCGACGAGTCCTGCTTGAAATGTCACACCGGCAGAAATGTGCACCAGCCGTCCGCACTGCCGGTCTCCTGCGCCTTCTGCCATCTGGAGCATCAGGGCAAGATGATGGCGGCGCCGACGGATGAGAACTGCAATTTCTGCCACGGCGACGCGACGAAAATGGCCGCCGCCGCCAGTGCCGGGAATGTTCCGTTGCCGGTCGTGCATCATTTCGCGGATGACCATCCGCAGTTCCGTTTCCTCACGGACAAGCTGCGCGACCCGGACACGTTGAAATTCAACCACCTCCTGCACCTGACCGGCACGACGATCCCAAAACTGCCGGGCGGCGAAAAACTGGATTGCGCGTTCTGTCATCAACCGGATGCGGCGGGCACATTCATGAAGCCGGTGGCCTTTGAAAAAAACTGCCGCGTGTGCCACTCGCTGCAATTCGACCCGGAGACGCCGCAACTGATGCTGCCGCACGGAAACGTCGATTTTATTTCAGCCTACCTGCGCAGCCTGCCCAAGCAATACGCGGACCTAGCGGCGAAGGAAAACCCGGCAGACGTAAACGGTTTTGTGACGGCGAAACTTGCGGGTTTGCGGACACAGTTCGGCAGCGGGGAGGATCTGGAGCGGCGGGTTTTCTTCAGCACGGCCACCTTCGGACCGGAGGCGCAGGTTGGGGACCTGAGCGGGGCGACCCGGGCGTTGTTTCCGGGCTGCGCTTATTGTCACGAGGTGAAGGCAGCGGCGGCCGGTTCACCGCAGATCACCCATCCGGTGCAGACGGAGCACTGGCTGACGCAGGCCAAATTCAACCATGCGAAGCACCTGAACATCGCCTGCGCGCAATGTCACGACGCGGTCCACAGCAAGGACACGGCGGATATTTTGCTGCCCCCGAGGGAAACTTGCGTGACCTGCCACAGTCCGCGCGGCGGCGTGGCGGACACCTGCGCGGAATGCCACAGCTACCACAAGCCATTGATGGCCGCGCGGTGACTGTAGCGGGCCGGTCTATGACCGCCGATCGTTCCAACTCAGAATCGCACGGAGAGATTCAAGCCACCGCCCACATCGAGGTTGGAGTAACTCTGCACATACTGGCCGCTGGTCTGCAAAATGTCGTAGCTGATGTACGTGCGCAGCGCGATATTCCGGGTGAACGGCAATTGCAGTGCTATGCCGAAGGAATTTAGCAAATCCTCACGTCCGCCGAGGACATGCGTGAAGGCTGAATATTGAAGCCGGTAAAACGGTTGCAGACCGGCGTGCGGACATAACCACCAGTCACCACTCAGCACGAAGCTGTGGTCCGTACGGTCATTATAATCATCCGTATTGGCCGGGAAGGCGTTCTGGGTGGTGGTGAAACGGTAGTCACCTTCATATCCGACCGTGATCGATTTGTTGTCCGCCAGCGGGAAGGTGTAATGCGCAGCCCAGCGCGGGGCGATCTCACGGTAAAACTCATTATAATTTCCCGAGTCGAGGAACCGGCGGAAGTCCGTGCCCAGGGAAAAATCCCAATTGTGCCGGCGCCACGTGGCCCCGCCGAAAATCGTTTGTACATTGAAGTCGAACACATCGATCGAGGTGATTCGGGGCGAGGTTGTGGTGCTGAAGGCGACGATCTGCACCTGTTCATGGCTAATCAGGCCGTACGTGAACCATTGATGCTGGTAGCCGATCTCCGGCGAGAGCTGCCCGCCGAGGACGTCATAGGCATCAGGTGCCAGCGCTACCTGCACAGTGCTGACCAGCACATCCGAACTCTGCTGGCCTTTTTGAACCAGCTGGGTCTTGTCCGCCAGGAATACGTTGTCGGTATAGAACATCTGCTCATCCCCAAAGGCGCGGATATAATGGCGGCGCTGCTTCAGCTGCAGCAACGTCTGGGGGCCGACATCGCTGGTTTCGCCACTGTACAATTCTGGCGCGGCGTTGGAGGAAACGGAGGTGGATAGCAGCGCTTCCCGGAAGCGCCAGGCATCCGCCTGCTGGCCGGCGGCGGGATTTTGCGCTTCTGCGGAACGGGCCGCGCCAAGACAACCGCAAACCAATGCCGGATAAATGATTTTCTTCATGATGGATTGGTTCAAGGTTTGAAGGCCAGGGTGCTGACATTTCTGCCGCCGGAACCGCCGCCGATCGCCGAATTGGCAATGCTTGAATACTGGCCTTTTGACAGCGGCGGGCCGCCCGCAGTCTGGTAGCTGCCATGATCCACGGTGTTGATACCGTTGCCCACGGCTTCACCGGTGTCCGCAGCGCCGCCAGCCGCGATCAGGCCTTTTTGTTTCGCGATGGCCGAATCGATGAGCGGTTGGGAAGGCAGCGGATGGTTAAATCCCCCTATAAGCAGCGAGCCGGCCACGAGCCGTTCTAGGTTGATGGTCATCACCTTGCTTAATTCCGTGCCGTTGGGCAGGACAAAGACCATCTGGCCCGCCTTTAAGACGACGGTTTTACCATTGGGCAGCGTCACCTTGCCTTTGCCTTCGAGCAGGATGACCTTGAACCCGCCATCGGCCGTGGCGGAAACAATCAATGTCGTGCCCAAGACGGCCGCCGAAGCGCCGCCGGATTTGATGGTGCCGCCGCCGATGCCCTTCGGGGCGTGGAACAACAGGTTGCCCTGTTCCAGGTTTAAGGTGCGGCCGCTGTCGGAAAAAGAGAAAACGGTGTTCGCGCCAACGCGGGTGATGGTGTTGTCTGGTGCCGTGAGTTCGGCGCGCGATTCCGGCCCGGTGCGAACGCGTTCGAGTGCCTTCAGGACGTCGTTCAGCTTCGCGGCGGCCGGGTTGCCGGCGGTGGAGAGCGTGTTGACCTCGCGAATGATCTCGGTGTAGGTGCTTTCCGTGAGCGGCGCGGCCGTGGCGGCAAAATTCACCAGCGCCATCGCCACGTAAATAAGAAGATTTGTTTTCATATAGGAAGGCGACTAATTTCAAAGCAGTTTTACGCCAGCCGCCAACCATTGTCAAATCCGCCATGCCACGAAAAAAATCCGGCCGCCCCGAGCAGGCCCGCGCCCTGCGGCAGGCCGGGCTGTGCCTGGTCGTGACGCTGGCGGTGCTGGCGCTGGATTTTCTCGCGCCCGCCTGGCTGCGCTCGCCGCTCACGGACGCGGATAACTACGTCGGCGACCTCTTTGCCCGCCACGGGCGTTACACACCCGCCAACACCAACCTGGTGCTCATCGCCATTGACCGGCCCAGCTATGACGATGTTGTTTTCCCGGAGGACGTCAAAAATGATCCTGTCCTGGCCGCGTTGCGGGAACGCTGGCCGTGGTCGCGCAAGGTCTGGGCCGCCGCCATCACGCGGCTGGGCGATGCCGGGGCGAAAGTGATCGCCATCGACCTCGTGTTCGCCGCCGATGCGGATGGCGATGATGAACTCCGGGCCGCGCTGGACAAATACAAGGACCGGGTGGTCGTCGGCGCCAATTACACCTTGGATGAAACCGACCGGGGGGTGCCGGGCAAAATAACCACGCCCAACGGAAATTTGATTCCCGATGTGTCCGGTCAGCCGGCGGCGCTCGATGCGCGCGTGGGCTTCATCAACATATTTCCGGACAGCGATGATATTTTCCGGCGCGCACGTTTCCGTGCCACCAATCATGATCTCCAAGACCCGGTGAACACCGCACCGGGAACGGTGGTGAGTTCTTTCGACGCCCTGGCGCTGGGAAAATTCGGCGCGGTGGAAAAGATTCCCGCGCCCGGCACGCGGCAGAAAATCCGCTTCACGGGCCCGCCGGGAACATGGCCGGCCATCCCGCTGGGCGACGTGCTGACGCCGAAAATCTGGGAGAAGAATTTCGGCAACGGGAAATTTTTTGCGGGCAAGCTGGTGCTCATCGGCCCGACGGCCAACATTTTCCAGGACACACACCGCACGCCGTTCCGCGACGAGATGCCAGGCCCGGAGATCCATCTGCAGATCATCAATGCAGCACTCCACGGCGAATTTGTGGAAGAGCTGCCGCCGCTGGCCACGGGCGCGCTGGTGGCGCTGGCGGGCCTGCTCGGCGCGTTGTTATGCCAGTTCATGGGCGCGCCGGTTAAGCGATTGCTGGTGATCCTTGTTTTAGGCGGCGGTTTTTTTATGGCGGCATTCTTGTGGTTCGATTTGCCCGGCGTCCTTTCACCGGTGGTCAATCCGCTGCTGGTGCTGCTGTTCATCGGCATGGCGGCGCTGGTTTATGATTTTGTCTCGGAACGGCTGGAGCGCATGAAGCTGCGGCATACGATGGGGCTGTATTTTTCGCCGCGTGTGCTGGACGCGGTGTTGTCTGACCCCGGCTCCATGCAGCCGCGCCGGGCCGAGGTGGTCCTGCTGCTGACGGATCTGCGCAATTCCACGCCGCTGGCCGAAACGCTCGGTCCGAAAGGGATGTTTGAGCTGCTCAACAAGGTTTTCGAGGCGCAGACCGGTGCCATCATGAGCGAGGAGGGCAATTTGGAACATTTTCTTGGCGACCAGTTCCTGAGCTACTGGGGCGCACCTCAAAAACAGCCGGATGCCGCCGACCGGGCGGCGCGGGCCGCGATGAAACTCATCCGCGCGATGGAAGACTTGCGCGCCGCACTATCGCCCGAGGTGCAGAAAATTTTCGGGTACGGCGTGGCCTTGCACAGCGGCAACGTGCTGGTGGGCAACAAGGGTTCGGCGCTGCGGCTGGACTACGGCCTGGTCGGCGACACGGTGAACGAGGCGGCGCGCGTGGAGTCGCTGACCAAATACTACGGCGTGAAGCTGCTCGTTACGCGTGACGCCTTTGCGCAGTTCAATCCGCAAAGTGCGCGCCGGTTGATCGACCGCGTCATCGTGAAGGGCAAGAGCGAGCCGGTGGAATTGTTTGAGTGCGAAAATCCCTGCACGCCGAAGGATTACGCGGTGATCTGTGAGCGCTATAAAACCGCCTATGACGAATACTTTTTTGGCCGGTTCGCCGCGGCGCAGCAGCAGTTTGAGAAACTGGCCGCTGAATTTGGTGACGGCCCCAGCCATACCCTCGCGGTACGCTGCGCGGAGTTGCTGGCCCATCCGCCGGCGAAGTGGAACGGCATCTGGAAGATGGATGCCAAGTGATGGGGCAACTGGCTGACACCCTTGCACGCCGGGTACCGTCCGTCCAAACGTCAAACAGTCATTGCAAACCCGGCGGCGTCCGGTAGATTTGGCCGCAAACAAGGAACTGAATATGAAGAAAAAATGTCTCGCCATCGTTGTCGCCCTCGGCGCGGTGATTACCAATTCGCAGGCGTGGGATTACGAAGGTCATCATGCCGTGAATGAACTGGCCTTGGCGGCGCTACCGCCCAATTTCCCGGCGTTTGTGCTGGAACCGGCGGCGCGCGACCGCATCGCGTTCCTCGCCGGCGAGGCCGACCGCTGGCGCAACATCACGGATACCAGGGCCGGCCACGGGCTGGAGCTCATGAATGCCAGCGGGCCGGATCACTACATGGATCTCGAGGACGTGCAGGACTATGATCTCACGCCGACCAATCTGCCGCCCTTCCGGTATATTTTCGCGGCGGACATCGCCAAGGCGCGCCTGCAACATCCCGAACGTTTTCCGGCGATCGACCCGGCGAAAGATTCCGACCACACGCGCGAACTTTCCGGTTTCCTGCCGTGGGCCATCAATGAAAACTTCCAAAAATTGCAGTCCGGCTTCAGCACGCTTGCCGCGCTGCAAAAGTCGGGCGGCACGCCGTCGGAAATCGCCAACTGCCAGCAGGACATCATCTACGTCATGGGCGTGATGGGGCATTTCGTGGGCGACGCCAGCCAGCCGCTCCACACCACCAAACATCACCATGGCTGGGTCGGTGAAAATCCGAACCACTATTCCACCTCGCCCGGCTTTCACTCCTGGATCGATGGCGGATTTTTCAGCAAGACCGGCGGCATTGATGTGAAAAAACTTTCATCGCAAATCAAGCCGGCGCAGGAGATCCCGAATGCGTTGTCAACGGATGGCATTTTCCCTGAGGCGATGGACTTCATCCTCGCGGCGAACAAGCTGGTGGAGCCGCTCTACATCCTTGATCGCGACGGCAAACTTTCGAACAAGGGCGACCAAGGCAAGGAAGGCCGCGCATTTCTGGAAGCCCAGTTGGTAAAGAGCGGGCAATTTCTCGGCAACATCTGGTATACGGCGTATGTCACCGCGCCGGAAGACACGTTTCTGGAACGGCAGTTGCAAACGCGGGCCGCAGCGGCGGCGGCGGCGGCGACCAATGCCCCCGCCGCGCCGTCCAATCTGCACACGACGCCATGATGCAGGGGCGCATCGCTGCCGGGCTGGGGCTGCTGGCCGTGCTGCTCGGCGCCTTCGGCGCGCACGGGTTGAAAGATCTGCTCGGCCATAACGGCACCGCCGCGATCTGGGAGAAGGCGGTGTTCTACCATTTCATCCATGCGGTGATGCTATTCGTGCTGGCGCAGCTGAAGCCGGTGCCGGCGGTCGCATGGTGGAGTTTTCTCGCGGGCATCCTGCTCTTCTCGGGCTCGCTTTACCTGCTCGCGGTCACGAATATGCTGTGGCTGGGAGCGGTCACGCCGTTCGGCGGCGTGGCGTTTATCGTGGGCTGGACCTGCTTGATAATCAATCCGCCGCGGCCGTGATCTTGCAGCTCGCGCGAAACGACATGAGCGCCACCAAAAATTCTACTGCGGTGCCGCCGGGGCTTGCGGCGGCTTGGGTGCCGGCATCGTTGGCCGCGGTGGTGGTGGCGGAGCCACCGGGATGTTGGCCATCTTCAATGAGTGAGCCTCGCCCTTGACCTTGCCGCGCTTATTGACCGCGTCAACGCGCTGGCGCATCGTTGATTTATTGATGCTGTAGAGCATCGCCGTTTCATCGGTGATCACGTCTTCTTCGTAGGCCTTGATCAGCGACTGTTCAAAGCTGTGCCAGCCCATGGTGATGCCGGCCTCGATGATGTCAGCGAACCGGCGGTTCTCGCTTTCGCCGATCAACATCGCCTCGCGGCTGCGCAGGCTGCTGCCCATGAGCTCGGTCACGAGCAGCCGGCCGCCTTCGCGCTTCGGCACCAGCCGCTGGCTGACGATATAGCGCAAGGTGCCGGCGAGCCGTTCGCGCACCTGCTGCTCCTCGTCACGGTCGAACATGCCCAGGATCCGGTTGATGGTCTGCCCGGCGCTGATTGTGTGCAGCGTGCTGAAAACCAGATGCCCGGTCTCGCCCGCCGTCAGCGCGATCTCCATCGTGTCCCGGTCGCGGATTTCGCCGACCAAAATGATTTTCGGCGCCTGCCGCAAGGCGGCGCGGAGGCCGTCGGGAAAAGAATAGAAATCGCGCCCCATCTCGCGCTGGCTGAAGGTGCACTTGAGCTGGGGATGCATAAATTCCACCGGATCCTCCAGCGTCACAACGTGGACTTCGTGCAGCTGGTTCACCTCGTTCAGCAAGGCTGCCAGGGTGGTCGTCTTGCCGCTGCCGGTGCCGCCGGTCACGAACACCAGGCCGTTCTTTTCCTTGATGATCTCATGGAACACGGGCGCGAGGCGCAGTTTCTCCATCGTAGGTATCTGTGAGGACAGCCGGCGGAGGACCATGGCGAAATTGCCGTTTTGCCGGTAAATGTTGACGCGAAAACGACAGATGCCTTCCAAAGAATAACTGCAGTCACACGACCCCGCCTTGGCCAGGTCCTCGAGCAACCGCTGGTTGTGATTGATGATGGTGCCAGCCAGTCCCTCGATGCGATCGCTGTTCAGCATCGGTTCCGGGACGCTTGCAACGGGGCCGAGCCGGCCGTGGACTTCCGCCTGCGGCGGCTTGCCGGCGACGAAGAGCAGGTCGGAAATACCCTCGGTGCTTTGGATCAAGGCCGTCAACAACTGGTTCAGGTCCGCGGTCGTGGTCGTTTTCATGTTTGCGAAGCTGGCGCGCTCTTTTGTGCGGAAAGCCTATAACCCCATGTGCCCGGGCAACAAGCCCAAACCTGCCTGAAAATCAATTTTCGGACGTCCCTTTTTCGAACTTCCCGAAGCGCAACGCCAGCACCGGCAGGGCGAGCAGATTTAAGAGCGTTGAAGTAACCAGGCCGCCGAGAATGACGATGGCCATCGGTCCTTCGATTTCGCGGCCGGCCTCGCCGCTGCCGAGCGCGAGCGGCAACAGGCCGAGCGCCGTCACGAGCGCCGTCATCAATATCGGGATCAGCCGCTCCGTCGCACCACGCAGGGCGGTCTCGATGCCCCACGGCAGTTTTTCCACGTTCACCAAGTGGTCGTAGTGGGAAATCATCATGATGGAATTGCGCATGGTGATGCCGAACAAGGTGACGAAGCCGACCAGCGTACCTAGGGACAGCGAGCCCTGCCCCTCGCCAAAATAACCCACGAGGAAGATCGCCAGCACGCCACCGACCAGCGCGAACGGCAGGTTCGCCAGCACGAGCAGCAGATGGCTGGCTTTGCGGAAGACAATGGCGAGCAGCACAATGATCCCCGCCGTGGCGGCCAGCGAATGCAGCAGGAGCTCGTTCTGTGCCTGTTTCTGTTCCTGCGCCGCGCCGCTGAACTCCGCATAAACGCCCGCTGGAAATTTCACCTGCGCCGCGATCTGTTTTTGCGCGTCGGCCACAAAGGACTGCACATCGCGCCCGGATGGGTTGCACGTGATGGTCTGCCGCCGCCGCGCGCCGTCATGCAGGATGGCGTAACGTCCGGTCGTCAGGTAGATGGAGGCCAATTGTTTCAGGGGCAGCCGCATGCCCTGCGGATTGCTGACCAGCAGGTCGCCGATGCTTTCCGGCTGTTCCCGGGCAGACGGCTCGAGGATGACCGAAACGTCAAAAACTTTGTCGCCCTCGTACGTTTGCGCAACGACGTCGCCTTGGTACGCAGTGCGCACGGCCTCCAGCACTTCCACCGGGCGGAAGCCGAATTGCGTCAAACGGTCGCGGCGCAACTGAATCATGATGCGCGGCGCGCCGGGCGGGGCGGAAACCTGCACGTCTTTGGCACCCGGAACCTGGTTGAGCACCGCAGCAACTTCGTTCGCCTTGCCATCGAGCACGTCAAGGTCGTCGCCAAAAATGTTCACGACCACGCCCGCCGTTTCGCCGGAGATGGTTTCGCCGATGCGGTCGCCGAGGAACGTCAGCACCTCGGTCTCCAGGCCGGGATATTTCGCGAGCGTATCGCGGATCTTATCCTGCACTTTTTCCTGGTCCTCGCCCGCCGTTGGCTTCAGCTCCACGTGCATCTCGCCGCGATGCGTGCCCCAGGTATCCTCGCCGCCTTCCGCGCGGCCAATCTGCTCCTCGACACTTTTGATTTCGGGGATCTTCAAGAGATCGGCGGAAATCTGTGCGCCCAGCCGTTTCATTTCCGGCAGCGAGGTTCCCGGCGCCATGGTGATGCCCACGACAAAATGGCCTTCGCGGAAATCCGGCAGAAATTCACCGCCGAAAAACGGCAGCGTGGCCAGCGCCGCAATGAAAGCCAGCAGCGCGACGACGATGATCGTCTTGGGCCGGTTGCTGATCCGGCTGAGCGCACCACGATGAAGCGATTTCAAGCGGCGGAGATAGCCCGGTTCCTCGTGGGGCTTGGAACGCGAAAGCAAAGCGAAGCACAGCGCGGGCGTGACCGTCAGCGCCACGATGAGCGACGCGAGGTTGGCGAGGATGAAGGCGACGCCCAGCGGCATGAAAAAGCGGCCTTGCAACCCGCTCATGGTGAGCACGGGGACAAAAACCATGGCGACGACAAACGTCGCATAAACCACCGAGTTCCTGACCTCGAGAGTGGCGTCCAGCACCACCTGGAAAAGCGGGCGCGGCGGCGTCAGCGTCAGGTTTTCGCGCAGGCGGCGCAGGATGTTTTCCACGGTGATGATGGCGTCATCCACCACTACGCCCAGGACGGCCGCGAGGCCGCCGAGCGTCATCGTGTTGAGCGTCACACCCATGTGGTCCAGCACCACGACCGCCGCCAGCAAGGACAACGGAATGGCGGTGAAGGAGATCAGCGCCGTCCGCAGGTCCAGCAGGAACAAAAACAACACGATCGCCACCAGCACCGCGCCGAGCAGCAGCGACGTTTTCATGTTGTGAATGGCGATCTCGATGAACGTCGCCGGCCGGTGCAGCGCGGGGGTGTAATCAATGCCCACCGTGGCGAAGACGGGCTTCAATTCCTCCAGCGCAGCTTCCACCCCGCGCGTGACTTCCATGGTGTTCGCGCCGTACTGGCTGGCGGTGGTCATCAGGATGCCGGGTTTGCCGTTGATGAGGGCGTCGCCGAACTTCAGTTCGCCGGCCTCGACCACGTCCGCGACGTCGCGCAGACGGATGCTGCGTCCGTCGCGCTGCGTCACGACGATCTCACCGAGCTGTTCCGCCGTGAGCGACTGGCCTTCGGTCTGAAGCACGAGCCGTTGCGCCGGGGTTTCGACAAAGCCGGCGCCACGCACGCCAGTCGCCGCCGTGGCGGCGCTGGAAACATCCTGCACGGAAATATCATAAGCCAGCAGGCGGTCGGGTTTGATCTGGACCTGCAACTGCCGCACCTCGCCGCCGAAAACCTTCACCGCCGCCACGCCGGGAACAGACAACATGCGCGGCCGCACCGTCCAGTCGGCAAAAGTGCGGAGGGCCATGGGCGAAAGCTTGTCCGAGGTCAGGCCGAACTTCAGCAGGTCCATCGTGGAGGAGGTGAGCGGTTCCATGATGGGGGCCTTGACGCCCGCCGGCAGTTCGCCGACCAACTGCCCCAGCCGTTCGGTGAGCATCTGCCGCGCGATATGGATGTCCGTGCCTTCCTTGAAAACGGCGGTGACAACCGAGAGGCCCTGGATGGATTCGGAGCGGATGGAGTCCAGGTCGCCGGCACCGTTCAAAGCGCTTTCAACCGGGCGGGTGACGAGCGACTCGACCTGTTCGGGCGCGAGTCCGGGTGCCTCGGTCTGCACCGTGGCCTGCGGCTGGACGAATTCCGGAAAAACATCCAGCTTCGCCCGCGACGTGACGTAGAGTCCGTAGCCGATGAAGCCGGCCGCCAGCGTGATGACCACGCCGCGCGAGCCCAGGGCAAGTTCAACAAGTCGTCGCAGCATGTTAATCGCGGGTTCCGGTGTTGAAGCCGCCGCCGCTCAGTTCGGCGGACAGCACCGTCTGGGCACCGGCGGTGACGATGTGGTTGGTGGCGGAAAAATCTTCCGAAACAAACCAGCCGGCTTCGGTCAGCCGGTCGAGCGGGACTTCCACGCGCACAAATTGATTCGTGCCGGTCTGCTCATACGTCCAGCCCTTGCCATTGTGCCGCAAAATCGCGCTCGGCGGCACCACCACGCCGGCCACGGGGTCGCCGGAAATCCGCAGATAACCCGTGAGCGCCGCACCGGCGGGAAGCGGCTGGTTTTTGACCAGAAAAAAATAACTGCGCGTCTGTGTCTGTGGGTTCACGCCGTCCGTGGCCCCGGCAAATTCCCCGGTCACCGGTTTGGTTTCATCCGTCAGGGCAATGATCCGCGCCGAAGCCGGCGGGGCGGACAACGTCTCCCCGGCGGGCAGATCAATCCGCGCCAAGGCGGTTGAGCCGTCCGCAATGGCGGTCTGGATCTTGGCGAGTTCGCCTTCGGCCGCCAGGGCCGAACCCCAGTCCTGCCTGAACTTCACGAGCGCGGATTGCAGGGTGAGCGTATCGCGCTGAGCATCATCTTTGGCGGTCTCCAGCGCGCGGACAGAAACATTGTCCTGTGCCGCCAAAATTTTCAGCCGGTCCAGTTCCTTGCCGGAAACATCGGCGGCGGCGCGAGCGGTTTCCAGATTCATCAGCGCCGAGGCCAGGGAGGCTGGGTCGATCACCGCGCCGTAGCCTTTGATCTCCGGCTGCCACTGGGCCGCCACGGGCGATTCGATCTTCAAACCGATGCGCTCCTGTGTTTCGGCGTCGATGGTCACGCCGGCCTTGGGTTGCGCGTCAGGCTTGTCCGCAGAATCGGCGGGTTTGTCGGCGGCGGGCTTGGAACAGCCGGCCAGGCCGGCGGCAAGTATGACCGCCAGCGGGAAAATATTTTTCGGAACCAGTTTCATGGGTGCGATGCCTTTGCTTGCGGGGTGACGGTGAAAATTTTCTGGATGACGGCGGCGAGGGAATCCGCCGGGCTTTGCAGCGCGTCTTCGAGGGCACCGAGGGCCGACTGCGATTGCGCCATGCTGTCGAATTCGGCGAGCTGGGCGGAGGCCAGTTCAATTTCTGCCGCCGCCAGATCCATTTTGGTCGCGGCGCCCGCCTTCGCCTTCGCCACGACGGATTGGTGCTGCCGGTTGGCGGCGGCAACCAATTCGCCGGTGGTTTTCATCTGTGCCTGCGCGCCTTGATAGCCGGCCACGGCACGTTCCACCTGCGCGATGACCTGTGCCTGGAGCTGGAGGAATTTCGCGGCGGACAATTCACGGCGCGCCCGCGCCTCGGTGATTGGACCCTGGTTCTGGTTGAAGACCGGCAGCTCGACGGTGAGGCCGATGGACCATTTGTTGTCGCCCTGGTCGAACTGGTAGCCGGGGTTCAGGTGCACGTCGGGATATTGTTTGGCGATCTCAAGCTGCAAATCGTTTTCGGCGGCGGCGTAATCCGCCAGCGCGGCGCGGATGTCAGCGCGGCCCAGCAAGGCGGCATGACGGGCGGCGTCCGAGGTCAAATCGTCCGCTGGCCCCGCTGAATAGTTTCCGGCAACTTGGATGTTTTCCAGCGCCACCACGCTGACGCCGAGCGCCTCGGCCAGCCGCGAGCGGGCCGCGATGGCCTGCGATTCCGCGGCGGAAACATCGAGCTGCAATTTGCTCAACGCCATTTGCGCGGTGGTGAGTTCCGGGCGCGATGTTTCACCGGCATCAAAAGTCTGCTGCTGCAGCCGGACGATTTCGCGCTGGGCCGCGAGCTGTTTTTGCAGCAAGGGCAGACGCCTTTGGGCCATGGCGTAATCCGCGAGGGCGGCGCGAACGCCGCTGCGGACCGACCACGCGGCGGAAACAAAATTCCAGCGCGCGGATTCGGAGATTTTTTCCGCCTCGGCGATGCGCTTGCCGCGTTTGCCCGCCGTTTCAACGGGCAGGTCAAAACTCACCGACGGTCCCCAGGGCGAGGGGACGAACGTCGTCGTGTTGTATTGGGGCGTGACCGTGAGGGTCGGGTTTGGCCGGCCGCCGGCAGTCTTGACGCCCGCCTCGGCCAGTTGCCATTGTGCGCGCGCCACGGCGAGATCGGGATGAAAATAAAACGCGGCGAGGGTGAGCGAATCCTGGTCCCACTTTTCCAACGGCCAGGCCGCCGGTGCGGGATGCGAATTGGTGCTGATGAAAACCCCCAGGCCGGCATCATCCAGCCGGCGCGATTCCAGCAGGGCGGCGGATTTTTCCGGCGCGAGCGGGCGCGGCTGGTAATGCATGCAGCCGGAACCGGCGAGCAAGGTCGTTCCTAAAATGATTGGCCAAAATTTCATGCGGTCGGCAGTTGCACGGTGACAATTGTCTGTTTTAAAGGTTCGGACGCAATTTGAATCTTGCCGCCGTGCGCGGAAACGATCCACTGTGCGATGCTCAAGCCGAGGCCGCACCCATCCACGGCATTGCCATGCGCCGCATCGCCGCGATAAAAACGGTCAAAGACGCGCGGCAGGATTTCCGGCGGAATGCCCGCGCCGGTGTTGGTGATGAAGAAGTCCGCCGCATTACCGGAGCGGCGCAGGCTCATGGTCACGCTGCCCTGCGGCTGGTTGTATTTTACGGCATTATCGGCCAGGTTCAGCAGCAATTGACGGAGGCGGTGCCGGTCGCCGCGGACGGAAACTTCCTCGCACGCTGCCAACATGACCTCGACGCCGTGCGGTTCGGCGAGGATCTGCAGGTCGGCAAAATTATCGCGCACCAGTTCATCAAGTCGGATGGTTTCCAGGTTCAACGATACTTGGCCGGCATCCGCCTTGGCGAGCAACGTCAGGCCGTCCACGATGCGCGTGAGGCGGTTGAGTTCGTCGAGCTGGCTGACGGCGCGGTCGTGCTCGGCGGCGGAAAGCGAATTTTCGCGCAGGGCGGTTTCCGTCTCGCCGCGCAGGACTGTGAGCGGGGTTTTCAGTTCGTGCGAGGCGTGCAGGGTGAATTCGCGGATGCGGTTAAAGGAATCATCAAGGCGCGCAAGCATGGAATTGAAGACTTCTGTGAGCCGGTCGAGTTCGTCGCCGTTGTGGGTGCGGGCGAGGCGCTCGCCGAGATTTTGCGCGGTGATCTTTTCCGTGGCCCGCGTGAGGCTGGCGATGGGCGCGAGGGATTTCTTCATCAGCCACCAGCCGCCGGCCACGGCGAGCAGCGCCGCCGGAATGCCGCAGGACAACACGATGCTGGTGACATCCTCAAAAACATCCGGATCAACCGGTTCTTCATCCCGTTCGTGGTGATGGTGGTGGTGCGCTTCCTCGCGCGGCTCGATGACGAGTTGGTAGTAAAGCAAAACGCCCATGACCATCAGCGCGATGAACATGATGCTGGCGTACCAAAGGCTCAGGCGCGTGCGGATCGTCACTGCGCCTCCTTCAAGATGTAGCCGCTGCCGCGCACGGTGTAGAGCAGCTTGGGTTCAAAGCCCGCATCGATCTTCTCGCGCACCCGGCGGATGTAAACGTCCACCAGGTTGGTGCCGGGATCGAAATCATAGTCCCAGACCTTTTCCAGGATCATCATGCGGCCGCACGGCCGGCCGGCGGAGCGCATGAGAAATTCCAGGAGCCGGTACTCGCGCACGGTCAGCTCGATGGTCGCGCCGCCGCGCTGCGCCTTATGCGTGAGCGTGTCGAGCGTGAGGTCGGCCACGCGCAGGGTCGTCAATTTGTTTTCCGTGCTGCGCCGGGTGAGGGCGCGGACGCGGGCGACGAGCTCGGCTAGTTCAAATGGCTTGGGCAAATAATCATCGGCGCCGGAATTCAGCCCTTCCACGCGTTCATTCACTTCGCCCCGGGCGGAGAGGAGCAGCACGGGCGTGGTGCTCTTGCGCTCGCGCAACTGGCGCAGCACGCTCAGGCCGTCGCGTCCCGGCAGCATGATGTCAAGCACCAGCACATCGAACGGCGTGGCGGCGGCGGCGGCCAGCGCGGCCTCGCCATCGTGGCAGACGTCCACGGCGAAGCCTTCGGCCTGCAACGCCTTGCGGACGAAGGAGGCCGTTTTCTTTTCGTCTTCGACAACGAGCACGCGCATGGAAAAATTAGAACCGCCGGTGGTCAATGAGTCGAGTGTGATTTCAACAGCAGCCCCGCGTCCGAATCCATCTCGGCGATCACACCGACGCCGGGGGCGTAATATTTATATTCCGTTGCGCCATCGGACGCGTGCTCCTTTGTCTTGATGCAGTTGTGAAACGTTCCCGCGGGAACCGTCATGGTTTCCGAAACGGAAACCACCACGTCATCCTCGACCGTGATGCCGGGAACATTTTCCGATTGAAACTTGTCACCGACCCCGGGATGCGCCGGCAGCAGCACGCCGGGGATTTTTGTGTCCTTGCCCAGCAACCACCCGCCGCTGTGGCCGGAAACTTTTCCATCCTTGTAGGTGTCCACATCTTCGCCGAGATAATAAACGTTGCCGGCATCGTCCTGGGCGAAATAGTCCAAGGTCGCCTCGGTCAGGTTTCCGACCGAATCATATTCGCGATCTTCGACCGTCAGCGCCTCGACCGTCTGGCCAGTGATCTCAAACGTCTTGTGGATTTCCGGCTTCGCCGTGCGCTCCACGCGTTCGCTCTTGTTTTCCAGGATGTCCTGCTGGAGCGATGTGAGAGGCAGATAGGGATTGGTGATTTCGCGCGAGTGGGAGAACTTGGCCACCGGCATCATATAAGCTCGCTGATCGCATACTCTATCACTGACGCATCCTGCCAGCCCCAATGCGCCGACAGCGGCGAACAGCCATTTCAGGTTTAGGATTCTCTTCATGGTATGAATTTGGACGGTGGTTGGAATCAGGTCAGACGGGGAAAAGGCCGGGAGGTTTCAGCCACCCGGCCTTTGGTTTAAGTCAACGGCTCAGTCTTTGTCTTCCTTTTCGCCTTTTTTCTTGGCCTTGGCGGCGTCTTCGGCGGCTTCTTTGGCCTGGTCTTCCGGAGATTCCGTGTCCACGGCGATCACGTCGCCCGTGGTGGCGTCCACGGCGACTTCCTTGATGTCCTTGGAATCAGGAATGGCGACATCGAACGACCAGATGAGCTTGCCTTTTTCCTTTTCGAGTTCGGCGTCCTTGACGGTTCCGCCGGGGACCTTGGCGAGCGCGGAAGCCTGGGCGGTTTCCTTGGAGATTTTGGCCTGGCTCAGGAGCTCGGCTTGCGAGGCTTCTTTGGCTTCGCCTTTTTCGCACTTTTCACATTTGGTGCATTCGCAGCCGGTGAGCAGCCCGGCGGCGAGCGCGACGCTGAGGATCATTTTAATGTTCATGAATTTGATTTTGTTCGGTTTATGTTGTTTGGATACTGCGCCGACATTAAACGAAATCGAGATGAAGATTCAATAAACAGTGCATGACAGTTTTGTCATTTGCCAGCCTCATCCGCCGCTCCCGGCGCGGTGCGTGCGGAGCTGGCACGAACACTTGCACGCTTGCCGCGCGCCCGGGTACGGGCGCACACCGCTGGTTGGACACGGATAAATACAAAATCTGTGTTTATCTGCGTCCATCTGTGGTTAAAATCATTCCGTGACCTTTGCCGAAAATCTTGCTTCCATCCGCCAGCGCATCGCCGCCGCCTGCCAGCGGGCGGGCCGCGCCGAAGCTTCCGTCACCTTGCTGGCCGTCTCCAAGTCGCACCCGCCGGAAACCATCCGTGCGGCGGTGGACGCCGGGCAATTTCATTTCGGCGAAAACAAAATCCAGGAGGCCAAGGCCAAAATCCCGCTCTCCCCGAGCAAGGCCCGCTGGCAATTCATCGGCCACCTCCAATCCAACAAGGTGCGCGATGCCGTCGAACTCTTCGAAATGATCCAGGGCGTGGACAGTCTTGCCATCGCCCGGGAAATTTCCAAACGCGCCGAGCAGGCAGCCAAAACGATGCCCATTTTGCTTGAGGTGAACGTCGCCGGAGAGGCCAGCAAGTTCGGTTACAATCCGGAGCAGTTGCTCGCGGAACTCAGCGAGTTGAACGCCCTCCCGCGCCTTGAAATCCACGGGGTCATGGCCATCCCGCCGTTCAGCCCGGTGGCGGAGAAATCACGCCCGTACTTCCAGCGCCTGCGCGAGTTGAAAACCCGCGCCGAGGCCGTGCTCGGTGCGCCGCTGCCGCACCTGAGCATTGGTATGAGCGGCGATTTTGAGGTGGCGATCGAGGAAGGTGCCACCATGGTGCGCGTGGGAACCGCCTTATTCGGTGAGCGCCAAAAGGTTGTCCGGCCGGCCGCAGATTGAATCCAAGCTCTTTTCCAGCCGGGTGGCACAAACAGCGCTTAATTTTATGGCAATTCCGCCGATATGAATTAGGTTGAACCTATGACGGTGGACACTTTCAAAAGCGAAATCAGCGCGGCGGTCAAGAATTACGACCGCTATGTCGTCTGCCTGCACAAAACGCCCGACGAGTTTGAGGCGTCGCTGACTTCGCTGCTCCAGAAAGCCATCAAAGCCTACGAAACACGCGCCGCCGGGATGCGCCACGGCATCGCCTTGGACAAGGAGGTCACCATCATTTTAAGCCAGGGCGATGGTGAAACACCCCTCTGCGGCATCTATTTTAATCTGCACTCTCCCTACCGCAAAGACTCGCTGCCCAAGACCGTGCAGCCGCTCGCGGAGAAATGACTCACGCTCGCGGCCGTCACTCAGCGCGAACCGTGTCCCCAACCTTCGGATCACCGGTGACCAGATCAGCGACGATGTTGTTTTCCTGCTGCGGCCCGGTGACTTTCACTTCCGCCACCTTCATCCCCATGCGGTAAAGAAACAAGGTCTGCTGCAATTTGGGCATCTGCTCCGCCGGGAAACTCAAAACCACAAAACGCCCCACCGTGTTGACCGAGATCACCTTCGCCGCCAGCGACATATCCGGTGTGACGATGGTCTTGGGCGCCGCTGAGGCTGGCTTCGCCGGTTTGACCGTCTGGCTATGTTTGAACCAGCTGCAACCGGGCGCCACCAGAGTCACCAGCAGGATTGCGAAGAGAGAAAGCTTTTTCATTTGTGGTAAAAATCATGGGGGTTTTGGTGCGGAAAGCAATTTCATTCTTTGCCGCCCAACAGGTTGCGCACCAGAAAATCCGCCCGCCGGCGCTTGCCATACGGCGTCTCGGCTGAACCGTGATCCGAGCCGGTGATCACCAGCATCTCAAAATCCTTGCCCGCCTTTTCCAGAGCGTCGACCACCTGCATCGTCGAGGCCGGGTCCACGTTATGGTCCAGTTCGCCCACCATGAGCAGCAGCTTGCCCTTCAGCTTCCACGCGCCATCCACGTTCGAACTCCGCGCATAGCTGTCATCCACCGGCCAGCCCATCCATTGCTCGTTCCACCAGATCTTGTCCATGCGGTTGTCATGACAACCGCAGTCCGCCACGCTCACCTTGTAAAAATCGCCGTGGTCCAGCAACGCCCGCATCGCATCCTGCCCGCCGGCCGAGCCGCCGTAAATCCCCACGCGTGCCAAGTCCATCTCCGGATGTTTCGCCGCCGCCGCCTTGATCCAAAGAATGCGGTCGGGGAATCCCGCATCCGCCAGATTTTTCCAGCAGACATCGTGAAACTTCTTCGAGCGGTTGGATGTGCCCATACCGTCCAGCTGCACCACGATGAACCCCAGCTCCGCAACCTCCTGCTGTCCGTAAAACGGCTTGAACGCCTTCGGCGCAAATGAATCCTGCGGCCCCGCATAAATATTTTCCACCACCGGATATTTCCGCTTCGGATTAAAATGCGTCGGACGGAAAATCACGCCATAAATATCCGTCACCCCGTCGCGCCCTTTGGCCATAAAGCGTTCTGGTTGTGCCCAGCCGGCCTTGACCAGCCGCCCGATGTCCGCCTGCTCCAGTTCGCAGACCAATTTACCATCGTTGCTGCGGCGCAATTCTGTCACCGGTGGCGCATCCACGCGCGACCAGGCATCCACAAAAAATTTCCGGTCCGGCGAAAATTCCGCCTGGTGCGTGCCATCGCCCGCCGTCAAAACCGTCAGCCCGCTGCCGTCAAAATTCACCCGGCAAAAATGGATGTAATACGGATCCTGCCCTGGCACGATCCCGCCCGCCCGGAACCAGATTTGCCGGTTCGTCTCATCCACGAAATCCACCCCGCGCACCACCCACTCACCCTTAGTGATCTGATTTTTCACCGCCCCGGTCGCCGCGTCGTACAGGTACAAATGATTCCAGCCATCGCGCTCGCTCATCCAGATGATCTCGTGCGTCGCGTCCAGGTATTGGGAAAATTCCTTGCCGCTGTAATCGATGAATGTCCCGCTGTGTTCATCCACGATTGCCCGCGCCTCGCCGCTGTGCGCATCCACCGCCACGATGCGCAACGTCTGATGCCCGCGCTGGTTGAAGAGAAACGTGAAGCGGCTGGAATCCGGCCACCAACGGATCTCCTCCACGCTCCACGCATTCGTGAACAATCCGTCCGGCACCGGAATCTGGCTGCGTGCCGCCACATCAAACAACTGCGGACGCGGCACCGGAATCTTGTCGCCCGGCTTGTCGTAATCATACGACAACAACTTCGGCTGCTCCTGGTCCTTCGGCGATGACTCCACCAGGTACACCTTCCGCCCGTCGCCCTTCGTCGTCTGCACCGCCACGAGCTTTTGGGAATCTGGCGACCAATGAAATTCCCCGCTGTAAAACGCTTCCGCTGTCCCGTTCGTGCTCAACGCAAAGACCTTTCCGCCCGCCTCCGTCGCGCGGACACAAACATTGTTATCTTGGACAAATGCCATCCATTTTCCATCGGGTGAAGCCGCTGCGTCATGCTGCCGGCCGCGCCGGTTACGGCGCGGATTTTCACCCCCCGGCCGCTCGTCCCCACCGATGATCGCATCGCCGCCGCCATCCGGCGCTTCGAACACCGCCACCTGGTCGCCCGCGCCCGTCGTCAGCAGCCACACATGGCCCGCGTATGTGTTCTGCTCCCGTTCACCGCCCGCTGGAATCATGGCGTAGAACTGCCGATCACCCGCCGGGTCCATCCAGAACAGCTTCACCTCATTCGTCGTCCGGTTGATGAAATGCAGACTCGTTTCCTCGCCCGTACGCAAACTCGGACGCGGACCCGGTAGACGGCGCACCGGGCCTTCACCCATATCAGTACTCTTTTCTGCCAACAACGAATAATCTCCCAGATTACAGCACCAGCTTTTCCCGGCGACCGTGAAAGTGAACGCATTCGTCACCGGAAAATTCAGGTTGGACAGCGGCAAATTATCCCCGTGCTGGCTTTGACCCGTCACTTTCGCCAGCGCCCGCGCCAGTTTTTCATGGTCAAACGCCGGTTGACGTACACCGGTTTCAGAGTTCACCAGCACAAACTCATGCGTTTGCGCGCCTGTCTGGACGCGATACCAGCATCGGTCATCCGCTAGCCAGTGTGTTTTGACCTCGGCGCGATAAACCAAATCCGACATCCGCTGACGCAATGATAACGCCTGGTCATAAGCCGCGAAGTCCTTGTCCTCGGCGGTGGACAGCAGCGCGGAAAACACACAGACCCCGAGCACACAGCAAAATGCTTTCAACTTCATGGCTGCGGACATTAACAGCGCCAAAGCAACGCGGCAATTACCTCGTTTACGGGATGGTCCCGTCGTTGCCATGTTCTTCGCACCAGCCTGCGCAGAACGTCTGGAGCACCGGCGGTTTACTGCCTTGTCACACCGCGGCCTCTCGTTTTGACTTGCAATCCCACCCCGGCGGAGTTGTATTGAACACGTCGGCAGCAAAACCGGGCAAACCCAATTCTCAGGAGGACTATGATTGCTGTTAAGATCGAATGTGATTGCGGCCAGCATTACGCGTTTGATGTTGAGCCGGTGAACGGGCGGATGGGCACGGAAGTCACTTGCCCCGCATGTGGTGTCGATGGCACCGGCGCCGCCAACCACGTCATCGCCCAAAAACTTGGGCCGCCGCCGTCGCCGCCAATCGACCCCGACCCCGTCATACTCATCCCGCCGCCACAACCCCGCCGCGTCCCTGCATCCATCGCGCTCGCACCTGCGCCGGCAGACCTGGGCTTGAAGATAAACAAAACCGAAACCGCACCGGTGCCGGAACCACGCAAGATTGCTGTCAGCGACCGGGAACTCGGCATCGTCAGCCGTGAACAGGCCGAAACCGATGCCCGCGCGAAGGTTTCCTGGGGCGATTCACAGGAGGAGGTGATCAAGTATCTCATGCTCCAGCGCTTCACTGCGCAGGAAGCCACGGATCTGGTCGGCGAAATATTCAAGGAACGCCTGGTCACCGTCCGCACCAACGGTGTGCGCAAGATCATCATTGGCACCAGCCTCATGTTCGTTCCGATTATCGCCTGGATCATTTTTGCCCTCATCGGCGTGATCCTGCTCAAGCTCATGGCCATCGCTATCATGGTTGGCTGCTATGGCTTCTGGCTGCTGATCAACGGCATCATCGCCCTCGTCGCTCCCAAAATGGAATCCGGCGACGTCGCCGAACAATAGGCCAAGTGGACGATGTAGCGCAGTGACCTTGTCTGCCTGAGCAGCAGGCATCTTGAGGAAATGCCAGCATTTAAGGCACTAACCTTTTCCCTCCAAGGAGAGGAAACCCAACCCTGCGAGTTTCACTTCACTGCGGAGCTACTCCGTTTCGGAGATTTTGGCTTCTTCGATGAGCTGCCAGAATTTGGGGTTTTGCTGGAGGGCCTCGTCCTCACCGGTTTTGATGCCTGAGCGGAAGAAGAAGTCCTTGAGGGTGTTTCGGCTCAGGATGCGGTGCACGAGCACGCCGAGGGGGTGGCGTTGAAAATAAACGCGGTAATCGCCGATGCGGAAGCGGTGGAGGATCTGGCCGTCGCTTTCGAGCTTGCCGAAATCTTCGAGGTCGGTGCCCAGCACGTGCTGGGGCAGGCCGCGGAAATCGCCAAGGATCTGGAGCTGCAATTCCTTGGGCATGCGCCCGAGCTCGGCCGCACTGGTTGGCGTGAAGATGATTTGAAACGTGGTCATCGCGATGATGAGACAGCTTACGCCGGGAGGGCAGGGAGTGCAATGGGGATTGAGATGGTACAGGCAAAAGGGATTGGGCTTCAACTTCAACGAGAATAGGCGGCGCAAAGCCTGTCCTGCGTGGGCATGGTAATTAATTGCTTATCCTAATTAAGTCTTGTAATGCCCGTGTTCCGGCGGCAACATGCGTTCATGAACCAAGTCCGCCGGCATATAAGTTTGGTCTCCTTTTTGGCGCTCACGCTGGTTTTTTCCGGGCGCGTTTTGGTGCAGGCAGCCGGCCCGGCGGCGAACCTGGCGACGGTGGCCACGGCGTCGAGTTCTTATGTTTCCGACGACACGTCGGTGGCGGCATTGAATGACGGCTATTTGCCGCGCAATTCGCGTGACAACCGGCGCGGTTCGTTTGGAAACTGGCCGCGCACGGGCACGCAGTGGGTGGAATACGACTGGAGCCAGCCAGTCAGCACCAAGCAGGTTGAGGTGTATTGGTGGGATGACAACCAAGGAGTGCGCCTGCCGAAGGCGAGCCGTGTGAAGTTTTGGGACGGAAAGGATTTTGTGGAGGTAAAAAACGCAAGCGGTCCAGGTTTGGCCGGGGATACATTCAACGTGGCGACGTTTGACGAAGTGACGACCACCAAACTGAGGCTGGAGATGGATGGCAGCGAGAATTTTTCCACGGGCATTTTGGAATGGCGGGTCTTGGATTCAGGCAAGTCGCCGGATTTTCCGCCGAAGGTGCGCGCGGGCGTGGACCGCGACGTGATGCTGGATGGCAAGACGTATCTGTCCGGCTCGGTGAAAGCGTTCAAGGTTGACCTCGCAGGGGTAAAAATGACGTGGACGAAGGATTCCGGCCCTGGCCGGGTGGCGTTTGCGGATGCGCACACGAACATTACGACGGCGACGTTCACCAAGCCGGGCGGCTATGTATTGCGGCTGACGGCGGGCGAGGGGAAGCTTGCGGCGGCGTCCACATTGAAAGTCAAAGTGATCGTCCCACCGCCGAGCAACCGGTTGGAGGTCGTTTACACCAAACCCTACAAGATCAACAACCCGTTGTGGAATGCGCGGGCGAAGGCGTTGATTGTGAACTGGATCCCGCATTGCATCGACGAGATCAACAGCACGAACATCGCCAAAAATCAGGGTGACGGTGGCATTGATAATTTCGTGGAGGCGGCGAAGGCGTTGCGCGGAGAGCCGCACGCGCCGCAACGGGGTTATGTTTTTGCGAATGCGTGGGTGCACCAGACGGTCGAGTCGATGTGCATCGCGCTGATGGTGGATCCGCAGGGCGACCAGGAGATCATCGCGGCGCAGGCAAAGATGAAGGCGGCGCTGGAGGACTGGATCCCGAAAATTCTCGCGGCACAGGAGCCGGACGGTTACCTCCAAACGGCATACACGCTGGCGGACCGCCAGCAATGGCCGACGCGCTGGAATCCGGCGCAGCGCGGCAATCACGAGGGCTATGTGGCGGGTTATTTCATCGAATCAGCCATCAACCATTACACGCTCACCGGTGGGACGGATAAACGGTTTTATAACGCCGCCAAGAAGCTGGCCGATTGCTGGGTGGCGAACATCGGGCCCGGGAAAAGGGAATGGTTCGACGGTCACGAGCAGATGGAGCAGGGGTTGGTGCGGTTTGGCCGTTTTGTGAACGACATGGAGGGCGGCGGGCGCGGCGACAGCTACATCGCGCTGGCGAAATTTTTGCTGGATTGCCGGCGCAACGGCTCGGCGTACGACCAGAGCCACGTGCCCGTGCAGCAGCAGTACGAGGCGGTGGGCCACGCGGTGCGCGCGTCGTATCTTTTCTCCGGGATGGCGGATGTCGCCACGGAGACACATGACGTGGATTATCAAAGCGCGGTGATGTCGCTGTGGGATAATCTGATCAACAAGAAATATTACGTGACCGGCGGCATCGGCAGCGGGGAGACGTCGGAAGGTTTCGGCGGCAATTATTCCCTGCGGAACGAATCGTATTGCGAGGCGTGCTCGAGTTGCGGCCTGATTTTCTTCCAATACAAGATGAACCTGGCGTATCACGATGCGAAATACGCCGACTTGTACGAGGAAACGATGTTCAACGCGCTGCTGGGCGCGACGGACCTGGATGGCAAGAATTTTTACTATGACAATCCTCTGACCGAAACCAAGACGCGTTACCCCTGGCACGTCTGTCCGTGCTGTGTGGGCAACATCCCGCGCACGCTGTTGATGATCCCGACGTGGACCTATGCCAAGGGTGAGGACGGCATCTATGTGAACCTGTTCATCGGCAGCACCATCAACGTGGAGCGCGTTGTCGGGACGGATGTGGAACTGGTGCAGCAGACGGATTATCCCTGGAGCGGTGATGTTTCCATCACCGTGAATCCAAAGGTGACGAAGAGATTCACGGTATATGTCCGGGTGCCAGATCGCACAACGAGCGAGCTTTATACGCCGACGCCGGCGGTCAGCGGCCTCAAGTCACTGGCGGTGAACGGCCGGAATATTTCACCGACGATTAAAAATGGCTATGCCGTTATCACGCGCGAATGGAAGGCGGGCGACACCATCAAACTTTCGTTGCCAATGGAAATTCAGGTGATCAGGCCGGATGAGCGGATCAAGGCGGATCATGGCCGCGTGGCGCTGCGCTATGGCCCTCTGCTTTACAATGTGGAAACGGCCGACCAGCCGGACATCAACCTGGCCCCCGATGTGAAATCGCTCAAAACCGAATGGCGCGCGGACCTGCTGGGCGGCACAATGACGATCAAGGGCCGGTGGAGCGATGGCAGCCCGCTGCTGGCAATCCCGAATTACGCGCGGGAAAACCGCGGTGCTGAGAAGTCCGTGGTGTGGTTGCAGGGGGAATGACGTCGTCGGCGGTGCATGTCGCAACGCAAAGGTGTCGGCCCACGCAGGACGTGCCGTGGATTGACACGGTGGCCTGCCGGCACATTAGTTTTACAAATTCTTTGCAGCAAGAGTTGTTGCTTTTTGGGGAGTTTTCATGGAGGATTTTGGCGCACAGGAAAGAGGCAAACCGTTAACTTTGACGGCAAAATAACAAACATATGAATTGGCTCTGGTTTATCATCATCGGACTCGCCGCCGGATTTCTGGCGGGCGCAGTGGTCAAGGGACACGGCTTCGGCCTGCTGGGAAACCTCATCGTGGGGGTCATCGGCTCGGTGCTAGGCGGGTTCATTTTTGGCCTGCTGGGAATTGGCGCCAATAATCTGCTGGGGGCGTTGATCTGTGCTTTTGTGGGGGCGGTGGTATTATTGCTGCTCATCGGTTTTGTCAAACGCAAGGGAGCTTGAACTGTAATTTTTATGGCTAAAGTCGTTGGCGTCATCCTGCTGGTCGTCGGTGTTTTCCTGCTGATCCGGGGACACGACATGTCGCAGGCGATCAATTCACAGGTCAAAAACCTTTTCACGGGCACCCCCACGGACAAGGTGACTTATTATTATATCGGCGGCGCAATCTGCTGCGGAGTCGGCCTGGTGGGGTTGTTCACGCCGTTTAAAAAATAACCGCCGGACGCGGCGGCGGCGGCGGCGGCCTAAAATATTGCTGCTGCCGTTCGGCTTGGCGGCCCGGTGAGCGTAATGCAGGTGAAGTCAGATTGGGACCCCGCAAGGAGCGGTTGCCATGAGCGGCCGTGACTGCTAGCTTCATCTCACTAGGAATTATGAGCACACGCCTCGACGTCAGGAAAACCTACAAGCTTCATATCGGCGGGAAATTTCCGCGCAGTGAAAGCGGACGTTATTTGCCCGCCAGATCCGTGAAGGGCGAGCACCTTGATAATTTTGCCCATGCTTCGCGCAAGGATTTCCGGGACTCGGTGGTTGCTGCGCGGACGGCGTTTGGCGGCTGGAGCAAGGCCACGGCTTACAATCGCGGGCAGATTCTTTATCGAGCGGCGGAAATGCTGCAAAGTCGTGCGGCGGAGCTGGTGGCGGAGATCGCGCGTTCCACCGGCATCACTCCGGCGAAAGCGAAGCGGGAAGTGACGCTGGCGATCGACCGGTTGGTGCATTTTGCCGGCTGGACGGACAAGTATCAACAGGTGTTTGGGAGCGTGAATCCGGTGGCGTCATCGCATTTCAATTTCACCACGACGGAGCCGCAGGGCGTGGTCGTGGTGCTGGCCCCGGACGAACCGTCGTTGCTGGCGTTGGTGTCACTGGTGGCCCCGGTCATCCTGAGCGGCAATGCGGCGATCGTGATTGCGTCCGAGAAATATCCGCTGCCGGCGGCGACGTTCGCGGAAATTTTGGCGACGAGCGATTTGCCGGGCGGCGTGGTCAATATTCTCACCGGCAGGCGCGCCGAACTGGTGCCGCACATCGCGACGCACATGGACGTCAACGCCATCGTGGATGGAGCAGGGGACACGGAGACGGCAGCGAAGCTTCAAGGCGGGGTGGCGACGAATCTCAAGCGCTACGCGAATCATTCGTCGGCAGATTGGTTTTCCGTGAAGGCGGAAGATCCGTACCGGATACTCGACACCATAGAGTACAAGACCGCGTGGCATCCGGTCGGGATTTGATGGTTTGGTAGTGCGCGTCTTTTGCCATTCGTTTCCATCGTCCCGCAGTGGCAAGACTGCGCGCGACAATCGAAAGGCTTGGCAGTCGGTCACCCGGCAACGCGCTGTCCCTGCCAGGACAAGGGAAATTTCTTCAGAATTATTTCGGATTTCGTCCCACGGCGGCAGCCTATGGTCAGAACATGAACGAGCGGCAGACTGATTTCGAATGGTTGCAGCAATTCGCGCGGGCGGGAAACCAGGCCGCCTTCCGCGATGTTGTGAGCCGGCACATCAACCTGGTCTTCGCCACGGCGCTGCACAAGACGGGGGATGCCGGCGGGGCGGAGGAGATCTCCCAAAATGTCTTCAGCATCCTGGCGCGCAAGGCGTGGCAGTTCGCCCCGGATGATTCCCTTCCCGCCTGGCTGCACAAAACCACCCTGCTTGAATCCAAGTCCTGGCTGCGGGGCGAAATGCGCCGTTGTCGCCGCGAACAAGCCGCCGCCGAACTGGGCACCACCATGAAAACCTCCGCTGAGCAGCCTGCAATCAACGCCCTGGTGCCGTTGCTGGATGAAGCCCTGATGTCATTGCGGGAGAAAGACCGTGCGGCCCTGCTGCTGCGGTTTTATGAGCAGCAGCCATTGAACACACTCGGGGTGACGCTGGGCGTGAGCGAGGACGCCGCCCAAAAGCGTGTACAGACGGCGCTGGAAAGGCTTTCGGAATTTTTTCAGCGGCGCGGCTACAAAACTGCGACTGTGGCGGCGGCGACAGCCGCGTTGCAACACACCGCCACTTCGGTTTCTGCCGCGACGATCACCGGGGTCGCCAGCGTGGTATTGCACTCGGCCCCGCCGGTGTTGACGGGACTCGGCGTCGTGCTGGCAAGACTGGCGACGTTGACAAAGGTGCAGACGGCGCTGGTTTGCGTAGTGGTCGTCACGGTGCCGGTGTTGTGGCAGTGGAGCGAACAGCGCGACGCCAAGGCCGCGCTGGCACAGACCAAGGCCGCCTTGGCCGCGTCGCAGAGCGAATACAGTACGCTGCAGACGGAAAAGCAGCGGCTGGATGAATCGTCCACGCGGTGGGAGGACAATTTGAACACTGCCCGGGCCGCCGTCGAAAATCATGAGGCGATGGATCAAAAGTTCGCCGCTTGGAAGCAACGGGTCCGCGGCCGGTTGCTAGCGGCGGATTATCAGTGGCCGGACGATCTGCCGTTCGTGAGGATTCCCAAGTCAATTTTGCCCCAATTGCAGGTCCGCCAGCCGGTGATGCAGCCGGGGATCATCAAGCAGGAAGCGCGCGAGTTGCTGGGATTGAGCCCGGCGGAGCGCGAGCAGATGGAAGCCGCGCTGCAAAAACACCTGGCGACGGTGGACAGCTTGATGGATGCGGGCCGGTACGAAACCAATCGAGCGCGACTGACGCAAATCCCCGCCGCCGCGCTGGCAAGCAAGGTGTTCACGGTGCCAGCACTCGGTGATGCGGTGAAGCAAAGCGCGGATGCGTTGGAGTCGGCTCTGAAAACAACGCTGGGCAGCGAACGCTGGCCGATGGTAGAGCGACAACTGGCCAGTACGGGCACGAGCACTCTGCGGGGTACATTGAATTTGGACGCCGGGGAAACCGGGCAGCAACTATCGGTCTGGATCGAGGACAAGTTTGGCATGCCCGCAGTGGCTTATGGCTGGGAGGATCGGAGTTCGATGACGAGTTCCAGCGGAATCGCGCTGAAGTTATTTTTGCCGGGGACGGAAATTCCGGAGGGCAACGGTGTGGAGGAACAAATGGGCATCACCCATCTGTCGCCCGCACTGACGCAACCGGCGCTGGCGTGGATCCGGCAACAGGCCGTAGACCGGCTGCAAGCGAAAGGCAACCCATGAAACAGGCATTACTGGCAATCATCATATTGGCCATCGGAGCGGCCGCCTTTTGCGCCCTCCGCAGCACCAGCACGGGCCTCCGGCGGGAACTGGTCATGCAACAGGCGGCGTGGCAGACCCAGACCCAACAGCTGGCCCAACTTTATCTGGTGAAACAACAGGTCATCGAACGCACCAGCGAAAACAAGCGGCTGTTCGCTGCGCTGCCGCCGCTGCCCGCGCTCCAGCAACTCGAACAGAAAATACTGGCAGGCGACAGCTTGAGAAATCTTTCAGCCGCTGAAAGCGAACAGTTGCTGGCCGAACTGGGGTTTAATTGGAACACGTCGGGCGATTATCTGATCGTCAGCAAGAAATCGTTGGATGGCATTGACTACGACGGTATGAAGGGCGTGAATTTGACCAAGGCCGCGCTGGAAACCCTGGCGATAACGCCGGAAGAACGGGGTGTGATCGAGGCGATGACGAAACAACTCAACGAGACCCGCAGCACCTGGGTCCTGGAACACGTGCAGCGAACCGAGCCCAGCGGCAATGTGCTGGCGCAATATTCACTGCCGGTGGATGAGGCATTTTCCCAAAGCCAGATGGACATCTATACGAATGGAATCTTCAACGCCTTGGGGCAGGAGCGGGCGCAATGGCTGGAAGACCATTCGCAGGAATGGATGCAGGCGGTCGGACTGCTGGCTGGCGAGAACATGTCCAAGGTTCCGAAAGCACTGCTCGACACACTACCGGCAGACGCTTACGGGCCTAAACCGACCACGATGAAGGTCGAGCGGTACCAGTCCGGGGACCAGTGGCACCTGAACCTCACTTTGCAACAAGGCGGCGGCACCATGACGACCTCGGTGAATCCGTGGCAGCCGTTCCCGGAGGCGTTTCGCACCCTGTTTCCGGGTGGCTGGCAGGAACTGGCGGAGCGGGAAGGATTTGAACTTCCCCCTGAATTTAATAAGAAAAAATAGGACGGTAAACCGCTCAAGCCGCATCCGGAGGGACTTTGCCGCCGTTCACAAGGAACAGGACGGCCATGCGGACGGCCAGGCCGTTGGTGACCTGTTCCAAAATCACCGAACGACCGCAATCAGCGATCTCGCTATCGATCTCCACGCCGCGGTTGATGGGGCCGGGGTGCATGATGAGCGCGTCGGGCCGGGTCTTGGCCAGGCGGACCTTGTTGAGGCCGAAAAGCTGCGTGTATTCACCGATGCTGGGGAACATGGTCTTGCGCTGGCGTTCGTGCTGGATGCGGAGGAGGTTGATGATGTCGGCATCCCGGATGGCCTCATCCACGTCGTGGGTGACGCGGCAGCCCATCTTTTCAAAGGTCTTCGGCACGAGCGTGGAGGGGCCGCAGAGCGTGACATGGGCACCGAGTTTGGTGAGCGCCCAGATGTCCGAGCGGGCGACCCGGCTGTAAAGGATGTCGCCAAGGATGGTGACGTTCAGGCCGGCGATGCGGCCTTTTTTCTCGCGGATCGTGAACACGTCGAGCAACGCCTGGGTGGGATGCTCGTGCGCGCCGTCACCGGCGTTGATGACATGGGCGTCTACCACGCGGGTCAGGAAATGCGGCGCACCGCTGGCGCTGTGGCGGATGATGATGAAGTCGGCGTTGAGGGCTTCGAGATTCAGCGCGGTGTCCTTGAGGGTTTCGCCTTTTTTAAAGGAGGAAGCCTCGGCGGAAAAATTCACGATGTCGGCGGAAAGCCGTTGCGCGGCGAGTTCAAAGCTGATGCGGGTGCGGGTGGATGGCTCGACGAAGAGGTTGACGACGGTCTTGCCGCGCAGGGCGGGGACCTTTTTGATGGCGCGTTCGCCGACGGCCTTGAAGCCGCGGGCGGTGTCGAGCACGGTGATGATCTCGTCCGCGGTGAGCGATTCGATATCCAGCAGATGTTTTTTGGTC
Source organism: Verrucomicrobiia bacterium (assembly GCA_031290985.1). Taxonomy (GTDB): domain Bacteria; phylum Verrucomicrobiota; class Verrucomicrobiia; order Limisphaerales; family UBA11358; genus UBA11358. The sequence goes on along the minus strand of JARLJW010000013.1, from coordinate 13,930 downwards.
CAGCTCATTTCTTTTTCAAAAGCACTTCGTCCTGCACCGCGCCGGATTCGGTGAGCAGCAGGGAAATTTTTTCGTCCAGCGCGGTCGGCACATTCTTGCCGACGAAGTCCGCCTTGATGGGGAGTTCGCGGTGGCCACGATCAATCAGCACCGCAAGCTGGATTTTTTTCGGCCGGCCAAAGTCGTTCAGCGCGTCCATGGCGGCGCGGGTGGTGCGGCCGGTAAAGAGGACGTCATCCACGAACACGACGGTCTTGCCGGTCACATCGAACGGGATGTCCGTGGGATGAATGGTGGGCGCAGTGCGCTGGTCCAGGTCGTCGCGGTGCATGGTGGTGTCGAGGACGCCGACCGGCACGGGATGGTTCCAGATGCTGGCAAGGATTTTTCCGAGGCGGAATGCGAGGTGGTCGCCCAGGGCCGGGATGCCGACAAGCACGACCTCGGCGCTGTTTTCATTGCGCTCGGTGATCTCATGCGCGACGCGGGTGAGCGCGCGCTGGATGGCGACGGCATCGAGGATGACAATGGAGTCAGGCATAAAAAATCACGAACCAACCCCGCCGGAGCGCGGGGGCGATTCGCGTGATGCGTTTCGTGTTCATTTTCCTTAGCCGCCTCGCAGGGCCGCGTTAAAGGAACGGTTTTGGGTTCTGGTCAGTTCGACTGAGACTGCCGGTTTTTGCGCCAGCTGGAGCGGTGGCGGATGATCCAATCGGTCAGCGCCTGCTCGAAACCGATATCGTGACCGGCTTTTTCCGACTCAATCCACTTATGCCGCAAAATCTCCTCGCGCTCAGCTTGAAACTCGCGGTAAAGGGAGGAGTTTTTCAGCAAATCGTGCGCAGGCGATGAATCTTTTCCAGCGGTCGACATAGGTAAATTTATTATGTCTGTTAAGTTAATTCCAAGTGACATTTCTGGCAATGGAAATCTTGTCCGCGGCTGTGGCATGAAATGGCTACACGCTCTCTAACTGCCAGCCACGCAACGGGAAATAATCATTCTCTGGCCGTCTGCACGGGCACGGCGGACAGGGGGCAATTTTTGTTGGTTTCCCCAAAATAGTTGGCCGACCATTCGTTCTGGAACAAGATGACGGGATTCTTGCCAATGTCGTAGGCCATCTTTGCGCCGGTGGGCAGGGAGAGCGCGTCGAGCGCTTCTTCCGTGATGTCGGTCGGGAGCCAGCGGACGACGCTCCAAGGTGCGGCTTCCAGACGGGATTCTGCGCCATATTCGCTTTCGAGGCGGAACTGGACGACTTCAAACTGCAAGGGGCCGACGGCGGCCAGCAAGGGGGTTTTGATGGAGGAATTACGCAGGTAAAGCGCCTGAATGACACCCTCTTGCAACAGTTGGTCGAGGCCCTGGCGGAATTGCTTGTACTTGCCGGTATTCGGATTATGCAGATAGCTGAAGGCCTCCGGCGTGAAACGTGGAATTTCCTTGTAGGCGATCTTCGGGTCGGTGGTGAGGGTGTCGCCGATGCCGAAGCCGTCGTGGCCGACAAGGCCGATGACGTCGCCGGGGTAGGCTTCATCCACGGTTTCACGCTCGTTGCCGAAGAGCTTGTGGGAGCTGGAGAGGCGGAGCTTTTTCTCCGAGCGGGAATGGTGCACGGTCATGTCGCGCTCGAACTTGCCGGAGCAGACGCGGATGAAGGCGATGCGGTCGCGATGGCGCGGGTCCATGTTGGCCTGGATCTTGAAGATGAAGCCGGAGAAGGCGGGATTTTCGGGCGCGATCTCGATGCCGGCCATCACGCGGGATTTGGGTGCGGGCGAATGCTTCAAAAAGCCGTCGAGCAACAACTGCACTCCGAAATTGTTGACGCCGCTGCCGAAGAACACGGGCGTGGTCTTGCCGGCGAGCACGGAGGCTTCGTCAAAGGTTTCGCCGGCCAGCTCGAGCATCTCCAGTTCCTCGACCGTTCGGCTGAACTCGGCATCGCTCAGATTGCCGCGGACCGCCGGGTCATGCAGGCCGCCGACGACCACAGGGGCGCGGTATTTGCCGCCCACCACGCGCTCGAAGGTGTGCATGATCTTCGTCTGGCGGTCGTATATGCCCTGGAATTCCGGGCCGTTGCCGATGGGCCAGTTGACCGGGAACGCGCCGATGCCCAGCACGCGTTCCAGTTCATCGATCAGCTCCAGGGGATTCTTCATGGGGCGATCGCACTTGTTCATGAAGGTGAAGATGGGGACGCCACGCTGGCGGCAGACCTCGAACAGCTTGCGCGTCTGCGGCTCGATGCCTTTGGCGGAGTCGATGACCATGACGACAGAATCCACGGCGGTGAGCACTCGGTAGGTGTCCTCGGAGAAATCCTTGTGGCCGGGGGTGTCGAGGAGATTGATGCGGTAGCCGTCGTAATCGAACTGAAGGACGGTGGAGCTGATGGAGATGCCGCGCTTCTTTTCCAACTCCATCCAGTCGGAGGTCGTGGCGCGCTGGTTTTTGCGGGCGGTGACGGAGCCGGCGAGCTGCACGGCGCCGCCGTAAAGCAGGAGTTTCTCCGTCAGCGTGGTTTTACCCGCGTCCGGATGCGAGATGATGGCGAACGTACGTCGCCGGGAAATTTCAGTTGCGATGCTCACAGTCGAGCGGCGGAGCATAGCAGAGAATCGCGGGGGAACAAGCGGGGAAAGCGGGCTAGCTTCCAAAGAACTTCTGAATCTCAGCGATGACCTCCGCAAACCGGTCCACCTCCGCCTTGGTGTTGTAGAAATAAAAGCTGGCGCGCGCCGTGGATTCCACGCCGAGCTTGTGCATGAGCGGTTGCGTGCAATGATGGCCGCCGCGCAGGGCGACGCCGGCCTGGTCGGCGAGCGTGACGACGTCGTGGGCGTGAACGTCTTTGAGCAGGAAGCTTACAAGACCGGCGCGGTTTTGTTTCGGGCCGAAGAGCCGGATGTTTTTTAGCGCGGCCAGCTTTTCGTAAGCGTAGTTCGCCAGTTCCTGGTCATGCCGCCAGATGTTTTCACGGCCGATGGCGTCGAGATAATCCATCGCGGCGTGCAGCCCGATGGGGCCGGAGATGTCCGGCGTGCCGGCCTCGAAACGGTGCGGTGCAGTTTTGAATTCGGTCTTCTGGTAGCCAACGGATAAAATCATTTCGCCGCCGCCTTGATAGGGCGGCATGGTGTCGAGCAATTCCTGACGGCCCCACAACACACCGATGCCGGTTGGGCCGCAAATCTTGTGGCCGGAGAAGGCGAAGAAATCGCAGCCAATGGCCTGCACGTCCACAGGCAGATGCCCGGCGCTCTGCGCGCCGTCCACGAGCGTGACGATGCCGAGTTTGCGCGCGCGGGCGCAGAGTTCGGCCACGGGATTCACGGTGCCCATGGAGTTCGAGATGTGAACCATCGAAAGCAACTTCACCTGCGAGGTGAGCAGGGAATCGAGTTTGGACAGGTCAAGCGTGCCTTCATCGCCGGTGACGGGAATGTACGCGATCTTCGCACCGGTGCGTTGGGCGAGCAACTGCCACGGGACGATGTTGCTGTGATGCTCGACTTCGGTGAGCAGGATGACATCGCCAGCCTTCAGGTTTTTCGCGCCCCAGGTGGCGGCGACAAGATTGATGCCTTCCGTGGTGCCGCGGGTGAAGATGATTTCGTCCGCGCTCTTCGCGTTGATGAACTTGGCCGAGCGGGTGCGGGCGGCTTCAAAGGCGGTGGTGGCGCGGTTGCTCAACTCATGGATGCCGCGATGGACATTGGCGTTGTCGTGCTCGTAGTAATGGACGAGGGCGCTGATGACGGAGCGCGGTTTTTGCGAGGTGGCGGCGTTGTCGAAATAAACCAACGGCTTGCCGTGGACTTGCTGATCCAAGATCGGGAAGTCGTTGCGCAGCGCAGACCAATCAACGGTTTTATTCATCGGGATTATTTAACCACGGATGGACACAGGTAAACACGGATAACAAATCAACAGCGGCTGACATGACCGGTTTTCCCATCTGTGTTAATCCGTGTCCATCCGTGGTTTAAAATCAGAGCAGCCCCAATTGCAGTTTGGCGGCTTCGGTCATCATGCCCTGGTTCCAGGGCGGATCCCAAACGAGTTCGACATTGGCCTCGTCAATGGGTTCGAGCGAGATGAGCTTGTTCTGGACGTCTTGGGCGAGCACGGGCCCCATGCCGCAGCCGGGGGCGGTCAAGGTCATCTTCACGTCAGCCTTATAATTGTCCGGGCCGATGGAGGTCAGGTGACAGTCGTAAATCAGGCCAAGGTCAACGATGTTGACGGGGATTTCGGGGTCGTAACAGGTCTTGAGCGATTCCCAGACTTTCTTTTCCAACTGCTCCTGCGTCATGGGACCGGTCGGGGCGGCAACGGCGGCGGCGGGCGCGGCCTGCGCTTCAATGCCCAGCGCATCGGCGTCCTTGGACTCGATGCGGAACATGTTGCCGTTTACGATCACGGTGTAGGTGCCGCCAAGCGACTGGGTGATGTGCGCCGTCTCGCCCTTTTGCAAGGTCACCTTGGTGCCGATGGGGACCACGGACGCCTCGACGTCGCGAGTCAAAATCTTTTGTTCGGAGCTCATAAATTATTGTTCAATTAGTATATCGCCAAACCGCACCACTGCAAACGTCCGTTAAATCGCTCAGGTCTGCTCGTTTTCCGTGCTGACCGGCTCCGCCTGGCCTTTCAGCGCCCCGATGAGTGCGTGCCACGACAGGATCGCGCACTTCACCCGCGCCGGATATTTGTGGACGCCGGCGAACACCGCCAGCTTGCCCACATCACCGTTCACCTGGCCCGTCGTGATCATGTCGCGCACCTGTTCAAAAGTCTTTTCCGCCTCGGCCTTGGTCTTGCCCTTGATGTTATCGGTCAAGAGCGACGCGGAGGCCTTGGAGATGCAGCAGCCCGAACCGACGAAACTGGCATCCTTGATGACATCGCCGTCAAGCGTGAGGAACAACTTGAGGTTGTCGCCGCACAACGGGTTGTAACCCTGCGCCGAGCAGGAGGCCGCGGGCATCTCATGGAAATTGCGCGGCTTCTTGCAGTGGTCCAGGATGACCTGCTGATAGAGATCGTTAATGTCGTCAAACATTTTCTAAAGCTCCAAATTCCAAGCTCCAACATCCGGAGAAGCTCCAAATTCCAACCTCCAATCCAAGTCGCAGGCTGTACGCATTTAGGCTCGGCGCTTGGAGCTTCTCTGGAGCTTGGATGTTGGTGCTTGGTGCTTTCACCGGTTTAAAATTTTCATTTCACTTTCCTAACAGGTGCGGATTCGCTTCCAACCGGTCCCACACCAGCTTGTCAATCACTTCGCGGGCCGGGGCGCACTGGATGCGCTCGATAATTTCGCCGGCGAAGGCGTGGATCAACATACGCTTGGCCGTCTCCGTGTCCAGTCCGCGTGAGCGCAGATAAAAAATGCTCTCGTCGTTCAACTGGCCGATGGTCGCACCGTGCGTGCATTTCACGTCATCGGCGTAGATCTCAAGCTGCGGCTTCGTGTCGGCGGTGGCGTCGTCGGACAGCAGCAGGTTTTTGTTGGTCTGCTTGGCGTCGGTCTTCTGCGCGATCTGGCGGACGAGGATGCGGCCGTGGAATACGCCCCGGGATTTGTCATCCAGGATGCCGTTGAAATATTCGTGGCTGGCGCAATGCGGCTGCGCGTGCTCCACGATCATATGATGGTCGGCGAGTTGTTCATCGCGGGTGAGGTACAGGCCGTTCAGGATGCATTCGAGGCCTTCACCGGCGAGTTTGGTGCGGATGTTGTTGCGCGAGAGCTTGGCGCCGAGCGCAAACGAATGGACGCTCACATTGCTCGCCCGGCCAAATTCACCGGCAATGGTGGCGATGTGGTAGGCGCCGGGGGCTTCGTCCTGCAACTTGATGTGCTCCACGGCGGCGTTTTCGCCCGCGAGGATCTCCGTCACCGCGTTGGTGAAATAGGCCACGTTGGCGGTGCTGAGATAGCTTTCCACCACGGTCAATTTGCTGTTGGCTCCGGCGATGACGAGGTTGCGCGGCAGGATGGTTTCGCCGCTGTGCTTGGCGGACGAGAGATAGATCAACTGGACGGGCTCGGCCACGGTGACGCCTTCAGGCACATGAACAAATGCGCCATCCGAGAAATAAGCCTGGTTGAGCGCGGCAAAAGCGTTGTTGGCGGTATGGGCATACTGGCCAAGGTGCTTCTCGATGAGCGCGGCATCCTTGGCGAGCGCGGCGGCCAGGCTTTCAATGCGCACCCCGCCGGTGACGGGCTTGAGGCTGGAGAGTTTGGCGGAATAAAATCCGTTCACGAACACGAGCCGATGTCCAGGCAACTGGGTGAAGACAGAGGCGTCGAGCGCCTTGCTTTCGGCCCCATTGACGGCGACGGGGGCGGCGAACTGGAAATTAAGCTTGGCGATGGGCGCGACATTGGTGAAGCGCCAGTCCTCGTCCTGCAGGGTGGGGAAGCCGTCGGCGGCAAAGCTGGCGAGGCCGGCCTTGCGGACGGGCAGCAGCCATTGGGGCTGATTGGCGCCGGAGGTGAATTGGGGGAACTTTTCCACGAGCGATTCGGTGCCGTTATTTGCTTTCTGCGTCATGTTTAGAATCATTCTAATTATAAATCAGGCGCACAATCTCCCATTTTGAGGGGCGATGTGCAATGGAAATTCGCAGCCCATAAAGAGAGCGCCGCCTCCTCGCCCGCGCTTTTTTGGCAGGCAATTGGACGTTTGGCGCTTCCCTGACGTCGGGTATTGATGGTTATTTATTGGGTTTGAAAAATTTAACAGTCGGATTCACTCGGATTCAGCCGGATAAATTCCATCTCAGCCTCAGTTTGAGCGACCAACCCGGCACATGGACAAAACCGCGCTGCAGCCATGATGCCCCGCCCGCCATGATGGCCAGTCCGGCATCGGACCGCCAGCTTCCGGAGCGCGGGTCTGTTGGCCGTACGCAAGTACCCCGCAGGAACATCGTCCACCCGAAACCATTCGCAGAACCCGCAGCCATCGGCCGCACCGCCGCGCCGTTTCCCCTCGTCACCCGCCACCCGTCCCGCGTCACCTTCATGGTTTTATTTGCTTTAATTTGGTTTAATTTTTGCGTTTTCATTGGCCTTTTCTCAAATTCCAGATTCCGTTTTTTTGGTTTTTATCGGTGTTTCATCTCTGCCCATCGCTGTCGATCATCGACTGTTGTCGATCATCGACCTGTGGCGATTTTTTGGTTGGATTTGGTTGGATTTACTTGGATTCCCAATGTTTTCGGCCTTTTTATCTGTGTTAATCTGTGTTCACCGATGTCGATCATCGACCCGTGGTTAAATTTCATAATTTTTTAAAAATTCTAGGGTCTGACAAAGCCTGACAAAGCCTGACGACCCTTGATATCCAAGGCCTTGCATGGTCGCCGTACGCCAGTACCCAGTGCGGCTCGCACCCGTACGCAAGTACCCACTGCCTCCATAGCATCTGCCAGTCTGGCACGGTACCCAATCGTCCGCGTACACCTTTGGAACTTGGACGCTTGGAGCTTCTCTGGAGCTTGGAGGTTGGTCCTTGGAGCTTTTCTTCATTCGTGCTTCGTCATTCATCATGGCATAACTCTACCCCACCCGGTTGGACAAAGGCTGTCCAACCCCCCGCCTGATTCATTGGGCTTTTCCTCAATTTGCATTTTTAATTTTGCATTTGTCCTGACTCTACCCCCAACCCGAACATCCTTCATTGCGAATAGATTGCGATTCATTGCGACTTCATTCCGTCCCGCCCGAACCCACCTCGTCCTCGAAGACTTTGCGCCAAAACTCACAAATTCACTCACGCATTACCTCCCAAACTGCCCTGATGATAACCAAATTCCAAAACCGCGCCATGTCGCCGCTACATGAGATTTCAAAATTCGGAAAACGCCTGTTTTCGGATGCTGTATTGCCTCTGGAACTGGCCATCTTCGATCCTCAATTCTCCATCCTCGCCCCAAGTACCCCGCAATCCTGCAGCCCGCCCAAAAAAGCGGTTTGACCAGGTTTGATTGGGTTTGACTCGTTGCTGGTGGCAATGGTCGCGCTGCGACCATGTCTGCCTGCGCCGCAGGCACCTTGAGGCATGGCCCCCGCTGACGTACACATTAATCACTGACGCTGCGCCAAGTCCGAACCAACGTCAGGGGCATCGCCCCCGACACCCCATCACGCGAGGGGCGTGCCTGCCCTTCGACCCTGCCCAACCGTGCGCCAGGTGGGGGCGCGGTCTTGGCAGACTGCCAGACGGCGGCGCTTAAAATTTTGTCTCATTTCTTAAGCGGCGCACATATAACTGGTGAATGAGCGAAACGTCTGACGCCGCCTTACTTGAACAATTTGTCCGCCACGAATCCGAGGCGGCGTTTGCCGAGATTGCAAATCGGCACATCGCCCTTGTGCATTCAGTGGCGCTGCGCCACACCAGCAACCCAGCACAGGCACAAGACATCACGCAGGCCGTCTTCATCATCCTGGCCCGCAAAGCGGCTGGGCTGGGGCGCAAGACCGTGCTGGCCGGCTGGCTTTACCACACCGCACGTCTGACAGCGGCAAACTGGCAACGATCTGAAACCCGCCGCATCCGTCGTGAACAGGAGGCCTTCATGCAATCCACATTCAATGAATCTGCGCCCGACAACGCGCTCTGGCGCGAACTGTCCCCAATGCTTGACGAGGCAATGGGACGTCTCGGTAAAACTGACCGTGACGCGCTGGTGTTAAGATATTTTCAAAACCGGAATCTCGCGGAGGTCGGCGTGGCTTTGGGCATCGAAGAACGAACCGCCCAAAAACGGGTAAGCCGTGCGCTGGAAAAATTGCGGAAAATATTCACCAAGCGTGGCGTGGCGCTGTCCGCCACGGCCATTGCCGGCGCGGTCTCCGCCAACGCCGTGACTGCCGCGCCCGTGGCGCTGGCGGAAACTGTTGCCGCCGGCGCACTATCAGGAACAACCATCACCACTGCGGCTGTGATTGCCGCAACGAAAACCATTGCCATGACCACATTCCAAAAAATTGCCGTGACCGCCGCGCTGACCGCCGCCGTGGGCGCGGGTCTTTACCAAGCAATCCAAGCGCACGCCGCCCGCGCCGAAGTGCAAACGCTCCAGCAACTGCAAGCGCCGGTGGTCGGGCAAATGAACAAATTGCAAAAGCAATTTGCCGGCGCGACAAACCAGCTGGCCGATTTGCTCGCGGAAAATTCGCATCTGAAATCAAGTTCAAACCAAAACGAGTTGTTGAAATTGCGAGGTCAAGTCGGCCTGTTGCAGGCGCAAGCCAGTCAGCAGGCAAAACTCGAACGAGAGCCATCCATCGCTGACTTTGCCAAGAGTTCCCGACAAATGCAGGAAATGTTGAAGTCTTCCGTTGCGGCTTCATATGATAAAGTTTATGCCAAATTTTTTACCGATTTGAAGCTGTCGCCCGACCAAGTTTCCAGTCTGAAGCAATTATTGTCCGACAAGCTGACCGCCGGCCTGGCCGAAAAGGGCACGATGATGATGCGCAAAATGTCGCCGGAACAGATCCAGCAGTTGAACGACCAGATCAACACCGAGAAGGCCGGCGTGGACGAGCGGATCAAGCAGACGCTCGGCGCGGATGGATTCGCGGCGTTTCAGGCTTACGAGAAGACTTACAACGAACGTTCACAGGTTGTGGGGCCGATGGGATTTTCCGACCAGTTGACCGGCAGCATGGAATTGACTTCCGACCAGGCCGAGCAGTTGGTGCAGGCGATGTCCGACGAGCGTCAGCAATACAAATTCACAGTGGATTTTTCCGATCCCGGCAAGTATTCGGGCGACATGGCGACCTTATATTCCGACGAGAACATCAGCCAGTATCAAAAGGAATTGGAACAGCTCCATCAACTGTATCTGGCACGTGCGCAAACCATTTTGACGCCGGATCAGCAAACCGTTTTTCAAAAATATCTTTCCAACCGGCTTGCGATGCAAAACATGGGGTTGAACATGACTGCCAAAATTGTGGGTGGAAAATCTGGCGGCAAATAAAAAAATAGCACCATGAAAATCCTGAAATAGCGCCGGCGGCGCAGCATCGGCTGGCACTATGTCGCTCCAACCGCTGATCCGTCGCCGCCGCAGGCAGGAGCAAGACACCAGCCAATATGACAATGGATGCACTGATTGATTTCATAATTTGTATGGTGTGATAACTGCGGCCATTCTGTGCGTTGCCCTTGCGGCGGCGAAATCCACCAGCGAACATTTTTTAACTCGCCTGTCAAGGTTCATGCGTTCGCATTGAATCCCCCGGTCTCGCCCGCCAAGGCGGAAATGGTTTTGAAACCTGGACGCATTTAAAAATTATGCTTCCAGTGAAAGGACGCAGAAGTTGTGAAAAATAGTGACGAGTTGAACCGAATATTTGCCTGGTTCCTCAATGTTTTCTGTTGTTCCCAAGGCATCTGATTTGATGCTTCAGTTCGTGCCCATCCGTGGTTAAAATTCTTGTGTCCAACCCAGGTGCACAAATTCGCAAAAAGAGTTTGATGCGCTATTTTCAAAAATCCACCGCCCGTCTTGACCTGGGTTTTAAGTCCGTTCACTCTTTCGCCCGGTCGGAGGCGTGTAACGGTGTGGCTATCTCAGAACCATGAAAATTGAAAACGAACCCAAACTGATTTCTCCCATCCAGGATTTTCTCGAACACCTCCACCAACAATGCGCCGCCAACGATGACGGCGACGTGGCCACTTATATTCCCGAACTGGCGAAGGCCGATCCGAGCTGGTTCGGCATCTGCATCGTCACGGCGAACGGCGCGGTGTATGAGGTGGGCGATACGCGACAGGATTTCACCATCCAATCCATCTCCAAGCCGTTCGTGTACGGCCTCGCGCTGGAAGATAACGGTCGGGCCGCCACGCTGGAACGCGTGGGCGTGGAGCCGACGGGTGATGCGTTCAATTCCATCAGCCTCGACCCCGGCACGGGCCGGCCGCGCAATCCCATGATCAATGCCGGGGCGATTGCAACCGCCGGGTTGATCGCCGGCAAGACCCCGGCTTCGCGGTTCAAGCGCATCCTGGAAACGTTTTCGCTCTATGCGGGCCGGCCGTTGAAGGTGGATCACACGGTTTATCTTTCCGAGAGCGAGACGGGCCATCGCAACCGCGCCATCGGGCACATGCTGCGAAATTTTGACAAGCTCACCGGCGACCCCGCTCCGACCACGGAGATTTATTTTCAGCAGTGCTCCATTTCCGTTAACTGCCGCGACCTCGGCATCATGGCCGCAACCCTCGCCAACCACGGCGTGAATCCGCTCACCGGGAAACAGGCCCTGCGAGGCGAATACGTGGAGAGTGTCCTCAGCGTGATGGGCACCTGCGGCATGTATGATTACGCGGGTGAATGGCTGTACCACGTGGGCATCCCGGCCAAGAGCGGGGTGTCGGGCGGCGTGCTGGCGGTGTTGCCGGGGCAACTGGGCATCGGCGTGTTTTCGCCGCGGCTGGATGCCCACGGCAACAGCGTGCGCGGCATCCGCGTCTGCCAGGAACTCTCGCGTCACCTGGACCTGCACCTGTTCAACCGGCCGGTCGCGGGGAAGTCGACGATCCGGCTGCGGTTCACCGGGGCGGATTTCAATTCCAGCCACGTGCGCACGCCGGAGGAAAGCCGGACGTTGCGGGAGCTGGCGAAGGCCATCAATGTGTATCAATTGCAGGGGCATCTGGCCTTCGCCACCATGGAGCCGGTGGTGCGCGATATTTTGGAGCAGGCGGAGGCGACGACTTATCTCATCCTCGATCTGAAGCGGGTTTTGAGCCTGAACGAGAGCGCCGGGCACCTGTTGCATTCGCTCGTGGGCAAGCTGCACGGGCTGGAAAAAACGGTGTTGTTCACGCACAGCGATCATCTGCCGTTGCTGCGGCGGATGATGAAGAAAAAGCTCGCGGGCAAATACGCCGAACTGTTCACGACCTTTCCGGACAACGACCTGGCGCTGGAATGGTGCGAGGAGCGGCTGCTGGAAAACACCCGGTACGCCCGCGCCGCAAATTTCCGGGCGAAGCCGGCGGATTATCTCCTCTTTAACAATTTTTCGCGGGGAGAACTGGAGCTGATCCAGCCGCTGTTGCAACCGCGGTCGTTCAAACGCGGGCAGAACATCATCAGCGCCGGGACGGATGCGCAGGAGGTGTTTTTCCTCGCGCGCGGAAGCGTCAGCGTGTTCCTGCCGGGCGAAGGTGGGCGGCGGCTGGCGACGTTTTCGCCGGGGATGTCCTTCGGCGAAATGGCCTTCATCGACGGCGCGCGGCGTTCGGCGGACATTGTGGCGGACACGGAAGTGGAGTGCCATCTGCTGACGCTGGAGGATTTTCAAAAATTCGGGAAGACGCACCCGGCGCTGAAGATAAAACTGCTCGAGCAACTCTGCCTGGACCTCACCGGAAAGCTGCGCAAAGCCAACCGGGAGCTGACGGTGTTTGAGTAGGGCCGAGGCTAATGGACGGCGGCTGTGTCGCAGACCAGCCGCAGCACATTCATAACTCGGGGCGCGTTGGAATATTCCAACGCTGACGGCAAAGCGGAGCGCTGCGGCTGGTCTCCGACACAGCCGCCGTCCGTTGAATAAGCATCGCCCCCCTCGGAAGCAACTGTCGCGGAAGCAACTTGCCTTCGCCCGCGCCGGTGGCAACCTGTACAACCATGCTTTCACAAGACACAATTTTAGCAGCCCTTAAATCGGTGAAATACCCCGGTTACTCGCGCGACATCATCTCGTTCGGACTGGTGAAGGAAGTTTCCAAGGCCAACGGCGCGGTGAGCGTGACCATGCAGTTGACCTCGCCGAACGTCGAGGCGGCGCTACAGATCAAAACAGAGAGCGAGCGGGTGTTGCAAGCGCTGCCCGGCGTGAAGCAGGCCCTCGTCGAGGTGCGCCAGCCGGCGGCGGGACAGTCGCCGCAAAGTCCGTTTGCCAATCAAAACCGCGTCAAGGGCGTGAAGCGGATCATCGCCGTGGCCAGCGGCAAGGGCGGCGTGGGCAAATCCACCTGCTCGGTGAACCTCGCCTGCGCGCTGGCGCATCTGGGCGCGAAGGTGGGCCTGCTGGATTGCGACATCTACGGGCCGAGCATTCCGTTGATGATGGGCGTTTATGAAAAGCCGACCGTGAACGAAGCCGAGCGGCTGGTGCCGCCCTCCAGTCACGGCGTGAAAGTGATGAGCATCGGGCTGCTGGTGACCGATGATCAGCCGGTGATCTGGCGCGGGCCGATGATCACCAAGACCATCCAGCAATTTCTGCTCGCGGTCGAATGGGGTGATTTGGATTTTCTCCTAGTGGACCTGCCGCCCGGCACCGGCGACGCACAGCTTTCCCTCTGCCAGACCGTGCCGCTGGATGGCGGCGTGATCGTGACAACACCGCAGGAGGCTTCGCTCGGCGTCGTGCGCAAAGGCATCAACATGTTCACCAAGGTGAATGTGCCGATCCTGGGCATCATCGAGAACATGAGCTATTTCACGACGCCCAACGGCGAGCGCGTGGAAATCTTCGGCCACGGCGGCGGCAAGGAAGAAGCCGCGCGGCAGAACGTCCCGTTCCTCGGCGAAATCCCCCTCTTCACCGAAATCCGCGAAGGCGGCGACCGGGGAATGCCCATCGTGGTCTCTACGCCGAATCATGCGGCCGGCAAGGCCTTCATCCAGATCGCGGAGACGGTGCGAAAGAATCTGGGGTGAACCGCGCGCAGTCAAACGCTTCGCGCGGTTTCTAAACCATCCGCACATCGCGAAGCGTCTGGAGATGGCATGTAGTTGTTGGCGGGCGAGCACCGAAGTGCTACACCCGCCAATGTATGAACCAACGTAAGACAAATAACTCCGAAGTTCGCGCGGAGCAAGCCGCGAGCAAGAAGTATCAAACCATCAAGCTGGGACT
>JARLJW010000077.1 GCA_031290985.1 Verrucomicrobiia bacterium | reverse complement strand
GACCCAAACTTCCGATCTTGGTGGCGCGAAATCTTGGCCAAACTTACGGCATTGCCCAACTGCAATGCAGTTGACTCCCTTCAAGCCTGAAACCAAAAAAACATTCAATGATCACGCTTCAACTGAATCGTTCCGGCTTAGGCGAAGCGCAGATCAACAAGCTCCGGGCGATCCGTGATGCGGGGGGCGACATCAATGACATCGGCATTCTGGCCATGGAAGCCGATAAAAGCTTCAACGCCGCGCTACAGATTGATCCCAAGAACTGGGAGGCGCAATTTGTGAAAACGGCCTCGATGATCCATTGGCCGGCCGACCCGGTGCGGGACAATGAAACGGCCCAGCGCCTGTCCAGCCTCATCGACCAGCAGGAGACGATGACGCCGCAGCCGGGATTTGTGCAAACCTACGTGATGCTGGGCGAGCAATACCAGAAAATGGGCCAGTTTGATAAAGCCCAAGCGACCTGGCAACTCGGCCTCACAAAATTCCCGAACGACCCGGCGCTACTGAAAAAGATCAGTGGGCAGTGAAGTGTATCTGTTTGGCAAGGCCCGACAGCCCAGAACTACCTTCTGCAAAAGCGCCTCTGAATTTTACGACAGCGGTTTTCACTTCCTTTAGGGGAGGGTTAGGGCGGGGTGAAAGGGCGAAAATAGTCTGTCAGTTTTCCTGCTGGCCAACCACCTATGTGGCAATATGATGACAGCCAGTTCCATGCCCCTCCAGACGCTTACCGACGCCGACCTTGTCAGCGAGAGCCTCGCCGGCAACCGCGAGGCCTTCGGCCAGATCGTCGCCCGCTACCAGTCTTTGGTCTGTTCGCTGGCCTACAGTGCCACCGGCAGCTTGAGCCAGAGCGAGGATCTGGCACAGGAAACCTTTGTGGCCGCGTGGAAACAACTCGCCGGCTTGCGTGAACGGGAGAAGCTGCGCCCCTGGATCTGCGGCATCGCGCGAAACCTCATCCACGGCACGCTGCGTAAGCAGGGGCGGGAACCGGTGCACGGGGCCGGTCCGCTTGAGCTCGCGGACGAATCGCCCTCGCACGAAGCCACCCCGCCCGAGCAGACCATCAGCCGCGAGGAGGAAGCCATTCTCTGGCGCGCCATCGGCAACATCCCGGAAACGTACCGCGAACCGATGATCCTGTTTTACCGCGAACATCAATCCGTGGAACAGGTGGCGGCGGTTTTGGATTTAAGCGCGGAGACGGTTCATCAGCGGCTGTCGCGCGGACGGAAATTATTGCATGAAGAGGTGCTGGCGTTCGTCGAAGGCGCACTGGCACGGACGAACCCCAGCCAGGCGTTCACGCTCGGCGTGCTGGCGGCGTTGCCGATAACGCTGGCTTCTTCCGCCAAGGCCGCGACCATAGCCGCCGCCGCCAAAGGTGGGGCGGCGGCTACGGGAACGAGCGTCTTTTCCGTCGTGTTGGGCATCTTGTCCGGCCCGGCGCTGGGATTCTTGTTCGGATTCCTCGGCTGGCGCGAGGGGCTCAAAAACACCCGGACACCCCGCGAGCGTTCGTTAATTAAACGTTTCGGGCTGTTCATTCTTGCCGGCGGACTCGTGTTCTTCGTGTCCTGCTTTGTGGTTTCCGGCTACGTGGCCCCCCGGCTTTGGAAAAATCACCCGGTCCTCGTCCTGTCACTTGTATGGATGATGATGGCGGCCTGGGTCATTTTTGCTTTCGGGTTCTCCTGGCGGCATAACCGCAAGATGATCCGTTTGCGCGCCGAGGAACAGCAGCGTCATCCTGAATTGTTCAGCGCCAACCCTTCGCCTCCAACCAGGGAATACATCAGCCGTGCGAAGCTGTTCGGACTGCCCTTGGTGCATTGGCGCTCGTTCGGCACCATGCGAAAACCTGGGGAAAAAGTTCGGCCAGCCATCGGTTGGATCGCCTGTGGCGAGCGGGCATATGGCATTCTATATGCCAGCGGCGGCATTGCCGTGGGCGGCATCAGCACGGGCGGCGTGAGCATCGGGCTCCTTGCGTTCGGCGGCGTGAGCGTCGGGCTGCTGGCACTCGGCGGTTTCGCCATTGGCGCGGTGGCGCTGGGTGGCGGGGCCATCGGCTGGGTAGCTTCCGGCGGGATGGCGCTCGGCTGGCACGCCGCCATGGGCGGCATGGTAGCCGCGCACGAACTCGCCTGCGGCGGCGCGGCGCTGGGAAATCATGTCAACGATGCCGTCGCCCGGGGATTTTTTCAGCAGCACCGCTGGCTCGACTTCACGCAAGCGGGTCCGCGCAATATGTTCTGGCTGCTTTGCTTCGGACCGATGGCGATTCAGATGATGCTTTGGATCTGGTGGCGGCGCAGGATGGAGAAGCGCGCGAAACAAAGCTAAACCATTTTTCCATGCTGGATTTCAATGTGAGTTGAAATGAGGCAACTCACATTTTAACCGGGAATCTTTTCCGCCAGTTCCTCCGCCGGATACGTCCAGATCTCCGCGAGCGTCGGATGATAATGCGGCATGGCCGCCAGTTCGCGGACGGTCATCCGCTTCGCCAGCGCGACGTTGATTTCGTGAATCAGCTCGCCGCCCACCGGGCCGACACAGCAGCCCCCGATGATCTCGCCGGTCTTGGGATTGGCGAGCAGCTTCACGAAACCGTCCAACGTTTCCATGATGAGTGATTTGCCGTGGTCATTAAATGGATAGCTTGCCGCGAGATACGGAATCTTACGAACCTTGGCCTCCTTTTCCGTCAAACCCACCGTCGCCACTTGCGGATCAGTAAACACCACGCTGGTCAGCAGCCGGTAATCCATGCGCCGCGGCTTGTGTGGTTGCGTGAGGTTATGCACGGCGACTTCGCCCTGCGTCACGGCGATGTGGACGATCTCATGCGGCCCGGTGCAATCGCCCGCCGCATAAATATGCGGCGCACTCGTTCGCATCCCGGCATTGCTGACGATGCGTGCGCCATCCGTTTTAACCCCGGCGTTTTCCAGGCCCAATCGCGCAGTGTTGGGCGTGCGGCCCAGCGCGAGCAAAATTGTCTCCGCCTCCACGCGGATTTTTTTTCCCGCCTGCTCAAACACCACCGCCCGGCCCTTGCCGGTTCGCTTGGCATCCAAAAGTTTGGTGTCCGTGTATAAGCGGATGCCATCCTGTCGCAGCACCTTTTCCACCACCACCGAGGCATCGGCGTCGAATTCCTTCAAGACATGCGGGCTGCGTTGGATCATCGTCACGCGCACGCCAAAGCGCACAAAAAACTGCGCCAGTTCCGCCGCAATGGCACCGCCGCCGAGGACGATGAGCGACTTGGGCAATTTCTTCAGCGTCAACGCCTCGTCGCTGGTGATGTACCCGGCTTCGGTTAACTGCGGCAAGGGGGGCGCCGAAACGACCGACCCGGTGGCGATGACAAAATGTTTCGCGGTCAGTTTCTTGCCATTGCTGAGTTGAAGCGTGTGCGGGTCGGTGAACCGCGCGTTGGCGCGGATGAACTTAAACCGTCCATCGCTCAATTGCTTCACGCGGTAGTCTGCGAAGTCTTTTATCTGCGCATCCTTCCGCGCCATGACCTTCGCAAAGTTGAAGGTAACCTTGCCGGCGCGCACGCCCCAGGTCTCCGCATGTTCTGCAAGATGCTTGATTTCGGCGGCGTAAAGCAACGCCTTGGAAGGCATGCAACCGCGCAAAATGCAAAGTCCGCCCACTTCCTTGCCGCCTTCAATCACCGCGGTTTTGAGACCCGCACCCGCCGCCGTCCGCGCCGCTGCATAACCGCCGCTCCCCCCGCCGATGATCGCCACATCGAATTCAAATTTCTGCATACAGTAAAAATGCGCCCTAACCGGAAATTATCAAATCCAAATAGCGGGTTTTCTATCCCTGTCAAATCGGAACGTGCTCAAGGTGGGGCGCGTCGCTCCGCGCGCGCCGCTGTGGTCAACGACCGCATTCCAATTTACCCAGACAGGGCAACCTTTAATATCGCGTCCTGCCTGTAGCATTACCGGCTCAAAGCTTCAGCCTGAAACCAACCCGGTTCAAGCCCGCCGTCAGCGCCAGCAGCAGAATCGCCCAAGCCGCGCACCGGAACACATACCACGCCAGCCCCGGATGAGTGTCAAAATGGATCAACTCAAACGGCGACGGCAACATCTCGGAAAACAAATAAGCCAGCAGCACATTTTGGCCGGCCATGCTGAACGGCTTCGCCATGATCTTTGCCGGTTGAAACACGTCCGACATGAAATAGAAGCCCAGCCACAAGACGGCGGTGATGGCACACGACCACAGGCACCATGAGGGCGTCGCGTTGTTTTTGCTGATACCGTAAAGGCCGTTAAGCAGCAATGCACCCGCCGCACAACCGAGGGCGAACAGCACTGTGAACCGCGCGCGCGCCCGGACAGCCACCGTGTCCGCCGCGACGAGGATCGACGCCAGCAATAGGCCACCGACCACAATGGCCGCGTGCGCACCGATCTCACCGATGCCAAAAATACGGTTCAGCCAAAAGTCATCAAACAGCCCCTTCTTGTCCGCCGGATAAAGGCACAGCAACAACACCATGCACCCCAGCAATGCGGTGCGATGATTGCGAAAGACGAGATACACGCTGGCCGCAACCAGATACGCCCAACCGATGATGCCCAGGATGCCGTACCAGCTCGTATTGATCGAAAATGGCGCGAGCGTGAGGACGGGCTTGTCGTGATGCCCATGAAAGTTGAGGGCGCAATACACCATGCCAACAAAACCAAGCCCGCGCACACACAGGCTGAAAATCCGCCAGAACCGGGCCGAACCGGCACCAGCCTTGGGCGGGGAAATAGTGGTGAAGGCGAAGATGGCGGAAAGAAACATCGTGTAACCCCATAGTTCCGGCGACCAACCCGGGCTTTCATCCGCCGCCGATTCACCATTCACCATAAGGATGCCGATGGCGAGCAGCGCGAGCGTGCGCAGGATGACGTGGCCGTAGGTTTTCCAGATCGCCTCGCCCCTGTTCAAACGCCCGCCCAGCGCGAACGGGATGGACATGCCGACGATGAATAGAAATCCCGGAAACACTAAATCCACAAAGGTCATGCCGCTGCCGTGTTTGTGGCGGTCGCTGAAATGCACCATCCAGTCCGGCACCACCTTTTTGGGCGCGCCGGCAAGATCGTTCACGAAGATCATCGTGAACATCACGAAGCCACGCAGGGCGTCGATCGAAGTGCTGCGGGCCATTTTGGGTACGCCGTTCGCGGGTTCGGTGGACATCCGTTGACTTTGACAGAGCCGCCGGGGTTTCCGCAACCCCTACAAATGGTCTATTTTTTAGGATTGCACCTTTGACAACCGTGTTTGCCTGCGGAGCAGGCACTTTGTGGCATACAAACTATCTGGATCCTATATTTCGCCTGCGGTTTGCAACGGCCCAAACAGGCGGGTCACGTATGCCAGTCCAGCTCGAACTATCGCTCCGGTTTGCACTTTCACCGCCAGCGTCTACACTCATCCCATGGAAGAGTTCGCCACCATCCAGTGCCCATACTGCGGCCAGTCGTTTGACGTCGCCGTCGATACCAGTATTCCCAACCAGCGTTTCACGACCGACTGTGAGGTCTGCTGCCGACCATTTGAGGTCACCGCCGAATGCTCGGATGGCGAGGTTTTGAGCGCCACGGCGGTATCTGGGTAGTCCCCAAAAATGGGTTCTTATTACGTTGATTTTGACCCATTTGCACACCCAAACCACCCTGCCCTAACCAGCTTTTCTGTCAGGCAGGCTACGTCGGGCAAAATGTATTATAACATACTACATTTTAATAGTTTATGAATTATATCCCTATTCAGCCCCAATAATCTGTCGGAGACCCTTACACTTTCACTCTTTTTAAACCTCAAGCAACCAACTTAAATTAAGCTATTATATGCCTTATTTTTAACAACTTATGAATATTAAGAAATCAAATCCCCACCTTGGCATTGGCATTGCTAAATACTTCTCAGTTGCAGACCAATTAATTTAACAACCAAACCAATATGAAAAACATCCTCAAAGTAGTCGCTGTGGCCGCTGTCGCCGTCGCACTCACCCAATCCGTTCAAGCTGTTCCGGTCGTCGGGAACATTGGCTTTAGCGGTGCAGTTCAACTCAACTCGAGCACCGTGCAGACCGCTACCGAGGCGCTCGCTTGGAACAACACGGTTGTGAACGCCACCTCTGGCTCTTTCAGCAGCGTTGCCAATGGTGCTGCGGTCGCCTTGGCCAGCCCGTGGTTTTTCAACTCCGGTGCCTTGAATAATTTCTGGGTCGTTGGTGGTTTCACCTTCAACCTCGCCTCCTCGGCGATTTATTCCCAGGACTCCCTGTTCTTGAACGTCGTCCTCGCGGGTACGGTCACGGGCAACGGTTTTGACGCCACCGCCTTCACCGGCACCTTCCAAGTCGCCAATCCGTCCGCCGACGGCCATACTACGTTCACCGAACGCCTCTCCTTCAACTCCGTTCCGGATGGTGGCACCACCGTCCTCCTGCTGGGTTCCGCTCTCTCCGGTCTGGCGCTTATCCGCCGCAAGCTCTCCGCCTAAGCTAAGCTGATATTTTAAACAGACAAGGGCAGGATTTATTCCTGCCCTTGTTTTTTTGTTTTTATAAGGAATAAAATTGCTGCCATCTGCGGCCTTTTATGACAGCCTGACCCCGTCGGACCGCTCTGAAACCGCATGAATGTCGTCATCCTCACCGCCGCCGCCTGCACCCTGCTCGCCTTGGCCATGACCTTTCTGGTTCTGCGGAACGACCGCCGGTCGCCCGCCCACCTTTCCTTTGTCCTGGGCGTGCTGCTGCTCGCCGCCGAAGGGGGGTTCAACGCCCTCTCCCTCAGCGCCGACTCGATGGCAGGCCTCGTTGTCTGGCAACATTGGCGGCTGCTGGCCACCTCGTTTCTCCCGGGCGTCTGGCTGTTTTTCAGCCTGACCTACGGTCGCGGGAATTTTCGCGAGTTTTTGGAACGCTGGAAATTCGCCCTCATCTGCTTCCTGCTCGCCGTGCCTGCCTTGGGAATTTTTGGCGACCCGTTCAGCAAGGTCATTTCCCACAACAAATCCGGCCACTGGATGCTCGGCCTCTCCGGCGAGGGCGATGCCTTGAATCTACTCTTCCTCGTCGGCGTCATTCTCATCCTCATGAACCTCGAACGCACCTTCCGCGCCGCCGTCGGCACCATGCGCTGGCGCATCAAGTTCATGATCCTCGGCCTTGGCGTCCTTTTCGTCGTCCGCATCTACACCAGCACCCAGACGCTCCTTTTCCACGCCGTGGACCTCGGACAGCAGATCGTCGATTGCGGCGTGATGCTCGTGGGCTTCCTCCTCATCTTTCGCTCGTTGCTGCGCGAAGGCCATTTTGAGATCGATGTCTACCCCTCGCACTCCGTCCTCCAAAATTC
Source organism: Verrucomicrobiia bacterium (assembly GCA_031290985.1). Classification (GTDB taxonomy): domain Bacteria; phylum Verrucomicrobiota; class Verrucomicrobiia; order Limisphaerales; family UBA11358; genus UBA11358. The sequence continues at coordinate 74,649 of JARLJW010000077.1, read as the reverse complement.
CCTGACCGTCGTCCTCGCTGGCATCTATCTCGTCATCATCGGCCTCTTCGCCAAGATTGTCACCCTCATCGGCGGCGACCAAGCCTTCGCCATCAAGGCCTTTCTCGTCCTCGCCGCGCTCGTCGCCCTGACCATCCTCCTGCTCTCCGACCGCGTCCGGCTCGCGCTCAGCCGCTTCGTCAGCCGCCATTTCCAAAGGCCCATGTTCGACTACCGCACCGTCTGGCGCAAATTCACCGAGGCCACCGCCTCCTGCGTCAGCCAGGGCGAACTCTGCCAGGCCGCCGTCAAATCCGTCACCGACATCTTCCAGGCACTCTCCGTCACCATCTGGCTCGTCGATGATAAAAAGGAACAGCTCCTGTTCGCCGCCTCCACCTTTTTGCCCGAGGCCAAGGCCGAGGGCCTCGCCCCGCAAAAACATGACCTTGCTGAAATCATCGCCCACCTCCAGGAACATCACGAACCCGCGGACATCGATGCCACCCATGAAAAATGGGCTGCCGCCTTGCGCCAATGTCATCCCGAGGAATTCCGCAAGGGCGGCAACCGCATCTGCGTGTCCATGATCGGCGGCGACGAATTTTTGGGGCTGATGATCATCGGCGACCGCGTCGGCGGCGTGCCCTATTCCTGGCAGGACTTCGACCTGCTCAAATGTATCAGCGACCAGATCGCCGCCGGCCTCCTCAACACCCGCCTCTCCCAAAAATTATTGCAGGCCAAGGAGCTGGAAGCCTTCCAGACCATGTCCGCGTTTTTCGTCCACGACATGAAGAACACCGCCAACACACTTAACCTGATGCTGCAAAATCTGCCCGTGCACTTCGACAACCCGGAATTCCGCGCCGACGCCCTGCGCGGCATCTCCAAGACCGTCGAACGCGTCAACCACCTCATCAGCCGGCTCGGCTCCATCCGCAGCGAACTGCAGATCAAGCCCGCCGAGGCCGACCTCAACGCCGTCATCGCCAAGGCCCTTGAAGGCTGGGAGGACGTCGCCGGCATCAACCTCAAAAAAGAGTTTGCCCCGCTGCCCCGCTTCTCCTTCGATGCCGACCAGATGCTCAAGGTCGCCATCAACCTCATCTTCAATGCCCGCGAAGCCATCGCCGCCGGTGGCCAGGTCCATATCACCACCGCCCAGAACAATGGCCGGGCCGTCTTTTCCGTATCCGACAACGGCTGCGGCATGAGCCACGAATTCATGAACCGCCAGTTGTTCCGCGCTTTTCAGACCACCAAGAAAAACGGCCTGGGCATCGGCATGTTTCAAAGCAAAATGATCGTCGAAGCCCACCAAGGCCGCATCGAGGTCGAGAGCGAACCCGGCAAAGGCACCACCTTCCGCGTGGTCCTGCCGCTGAAAAAATAGGCACAAAAGAATTTGGATGAAAACCGACGGCTGGTGAAAACTGTCGCGCAATGAATTCAGTTCAATTTTAATGAAGTCGCTTTGAAGCACGGTAGGCTTCAATGGCTTCGTCAAACGCTTTTTCTTTTTTTAAATTTCCGGCCTGGATATCTTGAAGAATACGCTTGTTCTGGTCGCATTGTGTTAAAAACAACTCCAATGTTTTTTTGGCAATGAGGCTGACATCTTTTGATTTATCTATTTTCCACAGCACAGCACTTGCCAGATTAGGGTCATCACAGCAAATTGCAAATAATTTTGCCGCAACGTGGTCGGGTTCCGCCTTCGACTCATGCAATAAGAAATTCATCGCCGGATCATAATCCTCCAATTTGAGCATATGCCATGGCCCCTTGAGACGTTGAACTATCAAATCAACAAAAAAATTTGCTAACGCTGGCTGCTCAAACAACGGCCATTGGACGGATGATATTAAATTTGTGATAGAATCGCGACCCTCCGGTGCCATGCCCCCGGTCGCATATATCATTCTTGTTCCAATAACATTCATGCTTACTCTTTTTGCCATTTCTTGCCCGGCCTGGCTGCGATAGTTAATTTGACCGAGCCATACCAGCACTTGATCAGACAAATCAGTATTGATACTAGAAACACGAAAAACTAAATAATTAAACACCTCTTGTTTCTCAATGTAAAATAGAAGCAAATGGATGGCCGCCATTTGAGAGGAAGAGGGGCCAGGTGTATTTGTAACCACATTCATTATCTCGTGAATTGTAGCCAAAGTCAGTTGATTGGAATTCAGTTCAAATGCCAGCATTGCATTTAGCGTGGCTTCTTGCAGCTCTTTTGAATTCAGAAACGGCTCCAAAGAATTTGGGTTTTCAACTCCGATTTTTTTTAGAGAAGCTAAATAGTTTGATGGTGCTATGGGCGCTAGATTCGAAGTTGTTCTTAAATAATCCTGCAATTCTTTTTTTTGATCCGCGGCCAAACCAATTGTTTGGTTAAAAATCCAAATAAAAACGGCTGCGAAAATAAAATTATGGCGGATTCCAAGCATATGCTAGAACGGCTTTTGCTGAACAAAACTTAAGGTAGCTGAACAATTATTTTGGTCTATGCTCCACGTAATCACAGTCCATCTACCCCAACCTGTATTCTTAACCCAATAACCATCCCCGGTATCCCAAGCACCGGATGACCCTGGCGGTGGTGGCGATGGATTCCCCACATACGATTCAGGCCAGTTCATTGAACCTCCACCTGCGTCAACCGTAATGTCTGCGGGCAAACCCGCGGCACCGCTTCCACTTGGATCTGCTGTAAGGCATGCTGGCGACTTAAGATTAACACCTGTAATATGAATAGTTGCAGTAGCACCACCACAATAAATTAACTGTGCTGTAAGCGCTACAGTCGCAACCACTGGCTCCCATTGCGTGCCATTTGCATCAAGTGAGTGAATATTGGGATCCATAAAATTGATCGTGCTCGAAGCCAGCACTGGATCATGCACCGAAAATGATTTTGTAGAGGTCGCCGTTCCCGAGCCGCTGCAAGGATAAGAATTTGTGTATAGTGCACTAAAAGTTATCGTGCCGTTACCAACATTTGTCGGCGTAAACGATGCGCTCAAACCTGTGCCGCTGGCCGTAAAATTGCTCGGCCCGCTTACCACCCAGGAACTCGATAGAAGGATTGGAACCGCATCATAATAATTAGTCGAGTCCGGGCAGTTCGTTGACGGGGCGATCCATCTTGAGAGTATTTTGTATTGGCCATTAATGTTAGTCGTAACAGCCGAAGCAGAAATCGGCGTTCCCGGACATGTGCATGTTGGCGAGATGCTGATATCAGTAATTTGAATGCTTCCCGAAGACACGCATGTTTGTGTGACGACATTGGTATCACACGGATCCTGCCACCAATGCTTATGCCCGTCGGTGTCGCCAAAGCTGACCGACTGTCCAAGCAGCCAAATTGCCGCCACTAGATATGCTGATACACATGCTGTTTGGTTTTTCATCTTGTTCCCCAAGGTTTTTCAGACTGAATTTGGAAGACCAGCCAAATCGTTTTGGATTTCTAGAAGCCGTTCCTGTAATTTTTTAGAAGCTACCGGACAATGTGCCGGAATCTGGGTTAAATCCAACCCGGCTTTGAGGCAATAGGCTGAAGCCTGAACGCTCCCCTTCCAGTACAATGAACAGTCCTTGCCCAAAGCCGCCAACATTCGCTGGGCAAATTCATTTGTTTGCGACTTCTTGCCTCGCTTCCATGCACGCAATGCCAGCCAGTAATACGCAATGGCTGTGCGCTCATTGCCGGGTGCGGCATGCGTGACCCGTTCACAAACTGAAAACATGGTCGTGAAATCTCCTTGCTGCTGCTTTAAATCCAAATAAGTGGGCCCCAAAATTGCCAGCGCCTCAGCCGGCGTCGCCGGGTCCTTCATCAAAGCGCCCCCAAAACCGTCTGCTTGCTCCGTCTGGCCGCTCGCCAGATAAGCCCGGAGCACCAGTTCTTGCCAGTTCCAATAGGCGGAGTTGGTTGACCACAGCCACTGACGCTTGGCGTCATCAAGCTGCGTCCAAGTGGCAATGATGTCGTCATTTTTATGAAAATCAAAAGCCCGGCGGGAAAATTTGAATAGTATTGTTACCGCAGGCGAAGGGTGCCCCGCGGCATCAAAGGCTTGAAGCGCCATTTGCTTGCCACGTTGATAGGCATTTTCCGCCAGCTCTTTGCCCTGCTTAAATTGTGAAAACCGCAGTTGCCGCGCGACGTCCAGCAGCACCTCATAATCCTGAATTTGCGCCAGTGCGCTTTGCACCTGCGGTGCGGCTTGCTCAATGAGTTGCGGTTGCTGCGCCTGAAAGAGTTCGAGGGCATATCGCATCAAGGCATAAGCGCGAAACCGGTGCGGCTGAGATTCATTTTGAGCATAAGTCCAATAGCTCGCGCTCGCACCGACGTGATCGCCTTGATTGCTTTGCAGTTTGGCCAGGGACCAAAGCGTTCTTCTCCAACTATCTCCCGTTGCTTTTGCCAGATTTTGCTGTAAATAACTTTGGGCAATATCTGCACGGCCACCACGCTTGCACGCCATGGCCAAGCTTTGGGTAAACGTCGCCTCAAATGGTTTACCGTAACGGTTTACACCTTCAAGGATCAAGGCTGAAGGATCTACGGCTTGATTTTTAATAAGCGAAATTCGGAGCGTTTGCTTGGTGGCCGAAAGCCATTCCAGTGGACTGATATTGGGCGAATCTAGCAAATCCTTGGATGCCTGCAGTTGATAAGTAAAACCGGGATCAGAACCCTGGTGCGCGCTGGAAAAGGCAAGTTTCTTCAATTCAACGGCGACCGTAGAATTGGTTGCACCCTCGGCTTGGAGCCAACTGGCGGCCAACTGCCGCCAGCTAGCATCACCTTGGCTGCGCAGCCCGCGCACGATCATAAGGGTTGCCCGGGCACGAACTGAAGAAGTAGCCGTGTTCAAACCACTAATCAACCCCGCATCAATCGGAGTACCCGTTTTACGTGATGCCGCCAATAACAATGGCCATGCAGCTAAAGTTTTCACCTGATACCGGCCGATCATAACAGCGTCTTTCGCCAGAGATGTTGCTTCAGCTGCATCATCCTCGCGCAAGGCAATTTCCGCCAAACCGAGCCGGCATTGGTAATTATCAGGATTGATTTGCAATGCCTGTTGAAAAAGTGATTTGGCGGTCTTGAATTCTCCTTCGGTAAGGAAATATTTCCCCAAACGGCTTGCGACCACATCTGGATTAGTTGGTTGCGCGGGAACCGTGATCTGGCCGGTCGCGGCTAAATTGGCACCAACCTGCGCAATATAATTCTGATATTGCTGCTGGTTGGAAACCGCCCTCTGCATGACAGTTACGGCGAGATTTGCAGCCTGATCAGTTTGCGCCGCTTTGAGAAGACTATAAACTTGCGCTAACGCAGGCGACAACCACTCAACCGGCTGGCTTTGGACTAAATCACAAATTTTACCAAAAGCCGCCGAGGCTTCCGAAAATTTGCCCTGCCTGAACAAACAGCGACCAGCCAGAGCAAGCAATTTTGATCGGTAAACCTGGTCTGAACTGGCACCAACTTCCTTGTCAATTTCAGACAAAGCCCGGCTGAAATTCCCCCTCTGCACCAAATCTCTTATCCCCCTCAACACGAGTGAGCGTGGATCATTTGGAGAACCACTTGCCAGCCTTGGCTTTCGAAAACCCGACTGATTATGCTTTCGCTTCATACATCAGACCCTCAAACCAACTTTAATTAAATGGAGCTTTATATCGGGCCGAGCTCGTTTCCAACATAACGGCTAAATGCAAGATAATTAAAGCTCCAAAATTCTAAAACCAATAGATCAAATTCTACATAACTGGCATTCAACGCCACGACCCTTTATCTGCCGGAGCGCCTCTTTAACTGAACGAAACCGGGATTGTTCACAAAACCGCAAAAAAGAACGGGTGTATATCTTGCCCGGCAACGGACGAACATGATAGACGGCAGACTTATCCAGCCCACCTTTATGGGCCGATGCGGCATTGAGATTAGGGATTGCAGTTAATCCCGCAGTCCCCATAAGCGCCAACCGTAAAAAATCTTTTCTTGTAATCCCCAAAGCGACCATGCGAAATTTTTACATTGTGCACCCCGCTTTTGTCAATAACATTTTTACATGTTTTCTATGAGACCATGTTCTGGAGCTTTTTTATATATCTTTTTCATTTTGGCGACCTTCATTTCCGTCAAGGCTGATACCGTGGCGTTTTTTTATGCGCTGGACAAAGATTTTGAAATGCTTAAGGCGGAGGGGCAGGTTGGCGGGCAATCTCTCAAGGTCGGCAGCCATAACATCCCCGTCCTGCAAATCGCGTCACATCGGGTCTTTGCGATAAAGATGGGATCTGGCGTGGTGGAAACGGCGGCCAGCACACAGGCATTGCTGGCGCGGGTCAAATGTGACGAGGCGTTTTCGGTCGGACCGGTCGGCGAAATTTCCGATCATCTCAAACCCGGCTCGTGGCATCGCGTCGAAAGCATCATCTGCTACCAGAAAGGTTCGTGGACGAAATCAGGTTTTGAAGCATCGCCGGGCGCAGAAATGGAACAAACCAATGCGATAGCCGCAACAAATTTGCCCGGCCTATTTCTGAAGCTGGACAACATTAAGGTGGCCTCCGGGGAAATTTTTGTGGCCTCTGACAGTTACCGGACACAACTCCGCGAAACAACCAAGGCCGATGCCGTGGACATGAATCTGTTCGGTTTAGCGATGGTCTGCATGGACCATCACCTGCCACTCACCAACTGGCGCGTCGTCAGCGACCACGCGGATGAAAATGCAGGCGATGACTTCAAAAAGTTCGTAGCCAGTTATGATGGTGCCGGCGGCAGGGCTGTCGCGGAAGCCATTAAAAATCTGTCCGCCAACCCGAATTCCCCGGAGTCATACCCAAATTTAAAGAAGCTGCTTTCGCCTTAAGTCAGAACGGTCTTGCCCAATTTTGATTGCCAGCCAAGGCCGTTGCTTTAGGGTATTGCCCGGCGAACAAGATGAATCCCAAATTGCTGATTGTTGACGACGACGAGGAAATCCGCACCCAGATGAAATGGGCGCTGGCGAAGGACTATGACGTCACTCTCGCCGAAAGCCGGGTCACCGCCATCGAAGCCTTCCGCGCCCAGCAGCCCATGGTCGTGCTGCTGGATCTTGGACTGCCGCCCCATCCCAACAGCCCCGAGGAAGGCCTCGCCGCCTTGTCCGAACTGCTCGGCCTCAATCCGCTCGTCAAGGTCGTCATCGTCTCCGGCCAGGGCGAAAAGGAAAACGCCCTCCAAGCCATCGGCGCCGGTGCCTACGATTTCCTCACCAAGCCGGTGAACATGGAAGAGCTGAAATTTCTCCTCAAACGCAGCTTCCACACCGCGCAGCTCGAGAAGGAATATAACGAGATGCAGAAGCTCGTGCGCACCGACGCCTTCGAAGGCGTCCTCGGCGAAAGCACCGCCATGCGCGCCATCTTCGATTCCATCCGCAAGGTCGCCACCACCGAGGCCCCCGTGCTGATCCTCGGCGAGAGCGGCACCGGCAAAGAGATGGCCGCCAAGGCCATCCACCAGCGCAGCAACCGCAAGGACGGCCCGTTCGTCGCCATCAACTGCGGCGCCATCCCCGAAACCCTCCTTGAAAGCGAGCTGTTCGGCCACGAAAAAGGCGCCTTCACCGGCGCCCACGTTCAGCGCAAAGGCCGCATCGAAAGCGCCAACGCCGGCACCCTCTTCCTCGATGAGATCGGGGAAATTCCCCTCGCCTTGCAGGTCAAGCTGCTGCGTTTCTTGCAAGAGCAGACCATCGAGCGCGTCGGTGGCCGCCAGTCCATCCAGATCAACACCCGCGTCGTCGCCGCCACCAACGTGGACCTGAAAAAAGCCATGGCTGCCGGCAAGTTCCGCGAAGATCTCTATTACCGCCTCGCCGTCGTGCAGGTCTCCCTCCCGCCGTTGCGCGAACGTGAAAACGACATCCGCCTGCTCGCCCAATACTTTTTGAACCGGTTCTCCGCTGAAGTCAAAAAACCCAGCCTCACTTTCGATGCCGAGGCCGTCAAGGCCCTGAACCGCCACGCATGGCCCGGCAATGTCCGCGAACTGGAGAACTGCGTGCGCCGTGCTGCCATCATGGCCGAAGGCAAACGCGTCACCGCCAAGGATCTCGAGCTCAACCCCGGCGACCCGGACTCCGGCATCACCACCCTCAAGGACGCGCGCGAAGCCGTCGAGCGCCGCATGGTCCAGCAGGCCCTGAAAAAACACGGCGGCAAGATCGCTCCTGCCGCCGTTGAATTGGGCATGAGCCGCCCGACCCTCTACGAGCTGATGGATAAACTCGGCATCAGCCGCGAATAGTCGTTCGCAATCTCAAAACATCTGGAACCGTTCCGGCACCACCAGAATGTCGCCGGGTTGCAGATAAAAAGCCTTGTCGCTCTTGCCGTCCAAGATGTCCTTCAGGTTGATCCGGTAGTTCTTCAACTTGCCGTTTTCGTTGCGGATGACTTTGACCGCCTTCAGGTTCGCCGTGTTGGGATCATAGCCGCCGGCCTCCATCACCGCCTCCAGCGCCGTCAGCGGATGGTCGGACAAAACTTTCCCCGGGTGAACCACCGCGCCATTCACAAACACCGGGAACGTCGAGGATGCCACCGAGACATTGATCTCCTTCGATGAAATCTGCGGAGCATACAGGTCGATGAGCTTCTTCTGCAGCTCATCCGGCGTCAGGCCCTTGGCATCCACTTCGCCGACCAGCGACAGGCTGATCTTGCCGTCACGGCGGATCTGCTGCGTCGTGTCCAGATTGGGCGAGCCGGGGAAGGCGATCTTCACCGCATCGCCCTCTCGGAGGATGACCGTTTCCGTATGGGCCGCCGGAGTTGCCGGCAGCGTCGTTTCGTTCGTGGCGCAACCAGTGAAGGCCAGCGCCGACGCCATGAGCAGCCCGGCCATGAGGGAATTGGATTTCAGGTTCATAGATTTTATTTTCTCCTGCTCGGAATGATGATTCAAATTGACCGCTTGTAAAGTCCGTTTGGTTGCAGGCATAAAAAAACCGACAACTTGCGTTGTCGGTTTTAAATTCGTCCGTGCTTATTTCTTCGCCATCGCCAGCTTGCGGCGGCTCACTTCCAAGGCCAGCAAGGCCAGGCCCAGCAAATAAATCGTCGTCGCCGTGTCCGGCGTGCTCACCGGCGTCGTGGTGTAATTGAAGGCAATGCAGCCGACGTTGTAGTGGCAGTCCGGATCGAAGCCAATGTCGAAAATGCCGTTCACCAGGAACGCATTCAGGGCCGCAAGCTGCGTCGAATTGAACGTCACCGTCCAGCTCAACGTCGTCCCCACCGAGGCAAATATCTGGGACCCGAGGCTCACGATGTTCCCGCCGGAATAATGGCCCGTGAAATAATCGCCGGGAGCGTCATTGTCCGTGTACGTATGCACGCCCGTCAAAGAAGAATTGAGCAGATCCGAATACAGGATGCCCTTGCCCGATTGATTGGCGGCCGTCAGCTTGATGTCCGTAAACGTAAGCGACGCAGTCGAGATGGACTGACCGGGTGACAGCGAGATCGGGATGCCCCAAGCATACGCATTTTCTCCGGCCAAAGCACCCGTGCCAGTCAAACCGGACGGAACATTGACGGTGGTTGCCGAAGCCAAGCCGCAGGTGGCGGCGATTACAGCGAGAATACAAATTTTTTTCATGGGTTGCTAATTTTTATATCTAACTGATATTCAATTAGCAATCGTCATGCCTAGCAAAAAATTAATCCTGGAAAAATTAATAAGCTAATTAAAACAAACAACTTATAAAGTTATACACCAACCCAACCCCCGCCACTTTTTCCGAAAAAACCGTAAAGTTTTCCGACAATTTTTCTCATATCTTTCACTTTGCATCGCTCAACAATTGCTTGGCGGAATCGGCCAGCGGCCCGGACAATTTCAAGGCCAGCGCCTGCTGCAGGCTCGTCCTGCCCGCAATCCGCTGCTTGAGCTGAAGTTGGGCGGCTCCCAGATAATAGAAAATCTCCGGGTCCGTGGGTGACTTGACCGAACAGTCCCGCAACAAGCTCGCCGCCCGCGTAAAATCGCCCTGTTGAAAAATGATGATGCCCGTGGCCTTGATCAGGGCCGGGTCATTCGGATATTCCGCCCGGGCCTTCACGGCATAATTGTAAGCCGCCTGGGCCTTGCTGTTGTCCTTCGCGTACAAAATAGCCAGCTCCCGTTCAACCGGCACAAAGTCCGGGAATCGCGCCAGAACTTTTTCACCCGCCGCCGTGGCTCCGGCAATGTCCCCGGACAGTTCGCTCAGCTTCATCTGCACCACCAGCGCCGGCACATAATCCGGCTCGGCTTTCAATATCCCCGCCACCTGGCCTGCCGCCGCCGGCTGCGGGTTGTCCGCCAGCGTGATCATTTCCGCCATCCGCTTCGCCTCCCCGGCCTGCGCCGCCGGCAGGTTCGCCGCCTGCGCCGCCTGCAATGCCGCCTGCGCGTCGGCCACCTTGCCCATGCTGTAAACCGCCCGGGCATAATCAAACTGGGCGCTTGCCTCCCCCGGCAGGTTTTGCACCGCCGACAGCAAGATCGTGCTCGCCAGCTTGAAATCACCGTTCTGATACGCCAGCCGCCCGTAGAGATGCGCCACCCCGGCATTGTTCGGGGCCAGTTTATAGGCGGCCTTCGCGAAACCATAAGCCTTGGCGGCATCCGGCTTTTCGTAAAGCTTCGCCAGCGCGTTCATTGCCGCCAGGTTCTTCCCATCCAATTTCAACACCGCCTCATAGCTGGCCATGGCCTTGTCGGTCTTGCCATCCCGCTGATAGATCGCTCCCAGCCGGCTTTGGGCGACCACATCATCCGACCGGTCCGCCACCCGCTTTTCCAGCTTCGCCAGCGCAGCCGCATCCGCCGTCTGCGGGTCGATGTTCAACAGTGACAGGCAAAGCTGGCATTCATCCCGCCCTGCGAATTCCTTGCCGCCGGCCAGCGCCAGTTGGAACGCCGTCCGCGCATCCGCCTCATCCGCCATCAGGTAGTTCACCATGCCCAGATGATATTGCACGTCCGGCACGCTGGCTAATTTGGCCGCGCTCTCCTGCAACAATGACAGCGCCGTGGGATACGTCCCGCGCTTCACGCAGATCCAGCCCAGGGTGTCCGCCGTGGACGGGTCAAACGGCTGCTCCGCGCGGGCGCGCTGGGCCAGCTCATATGCCCGGTCCAGTTGCCCCAGTTGTTCCGAGTAAAGATAAGCCAGGTTGTTCAAGGCCGGGCTGCACTTGGGATCCACCTGCAGCATCTGTTCGTAGGTCGCCGCCGCGCCCTTGTAATCCTTGGCATTTTCGCTCGTTGACGCCAGCAGCATCATCGCCGACAGGTTTTTGGGATCCAGCTTGATCACCGTCTGCAACTCCCCGATGGCCTTGTCGGTCTGCTTGCCGTCCAAAAAAAGCTGCGCCAGCAGCAGGTGCGGCTGCTCGTTCCGCGGATCAACCGGCACCGCCGCCAGCAGGGTCTTCTCCGCCCCGGCCCGGTTTCCGGCCGCCAGTTGCACCTTCGCCACCAGCAGATGCAGCATCATGTTGGTCGGCGCCTGGCTCAGCTTGGTCTGGACGCGCTGGTTCGCGCCGTCAAAATTCTTCTCCTCCAGGTCCAGGTTCACGAGCTGTTCCAGCGCCGGGAGATTGGCGGGGGCGAGCGCCAGCGCCCGTTCAAATTTCTGCCGCGCCTGCGCCTTGTCACCCGCCTGCAGCTCCGTCGAACCGTCCAGCAACAACACCTCCGGTGCGTTCGGCGACTGTCTTTCCACCGTCGCATAGATGCCCAGCGCCTCGTTCAGCTTGCCGCGCTGGCGGTACGCATCCGCCAGCAACAGTTCCGCGTGCGTGAATTGCGGATACTTTTGCACCAGCTTCCCGAGCGAGACGATCGCCGGGTCCGGGTTCTGGTTTTTCACCTGGATCTGCGCCAGCAGCAGCACCGCCTCCGAAAAGCCGGGGTCCAGTTCCAGCGCCCGGTTCAGGCTCACCGTCGCCTTCGTGTCATCACCGCTGGCCAGGTACGCCGCGCCCAGTTGGAAATGCACGCGCGGCGCCTGCGGATACAACCGCGCCATCCGCTCCAGCGTGGCCACCGTCCCGGTCAGGTCGCCCTGCGCGAACCGCAGGCGGCTGTCCAGCATCAGCCCGTCAAAATTATCCGGGTCGCGGGCCAGCACCTTCGTCAAGCTGCCCCGGCTCGCGTCAAATTGTTTGGCCGCCAAATCGATCTCCGCCAGCCCCATCCATGCCGGGATGTAATCCGGCGCCTGCTTCAGCGCCTCCTCCAGTATCTGCCGCGCCGCGTCCGCCTGGCCGGACTGCAGCTTGAACCGCGCATACACCATCCGCTTCGTCGACCGCGCCGGCGACAGGTCCGCCGCCGCCTTGAAATTCGCCTCCGCCTCCTTCACGTTGTTCTGCGTCGCCTCCAGCGCCCCCAGCGCCTCCAGCGCCTCCACCGACTTCGGATCCAGCGCCAGCGCCCGCTTGAACGCCGCCTCGGCGGTCTTCGCATCATTGTTCCGGAACGCCAGCGTGCCCAGCGCCACCTCCAACGACGCGCGGTCGCCCGCCTTGATCAGTTTGTCCAGCCGCGCCGACACCGGGGCCACGTCCGCCTCCGTCCGCACGGTCTGCACCAGCAGCAGCGGCGCCTCCGCCACCTGCGGGTCCCGGTCCAAAATGAAAATCGCCTCGTTCCGCGCTTCTTTCATCTGGCCTGCCGCCGCGTACACCAGGCCCAGCTTCAGGTGCACCTCAAGGTCGTTTGTCGCCAGGCTCGTCGCCCGGAGCAGAAACGGCGCGGCCGTCTGGAACCGCCCCTGGTCAAAATAGATGTAGCCCAGCCGCGCAAACGCCTTCGCATTGCCGTGGTCGTTCCGCAGCACGTTCAGGTACTCGATCTCCGCGCGGTCAAACTGGCCCGCCGCGTAAAATTTGTCCGCCCGCGACTCATGATACGCCTTCTTCATCTTCGCCGTGCAGCCGGTATTGAGCGACGCCACCCAGGCCATCGCCGCCACGGTCACCAACAAACGCAGGATTTTCTTCATAAAATTTTCAATGCTTTGGCGGCCCGGGTCTCCCCGCCCGCTCGGAACGTTTCAACAGGTAAAGCAACCCGAAAAATGGCAGCAAGGACAGCGCAAAAAACAGCGGCCCCCCATGATGATGGATCGGCGAATCAATCATCTGCGGCCCGATGTGCTCGCACAGCTCGCCCAGCACAAACACCCGGAACCCGTTCCGCACCAGCGCCAGCGGGATCACCGCCACGCACAACACCGCGCGCTTCCACGGCGACCGCAGGAAAAAATGCCCCGCCACCAGGCTCGTGATGAACAGCACCATCGTCGAATGGATGCCGCTGCATTCCCGCGCCACCTGCAGGCTGATGCCCGGCAGCCGGAACGTCAGGCCGTCCTGCAGCACCGGCAGGTCCGAGACCGCAAACATCCCGCCCGCCACCACCGCCGACCCATGCTGCAAACCCGCCTCCACCACGTCGCGCAAAAAATCCGGCAGCGGCACCATGAACACCAGCAGGGCCAAAGGAAACGCCGCCGCGCGCATCAGCGCACCCCCCAAAATCCAAAAACCCGCGCCCGTCAGCAGCAGCAAAAACGCCGCCGTGGTCTGGACCAGGTTGTCCGCCAACGCCGGGCGTGGGGCAATCCAGTGCCAGGCCGCCACCGCCAGGCCCGCGCCTAAAAAGATCGCCCCCGGAATTTTGGCCGGGATGGAAACCCGCGGCAGCTCCTTTTTTTGCAGCCACATCAAATACACGCTCACCACCGGGATCAGCAAGATATACGAGTGCAGTTCATCGCCCGCCGCAAACCGCAGCAACCGCACCAGCGGCAGGCTGAAACCCAGCACCAGCAACGCCGCCGCCCACGCAAACTTTTTGGTTTGCGCTGGAAAATCTCCTGTGTGTGCGGTTTGCTCGTCCATGCTGTTTCCCCCTCCTCTTTGCTGCGGCGGCCCGTCGTTTGCTCAATAACTGTACCCGACCTCAAACCCGATCTGGCTGCTGTTGTAGCTGAAGCCGGAGACGTTCGAGCTGTTTTTGCTGTACTGGTAAGTCACCGCCACGTTTCCGCGCTTGAGGAAGCTGCGGCCCAGCCGCACGTTGAAATTATAATTGTCATCCGTGCGGAAGCCCGACAGCCCGCCCAGCGCGATCGTATATTCCGTCTGCGTATAACCCACCCCCATGCTCAGGTTGTAGTCCTCCAGCAGCCGCTGGTTCACGCTCAAGCTGACGGTCGTCGTTTCCGTCGATTGGGCAATGATGCTGTAATCCGAGGAGCCCACCGTGCGGCCCGCGGCCAGCGTGATGTCCGTATGCGTAAACGGCGCGTAGTCAATGCTCGCGCCGAAAGTGGGGTTCAACTCGTCCTTATAGCCCGCCGCCAGGTTTTGCCGCTCCTCCAAGCCCGCGTTCACCCCGAAGAACACCTTGTCCGTCGCCCGCCATTGCACCCGCGCCTGCAACTGTTCAAAGGACTGGTTCGGATTGCTGTTCGCGGATGAATCGGAGGAGATCATTGTATAACCACCGCCTGCGCCCAGGCCGAAGTTCAAACGCGACGCGTACACATAATTCAACCAGTCCATCGTGGACCATGTCCGCGAGTTCTGCAGGCCGGAAACAAAATTGAAAACCTGCGAAACGCCGAATTGCGCGAACATCTTGTCATTCAGCACCCGCTCCGCGCCCAACTCCGTGTCGTAGGCCTCCGTCCGGGTCTGCGTCGCCGTATCCACCAGCGTCGAGTCCGATTTCACAAAGGATTGCGACAGGTTGAACGCCCAGTCCTCATAGGCCGTCCCGCCCGTCAACGTCGCCGCATGATCAATGCTGTTGCGAAAAGCGCGGTTCGAGTAGAACCGGATCGTGGGCGTGTAATCCACCACCCAATGCCGCCCCAAGTCCACCGCGATGCCCGGCGCAAACTCCTGGATGATGCTGCTCTGCGAGTTGTTGGTGCCCGACTGGATGCCGCTGGCGTATTGAAAATGGTAATATGGATGCGGTCGGAAGACCACCGGACCGTACTGGAACGGCTCCGGCAGGGCGTTGTCCCGGTTCACATTCGTCGGGAGGAAAACATTCATCTCGTTGTTCGTCGAATCATCCAGTTCGGCCGCTGACTGCAGGGTGGTCGGCGGCGGCCCCATCAGCACCGCTTGCCCGGCCAATACATGCTTCGCGGCCATCGCGCTGGCAACCGCCAGTCCGCAGCCGCAGAACTTGGTCAAGAACGTCCGCGATTTTAAGTTCATAATTCGATTGTTGGTCATGTTCGGAAAAATACCTTTGATAATCAAGGAACTTGCTTGGCCGGCTGCCCGGGCCCGCCCGTCCGCCGGGCGCCAGCCACCGCATACCCACACTGCTGCGGTCGGTCGGCGACACCATCAGGCCCTATGTTAAAAATAAACCATTCTCTACCTTGATCCACCTTGATGTACCTTGATATGGCTTGAATCACCTTGATTCTCCACGACTACGCCACCGCGCATAACGCAGGCATCTTGCCTGCGGGTTCGGGCCGCATCCTGCCGCCAGATGCTCAATTGCAGGCCGGCTCCCAGGGTCGATCTACCTTGATTCACCTTGATCTACCTTGATCCCATGGTTTGGCTCGGCTTGACCCGTTGCTGGCGGAAATGGTCGCGCTGCAACCATATCTGCCTGCGCATCAGGCACCTTGAGTCATGGCCACCCATAGTATACGCACCAATTACTGACGCTGCGCCAGGTCCGAAAACATCATGGACTGCGCCGGCAGAGCGCAGCGGCGACGGCGCTTTCGAGCGTCCAGTACGGGTGGCGATTCCAACCCGGCTCACGCGCATCAAAGCGCGTCACTCCTGCCTCAATTGTTTGTGCCAGACGCAGTATCTTAAACAACCTTCCAGCCGTGCCTTTCCTGCGTGTGTAGGTCGCACTGCGATCATTTCTGCCTGAGCCGCAGGCGCATGGAGCAAACAGTCACCCGCAATCGATCATTTCACCCGCCGCTCCAGCCATCGTGCAGCGTTTGGATGGCGGTCGCTTCAGCGCCGCTTTCCCACCGCCAACCCACGACCCATTGATTCACCTTGATCTACCTTGATTCACCTTGATCCTCCCGCGTCTGCGCCACCCCCGCAGCCCAGGCATCTTGCCTGCGGGTTCGGGCCGCATCCTGCCACCAGACGATCAATTTCAGACCGCCCCCTCAAAAAAACTCGCTAACTCACTGATTCCCAAACTCATTAATTGATGGCCTCATGGTGGCCCTGCGCCAGCAGTGTCAAAGAACGTCCCGGGTCGTGTTCACGGCCCCTTGCTACCGTCACCCATTTAACCCTCGTCCGTTTGAAAAACCAGATTTAAGTTTACGTCCAATCGGCCCCGATTGAACGCAAACTTTTTGCTTGCTTTTTTTGTCGACTCGCCCCCAGCATCCGCCAATCCCTCCGCAATTCACTCATTCACTCATTCACTCATTCACTCATTCACTCATTCACTCATTCACTCATTCACTCATTCACTCATTCACTCATTCACTCATTCACTCATTCACTCATTCACTCATTGCCCCCTGGCTTCTCCGGGCGGAATAGAAAATTTGCATACACGTACGCGATGCTTTCGCCCAAAACCTCCCGCACGCCCTCGCTGTACCGCCACCACCGTTTCGGGACATAGTCCGGGTTTGGCACCGAAATGATGCCGATCTCCATCGTCTTGCCAAACGCCTCCTGGAACAGCAGCCGCGTGCGGCGCGCATGGACATCCTCGGTCAACACGTTCACGCTCGCCACCGTCACGTGGTTCGTCCGGAACCATTCCCGCAGCGCCACCGCCGAACTGTAGGTGCGGTCCCGCCCCGCGACATGCGACGGCACCATCTGCACCAGGTCCGCCGGCACCCCCGCCTTGACCAGCCACTCCGCCCCGACGCTCGCCGCCGTGTTGAAATCATTCGTCGCCCCGTCACTGCCCGCAATCGGGCCGCCGGTGGTATAAACCTTCTGATAGCGGCCGCTCTGGATTTCCGTCAACGCCGACTTCAAGGCGAACTCGCGCACCCAGCCTTCCACCACCAGGATTCTTGTGTCCGTGCGCCGGGTCTGCGCCAGAAACGGCTGCACATTCAGCACCCAGCCCAGGCCGCCCAGCACCAGCACCGCCAGCAGGCAAAACCAGCCGCGGGCCGACAGGCCCCAGCGTTCTTTCCGGGTGAACAGTCCAAATAATTTTTTCTTCACTTGCGGTGCCATTTTTTGCGGAAACGCCCCCGCACCAGCGCCGGCGCCAGCCAGAGCAGCGCCGCGTGGACAAAGATGCGCCAGCTCGGTGAAAACGGCAGCGCATCCCACGCCAGTGAACGGGCCAGCGGAAAATCCCCCGCCGCGCAGGCCAGTTCCGCCCGGTTCGTGATGCTGTAACCCAGCCGCCCGCGCGTCAGGCCCGCCTGCTGCGGATGCGTCTGCCGCAGCCGCCAGTATATTTCCGCCTGCATGCGGATGAACGCGTTCCAGCGCTTCTCGGCGGCGGCCGGCCGTAAATCGTACGTCAGGCTGTTGTCGCTGCCGCGATAAATCACCGTCATCGGCCGGTCGATGTACAGGCAGTCCGTCAGGTAGGACAGGCGGAAAACCCAAAGCGTGTCATCACCCGTATGCAACGCCTGATCGAACAATCCCGCCGCGTTGAACAGTTCCTTTTCCAGCACCATGGATTGCAGGTAGGGATGGCACCGTGCCCGGCTGCAAAATTCCACCGGATCCGCCACCCGGTAAACACCCGGCTCCTTCAGCGTGGCCGTGACCTCCTCGATATCCCTTAGCGGCTCGCCATTTTCCCCCACGCAGCGGCTGTAACAGACCTTCGCCCCGTATTGCGCGATGTATTTCATCTGCACTTCAAGCTTCTCCGGCCGCCATTGGTCGTCCGAGTCGAGAAAGGCGATGTATTTCCCCTGCGCCGCCCGGATGGCCGTGTTGCGCGCCGCCCCCGCCCCGGCGTTTTTCTGGCAGATCAGGCGGATCTTGTCGCCGTAGCTCTTCAAAATCTCCACCGTGCCGTCTTGCGAGCCGTCGTCCACCACGATCAGCTCATAATCCTTGAAGGTCTGCGCCAGCACGCTGTCCAGCGACGCCCGCACGCAATGCTCGCGGTTGTACGTCGGAACTATGACCGATATCAGCGGTTGGGCCATGCGCAGTTCAGTGGTTAAGTTTTGTGTTGTGACGCGGCCAGGACCTGTTTCACCACGGCGGCCACGCGGCCGGCCTGGGCGTCCCAGGTCCAGAGCTGCGTGAATTTGTTCCACGCATTTGCCGCCAGCTTTTCGCCGGCGACCGGGTCGTCCATGATCTCCATACACCGCGCCGCAAATTGGCCACGGTCGTCCGCGATGAACAGCTCCTGTCCGTCCGTCACATCGTAACCATAGGCGCCCAGTGAAGTCGAGACGGCGGGGCAGCGGCGGCTGAACGCCTCGGCGAGCTTCACCCGTGTGCCCCCGCCCGTGAGGATCGGCGCCACCGTCAGCGACCACGTCGCCATCTCGCTCTCCACCTCCTCCAGCCAGCCCAGCGGCTCGATGTTCTGGCCCGCCGGCCATGCCTGCTCCCGCCCGCCCGCCCCCACCAGCCGCAACCGCGCCGCCGGATTCTTTTGCAAGATCTGCGGCCAGACCTCGTTCACGAACCAGTTCATCCCCCGCAGGTTCGGGGCGTATTCAAAATTGCCGACAAAGCCCACCCGGACCGGCGCCGCCGGCCTCCGCGCATAATCCGCCCGGGGCGGGTTGAAACCGTTCGGCACCACAAAGGTCTTTCCCGCATGCCTCAGCTTTTCCAAGTCCGGCTCGCTGCACACGCAGCAGGCGTCAAACCGTTCAGGGAGGAGTTCCTCCCGCCGCCGCCACTGGATGTGCTTCAGGAAGGCCGGGGCCTTGTGCCTGAGGCTGGCGGCCGCCTCCCGGTGGGTGTTGTGGACTTCGCTGATGATGTCATCCACGTCCAGCACCGCCTGGGGCCAGCGCCAGAGATTGCACCGGTTCGCCGTCTGCAGCCCGTGCACCCACACCAGGTCGTGCTCGGCGGCGGTCCGCTTCAGCCACGCCGTGTCTTCCGCCCGGGCTTGCAGCCAGTCCAAGTTCATGAACCGCGGATCCACCGCCTGCCGCACCCGGTCGGCGATCGTGATTTCCTCCGACCACTCAAACCGGATGGTGCGAAGCAGCGGAAACCCGCCGCAGGTGCCTTGGGGATGCTCCGTCCACGGCTCGTGAAAACCCGCCAGCACCACCCGCACGTCTCCCACCTGCCCCAGCAGCCGGATGATATTCCGCGCCCGGACCACCGCGCCATAATCCGCGCTGTCGGGGTCGTGGCTGGTGATGAAAAGAATTTCCGGCCGGGCCGGACGCTGCCCGGCCGCCCCGGCCGCCGTGACCGCGCCGGCAACCTTGTCCGGCTTGTAAACGGAGCGCTCCGGGACGCCGGAGCTCCGGCTGCGGAAACACCGGCCGGCTTTTTGCGCCAGCAGCGTCAGGTTCAATTCCAATCCGGTGAACAGCCCCCATCCCCGCGGGCGTTGCCAGGCCTCGAACGCCAGCGTGTCCAGCGCCACGCACGTCCGCCACCCCAAAAATTCCCAGCACGTGCGCAGGTAATTCATCAGCCAGGCCTCGGAAGCCCGGACCGCCGCCTCCGTCCGCGCCGCATCGTGGGCTTGAAAAAATTTCACGACCCAGCGGAAAAACTGGGTGGACGCCATGACCTTCAGGTTGATCACCGCAAACGTCGCGGTGCTCGTGATGTTGAGGTTGCTGAACCGCCAATATATCCGCGCCCCGGCTATCGTCCGCAAGGGTTGGCGCATGCCCAGGCTGGCTGTAAACGCCTCATCCGCATGCCAGCCCAGCGGGAAATCCGGCAGCCCCCCCGCCGACTCCCAGGCCCGCCGCGAAAAAATGATTTCCTGCAACGTCACTTTGCGCTTCCCGGTGAGCCGGGCCAGCAGAAAATCCGTGCCGCTTTCCACTGGCGGATGCCGCGGACTTTCCGCAATTTGCCCCCCGGCCCCGTCCACCCACACGGTGTTGAACCGGTACAGGTCGTGCGCCGATTGGGTCCGGTCCAACTCCGCATAAAAATCCGCCACGCACCCCGCTTCCATGACATCATCATCCGCAAAAATCCACACCCAGGGCTCGCTCGTCAACCGGATGCAGCGTTCCAGATGCCGGACCAGTGAAACCCTCCCCAGGTTCTCGCTGAAGCGGTGGAATTTTACCGGCAGCCGGCCGCCCGGTTCCCGGATAATTTTTCCCACCGGCTCCGGGCTGCCATCGTCAAAGACATACAACTGGAAATTGTGGTCCGTCTGCGCCGCGACCGACTCCAGGGCCGCGCGCAAAAACCTTGTCTTGTAGGCCGGGATGATGATGGCCAGCGGCTTGACGGTTGCAGGCTGCGGGTGGCTGTTCACGCTTCAGGGTGGCTCGCGGTGCGTCCCGGGGCCGCCGTCATCCGGTCGATCAGCGCCCCGATCTTCGGCACCTGTTGTTCCAGTTGATATTGCGCCAGCACCCGGCCGCGGGCCGCGGCCCCCATCTGCCGGCGGGTTTCCGGCTGCTCTTTCAACCCCACCAACGCCCGCGCCGCCGCCCGGGTGTCGCCAAAATCACAGATCACGCCGGCATCCGATCCGACAAATGCCGGCCCCCCGCCGCTCCGGTCAAAACACACAATCGGCAATCCATGAAAACCCGCCTCCAGCATGACCAGCGGATTGGAATCCTCGCGTGATGAAAGAAAAAATGCATCCAGCCCCGCCAGCACGGGCGCGCTCTCCGGCCGGGCGCCTAAAAAATGAACGTGTGACTCCAACCCGGCCTGGCGGAGGTCGAAATCCACCTCCCGTTGCCGCCGTTCGCTTTCCGGCCGGCCCAGCCAGACCAGGTGAATCGCCGCGCCGGGAAATTCCACCTGCAAAATTTTTGCCGTCGCTAGAAACCAGTCCACCCCCTTGAGCCAAGATACCAACCCGCACGCGCCGGCGATGAAGGCATCCGCCGGCAATCCCAGTTCCCGGCGTAACGCGGCCCGGCAGGCGGCCTGGTCGTGCCGCGCATGATCTTCCGGCCGCACGAATCCGCTCACTACCGCGATTTTTTCCGGCGCTATCGCATGCCGCTCGACCAATCCCAATTTCACGCCCGGCGAAGGCACGATGTATTGGTCGGCCAGACCCCGCGCGCGGTCAAAATTCCCCGTCGTGTTGAATTCCCCGATGTGAAAAGGCAGCTCATGGATGTTCCAAATGATCGGAATCCCCAAGCCCGCGCACGCCTCCACTGCCGCCGCCGCCGCCGCCGTGTTGGCATAAATCAAGGCGGGCTGCCGCAGCTTCACCCGCCGCCGGACTTTCCGTTGCCACCGCTGCTCACTGGTCAGGTGCCGGTGCAATCCATAATATAATTTCTCCGGCAGATCGCGGCGGAAGGCCGCCGCCAGGCTTTTTGTCCGTCCCAGCGCGGCATAATCCTGCTCCAGTTCACCGCCCCGGATCAAAAACACCTCCAACGGGTACGGGCGATTTTCCCGCAGCCACCGCAGCACATGCAGCATGAACAGCGGCGCCCCGGTGCGGGTCGCCTCATGGCCCAGAAAAAGGATGCTTCCGGTGTCCGCTGGTGGGGATGTGTTCATTGGTGCGTCATCGGCTTGACCGTCGCCGGCCGGCTTCGGACGGCCCTCGTCGAACCCAGGCGGTTGAAAATTTTGCCCCGGCGGTGCCCCGCTGCGCTGCGGCCGGCGCCGCGCACCAAAACATTGGCTGGCAGGCCGGGATTATGCGGGCCGGCGGCTTGACGGTTGAAATGTTCACGCGCGTGACTTTTCCATTGTCAACGCGGTCAGGCTTGTTTCCAGCCGGGTGACCGCGCCCGACATGTCCCAGCGCGCCACCACGGCGGCCCGGCAGCGGCCGCGCAGTTCCGCCAGGCGCGCCGGATTTTCCAGCAGTTCACGCAGGGTTGCGGCAATGGTTTCCGGTCGGGCATCCGCCGCCAGCAGCCCGTTCTCGCCCGGGGCCAAGGTCTCCCGCACGCCCCCCTCGGCCACGGCCACGACCGGCGTGCCGCAGGCGTTGGCCTCCAGCGGCGCCATGCCAAACGGCTCCAGCCGCGAAGTGTAAAGCATCGCCGCCGCCCGCCCCAGCAGGGCGATCAGTTCCGCGTCCGGCACCAGCACCTTGATCTCCAGTTCCACGCCCAGGCTTTGGGCCAGTTCGCGATACTCGCGCGTCGTTTGTTCGCTGGAGTCGTTCCCCACCCAGATCAACTTGGGCCGCCCCGCCGCCGGCATCATGCCGACCGCGCGGATGGCCCGGTCCACCCCCTTGTGGAAATGCACCGAGCCGAGGCCGATCACATATTTTCCCTTCACTCCTTCGGTCGGCTGAAAATACCCCGTATCAACCCCCAGATAACAAACTTCGGATTCCAAACCATAGGCGCGCAGCACGCTTTCCCGGCTGAAAAATGAATTGACCAGGATGCGGTCAAAATGTTTTGCGTTTTCGATCTCCTCCCGCATCTGCAAACGCAGATGTTTCAGCTTCAGCGTGCTGCGCAGCAGCGGGAAAAATCCCGCCATCAGCTCCCCGTCGCCCCGGGGTGCTGGCGCCGCCCACATCAGTTCCGGCATGGCCTCATACAGCCGCCGGTTGGGTTCCCCCAGGACGATGGCCTTGGGGATTTTCACATACCGCGCGATGGCTGGCATCGTAAGGAACCGGCAGCTGTTCGCCAGCAGGACATCAAAACCCCCGGCGGTGATCTGCCGGGCGCACTCGCGGCCATGTTCCCGCAGGGCGGCGATGCGCGCCTGCATCGTCGCGCGATCCGCGATCCAGCCCAGCAGGGGCAGGGTTTTCTTTTCCTCCGGCAGGGTGAACGGCAAAATATGTTCCGTGCACAGCCCGCCCAGCGGCATGTATTTTTGATCGGCCGTCGCGGGGCACCAGGCTTCAACGTAATGCCCGCGTTTGCTCAGGCCGTCGATATAATGCCACAGCAAACGCTTGGCTCCGCCGCTGGGAAGATTGTGCCAGACCGCGATGCGCAGTTTGCCCATGGCCTTGAAGTTATTTCGCCCCCGCGTTGTTCACTGGCGTGGCGGTCCATTCCAGCACGGGTTCCACGATCCCCACCCGGGCATCATTGAACACCGAGCGCAGGCTCCCGACATCCTCCACGTGAAACGAAACCAGGCTTTCCATCAGGTCATGATGCTCCATGTGCGGCTGGTGTGTGACAATGCGTAAATAATAAGTGTCCGGCGCGAGAAAATTGCCGGGTATCTTGACGCGGTAGGTATGTTTGCCCGCCGGGATGGGCCGGTATTCCCGCGCCCGGTCATCCTGGCAGGTCGTCAGGATGATCACGCCTTCCTTGTTCAAGATGCTCAAGGCGATCTGCGCTTTGCCAAACGTGCCGTTCGCCTGCACCTTGATCTCGATGCTGAAGTCCTCCGTGCAATCCAAATGCCCGGACGTCACGCCCTCGCGGTTGAAAACGCTCGCCTCCAAAATGTAGATCAGCTCTTTTTTCGGCACTTCCGTTTCCCGGCGCCAATGCCCCTCATGCTCCACGCCGGCGGCCAGATACGTGTCCACCACCTCGCTGATGGTTCCGGCCTTCAAGATTTGGCCCTTGTCCAGCAGCAGCCCCTTGTTGCAAAGCTGGCGCATCACCGCCATGTTGTGCGAAACAAACAGGATGGTGCGCCCGCCCCGCGCCACTTCGTCCATCTTGCCCAGGCATTTTTTCTGGAACGAAGAGTCGCCCACCGCCAGCACCTCGTCCACGATTAATATCTCCGGCTCCAGGTGCGCCGCCACCGCGAACGCCAGCCGCACGAACATCCCCGAGGAATACCGCTTCACCGGCGTATCCAGAAATTTTTCAATCTCGGAGAACGCCACAATCTCGTCGAACTTGCGCCGGATCTCCACCCGGGTCATCCCCAGCACCGCGCCGTTCAGAAAAATATTCTCGCGCCCGCTCAAATCACCGTGAAAACCCGTCCCCACTTCGAGCAGGCTGGCCACGCGCCCGTCGATCTCGATGCGCCCCGTCGTCGGCTCCGTGATGCGGCTCAACACCTTCAGCAGCGTGGATTTGCCCGCGCCGTTCCGGCCGATGATGCCCACCACGTCCCCCTGGTTGACGGTGAACGAAACGTCCCGCAGCGCCCAGAATTCCTCCTGCCGCAGCTTGCGCAGCGCCCGGCGTTCCTCCCACCACTTCGCCGGGTTGCGGATGGCGTGCTCGACGATGTGCCGGATGCCCTGGCCGGCCCCGCTGGCCTGGCCCAGGTGGTAGCGCTTGGAAATGTTTTCAGCGACGATGATGGCGTTGGACACGGTATTTATTCAGGAAAATTGGTTTCAGATCATGTCCGCAAAGGTCCGTTCCGTCCTGCGAAAATACCACAGGCCCGACCAGACCAGCAGCAGCACCCCCACGACCGACGCGATGAGGCCCGGCACGAAAATCCGGTGTTCGCCCCCCAGCAGGCACCAGCGGAACCCGTCAATGATCCCGACGATGGGGTTCAACGAGTAAAGCAGCCGCCATTTTTCCTCCACGTCGCCCGTCATGATGATCACCGGCACCACATACAGGCCAAACTGGACCACGAACGGCACGATGAAGCGGAAGTCCCGGTATTTCACCATCAAGGCCGACAGCCACACGCCGGTGCCAAAGGACGCCCCGAACATCAGCAGCATGAAGAACGGCAGGAAAAAAATGTTCACCGGCGGCATCAGATGATACCACGCCAGCATCAGCGCCATGAACCCGAAGCTGATCAGAAAATCCACGAAGCAGGTGATGACGCTGCTCGCCGGGATCACGAGGCGCGGACAATAAACCTTCGAGATCAGGTGCGGGTTGTTCACCAGGCTGTTGCCGCTTTCAGACAACGCGGTCGAAAAAAACTGCCAGGGCAGCATCGCGCAAAACACGAACAACGGCGCCGGCACGCCGCCGCTGTGCAGCTTGCCCACCTTCATCGCCAGCACCAGGGCCAGCATCGTCAGCAGCGGCCGGATGATCGACCACGTCACGCCCACCGCCGTCTGCTTGTACCGGATGAGCAGGTCGCGCCAGGCCAGAAACAGGAACAGCTCGCGGTAGCGCCACAGGTCCCGCCAGTATTGGCGGTCCGTGCGCCCGGCCTCAATGATCAATCGTGGTGCCATATGATTTTAAACGATCCGGCCGCCTTCCAGGCGGAACATCAGCCGGTCCCACGCGCGCAGGACCGCCGCCTTCCATTCGTTGTAATTGATCTGCGCCGCGCGCGCGGCGGGCCAGCCAAAAAATTTTTGCAGCCAGCGATATTTCCAGGACAACGCCGGCGGCTGCAGTTGCCCGCCCAGTTCCCCGGCCAGTTTTTGCGCCTCCGCCACCAGGTCCATCCGGTTCGGATAAAAATTAAGCAGCCAGTTTTGCAGGTACGTCACGCACGCGGCGCGCACCCGCGCGTCATCCGCCACCGAGCGCAGATACGCGATCTGGATTTTCATCCCCAAAAACTGCGCCTCCATCTTCTTGTCCGAACGGCTGATGTAGCTCAGCCGCCCCGCCCCGGACATCCGGTAATACACCCGCGCGTCCGGCACAAACCGCACGCCCCCGCTGGCCTTGATGACGCGGAAAAAATATTCGCCGTCATCATCGCCCTGCAGCCGCGCGTCCCATTGGCCCGCCCGTTCGGACAATTCCCGGCTCGTCAGCCAGGTGCCGGTCTGCATGAACAGGTTGTGCTCCCATTTCCGCAGCAGCCATTCCAGCGGCGTCAGATCTTCCCAGAGCCGCGACGGCACGAATTTGGCCTTCTGCGGACGGTGGCTGAAAAAACCCCACCCGCACGAATACAAAAGCTGCGGCCCGCCGCTGGCCGCCGCCTGCATCTGGCGCGTGATTTTATCCGGCGACAGCAGATCGTCCGCATCCAGCCATTGGATGAAATCCCCCTGCGCCAGCGAAAACAGATGGTTCCGCGCCGCCGCCGCGCCTTGATTGGGCTGCGTCACAATTTTCACGCCGGCGGCTTCAAATTGGCGCGCCACGGCCACGGTGCCGTCCTTTGAACCATCGTCCACCACGATGATTTCCTTGCGCGCCCACGTCTGCGCCTGCGCGGACCGGATCGTGTCGGCGATCCATGGCGCGGCGTTGTAGGCCGGAATTAAAATGGAAACCAAGGGCTTCATTTCCTCAACAAACGAGAATAAACATCCGTGGTGATGCGCGCAACCTTGCTCCACGAATAATTTTCACCGGCATGGGCGCGGATTTCGCGCCGCGTCCGTTCGCGGTTGCGGTACAGGTCGCCCGCGAAAAAATTTTCCACCGCCAGCTCCAGCGCCGTCGCATTGCGCGGCTCAAAGATCAGCCCCGTTTTACCCTCGATCACATCCTCCTTTAACGAGCCCACATCCGCTGCGATCACCGGGATGCCGAAGCTGAACCCCAGAATGAGCACGCCGCTCTGAAAAATATGCGTGTACGGCTGCACCAGCACGTCGCCCGCCTTGAAATAGGCTTCAATCTCGTCGTCCGCAATGTATTCGATGTGCTGCAAAACCCGGTCCGCCGCCCCGCTCTCCGCGATCTGCCGCTTGAGCTGCCTCCAATATTCCGGCGGTCCCTTGGGCCGGCCCGCGATGATCAGGCGGTAGGCCGGGTCCCGGCGCGCCAGCTCCGTGAACGCCGTCACCAGATATTCCACGCCCTTGTAGGGCGCGATGTTCCCAAAAAATAAAATCGCCTTCTCGTCCGGCCGCAATCCCAGCTTCTGTTTCGCCTCCGCCGGCGTCAAGGCCGTGTTCGGCACGCTGCTGTAAAACCCCAGCGGGATCACGCTCACCCGCTCCGCCTTCACCCCGTAATCCGCCAGCAGTTCTTCCTTCATCTTTTGCGTGTGCACGAAAATATGCGCACACAGCCGGTACTGGATCTTCAACGTCAGCCGGTTGAAATACGAATCCGCCGCATCCCGCTCCCCCGCGTTGATGTTGTGCGCCGTCAGCACCAGCCGCTTGCCCAGCGCCCGGTAATACAACATCAGCAGCGTCCGGTCGAAAAACTCAAATTTGTTGTTCCAGAGGATGTGCAACACCTTCGGCTGCGCGGTGGCCGCATAACGGGCCAGCCGCCAGTAATAGACCAGCACCCGCGCGGCTTTTTTTGGCAGGCTGGCGTCGACGCTCTGGTCGCCCCGCAAATTATAAAAATGAACCCGCGGATCTCCGTGCAGTTCCGGGGCGTCCACCTCGTTGCTGCCCGTGAAATCAAAAGTCGCCCCGGCCGCCAGGAGCGCCGCCGCCAGGCCGGTGGCGTAATGCTTGTCCTTGCCGCCCGTCATCAGGCTGATATGCACCGGTGGGTTCATCGCTTAAGCCTCCCAACCCCGCGGCAGTTCGCGCAACAGCTTCCGCTCCACGGCTTCCAGCGTCAGGATGGCATTGATCTCCGCGCAATAATTCTTCCGCCCGCTGATGTGTTGCTCCGCAATTTGGCCGATAAAATCCGGGTTCCAAAACCTTCCCCCGCGCGCGCGTGCCAGCCCTCCGCGCACATACGGCGCCAGCTCCTGCTGAAACCAGGTGCTGTACTTCAAAAATTTGTGCAGCCCGGCGATGCCCAGCGCAAAGCAGACGGGTTTATACACCGGATCCAGCACGCCCAGCTTCCGGGGCAGGCCAAAGTTGCTGTGGTAATCCATCTTGAACGTCACCTCCGCAAACACGCGGCGGAATAAAATGTCCGGCCCCCGGCGGTCGCTGATGAATCCGCGATCCGTCGGAATCTTGTCCAACGCCGGGCTGCACGCCTTCACGAAACGCATCGTCGGCAGCGAGGACCGCTTGAGGCTCGCCGGACATTGATACGCCAGCGCCACCAGTTCATTGTCCAGATACGGCGTCCGGAAGCTGACCTGCGAACGGCCGGCCGCCACGCTGCCGAACAGGTTCCAAGACACCTCCTTGAACGCCGCAAACGTGTCGGGATTTTTCTTTTCCGCCGCCAGCCGGCCGGGCGCGGCGGCGACATTCCTGGCAAAACCCGCCTCAAAAATCTGCGGCGCCAGGCCGGGGGGCTTGAACGTGGAAATGGCGCGCAGAATTTCACTCCCGTAATTCCCGGTCAGGCGCATCGCGGCCAGCGGGCGCGCCTGCTGGTGAAAATAAATCTCGTGCGCCCCAAATACACCGGAGCCGCCGTCGGTGATGAATGCCGTCTGGTCCGCCTGCGCCGCAAAGCTGGAAAAAAAATCCGGATTCAAACGCAGCAGATGATGGTCCAGCCCCAGCGCGGCGGCCACTTGCGCGGCCACGCGATCATCCATCGTGCGGCCCGCCGGCCCGGTGAACGTGTAGCAAGTCAGGTTGTCCCCCCCCGGCGGCCGGCAGGCCATGATCATCCGCGTATCCAATCCGCCGGTCAGCGCCACCCCGACTTTTGCATCGTGCTCAAAATACTTCGGCGCGATTTTCAAAAATGTCTCGCGCAGCGCTTCCTCGTAAACCTCCGGCGCCAGCTTCGGCAGCGCTTCCCAGCTCGCCGGGGAAAAATAATTTCCGCGCCGGCAGGCGCCGTTCTCAAACGTCCAGCAGGCGCCGCCCGGCAGCCTTTCAATGCCGCGAAACAGCGTCCGGACGCCCAGCGGACAGCTTGCGCCAAGCTGTTCCGCCACGCCCTCGTCATCAAATTCACGCAGTTCCGGCAGGATGCGCAGCAGCGCCTTGGCCTCGCTCGCAAAGTAAAACGCCTCCGCCGTGGCGTGCCAGTAAATCCGCTCCATCGGATAGCGGTCATTGAAGAGAAAAACTTTTTTCTGCCGGCGGTCAACCAGCAGCCCGCTGAACAGCCCGTTCCATTCCGCAAAGCAGGCCTCGCCCTGCTCCTCGTAAAGATGGACCAGGCAGTCCCCGCCCCCGCCAAAAACATGCCCCCGCTGCCGCAGCCGGCTCTTGACGTCGGCCTCGATAAAGCATTCGCCGGCAAAGATCAGCGCGACATCCTTCGTCTCGTTCTGAAAAACCTGTTTGTCGGCGAAGGAGTCTTTATGCGCCACCCAGCCGGCGTACACCCCCAGGTCCGGCGCGGAAAAAGTCCCGCTCGCATGAAAACTTTCCGACCGCATGAGTGCGGTCATGGTTTTCACGGCGCGCTCACATTCGGCGGCGGGCTGGCGGCTGATGATTCCAACGATTCCGGGCATGGGCTGGTTTTCCGAAAGACGGGTGGCTTACTTCGTGGTCTGCGGCAGGATTTTATTGTGGCCGACGACGATGGAATGGGGCGGGACGCTTGCCGTGACGACGGCGTTCGCGCCGATGATCGACCACGCGCCAATGGTCACCCGGCCCAAAATCTTCGCGCCGGGACCGACATAAACCCCTTCCTCGATCGTCGGGTCGCCATCATCCGGCACCCCGCCCTGATACGCGCTCCGGCAGCCAAGCGTCACCTGCTGCAACAGCACCACGTCGTTGCTGATCTGCACGCGGGTGCCGGTGACGATGCCTGAAGGATGCGGGATGAAAAGCCGTTCCGGCACGTCGCACCGGATTTCACAAGCCAGCACCAGTCCCAGGATCCGCGCCAGCCGCCGCCATTTTTTCCGCAGGCAGAAAAGGTACAGCGCCACCAGCCCTCCATTCCTGATGGAATCATTTTTGGGATATGCTTTTTGGGCCATGCGGTCGCAACTGCGAAATTGGAGCCGGCGGGAGGAATTGAACACTCCATCGGCCAGATACAATCTGGCTGCTCTAACGTTAAGCTACACCGGCGAACGGATGCAAAATCTAATCCATTTTTTCCAAAGGTAAAGCGCTGTTACTCTTCCTTTGCAGTTTCGGGCTTGGTCGTCTCCCCTTTTCCCTGGCGGGAATAAAATTTGTCGCGCAATTTCAGCAGCCCGTTCAAGACCGGCGCCGGGATCAGCCCCACGGCGCCGCGATACAGCCGCAGGCCCACATAAAGCCTCCCCTTCAGCGTCAGCGGAATGTGGTAGGCCGGAAAATTGACCTGCTCAAAGCCGTTGCGCCGCTTGAATTCCACCAGCGTGCTGTCCTTCTTGTTGCCGTAAACATATTTGTCATACACCAGATACTTCACGCCCTTCTGCGAACAGACTTTTACCGCCTCCGTGATCAGCGCATTCAGCGGGCGCTTGTCGTAATGGGCGTTGAAGGCCAATATGTGAAAGATGAAGGCGATCTCGTCCACCCGCACCATCTTGATGAAACCGATCAGCTCATTCTCATGATACGCGCCGATGAAATCGCTGCGCTCGAGATAGGTCGCATGTTCGCGCTTCACCGTTTCAAAATCCTTGCCGTAATGCCAGAACGGCTTGCCCTGCCGCGTCGGCGACTCGTCGCACAGCTTGTGGATCCCGCGCGCCAGTTCGTCATCGAACGGCACCGCCCGCACGGTCACGCCGCGCTTGGCGGAGCGGCGCGTGTTTTTGCGCGCCTCCTGCGGGAGTTTTTCCCACCAGGCGTCAAAATTTGAGCAGTCCACCGCCGCGTAATTGTCCCATTCAATGTGGCCCCTGAATCTCGGGGTGACATCCGGCGGCCGCTGGAAAAACGTCAGCACATCCGCTTTCAATCCGCTCTGCCGCAGGGCCGGGATGAAGCGGTCGGGATTTTTCACCAGTTCACCCGGCGCGACAATGGCATCCCGGATCGAGGCGATCTTGACCAGCCGGCCCGTGACGATCACCGTCCGCCCTTCAATTTCGGCGGCGGGCACGAGCCGCCGCTTTCCGCGCGATGTGATTTCAACCTGTTGTACAGCCATAAATTTCCAAAGTTGCCGGCTCAGCTCTGCGAACGCACGCTGCGCAGCCATTGCTCGAACATCACAAGGCTGAACAATAATTTATGGTTGTCCTGCCGGCGCGACTGGTGCTGCTCCAGCAGTTTTTTTATCGGCGCCGGATTCAAGACCGAGTACATCAGCGAACTTTCGTCCAGCAGCGCCTCCGGAAATTTCCCCTTGGCGGAGGACTGGAGCCACGCGTCCACCACGTTCACCCCGAAGCCGCGCTTCTTGCGTTTCAAGATCTGCCGCGGCAGAAATTTTTCGCACACGCGGCGGTGCAGCCATTTGCGCGAGCCGTGCCGCACCTTGAAGCTGGCGTCCAGTTGCTGGGCATATTCCACGACCGTGCGGTCGAGATAGGGCACGCGCGCCTCGAGACTGTGCGCCATCGAAAGCTTGTCCGCGTACATCAGCAACTCGTCGGGCAGGGACGAGCGGATTTCCAGCAGTTGAAAACCGCCCAGGTCGTCCAGGTGCGCCATCTGCGGCAGCAGCGACCGCCAATGGCCCACAATGCCGGTCGCCTGGCCGCCCGCGTCCCGGAACAGCCCGTTCACCGTTTCCGCCGGGTACAATGAAAACACGTTCTGCCAGCGTTCCAGCCGGTCTTCAATGCCGAGCGCGTGGATGCCACGCTTCAAGGTTTCATTGCGCGGCAGCCGGGCAATGACCGCCCCGGCCAGCGACCGCACCCCCGGCGGCAAACCACGCCAGCGCTCGCCATAATGCACGCCCAGATGCCGCTTGTAGCCGCCAAACAACTCATCCGGCCCCTGGCCGATCAGCGCCACCTTCACGTCCTGCCGCGCGCGTTGACACACAAAATACATCGGCACAATCGACGAGCTTGCCACCGGTTCCTCCAGGAAACGCACGATGTTCGGCAGCGCCTTTTCAAATTCCTCCTGGTCCAGCCGCACTTGATGATGTTGCGCGCACATCAGCGACGCGGTTTCCGCCGCGTCCACCAGTTCATCGTCCACGTAGCTGTTGCCGTAGCCGATGGTGTAAGCCGGCCAGTCGCGGCCG
This sequence comes from Verrucomicrobiia bacterium, assembly GCA_031290985.1. Taxonomy (GTDB): domain Bacteria; phylum Verrucomicrobiota; class Verrucomicrobiia; order Limisphaerales; family UBA11358; genus UBA11358. Next base: position 42,667 of record JARLJW010000077.1, on the reverse strand, counting down.
TGCTCGTTCATCAGCGCCAGCAGCAGTCCGGAATCCAGCCCGCCGCTCAATAAAATTCCCACCGGCACGTCGGCCAGCAGATGCCGTTTCACCGCGCCACGGTATAATTGGAGCAACTGGTCCGTCGCCTCCGCCTCGGAGGGCCGCCGGGCAAACGGTTCCGGTGTGAAATTATACCAGCGCTCCTCGCGGCAGGCGCCGTTTTCCACGATCAACATCGTTCCGGCCGCCAGTTTTTTGACGCCGCGGAAAATCGTCAGCGGCGACGGCGTGTAGCGGAACCGCAAAAACAGGTTCAGCGCCGCCGGGTCAACCTCCGGCCGGGAATTTTCCGCCGCAATCACCGGGCGGATTTCCGAGCCGAACGTCAGCGTGCCGTTGGCGAGCTTGTAGTAGATCAGCTTGATGCCCATCGCATCGCGCGCCACCAGCAGCTTCTTTTTCCGCACATCCCAGATCGCCACGCCAAACATGCCGTTGAGATGGTTGAACACCTCCTGGCCCCATTGCTTGTAGCCGTGAATGATGACCTCGGTGTCCGAACTGGTCAGGAATTTGTGGCCGCGGCCCGCCAGCTCGGCGCGCAGTTCCTGGTAATTGTAGATTTCGCCGTTGAAGACAATCCAGACGGATTTCTCCGCATCCGCCATCGGCTGGTGGCCCCCGGCCAGGTCGATGATGGAAAGCCGGCGGAATCCCAGCCCGAGCGAGCGGTCAAAAAAACAGCCCTCGTCGTCCGGCCCGCGATGAAACATCGTCCGGGACATCCGCCGGATCATGTCCTGATCCACCGGTTCGTCGCTCGCGATTTTAACTTGTCCGCAGATGCCACACATATTTTTAAAGCCGGCAGTTGATTTCGCGCAGGTACAGCGCCAGGGACCGGAACATCTGCGACTGCGCCCAGCGGTGCATCGGCACATTGTCCCAGCCGGATTTCAGCCGGCGCGAACGGAACGAGCCGTCCCGCTTCACCCAGCCCTTGATGATTCCCCGGATGACGGTCTCCAGCGTCTGTTCCACCCGCGGAAATTCCCGCCGGAGCAGGAGGCACAGGTTGATGGCCTCGGCGCAATCATAAAGTTCGCATTGATACACCGTCAGGCGCGGCGCCTTGGAAAACGGCCGCGGCATCCCGTCCTCGCTGAACAGATTTTTCAGGTAATAATCCAGCCCGTTTTCCAGCGCCTTCAAAATCCGCCGGTCACCGGTCACCTGATAAATTTTGGCCAGCGCCTTCATCACGAAACAGGTGTGGAAGTGGTCCACAAAATCGCGCACGCCATCCACCGCATACGGCCACGAGCCGTCAGGCTTCTGGGTTTCGAGGACAAAGTTGACATTAAAACCCGCCACGCCCAGCAGTTCGTCGTTGTTTAAAAATTTCGCCGCCGTCACCAGCAGGGCCGCGCGGTAGGCTGAGGCATTGACGATTTTCCCCTCGTCATGCGGCGTGTAGGAGCACGTCTTCGCCTGTTCGGAATATTTGAAATCCCTGATGTCCGTGACGGCGTGCCGGACGATGGATTCGAGGATTTTTTGTTGCTGCTCGGCGGGCCGCAGGCGCTGGACTTGCAGAAACGCCTCAAAAACATAGGGCGTCGTCGTGATCAGCGGCGTCCCGCGCTTGATGGTGCTGAAACGCGTCACCCAGTCGAACGGATAGCCCCAGCAATATTCCGGATAGTCCGGACAGCGCGTCTGCTTCAGCACGTCCAGAAAGTGAACCGCCTTTTCAAGGTGTTCCACCTCCCCGGTGGCCTCATGCAAAAACGCGAAGCCCATCGCGTAGTGTGCGTCCGCAATCGGCAGCCGGATCCGGTGATGAAACAGCCGGCGCGCCCCCGGCGCAAACGCCTCGGAAAAAACCATCGGCGCGACCGCCGCCGTGCCCAGCAGCCTGGACTGGTAATACAGCCGCTTGGCCAGCCGCCCGTAACCGCCGGCATAATAGGACTGGTGATCCCACGAAGTCTCGCCGTATGCCGCGAGCCAGCCGGTAAAATTCGTCAGCACGGTGGCGACCTCGCCCGCCAGCAGTTTGTGGTTTGGCGCCGGTGGCATCTATTGTGAAAAAGATTTGCGCATGATGTAATTATCACGCACCTCGCAAAGATAGCGCCGCACCATCGCCTTCACCCGGTACCGCAGGCTTTCGCCCGCGAAGCCGTCGCCCGCATGTTCTTTGAAGCTGATCGTCACCGTCCGGCTCTCGCCGGGAGCCAGCCAGAATTCAAAGGCGACGCGACCTGCCGCCGCGCTCCAGTTGACCGCCTGCCCTGACACCCGGATTTCCCGGATCGCAGCCGGCGCCGACTCGCGTTTGGAAAAACGGAAAAGTTTCTTTTCAGCCGACAGGTTTTCCACCCGCACTTCGCTGCCGTACATTTCCACCGCCATGATCCCCGGCGAAATTTCCCGCTGGCGAAAACTGCGGCGGATGACCTCCGCCAGATTCGTCCAGCGCAGTTTGGCGTTCAGCCCGTTCAGCTTTTCCATGAAGGCCACGACATGCCGGCAGCCGTCGTGGCAGTCGTTGTGATGCACGACCACCAGGCACGGCTTGCCGAGCAGGATGTCGAAGGCGAAATTCTCCACGCCCGCCCACGGATAGCGCCGCGTGAAAATGGGAAAGTCGCTGTAATTCATCACAGCCACGTCCCAATAATCGGCCACCGTGACCGGGCGCGCCGGCGGATCGGCGCTGATGACCTCCGAATTCACGACGCCGATGAATTCTTCCTGCTTCAGCGCGGCCATCGCCGCCCCGGAAAAGACGCCCTGCGGAAAAACCATGACGTGGTCATGCGGCACTCCGGTCTTGGCCCGGTGACGCGCCATGCGCTGCACCGCCTGCCGGGATTTCCAGGCGAGGCGGTCGCGATTGCGGCTGCCGTATTCGCCGCCCGTGTGGTCGCAGCCATGGATCGAGAGGGAAAATCTTTCGGGATGCGCCTGAAAAAGCCGGACGGTTTTCCGCGCACTGCGGTTCCAGTTCCACGGGATGAAGGCGATGCTCGTGGAAAAATTCACGCGTTCCATCAGGTTCAGCAGGTGCTGATAATTCAAAAATCCGTAGCGCCGCCGCAGCAGGGGGTCGTCGATCACCAGGCACGCGGGTGTTTCCGCCGGCTGCCAGCAGGCGTCGGCGAACGCCCATTTGACATACAAAACCACCGGCACCGCCGAAAGAAAATGCGGCCGCACATCGAAAACCCGCCCGGCCAGCGGCGCGTCCACGTCAATCAAGTCACCCGTCGAAAGAAAAACGGGCACGTCATGAAATTCCGTCCGGACAAAGACTGCGCCGTTTGCACTGGAAATTATTTTAACGGCGGATGTCCCCGCGACCTCAATGGCCGGCACCATGGCCGGCCCGCTTTGCGCGTCGACCACCCGCACGCCGCTCATGGACCGGCAAAATTCCGGCCACTGGTCGGACACGCTCCAGGCCCCGCCGGGATCCGCCGGCGAAACGATCCGGCCAATCTGGATTTGTTGCGCCAGTTTTTCCAACGCCCCCGCATCCTTTCCCGCCACGACAAAGGCCGAATGGACCTTGTTCCGCCACACCCCGGCGGCTTCCGGGTTCTTTGCCAGCGTCTCGACCAGTTCCAAAAAAGCCGGCGCCGTGCCCAGCACCCGGACTTTTTCGTCGCCGCCGCCGCCCAAAAGCTCCGCCACGGTCGTCTGGCCAAGGGGGACGCCCAAGACCTCGAGGATTTTTTTGAACCGGTCGGCCCCGGAAACTCCGGACGGCCCGGTCAGCAGCAATGCGTTGGCTTTCACGGAGGGTTCAGCGCCCGGCCGCCGGCTTGCGCGCCACGACCAGCGAACGCATGGCGCGGGTTTTGAACAGGACGCTCAGGATCGGCGAGAGGGTGCGGAGCACCAGGCACAGGCCCTTCCCGGCGGAGTGCGAAACCCAGCAGAAATGTTCCTCGCGCAAAATTTCAAAGCCGGTCCGCTTGAACGGCGCGGCGTATTCTGCCAGGGACGGGATGTAGCATTCCTCGATCTTGTGGGCGCGGAACTTGTTTTTCACCGCGCTGCGAAACAACGGAAAACGGTCGTTCATGTCAATGTTCACGCAGATGCCCCCCGGCGAGAGCAGATCCAGGATGTCCTGCGCACAGCTCAGCTCACGTCCGCCCCGATGGCAGTAGCGCATCGTGTTTACGCCGATGATGAAATCGAACGAGCCCAGCAACTGCGCGCGCGGGGCGCCCGTCGCCGCTGAAAGGTCGGCCACCAGGCTTTCGTTTTTGGCGATGTGAAATTGAATTTTCCCCAGCTCATCCGGGCGCAGGTAGTTTTTGGACTCAAGTTTGGCCGCCTCGATCAGGACGGGCGAGAAATCCGTCCCCACGGCCTTTTCGATTTTGATCCCCGACCGGGTCAGGATGGAAACCAGGTGCACGAGGTTCATGCCGCCGCCGCAGCCAAATTCCAAGATGCGAATGCCCCGCTGCTTCACCTCGGCGGGCAGGCTTTCGAGCGCGCGCAGATAGGCGTCCTTGTAATCATGGTCCAGCAGATGGCTGATGCCGTAACCGGCGGTCGCCTTGGTGTATTTCAGGATGGCGTCGTGGGACGTGTATTCCTCAAAAAACGCCTCATCCATCGTCTTGGTGTTGGTTTGGGTGTTGGTGGTCATGGTTTGTGGGTCGGTTGGTCCCGCGGCTGCGGGCTCACAAGGTTTCGTGTTTTGTGGTGGCCGAAAAATTATCCGCTTTCTTCAAATGCAGCAGGGAGCGGAAAATCCCCTTGAGCTTTTTCATCTGTTCGGCGCGGTTAAACTGCACCAGCTCCGGCGAAATGGGGCGCGGCACGCGTTTCACCGCCGCCCAGACGTAGCCGCCCAGCAGGGCCAAGCCGCCGGCCAAAAACGGCTTTTTGGCGAGGCGATACGTCACGCGGAACAACTGCCAGACCGGCGAGCCGCCGAGATAATAATCCTTCTGGCCGTAGGAAAACAGCGCCGCCACCGGGCTTCTTTCCGCCGTGCCCATCAAGCGATGATGATGATACCGCTTGTCCGCAAACGAACGCGTCGTCCACCCTTTCAGCCGGGCGGTCATCACGGCGATCCAGTCCACGCCGCCCGCCGGGCTGGCGGTGTACCCGCCGATGTCGCGGAAGCATTCCCGGCGGAAAAGCTGGATGGGGCCGGCCACAAAATTTTCACCCTCAAAACTGTCCTTCGTGGAATCGTAGCCGCCATCCTGGGTGAACGGGGTGCCGGCCACGCCGAGCCGGGCGTCGGCGGCAAACTTCCGCAGCAAAAACTCCATGTAGTCCGGCGCGAACGTGGTGTCCGCGTCCAGGTTTCCCAGGACCTCAAACTCGAGGCCCGCCATCTGGGCGAGCGCGGCGTTCACCGCGTCCGCCTTGGCGGCAAAATTGCGGCCTTCGCGTTTCGGGTTGCGCACGAGACCGATCCACGGAAATTTCCGCGCGTACTCCGCCACGATTTCCGCCGTGCGGTCGGACGAGCCATCGTCAATGATCACCCAGCGTTCCGGCAACCGCGTCTGCGCCGTGACTGAATCCAGCGTCCCGGTGATGAACGCCGCTTCGTTTCTGGCCGCGGTGATGAGAATGTATTTCATCCGGAAATTTCAGGCCCGGCAGATGGGCACAACATCAATGTGCCGTTTGCCCAACATGGGCCGGCGCAGGGGCATCTCCTTCGTGGGCCACACGCTGCGGTCTTCGTAGATGAACGGCTGAAACTTTTCCGGCAGGGACTCGGACGTGCGCGTCTCGACCGAGGCAAAATAGGGCTTGAACTTCTCGGCGTAATCCAGCCCCGGCGCGCGCATGTGATAGGCCTCATGCGGATTCGCCTCCGGATATTCCACGGTCTTTTCCGCCACCACCGGCACGGGCAAAATCGCCAGTCCGCCCGGCTTCAAGATGCGGCGGATCTCGCGGATCGCCTTTACGTCATCCGGCACATGCTCCAGCACGTGCGAGGCAAAAATGAAATCGTAGGTGGCATCCGCAAACGGCAGCTCTTGCAGGTCAACGTGGTAATCCACCCCCTTCATGCACAGGTCCGCGGTTTCATACTGGCCGAAACGGCTGGCAAAAAAATCGCGGAAAAACGGCTCCGGCGCGAAATGCAGCATTTTCATCCGGGACACATCCAGGCCGTTCAAAATTTCCGCCACCACCAGATACTGGACGCGGTGACGTTCCAGCGTGCCGCAACGCGGGCATTCCACATGCAGGCGCCGCCCGCCAAAATTGTCAAAATCACGGAACGGCCCGTGATAATGGCACAGCGGACATTCAAACTGCGGCTTGGCGCCGTTCAACAGCTTGAACAGCGGAGCCGGCAGCCGGATTTTCTTTTTGATCTTGCGGACCATGTCACGCATTTGATTCTTTCACAAATTGGCGGCCCCGGAACCTTTCCCGGGGCAATAATCAAAGCGGATGCGCAGTCAGGCCGGTCGGCGGCGCAAGCGTGTTGACCGGCGGCGGTGTGTTGGTCGGCAAGGTGATGACGATATTGGTGCCCGCGACCGCGTTGGTCATCAGGGTCCACGGATGGGGATAAATGAACGGCGTGTAGCCAGGCTTGGGCGTGTCGTTAAAATAATCGCGGTTTTCCTGGATGTTGGGGTAATTGCTGCCCACTTTCGACGAAACCGCCGTCGGCACCTGATACATCAAGGAAAGCGAATTGCCCCAAAAATAGAGCGGCTCGCTCGTTTCATGCAACCAGACCGGGGTGGGACTGTCACCGGTCAACAAATCGCCCTGCCCCATCCCCGGCTGGTCGAGCAGCGGATACACCCGGTGAACCGTAAACTGGTCGCCCTGTTTGAAGGTGATTTGCAACGCGGGGGTGCGCGAGGTTTTGAAGGTCATGGTGTCGGCGCTGTTGCCGGTGACCACGCCGCAGAGCGAATTGTTATAATTGTAAACCGTGCAGTTGAGCCATTGGTTGGACGTCCAGCCCGCCCCGGTGACAATCAAGGAAGTGGCGGAGTCCGCGCTGGCGTTGCCGGTAAGCAGCGCGGGCCCGTTCGAATCCCACGCCCGCAAGCCCGTCGCCCCGAACCACGGCGCGAAATTCTGGTCGTTGTCCGTGGCGCGGTAACAATTCAAATTGGCCACGCTCCAGAAGCCGACAAACGTGTTGCTGAAGACAATGCCCGTGCCGCCGCGAATGTCACACGCGGTGTAAAAATTATTATATTGTTGGCCGCCACCATAGTTGAAGGTGTTATTATAGATCTCAAACTGGCGGCTGCTGCGGTACCGCAGGCTGGTTTCCGTGCCGTGCGTGTTAAAAAACGATCCCAGCAAGGTGTTATGGCGCATGACCCCGCGCCCGCCAAAGTCAATATCCACCGCGCAGAAATTATTCGCCGAATAAATGTAGTTATCCTCCATGTAAAGCGCATTGCTGGTCCCAAAAGTGGACGGGCTGGCCCAGGAGACGTCGCCGGTCCCCGCGCCATCCACCTCGATGCAGTTGGAGAAGTTTGACATCAAAAAGGTGCAATGATCTATCAGCCCGTTTTCTCCGCCGCCAACATGGATCGGCCGGCCGGTCAGCCAGGTGAACTGGCAATGGTCAATGCGGAACAAGGGGGAAGCGCCATAAACCATGATGTCGCCGGTGTAATTCTGAAAGGGCGACGTGTTCGTGACCCCGCGTACGATTTGAAGCTGGGTGAGGCGGGTAAGCGCATTGTCCGTGGTGTTGATTTGAATCAACGGGCTGCCGGTTCCCGTGGGCGGGCTTTCGTCCACAATCACGGTGCTGGAACTGCTGAAGCCCTGCAGCGTGACTCCGCTGATGTTCAGCTTGCCCGTCCAAATGTTTGTGCCCGCCGGGATGAAAATCGTATCGCCCGGCGAGGCGCTCGCGACGGCGCTGCTCACGGCGGCGAACGAGCCGCTCGTGGCGTTGATGACCGCCGCCCGCGTCTGCCCGATGCCGGCAAACAGAAAAACTGCGGCCATAATTAATGACGCTTTTGATTTCATAAGATGATATTAGCCTGCAACCACACGAGATGCAAAATCAATACGTTTTTAGCAACATCCGAGCCATCTGCAAATCCAATCTCTCCATCGTCACTTTTCAGCAATTCCTGATGCGACCAGCCAAAATTGATACAGGTTTGTCCGTTTTCAAGCGACGCCCCGGTCGCGGATCCGGCCCACCTCAGGTAATCATATCCTCTGCCGGCGCGTGGTTGTCAACCCTTGCCGGATACTCCATCAGCACGATGAAAAAAACAAACCACACCGGATGCAGGCCCTTGAACGCCGCCTCGGTCCAGTTATAGAGCACAAAGGCCGTCAGATAGCCGAGCCGGAACCGGGCCAGCGCCAGGTTGGAATCCATCAGTTGGATGGCTTTGCGGTACGCCACAATGATCAACGTCAGCATCAGCCCCAGCCCGACCAGACCCAGGTTCAAATATGTTTCCAGATAACCATTGTGCGCCTGATTGGGCGCCCAAAAAAAGATTTCCGCCAGCCGTGCCCGCCGCTCGCCAAGCCAAAACCCCTCAAAGCCCGTGCCGAAAATGGGGTTGATGTCGAATTTTAAAACTTCGTGCCAGATTTTCGTCCGGTCCGTCAGCGTCGGATCTCGGCCGAGGGCCGCAATGGCCCAATCAACAATGCCCAGCGTCCAGTTTGCCAGGACGAAAACCACCACCCCGGAAATAATAAGCCCGCCCAGGTTCCGGCTGTTAAAAACACGCCAGCCCAGCACCAGCATGACCGCCACCCCGACGCCGAGGGATGCCAGGGACGTTGAGCTGTGGGCCATGTGCAATAGCCAGCCGATCCCGCCCAAAAAACCGAGACACAAGCCGGCTTCGCGCCAGCCCCCGGGCTCTTTTCTCCGCGGCCAGACCTTCAACAACTGCCAGATGAAGAAATATCCGAGGATAAAACAGACGCAGCCCAGGATGTTTTTGTTCGTGGTGACCCCGGTATTGGAAGGCAGTCCTGACCAGACGTCAAAGCCCCGGCCCCAGCCGGGGAAATACTTGATGAACACGATGGAAAACGGCACAAATACATAAGCGGACCACTTCATTAACCGGGTCATTGCCGCTTCCGGGTCGGCTTCCGACAAAAGCACCAGCGCCATGATCGGATTGCCTAAAATCTTGATCCACCGCTTGAACGACACAAACGGATAATCCGACCAAAACACCGCCAGCAAACAAAAAATAAAAAACAGGGCCAGCCAGCGGTTGTGCCGGATAACTTCGCCCAGCCGGACCTGCCGGCGCTTGAGAATGACCAGTCCCGCCAAAAGCAAAATGGAGTTCGCCACCGCATCCGCCGGCGTGCCGGCTTCATAAGAAGCCCCGCCCCCATAAGCACCGCCGCCGCCAGCCAGCTCAAGCCATTGCGCCACCGCCCGGGAACAATTGATGAAAAACCAGATGAACGGAATCCACAGCGCGGCGGTGACCTTCGACGGCCCGCGAAAATCACGCCGGAACAACCAGCTGACCAGTCCGGCGCCGAAAAGAAATGCAAGAAAGGGCGGCATGATGCGGAATCAAAAACGCCTCAGCCCTGGCGGACCAGGCCGCCGACCAGCCTGAGGAATTTGTTTTCCTCCTGGTCCCAGTTGTTCGCCTCATAAATGGCATGACCGCGGCGCAACACCTCGCGCAAGCCGGCGGGATTTTCAAAGGCCCATTGCATCTGCCGCGCCAGATCATCCACCTGGCCGGCCTTGAAAAACAAAATCTCGCCCTCGCTGAAATAATCTTTTATGCCCTGCGTGTTCGGCACGATCACCGGCTTGTTCATGGCCAGATACTCGAAAATGCGCGTGGGAAAATTGATTTCGGTGAAGGAACTGGAACGGTTCGGAATCACCCCGACATCAATGCGGGATATGCAGGCCGCGATCTCCTCCAGTTTTTTGAAGCCGTGCGATTGCACCCGGTCTTCCAGCTTCAATTCGCGCACCAGGCTCGTGATGGTTTTCGAATAATCCGTCGGCTCACCATACATGTGCAGTTGCAGCCCGGGAATTTTTTCCCGCAACTGCGCCACCGCCCGGATGGCGAGGTCCAGCCCGTGCCGCTCCACGAGCAGGCCGTGATACATCAGGATGAACGGACGCGGTTCAGGCCCCGTTGCGTCCGCCGCCGGCTGCTTTGCCGGATCGAAGATCCGGGTCTCCGGCGAATTCATCACCGTCTCAATTTTACCCGCCGGGCAGCTGCGGGAGGTGAACAGCTTCTTAAAAGCGAGGTTGGGTGTCAGGACCTGATGGGCAAAACCAATGCTGCGCCGCTCCATTTTTTTCAGCCAGCGCACGACGTAATGCTGCTCTGGCAGGTTGTAGATGCTGCGAAACAGTTCCGGCATCGGGTCATGCAAATCCAAAATTACCTTCGCGCCGAATAATTTCGGCACCAGCGCGCTGAACACCAGGAAATCCGGCATGTTATGCACGTGCACGAGCCGGTAACGCCGGCGGAAACTCCGCAGGGTCAGAAAACAAAATGCGCACAGCAGAAACCAGGCGTACTGCGCCATGTAAACCAGCTTGCCGGCGCGGCGGCGTTTCAGCGGTGCATGAAAGACGTTCACGCCGTTGATGACTTCGTGCCACGGTTCCGAACTGCTCTTGCGCAGACAGATCACGTCCACGGCCATGCCCGCCCGCGCCAACGCCTCGGCTTCGCGCTTCGGCCGCGGATCGGTCGCATAATATGAATACAGCACCACCCCCACCTTCCCGCCCTTCAAAAACTTCTTCGCGTCCTCGAGGTTGGCCGGGGCGGGCTTGACCACCTGCCGTTTGGCCGCCGGCACGCAGGTTTCACGGTACCAGCCCGCGACTTCACGGGGCAGCGCGTGCCACAGGCTGTCGTTGTAGGTTTCCTTGATGTGTTTGAGAAATTCCTCGTAGAGCGACGCCGGATATTCGGACGCCTTCAAGCTGCCGTCCCCAAATCTGACGTAATCCGGATGGACGTTGACCAAAACCATGCCGCCGCGCCGCGCAATCCACTCGAGCTTTTTCTTCCAGATTGCCAGCGTCTTTTCCTTGAGCACCAGAAAGACGGTCGAATCCTGCGCCAGAGTGTAGGGCAGCTCCACATAACCGCCGCCTTGGGGGCGGGAAACCCAGAACGGAAAAATGGTCTGGGCGCCTTCCGGCTGCGGCTCAAAAGGATCGGTGTCGAACGTCGAAGCATCATACTCGATCTCCAGTTCGTGCAGGCAGTCGCGGTCATGCAGCATGAAGCCGGACCGGAAGCCACGCGCACCCCACGTCGCCAGATAATGGTTGATGCCGGCGGCGTTGATGGAAAAATCACTGCGTGGCCAGTAAAGCTTGCCGTCATGCCGCAGGTCATGCACGCCCACTTCAAAACCGGCCTCCGCCAGTTCCGCCCGCAATTCCGGCGCCACGCGGTACTCACCCTCGGGGATGAAATTGAACGAGGAACGGAAGCCCAGTGATTTTTCCAGCCGCATCAGGTCGCGGACCTTGGCGAGGCCGCTGGAGCTTTCCACATCGTGGGTGAGCACCAGCGCGAACTTTTTCCCGCCGGGCCAGCCGGGCCAGCCTTCAGGAATCCTGCCCGCCGCCTCATTGATCGGCCAGGTGTCCGCGTGGGAACGGCGCTGCCGCCGCGCCAGCACCCGCCGGGCCGCCATGCGGAACGACCACGGAATATACGGTTTGAACCGGTAATATAATCGGTTGCTGATCATTAAGGGTCAGGCGGCTCGCCGGGCAATCTCAAATGTCCGAGAGAAAATCCTGGTGCAGCCGGGCGGGAATGTAAGTCTTGGTCTTGTTCAGCACGGCCGTGACATTGGCCTTGGATTGCGCCAGCAGCGCGTTGGCCTGCTGCACGACCTGCTGGTCGGTCTTCTCTGATTCGATGACCAGCATGACCGTGTCCATGAAGCCGGACAGCCGCGCGGTGACGCTCGTCGGGCTGACGGGCGGCATGTCGAAGATGATGTAATCGTAATCGCTCGCCTTGAGTTTCGGGATCAGCGAGGCAAAGCGTTTGGGCAGGGCGCGCGGCAGCTTCTCGGTGAAGGTGTCTTCCGTAACCACGTAAAGGTTTTCGGACACGAGCGCCCCGTCGCGGGTTTCGCTTTCCAGGGCGTCGTCCAGCTTGCAGCTCGGCTTGCCCTGGAAAAACTGCTGGGCCGCCCCATTTTCCAAGTTCATGTCCACCAGCAGCACCCGGCCGTCGCCGGTTTCCGAAAGCGACGAAGCCAGCCCCGCCGCGATGGTGCTGACCCCCGCACCCTTGTGGGTGCTGGTCACCGCCACCAGCTTGGGTTTGCGGGTAAGGTTGATGGATTCGAAATAGACCACCAGCCGGTCGCGCAACGCGTCATAGTAAGAATCGAAACGCCGGTTGACCTCCCACGACATGACTTCCAGCGAGCTTTCCTTCGCCACCGCGCCCCCGGCCGGGGCCGCGCCGTTGACGTAACCCAGTTGCTTGCGCGCGGGCGTACCCAGTGCCTTGCGATTGCCCTGGTTCAGGTCGGGGATGGAGAGGAAGAACGGGATCTTTAGCTTCGTCTGCACCTCGATCGGTCGCTTGATCGAACGATCCAGGTAGAACTCGATCAGAAACGCCAGCGCCAGGCCGAACAGCAGTCCCCCCATGACCAGAATGCCGAGGTTCTTGTAAAACTTTTTAAAATCACGGAACGGCGGCGTCGGCTCCTCGATGACGGGGATGTTCGAGTACAACTGTCCCGGCCCCAGCGCCTCGTCAATCTGCTTGTGTTCCAGCTGGCTCTTGAAATTTTCAAAATAGCTTTCCTTGATCTTTTTCTTGCGCAGCAGTTCATTGATCTTGGTTTCCGCATCCCCCATCTTCACGGCCTCGCCCTGGATCTGCGCCAGCTGGGAACGCAGCGTCTTGATGCGCGTGGGCAGCGAGGTCAGCTGGGGCGGTGAACCCGCGCCCGGCGTGGCCGCCCCTTCGGCGACGGTGGAAAAATCCAGGGCGGCCAGCGCCGGGAATTGTTCCTCGAGCGAATCCTTGGCCTTGGACGCATCGGCGATCTGCGCGCGGGCTTCGATGACCAGCTTGTTGCTTTCGGTATAGCCCTGATACGCATAGTCCGTCAGCCGTTTTTGGAGAAAATCCACCCGGGTGCAAACGGCCTTGTAGCGGACCATGAGGTCATCCGGAATTTTTTGGTCCGCGGCCGCCGCGTTGGTTGCATGCCCATGGGATCCGTTGTTCAAGTCAGACAAACTGGCCTGATGTTCGGCCAGGTCGGCCTCGGCCTTGAAAAGTTCCTGCCGAACCCGGGCGATCTCCTCGGAATAGGACTTCTCGGCATCAGCCACGTCAATGATGCCCGCATTGGTCTTGGCCTGGCGCAGTTCCTCATCGATTTGGGAGATTTGCTGCTGCAAATCTGAAGTCTTATCCATGAGAAAATCATCTGAAATGGCAATGGATTTGTGCACCTGTATGTGCTTTTCACGATAGGCCTCGATGATCGCGTACAATACCGGACGGACGACGGTCAGGTCAGGATGACTGAAGGTGATCTCAATGACCGTGCTGTCAAGGGAAGGCATAATTTTGACACCGGAGCTGACGACCCCGGCGGCCAGGTTCGCATCAGTGCCTCCGCCCATCTTCGCCAGCACCTTGTCCGGGCCGACGTTGGTGGCCACCGATTCATAGATGTCGAAGCTGTTAAGGATGTCCAACTCGGAATGCATCAGGGTCGAATTCAGGTCACTCGTGGTGACCTGCGAACTGTTGTCCGCCGGGTTCATCGGCCGCGTGTCGGTGACATATTTGATCAGGAGCTTGGCCGAGGATTGATACAACGGCTGTCGCGTAAAATAATAACCCGCCGCCGCCGCCACTCCCAGAAGTGTGCAGATGATGATCACCCACTTCCGGCGGAACACCACAAAGTAAATGTCCACCAGGCTGAGGCCCGGTGCCGGCATTGGCGCCGCCATGGGTGACGGTTGTTCGTTGTTTCGGCCGCTATTCATTTTCGTTCCATATTAAAAGGCTTTGCCCGCCGCAAATCAGCAAAATTCACGCCCAGTGGCGGTAAAGCAGGCTGCCTGCCGCCCGCGATGCAAACCCCGGCAGGGCGCGGAAAACCGCGTTATGCCAGCCCGCCACGCCATCCTTCTCAGTGACAAACCGGCCGCGCCGGAGGTCAAATTTAACATACCCCACTCTTTCCTCGTGGGCGCCCAAATTCAGCTTAAATCGCCGCAAACCCTCGTTGGTCAGCGAGGTTTTGCCCAGATTCAACCGGGTAGCGCCCTGCCGCGCCAGCCATTTCATCGCCTCCCACATGACCAGGTTGGGCCCGCGCAAATGCTGCTGCGCAAAGTCCGAGGCGCCATATTTATAGATGGCCCGGCCACCCATGAAAAAATACACCGACGCCGCGATTTTTTTACCCGCGTGGCCCGCCACCGCAACCATGCCGAGATTCTGAGACACAATCAGCCGGTGAATGTTCACAAAAAACGCCCATGGCTGCGGCGGCAAACCGTGTCGCTTGCGGGTCAGGCACTGCAACCGGTAAAAATCCCGGACGGCCTCCAGGCTCCGGGAAATCTCCACGGTCACCCCCTTGCCCTCCGCCTTCCGCACCGCCCGGCGCGCCGAGCCGTCCATTCTCTCGAACATCGCCCGCTCGTCCGCCGACAGGTCCAGGCCATGCCCGTAAAACGAGATGGACGCCGGGCCTTCCAGAAATTCACCGCCGCCGCGCAATTCGAGGTATTTCCAGCCCCGCGATTTCCCGAACGCAACCGCCTCCGCAAAAATTCCGCCAAACGATTCCGGCCCCGCCCCGAGCGGCGCACATTCATCGGTGAACGGCAGCGCCACCCCCCGCCGTCCGGTCAGCCAGCTGTCCACCTCCATCAACGGCAGCACGATTTCCGGCGCCGCCACGTCTCCCGAATAAAAATAGTGCGGCACATATCCGTAGGTTTCCACCAGCACCCTGGCCCAGGCCGCTCCGTGGAAAAATGAAAAATCGGGACGGCTGGTCAACAACGCATCCCAATTCGGGTTCTCCAGCGGGTTCAACCGCCGCGCCGCGTCCGGCGTAAATTTTTCCGTGGCCACAAATTATTTTGACCGCACCAGTCAGGCTTTCACCGCGCGCGGTTTCAGGATCCGCGCCGGGTTGCCGGCGACGGTCGCCCCGGCCGGCACATCCCTGGTCACCACGCTGCCCGCCCCCACCAGCGCATGCTCGCCGATCGTGACGCCGCACAGCAAAACCGCGCCGGAACCGATCGCCGCGCCGCGCTTCACCAGCGTGGGCACGCACACCCAGTCCGCATCCGTCGATAATTTCCCGCCGGTCGTCGCGCGCGGAAAACGGTCGTTGGTGAATACCACGTTGTGCCCGATGAAAACCTCGTCCTCCAGCGTCACGCCTTCGCAGATGAAGGTGTGGCTTGAAACCTTGCAACGCTTGCCAATCTTCGAACCCTTCTGAATTTCAACGAACGTGCCAATCTTGGTGTCGTCACCGATCTCACAACCATAAAGGTTCGTAAAACCAAAAATGCGGACGCCCCGGCCCAGCTTCACATCCGGCGCGATCCGCTGGATCGCCTCGTTGGATGAACTCATGGCGGCGGCTCAATGACCGTTCAAAACCAGCGTGGGGCGGCCGTTGGTCCCGGCGGCAACGCGCTTCGCGCGGGTTCTGCGGACGCGCAGACCGGGCGTGGCGATCTTGATGGGAATCCCATTGCTCATCGCCGCCGGCGCATGGCCGGCCTGCGATTTGCCGAGCTGAACCGGCGAGCCGCCTTTGCGGAGCGACTCGGAGGAGGCTTCCAAAATGCTGACCAGCTCCGTGCCGCGGATGCCGCAACTCACGGGCGTCGCCCCATACTTGATGCAGTCAATGAAGTGCTGGCACTCGGTCTTCAGCGGCTCCTCCTGTTTGATGTACGGCGCATACATGTCGCCGTAGTGATACGCATATTGAAATTCGCCGAAAGTATCGTAATGCGGCGGACGCTCCACCCGCATGTCAAACACCCGGATCTTTTCCAGCGGCGCAAGGTCATCATACACGATCATCCGCTTGCTGCCGACAATGGTCATTTCGCGGACCTTGCGCGGGTCCAGCCAGCTGCTCTGGATGGTCGCGGAACGCTGGCGTGAAAAACCCAGGCACATGGTCGTGACGTCCTCGATCCCCGGTGTGATGTGCGCGCTGCCGCGGCAGTTCACCGTCTCCGGCATTTCGCCCATGATGGAAAGAATGATGGACAGGTCGTGCGGCGCTAGGTCCCAGGCCACATTGATGTCCTTCTGGAACAGGCCGAGGTTCAGGCGGCGCGCCGAAATGTAGCGGATTTCGCCAATGTCTCCCTTGTCGATGATCTCCTTGATCTTGCGGACCACCGGCGAATACAAAAACGTGTGGCCGGTCATCAGCACCAGGCCGTTCTTCTTGGCGATGGCCACCAGCTCCTCACAATGTTCCACGGAAGCCGCCATCGGCTTTTCGATGAACGTGTGCTTGCCGGCCAGCAGCGCCGCCTTGGCCAGCGGGAAGTGGGTCTTGACGTTGGTCGCGATGACCACGGCATCGAGATTGATGCCGTTGAGCATGTGCTTGTAATCCGTCGCGGCCTCGACCTCCGGGTAAAGGGATTTGAGGTGCTTGAGCCGCGACGTGCTCAGGTCGCACATCATCTTCAGGCTGCAGTCGGACAGCGACCGAAAGTTACGAATCAGGTTCGGTCCCCAGTAGCCGCAGCCCGCCACCCCGACTTTGATTTTCTTTGACATAAAATTGAGCTTTCGTTTTTGTTCAGTTCTTCCATCCGCCTACCTAGCAATACAGGTGCCGACTCATGAATATCTCGAAATCTCGATAAATCAATTGTGCGTCACGCGCACAGTCATCGCCGCCTGGGCCGGCCCCACGCAATTGGGGGCCTTTTTCTTCTGGCGCGAGTCCCATATCTGGACCAGCAGCGCCGGCACTGTCAGAAAAATGATCTTCCCGTCCAGCCAGAGGCTCTTGGTCCGGGCGTATTCGATGTCCAACTGCATCATCCGCGTGAACGTGGTCCGGTTTTTACCGCTGACCTGCCACAAACCCGTCAGTCCGGGGGCGGCGTCAAAACGCTCTTTTTGCCACGGCAGATACTTTTCCGCCTCATAGGGCACACAGGGGCGCGGGCCAACCAGGCTCATTTCACCCTTCAAAACGTTGATTAACTGGGGTAATTCGTCGAGGCCCGACGACCGCAGGATTTTACCCAGCGGGATGATCCGGGAATCGCCGCTGTTATCCAGCTTGGTCATGGGGGCGTCCGACGTGATCAACTGCTGCAGGTGCCCCTGATGGGACACCGTCTCCGCCCCGCAGTGCATGGTGCGGAACTTCAAGCACATGAAAGGCGCCCCATGATAACCAAGGCGCTTTTGTTGGAACAACACCGGGCCGGCGGATTTGCGCTTGATGATAAAGACGATCACCAAAGCCAGCGGCACTAAAAACGGAATGGAAAGCACGATCAACGTGCAGTCGAGCAAACGTTTCCAGCGCGGCAGCGCTATGGTTCCAGTGGCGTTCATTTATGCGTGCAGGGCTCCGCACTTGTTCGTTTGGATCACTTTTCCAAACGAACTTTTCGGTCCTGCCGACGGCAGGACGCTATCCAATATGTTCGGCCCGCATTTCAAGCAGACAACGTCTCCCGGCGGTTCGGCGCGGCCAGGGCCGGCGCCAGATCCACCAATGAATTATTCTTTAACATCACGGCCTCACGTTCCACTTCCACGGTTGTAGGCCGTCCGAGTATCTCTAGCAGGATTTGCACCCTTTTCTTGGCCGGCAGGCTTTTTAGCACATAAGCGCTCATCCCGGCAAAAGCCCCGCCCGCCACCGTGACCTCATCCCCGGGCATCAGGTTCGTCTCAATTTGGATGATTTCCTCGTTTTCAAAGCAATCCCGCAGCTCGGCGATGATCCCATCGGCAACTTCCGGTATCTTGCCGCCAAAATGCACCAACCGGTTGACCCCCACCGTATGCTGGATTTCATTGAGCTGTTCCGCCAGCGCGCAACGAACAAAAATATAGCAAGGAAACAGGGGTTCGGTCACGGAAACCAAGCCGCGACGGGTCAGCTTTTCCAGTTGCAGCCGGGGCGAAAACACATCCAAGCCGAGATTCTTTCGCAAGTTCGCCGCAGCGATATGCTCATGCTTCGGTTTGGTCCGCGCTGTATACCAAGCTTGGGTTATGTTATGCATTTGTGAGTTCGTCCGTCGCCCACCGGGCATTAGCTAAAACTCCATCGTGCCGGAAATCGCTCCCCAAAGAACCACGAACCGACGAGACCACTCTGTCCGTTAGTCCTGATAGAAACAATCTCCATGTCCTTAAATTATACAATTGCCGGGGATTTGTCCATCTGAAAGTAATCATCATTGTTTTCACCTGCTGAGACCATAACAGCTAACTTGGGAGAGACTATGGGGTGAACACCGTACTCATTTCCAAAAACTTGAGGTAAAGCTCAAGCGCTGGTTCCAAAGCCAAGATCAAAACATCTTGAAAAACCTGAGAAATATTAAAAAAACTGCGAAAAGAAGGACCCCTAGGAAGAAGCACCCCGCCAAAAATTACCGATGGAGATAAACTACCGATCTACAGCGGCCATCCGCCGTCCCATGTTGACACACAGGGGTGGCAGTTATTTGGACACTGTCTTAAGACAGACTCAGTGCATCGACGGCCACTTGGCTTCCGCATCGGCGGTTTTGACACCGTAATGGAAACCAGTTTCGTCTTGGTAACCCACTGGCACTTCGAATTTTACCATGTTCCGCAGCTTGGCGATGATGCCAGCGGGCGAGAACCCGAAGTTGCCGGTCTGAGACCAAGGCTTTTGAGTCAGGATGGCTTGTTTATATGTCATACTTCTTTCATAGCATCGGCAATGCCAACGCAGATTTAAGTTTAATTTTTACGGCAAATAACGCGTCCGATAATACCGCTGGGCGTAGCTCGTGGCATTGGGTTCCGTAAAAGTGAACGGCGCGGTATTCGTCACCACCGGGGTCCAGTGCTGGAAATCCGTGGTCGCCTCCACCACATAATTCAAACCCGCCTCGGTGGTAACCTGAAAACTGAACTGTCCGGCCTGTGGGATCACCGGGGCCACCATCGTCGGGATGGTGTTCGTAATCACCGTCAGCACCGCCAACGCGCTGTTCGTCACCCCGACACTGTTGGAAACCTGCACCATGTAAGCACCCGCATTGGCCACATTGGCGGCTGGAATCGTCAACGACGCGCCCGTCTGCCCCACCAGGTTTGTCCCGTTGAATTTCCATTGATATTTGAACGGCGCCCGGC
Organism: Verrucomicrobiia bacterium; assembly: GCA_031290985.1. GTDB lineage: Bacteria > Verrucomicrobiota > Verrucomicrobiia > Limisphaerales > UBA11358 > UBA11358. Next base: position 23,267 of record JARLJW010000077.1, on the reverse strand, counting down.
CCGACACGCTCACCCCAAAGGCCACCGGTTTGCTCTTTAGCACCCGGCCGCCCTTGATTTGCGAGGTGATTTTCGGCAGGGCCGCCAGCAACGCCTGATCCACCACCGTGACCGTAAAGCTCCGGCTCACCACGTTGCTGCTCGTCCCGCCGTCATTCACCGTCACGGTGAGCACCGCCTTGCCCGTTTGACGGTTGTTCGGTTGAAACATCAGGGTGCCCGTGGTCTTCGGGCTGGTGTAGGACACCCGGGCATTGGAGATCAACGCCGGATTGCTGCTTGCCACCGTGACTTTGAGCGTCTGATGCTCGCTCGGGGAACCCGAGGTGATGTTGGCCAGGTTGACGGTTTGCAATCCCGCATTGATGTTGAGATTCAGGTCGCCCAAGGCATTCAAGGTCGGCGGCACGTTCGGCGGGAACGGCGCCGCCCAACGGGCCTCCCGGGACAGGCCGCTCACATTCGTGCCGGCATCACGCTCCCGCACCGCGTAGAAATTGGTCACCCCGGACACCAGCCCGGTGACCACCAAGCTGTTCACCAACCCAAGGGTCCGCGAATTCAAATAATGGCCGGTCGTCGGCCCGCAGAACACCTGATAACCCGCCACCCACGCATCCGCGCTGGGAGTCCACGAGATGATCGCACTGTGGATATCAGCCGGATTGATCGTTACCGTCAAGTTGCTGACCGCGTGCAACACCGGTGCCAGCGGCACAAACCAGCGAACTTCCGGCGACAGCCCCCCCTGTTTCAAGTTGGCGTCAAACTCCCGCACCGCGAAGTAATTGGTCGTCCCCGACACCTGGCCGGTGACCACCAGGCTGCTCACCAGCCCGACATTCCGCGTCAGCGAATAATTGCCCTTGGCCTTGCCGCTGAACACCTGATAACCCGCCACGCCCGCATCCGTGCTGGCGTTCCACGAGAGGATCACACTGTGCATGTCCGCTGGATTCGTCGTCGCCAGCAGGCCGCTGACCGCGTTCAAAACCGGCGGCAACGGCACATGCCATTGGACTTCGGGCGACACGACGCTCACGTCCGCGGCCGCATCATATTCCTGTACCGCGAAAAAGTTCGTCGTTCCCGCCACCAATCCGGTGACCACCAGGCTGGTCACCTGCCCGACATTTTGCGTCAGCGTATAATTGCCCGACGCCTGCCCGCCGTAGACCAGGTATCCAGCCACTCCCGCATCCGTGCTGGCGTTCCAGGAGAGCGTCACGCGGGAGCTGTCGGCCGGATTTGTCGTCACCGTCAAACCGCTCACCGCGTTCAAAACCGGCGGCGTATTCGTTGGCGGCGGAGTGGGGGTCACGGACGTTACCGGCGTTGAATTCGTCGGGCCCGGAAACGGCACCAGCCAGTTGATTTCCGAGGACATGCCGCTTTGATTCCAAGCCGCGTCAAACTCCCTGACCGCGAAGAAATATGTCGTTCCCGACACCAGCCCGGTGAACACCAGGCTGTTGACCGCGTAGACATTCCGCGAGAGCGAATAATTGCCGGAGGCCTGCCCCATGAAGACTTGATAACCGGCCAGGCTCGCATCCGTGCTGGCATCCCACGTGAGCACCAAACTATGGACATCCGCCGGGTTCGTCACGATGGTCAGGTTGCTGACCACATGCAGCACCGGCGGCTGGTTTGGCGGCGTTGAATTCGTGGTGGTCGGGCTGATCGGCACCGCCGTGACCTGGTTCGAAGATGCCACGGGCGCCACAAACATCACCTCGTCGGAATAGCCACTTTCGTTGGTGACAGCATCGTAGGTCGTGGCGGCAAAATAATTCGTCGAGCCTTCCGCCAGCCCGGACAGCGTCACGTTCGTGGCGTTGCCCGCATCGATGACGGAGGTGTAGTTGCGGCTGCCCGTGCCGGAATAGATCTTATAACCCGCCACCCCGGCCAGGCTGCTCGGGTTCCATGACAGCATCACGCTCTGGACCGCCAGCGCCGGCAACTGCGCCAGCAGCGCCAGCGCACCCAGCAAAATCAACCGACGGACATTTCTTACCGCCTTAAGTTTGTTGGCAACACGCGACATCTTGCCCCAGCTATCGCAACTGCTCTGCCAACGAATTTTTTAACCGGTTTGTTTTTGCAAAAAGAACCGCGCTTTTTTTTGGGACACTTTTCACCGGTTCAAAAAGCCCGGGAATCCCCTTGTTTAAAGTGATTTTCACCCTGCCCCTGCGGCCTTTTCCCGCTTGCAAATAATTTTTCTAGGCAGTGTTGTGGACAGCGGTTTTTGAAAACGTTCAAGACAACGTTGTCCCGCACTGTCTTGAAAACGTGCAAGCAAAAAGACCGCCCGTTTTGCCCCGCTTCTTTGCGAATGAACAGGTTAAATCCGGCGATAAATTCGCTTGGTTGATGCTGGGAATTACAACAATGAATGATGGCCGGCGCTTTATGCCCGGTTTTATGAACCAAGCCGGGGCGTCCCCTGCCCTACTCGCCCTCATCCGGCCGGACCAGCCGGTAACCCACGCCCGACTCCGTGGCGATCAACTCGGGGCGGCCCGCATTTTCCTCGAGCTTTTCCCGCAGATGCGCCACATGCACGCGCAAGTAATGCGTCTGCTCGCCGGCATTGGGCCCCCAGACTTCCGTCAGCAGATGGCGGTGCGTCAAAACTTTCCCCGCATGAACCACCAGCAGGCGCAGCAGCGCGTATTCCGTCGGGGTCAGCTTCACTTCCACCCCGTTTTTGCGGACGATCCGCGCGGCCAGGTCCACCTCGATCTTCCCCGCGCGAAAAACCGCCGTCGCCGATTGCGGCTGGCTGCGGCGCAGCGCCGTGCGCAGGCGCGCCAGCAGTTCGCCGCTGCCGAACGGTTTGGTCACGAAATCATCCGCCCCGGCGTCCAGCGCGGCGATCTTGTCGTTCTCCCGGTCGCGCACGCTCAGGATGATCACCGGCACGCGCGTCCATTCGCGGATGCGCTTCAATACCTCCACGCCATCCATGTCCGGCAGGCCGAGATCGAGCAAAATCACCTCCGGCCGGCATTGCGCGGCCTGCACGATGCCCTCGTTGCCGGTCACGGCTTCAAACATCTCGTAGCCGTTCGCCTCCAGCGTCACCCTCAGCAGGCGGCGGATCTGCGGTTCATCGTCGATCACCAGCGCGATTGGTTTCGCAACCGGTTTCGGTTTGGCGGCGGCTTCAGTCATGCGGAAATTTCTGCGGGCGGTTTTTCCGTTTGCGGGATTTCAATCGTAAAGATCGCGCCGCCGCCCGGACGGTTCGCGGCGGCGATGCGCCCGCCGTGGGCCTCGACAAAACCTTTCACGATCGCCAGCCCCAGGCCGCTGCCGCCGGCGGGCGCGGATGGGGCCCGGAAAAATTTGTCAAAGATGCGCGGCAACAGCTCCGGCGACAGCCCTGGCCCGTTGTCGGCCACACTTAAAACCAGCCGGCCTTTTTCCTGGCCCGCCGACAAGGTGATCGGCGTGCCGGCCGGTGTGTGCACCACGGCGTTCAGCAGCAGATTCGACAACGCCTGCTGCATCAGCGTGAAATCCAGCCGGGCGAGCGGAATTTTTTCCGCCACCTGCACCTTGACGTCCCGCCCGGTGAGTTCACGTCGCAGCGAGCGCAAGGTTGTACTGATGAGGTCGCCAACATCGGCCCAGTCCAGTTTTGGCCGGACATGGCCTGAATCCAACCGCGTGACATCCAGCAGGTTGCCAACCAGCCGGTTCAGCCGCCCGGCGGCCTCCTGGATTTCCGCGACCATTTTCCGGTCGAAACCGCCGTCCGCATTTTGACTCTCCGCCAGCGCCCCCGTGGCGCTGGTGATCGCCGCCAGCGGCGTGCGCAGTTCGTGCGAGATGGAGTTCAGCAGCGCATTGCTCAGGCGTTCGGATTCCGCCACCAGCTTGCTCTGCTCACCGGCGGCGCGCAGGGACACCCGGTCCAGAACCAGCGCCGCCTGCCGGGCGTAAGCTTCGAGCAAATCACGGCGCGCCAGCGACAGGTTTTTTTCCGGCAACTTCACAGACAAGACGCCGACCACGGAACGCTCCGTCGTGAGCGGCAGGTGCAAGGCGTCCGCGCCCGGCAGGTTGTCCGTGAATTTCCCGGCCGGCCGCCGGTTGAGGAACGCCCATCCGGCCACCTGCAGTTCCTTGTCCGTCAGCGACAGCGAACCGTCCGGGTGCGGGGCCAGGGAATTTTTTTCCGGCAGCACGACTGCGGTGTTCGCCTGAAAAACCCGGTCCACCTCACCCACCAGCTGCCAGATCACTTCATCGCGCGTACCGGCCTGGGCCAGTTCCCGGGTCAGTTGATACAGCGCCATCGCCCGTTCCTCGCGCCGCCGTTCCGCCAGCTCCTGCGCCCGGATGCGCGCCACGAGCTGCCCGAGCACGATCGCCACGACGAAATAAAGCCCGAACAGGATCGCGTCCTCGGTGCTGGTGATGATCAGGGTGAAGCGCGGCGGCAGGAAAAAATAATTCCACGCCAGCGCGCTCGCCGCCCCCGCAAACAGCACCGGCCCCCGCCCCAGAAAAAGCGCCAGCAACACCACCGCCAGCAAAAAAACAAACCCCGGCACCCGTGGCCCGGTGAACTGCATGAGCAATACGTTGATCAAACCCACGACCGCCAGCGCACCCGCGGCGATGCCGTATTGTTTCCAGTCCGGAGCCGGACGCCATGGCCGACGCGCGACCGGTTTCACCGCGCCAGTTTTCTCAGCACGCACGATCTGGAGGTCGATGTCGCCGCTGTCGCGTGTGAGCTGATGCAACAATTTTCCCGCCCGCAGCCAGGCCAGAAGATTATTCGCCGCCGGTTTGCCGACAATGATCTGCGAGACATTGTGCTGCCGGGCGATGCGCAGCAGGCCCGTTGCAAGGTTTTCGTCCGTCGTATCAATCACTTCCGCGCCGAGGGTGCGGGCGAGCCCCAGGTTCTTTTCCAGCCGCGATTGGGCGGCTTCATCCAACTGGCGCGAATTTTCAACATGAACCGCCAGCCACGGACACCGCAGGCTGTCGGCCATCCGGCGCGTCCAGCGGATCAGCGGCTCGGAGAGCGGGCTGGCGCTGACGCCGACCAGCAGGCGGTGCCCCGTCTTCCACGCGCCCGCGCCGGGCTGGGTGCGGTGAAATTCCTGCGTATCCACGCTGACGTGGTCGGCCACCAGCCGCAGTGACAGCTCGCGCAGCGCCGTCAGGTTGGCTTCGCGGAAGAAATTTTGCGCGGCGCTGGCCGCCCGCTCCGGCACGTAAACTTTCCCCTGCTGCAGGCGCCCGATGAGGTCCGTCGGCGGCAAATCCACCAGCTCCAGCGCCGCCGCATCCAGAATGCTGTCGGGAACGGTCTCACGGATTTCCGCGCCGGTGATCTGGCGCACGGTGTCCGCGCGGCTCTCGATGTGCTGGACGTTGAGCGTGGTGAAAACATCGATGCCCGCGTCCAGCAGCTCGTTCACGTCCTGCCAGCGCTTCGGATGCCGCGAGCCGGGCGCATTCGTGTGCGCCAATTCATCCACCAAGACAAGCTGCGGATGCCGCGCCAGCACGGCGTCGAGGTCCATCTCCGTCAGCGCGAGATCGCGGTAGGTAAATTCATTTCGCGGAATCACCGGCAGGCCCGCCACCAGCGCATCCGTTTCCTTGCGTCCGTGGGTTTCGACGTATCCGACGGCGAGATCGCGCCCGTTCTTCAACTCCCGCTGGGCCGCCTCCAGCATCGCATAGGTCTTGCCCACGCCCGGGCACATCCCCAGAAAGACCTTGAGCCGGCCGCGCTTCGTCTGGGCGGACTCGCTTTGAATCGCGGCCAGCAAAGCGTCGGGATTGGGGCGGTCATTCTCGATCACAAATCCAGCTTAATAAATTCAGGGGGAAATTCAGCTAAAATACCAGCGCCCGGATTTCGCCCGCCGCTCGGTGGGCCGGTTCGCGCTGCGAACCGGCCGTCGTCGAGCGCAGCGTCAGACGACGGAATCAGTCGCACGCCCTGACGTTACCACACCGCACGGTGCCTGTTGCGCCAGCCAAGCCACAAACTCCACCGCTTTTGCAGGCTCATGCGGGCGGCCCGAATTTTTTCAACGCCCACCAAATAAGCCAGCCGATGCCGACGGTGCCCAATATCAGATAGGCCACCACCTTCAACAGATCGACAAATTCCGGGTCCATGAGCGTGGCGTGACTGGCGGCGAAGCCTTATTTCGCCATCAGCGCGTCCAGCGCCAGGTTGAGCGGGAGAACATTCACACCCGGCTCGCCCAAGAAACCCAAATTGGCATGGTCCGTGTTGGCCCGGATGAGTTCGCGCACCTTGTCCTCGCCCAGGCCGCGGGCCTTGGCCACGCGCGGCGCCTGCAATTCGGCGTTGCGCAGGCTGATGTGCGGATCCAGCCCGCTCGCGGACGCGGTCACCGCGTCGGCCGGAACCGGCGCGTTGGTGTCGAGATTGTTCTGCGCGCGATAATTCGCGATGTTTTGTTTGATCGCATCATTCAGCTTCTGCGAGGTCGGTCCAAGGTTGCTCCCGCTGGAACTGGTCGGATCATAGGCCATGCCGTTGGCCCCCGCATCGGAAGGGCGGGTGATGAAATATTTGTCGAGCGTGAATTGCTGGCCGATCAGGCGCGAGCCATGGATCGTGCCATCCTTGCCCACAATCAGGCTGCCATTGGCCTGATCGCGGAACAGCACCTGCGAGATCCCGAACACGGCCAGCGGATACAGTCCGCAGCAGACGACCGCAAATATCAGCGTCACCATCAAGGCGGCGCGGCATTCTGTGAATAGTTGTTTCATATTTCCTTTCTTGGCTTAAACGAGTTTGAATGCCGCCACGAGCACATCAATGACCTTGATGCCGGCGAACGGGATGATCACGCCGCCCAGGCCGTAGATGAGCAGGTTGCGTTGCAGGATGGCGAGCGCGCCGATCGGCTTGAACTTCACGCCGCGCAACGCCAGCGGGATCAACGCCACAATGATGAGGGCGTTGAAGATGATGGCGCTCAAGATCGCGCTGTTCGGGCTGTGCAGGTGCATGATGTTGAGCGGCGCAATGGCGGGGAACGTGACCATCAGCATCGCGGGAACGATGGCGAAATACTTTGCCACATCGTTCGCGATGCTGAACGTCGTCAGCGAACCACGCGTGATGAGCAGTTGCTTGCCGATCTCGATGATCTCGATGAGCTTCGTCGGGTTCGAGTCGAGGTCCACCATGTTGCCGGCCTCCTTGGCGGCCTGCGTGCCGGTGTTCATGGCCACGCCGACATCCGCCTGCGCGAGCGCCGGGGCGTCGTTGGTGCCGTCGCCGATCATCGCGACCATTCGTCCGTCCGCCTGCTCCTTGCGGATGAGCGCCAGCTTGTCCTCAGGTTTGGCCTCGGCCAGAAAATCGTCCACGCCCGCCTCAGCGGCGATCGCGGTGGCGGTGAGCTTGTTGTCGCCGGTGATCATCACGGTGCGGATGCCCATCTTGCGGAGCTGCGCAAAACGTTCCTTGATGCCGCCCTTGACGATGTCCTTCAGATGGATCACGCCCAGCACTTCACTGCCGTCGGTGACGACCAGCGGCGTGCCGCCGGAACGCGCCACATTCTCCACGCTGCGGTCGACCGCTTCGGGAAACTGCCCGCCCAGCCGGTCAACGTGGATCTTGATGGCCGCCGCCGCGCCCTTGCGGATGGAGCGCGCGGGCTGGCCGCCGGTGGCGGCAAAATCCACGCCGCTCATGCGCGTCTGCGCGGTGAACGGAACAAATTGCGCCTGGGGGGCGGCAACTTCGCGTCCGCGCAGGCCAAATTTTTCCTTGGCGAGCACCACGACGCTGCGGCCCTCGGGCGTTTCATCCGCGAGCGAGGCAAGCTGGGCGGCATCCGCCAGTTTTTCCATGGCGACCCCCGGCGCGGGAACGAAATCCGTCGCCATGCGGTTGCCGAGCGTGATGGTGCCGGTCTTGTCGAGCAGCAGCACGTCCACGTCGCCCGAGGCCTCCACCGCACGCCCGCTCATCGCGAGCACGTTGTGTTGCAGCAGCCGGTCCATGCCGGCGATGCCGATGGCGCTCAACAGCCCGCCGATCGTCGTCGGGATCAGGCACACCAGCAGCGCAATCAGCACCGGCACCGAGAACACCGTGGCGGAATAGAGGCCAAATGGTTTCAGCGTCACGCAAACAAGCAGGAAAATCAGCGTCAACGCCGAAAGCAAAATGGTCAGCGCGATTTCATTTGGGGTCTTCTGGCGGGACGCGCCTTCGACCAGTGAAATCATGCGGTCAAGGAAACCTTCGCCCGGATTGATGGAGATGCGGATCTTGATCTCGTCGGAAAGCACGCGCGTGCCGCCGGTGACGGCGCTGCGGTCGCCGCCGCTTTCGCGGATGACGGGCGCGGATTCGCCGGTGATGGCCGATTCATCCACCGTGGCCGCGCCTTCGATGACATCGCCGTCGGCCGGGATGACTTCGCCGGCATGTACGAGGACCACATCGCCCTTGCGCAGGTCGTTGGCGCTGACCTCCTCCACCTTGCCACTCTTGTTGATGCGGCGGGCGACCGTGTTGACCCGCGTGCCGCGCAAAGCCTGGGCCTGCGCCTTGCCCCGGCCCTCGGCCACGGCCTCCGCGAAGTTGGCGAACAAAACGGTGAACCACAGCCACACCGCAAGCTGGGCGATGAAGCCGCGGTCCGTCGCCGCCGTAAAAATGCCGACGGTGGTCAGCGCGGCGCCCACCATCGTCACAAACATGACGGGGTTCTTGATCATCAGGCGCGGGTCGAGCTTTTTAAAAGCATCGCCCACCGCCGGGCCGGCGATTTTCCAATCGAACAGGGAAGGAGCTTTATGCGTCATAAAAGTTTTGGTGGTTTAGAACAATTTCCCCTGCAGCATCAGGAAGTGTTCCACGATCGGGCCGAGCGCGAGCACCGGCAGGAAATTCAGCGCACCGACCAGCAAAATGGTGCCGATCAGCAGCACGATGAACGTGCCGCCGGAGACGGGGAATGTGCCCGCGCTCGCCGGCACCAGTTTTTTCTGTGCGAGCGACCCGGCCAGGGCCATGACCGGCACGATCATCAGGAAGCGGCCGAACAGCATGGCGATGCCCAGCGTGGTGTTGTACCACGGCGTATTTGCGGTCAGGCCGGCGAAGGCGCTGCCGTTGTTGCCCACGCAGGAGGAATAGGCGTAGAGAATTTCGCTCAGGCCATGCGGGCCGTTGTTGTTGAGCCCGGCCAGCCCCCAATCGCTCACCGCCGCCCAGGCCGAAAAGCCGAGGATCGTCAGGCAGAGGATCAGCAGCGTGAGCATCGCCATTTTCACGTCAAAGGAGTGGATTTTTTTGCCAAGATATTCTGGTGTGCGCCCGACCATGAGGCCGGCGATGAACACCGCCAGCACAACAAACACCAGCATGCCGTAAAGCCCCGCGCCCACGCCGCCGAAGATGATTTCACCAAGCTGGATGTTGAACAGCGGCACCAGCCCGCCCAGCGCGGTAAAGGAATCGTGCATGGAATTCACCGCGCCGCACGAGGCGTCGGTGGTGACCGTGGCGAACAGGGCGGAGTTGAAGATGCCGAAGCGGACCTCTTTGCCCTCCATGTTCCCGTCAGCCACAGCCACCCCGAGTTGCTGATGAATTGGGTTCCCCCCGGATTCAGCCCACCAGCAAAATAGCGTTCCAGCAAGAAACAATGTCAACATCGCGCCCCAGATTGACCAGCCGTGCGCCTGATTCTTGGTCATGCGGCCCAGATACCAGGTCAGCCCGCTGCCAATCGCGAAGATGGACAACATCTGCAAAAAGTTGGAGAGCGGCGTGGGATTCTCGAACGGATGCGCGGCATTGGCGTTGGTATAGCCGCCGCCGTTCGTGCCGAGCATTTTGATCGCGACCTGCGACGCCATCGGGCCTTGCACGATGGATTGTTCATCCACGGTTTGATTCACCATGACCGGCACGTTGGTCATGACCGGCTGGCCCTTGGCGTCAAGCTGGGGCACATCCACCATCACGGCCACGCCGTTGGTCATCAGCGGCTGGCCTTTGTCATCCAGCTTGGGTGCCGATACCGTGAAGGCCACGTTCGTGGTCACGGGCTGGCCCTTGTCGTCAGTTTTCTGCACCGTGATGGTGTAGGATTCGATGAGCTTCGCCGTGGTGTAGGGCTTGAAGTTTTGGATCATGCCCTGCGACACCAGCACCACGGCAAAAACCAGGCAGATTGGCAGCAGGAGATAGTATGTGACGCGCACCAGGTCCACCCAGAAATTGCCGAGCAACTGCGTCGAGTGCCGCGAAAGGCCGCGCACCAGCGCCGCCGCGATGGCGATGCCCGTGGCCGCGGACGCGAAGTTGTGAATCGCCAGCGCCACCATCTGCGAGAGATACGACATCGTGGATTCACCCCCGTAGCTCTGCCAGTTGGTGTTGGTCGTGAAGCTGACCGCCGTGTTGAACGCGAGATGCGGCGTGAGCCCGGCAAAGCCCTGCGGATTGAGCGGCAGAAAATTTTGCAGGCGCAGGATGGCGTAGGTGAACACACAGCTCACCAGGCTGAACAACAGCATGGCCCAGGTGTATTGCCGCCAGTTTTGTTCCTGCTCCGCGCGCACCCCCATGATCCAATAGGAAAGGCGTTCGAGCGGACGGATCAGCGGGTCGAGCCACGTTTTCCCCTTGGGGTCGAGCACCTGCATGAGGTACAGCCCCATCGGTTTGGTGATGAGTGCGAGCGCGCCAACATATAAGGCAAGTTGTATCCAGCCGGAAGAGTTCATAGATCGTTAAAATTTTTCAGGATAAACCATCGCCACGAACAGATACGCGAACAGCGCGACGGCGATGAGGCCGACAATGATGTTTTCCATAAATATTTAGAGTTTCGAGCACCAGCGGGCGTACAACTGGCCCGCAACAAAAAACAGGGCCATGACGGCGATGTATATCAGGTCGTTCATAGGTTTTGATCTTACCTGTCAAAACCTTGGAGCAATTCCCCGCCGGCGGCTAATCAAGATGCGCCTCGAAGATGTTAAGAAAGTGTTAAGATGGCAGAACGGAAAGACGGTTATCTAAAACAGATAAACCAAATAAATATTGGCCCAGCGGCTGGCAGGGCGCGTCGCTCCTGCCAGTCCGGCTCGGACCGCGCGCCGCGCCTGCAACCAATGGATTCAAGCGCAAAAACCTCAACCAGTCCACCGACAGCATCATGGACTGCGCCGGCAGAGCGGTAGCGGCGACGGCGCTTTCGAACGCACGCTAACCACCCGGATACAGATGAACCCCGGCCCGCTCAAAAGTGTTGCTGAAGCAACCGCACTCCAGCCGCTCCGTAGTCGCGGAGCGTCTGGACTGCGTGCGGTTCACCGCCATTTTTGATCGCACAGAAAATATTCATGCGACCCGCAACCTGCGCCCTATTTCGCGAAGAAAGCTTTGATCACTTCCACCACGCGCAGAATTTGGGCCTCCGTCAGTTCCGGATAGATCGGCAGGCTCAGACACTGGCTCGCCGATTTCTCCGCGTTCGGGAAATCGCCCGCCTTGTGACCGAGGCTCGCATAGCACTTCTGCAGATGCAGCGGCAGCGGATAATGCAGCGCGCAGCCCACGCCGTTCGCCTCCAGATGAGCTTTTAGTTCATCCCGGCGCGGATGACGCACCACGTACAGATGCCACACGCTCTCCGCATACGCGGGCTGCACCGGCAATTGCAGCGGTGTGTCCTTCAGCAACTCGGCATACCGCTTCGCCACGCGCTGGCGCTCACTCGTCCATTTCGGCAGATGCTTGAGCTTGATGCCCAGCACCGCGCCCTGGATGCCTTCCATGCGGTAATTGAAACCCACCTCGTCATGGTAATAGCGCACCGTGGACCCGTGTTCGCGCAATGAACGCGCGCGCTTCGCAAATTCCGCATTATTCGTGACCAGCGCCCCGCCTTCGCCAAAAGCGCCAAGGTTTTTCCCCGGATAAAAACTGAAGCACGCGACCTCGCCGAGCGCGCCCACCGTCTGGCCCTTGAATTTCGCGCCGTGCGCCTGGCAGGCGTCTTCCATCAACGGCAGCTTGTGTTGCTTGCACACCGCGCGGATGCCATCCACATCAAAAGGCAGGCCGTACAGATGCACCGGCAGCACCGCCTTCGTGCGCGACGTGATGGCCTGCTCGATTTTCTTCGGATCCAGATTCATCGTCGCGTCATCCACGTCCACGTACACCGGTTTCGCGCCGACGTAGGAAATCGCCCAACTCGTCGCCACAAACGTGTACGGCGTGGTGATCACCTCGTCGCCCTGCCCCACGCCAAGCAACATCAAACCAACATGCTCTGCGGAGGTGCCGCTGTTGAAGGCCACGCAATGTTCCGCGCCGCAATACTTGGCAAAATCCTTTTCAAACTGCGCCACGTCCGGCCCGAGGCAGAACGAGCAGTTGTCGATCGTCTTGGCGATGGCCGCGTCGATCTCCGCGCGCAAGGGTTTGATTTGTGCCTTGAGGTCCAGGTAGGGAACAGGTTGATGCGACATAATGTATCCGCAAAGGTAGCTTCCACCGCCTCGTTTGTGAATCTCAAATTGAACTCACTTCGAAGGCGTCAGATCCACCGTCACCGGCGCACGCTCAAACTCGTTTGCTTCCATCAATGATTGCGGCTTCATCGCGCCCAGCGCGGCGACGTACCGTTCCGGCACAATCTCCAGCCGGGTATTGTAGTGCGTGGCAATCTCGTTGAAATAGCTCCGTGCCAGCGCGATGCGCTGCTCGGTGTCCGAGAGGCTCTTTTGCAGCGCCAGAAAGGCATCGTTCGCCTTCAATTCCGGATACCGCTCCGCGATGGCGATGATCTGGGCGCTCACCGCCGCATGGTCCGGTCCCGCCACGCCCGGCGGCGTCGCCGACAACTGGCTGCGCAACGCCGCCAGCTCCTCCTGCACCTGCGCTTCGTGCCCCTGGTAACCCTGCACGCAATTCACCAGGTTCGGGATCAGGTCAAACCGCCGCTTGATTTGAATGTCCACCAGCGCCCACGCCGCGCGCACGCGCTGGCGCACATCCACCAGCGCGTTGTACACCATCCAAATCCACAGCAGCAGCCCCACGAAGAAATAGGCAGCCGCGATGGCCACGTACAAAACCACCTGCTGTTGCGGATCGATGTTCCGGGCGATATCCGACATGACTTTGAATCCGATCGCCGCGAGCAGCCCCAAAAATATCCAGCCGCGCGAACCCCATTTCATGCCGCTGCTCACCTGCTCCTCCGAACGCGTCGAGATCAAAAACATCGGGGCCGTTTTATCCGCCGCGATTTCCGGCGCCACCATGTCCTGCCGCTCGCGCGCCTGGCCCACCAGATACAAGTTCACTTTGATCGGAATCGCCACCTCCACAAACCGCCGCATGAAAGTGGAGTGGGGAACCGCGCCCGCCGGACCCTTGCCGTAATACAACGCATTCAACGGCGTGCAGGTCTCGTCAAAAATGGTCAGCGGCTCGATCTTCGCCCCTGCCGGCCGTATGAGAATCACCCCGCAATCGTCCTGTAGATAAAACAGGATCGTCTCGCCGCCATCCGCCACCTGGGTCCAGCCGCTCTCCGTGCGCGTGCGCGTTTGCGTGTTGCCCTTGTCATCCGTGTACGTCTCCGTGACCGTGCGCGACCAATGCTCCTGGACCGACCACGCATAGTGCACACATGCTCTCTTCGCCAGAAAACTTTCCACCGGTTCCACCGATTCCGCCGTGCCCTTGAGTTCGACAAACCCGATGAACACCCCGGTGGTCTTCGAGGTTGGCAGATTATCAATCAACCGCCGCCGCCGCCCGTTCTGAAAGGCGACAATCAGGCTGCCCAGCGCCAGAAAAGCGCCGAACAAGGGTAAAAATGGGGCAAAATCTGCCATCAACAATTTCGAGCAAAAGTAAAAGGTGGAAACTGTCGCGCGGCGAGAGTTTTTGCCTGCGCAGCACGAAAACCGACATCCGCTTTTGGCAATGAAAGCATCAGGTTCATTTGTTGATTGCCCGCCACACCAGCCGCAGTCCTTCCAGCGTCAGATCCGGCGCCACAGCCGAAATTTCCGGCAGCTTCGCCGCGATCAATTTCGCGTAGCCGCCCGTTGCCACCACCGGCAATTTTTTTACACGCAGCTCCCGCTTCAGGTTGCCGATCAGCTCGCGCACCAGCCCGCGATAACCCTGCACCGCGCCGACCAGCATCGCCTGCTCCGTGCTTTTGCCGATGGCGGTCTTGATGTCGCGGATCTCAATTTTTGGCAGCAGCGCGGTTTTTTCGTGCAGATAATTCGTCATCGCCGCCAGCCCCGGCGCAATGATGCCGCCCGCATAATTGCCCCGTGCGTTCACCACGTCAAAGGTGACCGCCGTGCCGAAATCGACCACCACCACCGGCGCACCAAAGCGGAATTTTGCCGCCACCGCATTCGCCAGCCGGTCCGGGCCGATGGAATTCGGTTTGGGATAATCGATGCCCACGCCCCGCAACGTCTTTGGCGTGAGTTCCAGCACTTCCTGTTTCCAGACCAAACGCGCCGCCCGCCGCACCAATGGTGTTGCGCGCGGCACCACGCTGCACAGCACCACTCCTTCGATCGGGTGCGCGCCGATGACCTTTTGCACCCGCGCCGCCGCCGAACCCCCGAACCACGCGAGCGTCGGGATGTCCGCCTGCTTGACCACCCGCCGCCCGTCCGCGAGACCGACGTGCGTGTGCGTGTTGCCGATGTCAAAAAGTAGGATCATAGAATGCTTAAAATGAAAATAAACCGCACCTTTGGACAGGAAGAACCGCCCCCGTCACCTCGGCAAATCCGCGATTATCCTCTGCTCTCCAATTTAAATTTACAAATGCCAAGATCACCCCCAACGCGGTTCCCTCGCCCCCCTGGGGGAGAGGGTTAGGGTGAGGGGGTAGGCACCGCACAACCCGCCAACCGTCGGCTACGGTCGTCGTTGGTAAACCGTTTGTCTCAGCCATCCGCGCCGAAGGTTTTGCGTTTTTCATTGTCTATTTCTCCAACGTCACATCCCCGCCGATGATCCGCTCGAGATGCCCGTGCTCCGTGCGGACCAGCAACGCCCCGTCGTCATCCAGCGATTCCGCCCGGCCGCGAAATTTCCGGTCCCCGGTGTGCACCGTCACGTTCCTGCCCATGGTGATGCAGGCCGCCTCCCATTCGTCGGCGACCTCGGGAAACTTGCCGGCGCAGATGCGCGCGTAATCCCGGTCCAGTTCGCGCATAATCTCCGTCGCCAGTTCACCCCGGCAGACTTCTTCGCCCGTCTCCAATTTCAGCGAAGTCGCAAGCCTCCGCAGTTCCTCCGGAAATTCCGCCATGCCCTGGTTCACATCCACCCCGATGCCGATGATGATATACCTCACGCGATCCACCTCCGCGCTCATCTCCGTGAGGATGCCCACCACTTTTTTTCCGCCGATCAACAGATCGTTCGGCCACTTGATGTCCGCGCTCAAACCCGTGACCGTCTTGATGGCGCGGCGCATCGCCGTCGCCGAAATCACCGTCAACTGCGTCGTTTCCTGCGGCCGCAAGTTTGGCCGCAGCAGCACGGAAAACCAAAGCCCCTTGCGCGTCGGCGACTGCCACACGCGACCCAGCCGCCCCCGGCCTTTTGTCTGCGATTCCGCGAAAACCACGACGCCTTCCTTCACGCCGTCACGCGCCAGCTTTTCCACCACGTCATTGGTGGAGGTCGTCTCTTCAAACACCTGGATGTCGCGGCCCACGACCTTGGTCTTGCCCAAACGCGCCAGCAGGTCATCCGCGTGCAACGCATCCGGGGAAGCCACCAGCTTGTAGCCAAAGTGCGGGCCGGCCTCGATGTCATAGCCCACCTTGCGCAGGTCATCGATGCGCGCCCAGACCGCCGCCCGGCTGATCGCCAGTTGCTCCGCCAGTTGCGCGCCCGAAACCCCGTCCGGATTCGCCCGCAACGCCGCCAAAATTTTTGCATCCGTCGTCACAAATAATCAATAACCGCCTCTTGCCTCAAGCGCTGGTAGGGCGCGTCTGCCAGTCCGGCTCGGACCTCCGCGCGCGCCGCTACTGTCAACCCACGCTTTCTGTTCCACTGCAAATGCATATCCCTTCATCCGTGGTTAACCTTCAAAATCCAATCCAATATCCACCGCGCGCGCCGAATGCGTGACCGCCCCCACCGAGATGAAATCCACCCCCGTTTGCGCGATCCCACGCACGGTCTTTAGATTCACCCCGCCGCTGGCCTCCGTTTTCGCGCGGCCACGGATGATCTTCACCGCCTGCCGCAACTGCGTCGGCACCATGTTATCGAGCAGGATGATGTCCGCGCCGGCGTCCGCCGCCTGCGCGACCTGCGCCAGCGTATCAGCTTCGACTTCGACCTTCAGTTTCGGGTATTTCTTCCGCGCGCGCGCCACGGCGGCCGCAATGGCATTGGGTTTTTCATCTCGCAGGGCGACCAGATGGTTGTCCTTCACCAGCACCATGTCGTACAGGCCCATGCGATAATGCTTTCCCCCACCACAGGCCACCGCATATTTTTCAAACCGCCGCCAGCCGGGCGTGGTCTTGCGCGTGTCGAGAATCCTCGCGCTAGTACCCGCCACCAAATCGGCGAACTGCGCCGTGGCCGTGGCCACGCCGGAAAGCCGCTGGACAAAATTCAGCGCCACCCGCTCCGCGCTCAAGAGCGCGCGGGACGGGCCGGAAATCTTCAACAGCGGCGCCCCTGCCTTCACCCGCTGGCCGTCCCGGACAAATCGTTTGACCCGGATCTTCGGCGACAGTTCGCGGAAGGCCAGCGCGGCGAACTCGAGGCCGGCAACCGCGAGCGGCTCGCGGGCGTTCATCAGTGCGACCGACTGGGCGGCGGCGGGGACGGTGGCAAGCGTGGTCACATCGCCGCTGCCGAGGTCTTCGGCCAGCGCGGCGCGGACAGCGCGACGGATTTCTACAACGGTGAGTTTCACGAGCACAAGATGGCGGCGGGCCGGAAAAGGAAAAGCAAAAAGACGACTACTTCCCCAGCTGCAACGATATAAATTCCACCGAGAGCGAGTCCAATTGCGCGGCCGCATCCGTTTCCGGGCGCACCACCACCGCGAAATACCAGCCATCCGGCCGGGTGACGAAACGGATCTGCCCGTGTTCGTAATGGAAGGTGACCCATTTCGGCGGCAGATTTGGCCCGGTAAAAAGCGTGCGCGAGCCGTCGAGCTGGCGCAGGAGGTTGTCCATCGCGGCCGGCGGGCAGCTTGCATCGGAGCATTGGCTGTGCAGCTTTCCATTCGGCCGCCGCAGGCCGCAGGCCAGCACGCCGACGTGGTTCAGGCGCACGGGCAGCCATTCCTTGACCGGATCCTTCATGCGCCGCCGCCTTTCTTCGCCGGTTTCACGCGCACGTATACCAGCCGGTCTTCGCGCGCCTGCGCCACGGCGCGGCCTTCCGGATACTGGATGTCCAGCCGGTCAAAATGTCCCAGCGAACAGGTCGAGTTGAAGATGGCGGCCTGCTGCGCCACGGCCATGAGCCATTGCATCCGGGCCTGCGCCTGCTGGCAGCCGTCATCATAGAGCGGTGCGCCGGTGCCGGTGCAAACCAGCGTCTCGGTGACGAGTTGTGCGGCCTCGGCGGGCGGTGCCAGCGTGGCGGCGTCCACTTCCGGGCCGTCAAGCTTCAGCTCACCGGCCCCGGCCTTCCGCGTGGCCTCCGCGATGAGCATCTCCCACGGCGCATTCATCGTGCGTTGCTGCGGCGGCTCGAAGGGCACCAGCTCAAAGGAACCGCCCGGCAGCGAAAGCAGCTTCTGCAACGCGCGTTCCCCCATCAATTCGCCGCCCGCCGCGTGGATGATCTGCCCCTCCTCGATGTAGATGCGGCCCAGGACGTGTTCGTTGCAGATCTCGATGACGGAGGAATTGTGCCCCACGCATTCCATCTGGATGATGTCCTGCAGGCTCACACTGCGCAACATGCCCTGGAAGCCGTCGCGCGGCGACCAGTTCAACAGTTCTCCGAGCATCGTGAACACCGCCTTCATCCCCTCGGGCGAATGGGTTTTCTCGATGAACAGCTCCGCGCCCGCCGCCAGCGCGGCGGCGCGCTTCTCCTCCGTCACATCGGACGTGAGCAGGGCGATCTTCAGCCCGGGATAATGCTTCCGCATCATGCCGGTGAACTGGATGCCATCCAGCACGGGCATGTTCACATCGGCGACCATCAATTTGATGTCCCCGGCCTTGAGGATTTCGGCGGCCGCATCCGGCGAATTCGCCGTCCGGATCTTCCATGCGCCGCCGCTCAACACGCCGAACATGTCGCCCAGCGCCTCGAGAAACTCGCGGTCGTCATCCACGAACAGAACCTGATGATGTGGCGTTTCTTTCACGGTTTCAATTGATCGCGGCCAGGGCCGCCTGCGCCGCGACCCGCACCGAGCCGTCCGCATCGCGCACGGCGGCGGCGAGGATGGATTTCGCGCCGCGTTCGCGAATCTTGCCGAGCGCCACGGCGGCGGCGAGCCGGAAAGCGCTGTCCCGGTCGAACAACAAATCCGCCAGCACGGCGGCGGCGGGATGCGGCGGCACGGCCACGGTGATGTTCGCCGAGCCGGAGGGCGTTTCATCCTTCAGGCTGTTCGGGTCGATGCGCATCTGCTCCAGCAGCTTGGTCGCGCTGTGGCGGATCCAGTAATCGGGATGCCTCAGCGCGGTCTTGATCTTCGGCACCGTCTGGCGGGCGGCCTCGGATTCCTCCCAGTGCCGGTCGATCGATCGCAAGGCCGCCGCGGCCACGTTGCGCACGGCGGTTTCAGAGTCCAGCATCGCCTCCACCAGCGGCCCGATGCTGCGCGGGTCGCAAATCTTGTCCAACGCCTTGATGACGTTCTCGCGCACGTCGCGGTCGGGATCAAACACCAGTTCGCACAGGCCTTCCACGGCGGAAGTTTCCCCGAGCGAACCCAGCGCCTCGGCCGCCGCCTTGCGGACCTCCCACGAGGTGTCCTTCAGGCATTTCAACAACGCCGGCACGGCCCGGGTGGCCCCGCAGCGCACGGCCGCCTCGACCGCCGCGCCGCGCACGCTGGCGGCCGGGTCGTTCAGCAGCTTTTCCACGTCATAGAACGTCGCCGGGTCGCCCATGCGTTCCAGCGTGCCCAGCGCGGCGATGCGCACGGCCGGGCTGGGTTTTTTAAGGGCGTCACGCATCGCCGGCAGCACCCGCGGGTCGTTGATTTCCGCGAGCGCCTTCACGGCGGCAAATTGCTTGTTCGGCGCGCCGGTGCGCAGCGTGTCCAGCAGCGGCCCGACCCCTTCCGGCCCCATCGCCACCAGTTGATGCAGGCTGCCCATCGCCAGGATCTGCAGCACGCGCTGCGAATCCGTGCCCGGCCGCCACCCAAGCCGGTTCAGGCTGCGCGCGCCGATCGAGCGCACAATGGGATCAGGATCGCGCAGCAGCCCCACGAGATGGTTGACCGCCACCGGGTCGCCCAGATGGCCCAGCGTCTCCGCCGCCGCCGCGCGGGCCAGCGGCACCGAATCGCGCAGCAGCAAAACGAGCGGCTCGACGGCTTTGCGGTCGTTAAACGGCCGCAGCCCCTTGGCCGCCGCGCAGCGGACGACGACCTCCTTGTCCTTCAGTGAAAAAATCAGCGGCCCAAGGGCTTCCGGGTCATCGGACTTGATCAACTCCTCGACAATCGCCAGGCGCGACTGGGTGCTGCTCATCCGTAATTGCTGATACGTCCACCAAAGCATTTATTTGTGTCTCGAAACGGAAAACATGCCGCTTCTGAATGTCACAAATTTGTGGCAAATGCGCCGGGTTTGCAAACCAAAGTTCAAAGCGGCGGCGTGGCAATAATTGTCCACCGCGGGTCAACAGCCGGTCACCGGGCCCGAACTTTCACTGCGGCCCGGCTTTTTTACGATTGAAATAAAAAGCCGCCCTGCATCACACAGGGCGGCGTTGTTAAGCTTGCGCTGGTTTGATCAAAGCCGCTCAAGCCTCAAAGGATTTGCCGCAACCGCAGCTCTGTTTTGCATTCGGGTTGGAGATCTTGAACCCCCCGCCCGTCAAGGCGTCGCTGAAATCCACCACCGTGCCGCGCAGGTATTGCGCGCTGATCGGATCGACCAGTACCGTCACGCCCTCGTGGTCCGCCGCCAGGTCGCCGTCGCGCTTTTCGTCGAAGATCATGCCGTATTGCATGCCCGAGCAGCCGCCCTGTTCCACGTAAAAGCGCATGTGTTTCCCGGCGTTTTCCGGCAGGGTCAGCAGCGATTTCACCTCGGTCACGGCGGTGGCCGTGAGCGTGACGACATTTTCAGATGTGAGAACTTCAGCCATTCCGTGCCCCACACTAAGGGGGGAGGCCGCCGGTGTCAAACGGCGGCATCAGTTTTTTTCAGGAGGAGATGTGTCAATCTTCTTCTGGATGGCTGCGGTCAGCGACGGCAGTTTGGCCTGCAGTTTGTTGTAGAAAATTTTCTGCGCCCCGGGCGTGTTCAGCAGCCCGATCAGCGGCGCGGCCTGCAACCCCGCCTTTTTCACCCAGAAGGCATCCGCCATTTCACCATCGGACAAATTGTTGCCGTCAAACACCTGTAGATAGTAATCCAGGGCGAGATTGAGCAGGACCGTCTGGTTGGTGCCCGCGGCCTGCGCCGCCATTTTTTCCAGCACCAGCCCGCACCCGACCTGCGCCCGGCTGCGCGCCGAAATGTCCGCCGGCGAGTTCGTGCGGAAAACCTGCGCGTAGGCGTTCGTCGCGGTCACATAATCGCCCAGTTGCATCGTGCAGTCCCCGATCTCGCCCCAGGCGCGCACGGCCATTTCATTCGTGGGGTTCAACTGCACGATCTGGCTGAAATAATTGGTGGCCAAAAGCAGGTTGGCGAACGTCGCATTGGTGTCGCTGGAGCTCATGTTCATCAGCGCCGCCCCGCACGCAAACCGCGCCTGCACCCGCAGAAAATCATCCGGACAGTTCGTGTCGGCGATCAGCTTGTTGAAATAATTATTCACCGCGTCCTGGTACCCCGCGCGGCCCATCGCCGCGCGCCCGGCCATCAACTGCGCCGGGTAGACCAGCGCCGAGCTTTTCCAGGCCGCATTCGTGTTCTGGAAAACCGCCTCATAGTTCGTCTCCGCGGCGATGTATTCGCCGGCGCGGAAGAAGTGCTCCGCCACCCACCATTGCGCCTGCGGCGCGAGCGGGTCCACGGGGTTCTGCGTCACAAACTGGGTGAAGCGCCCCAGCGCCCCCGCCTCGTCGCCCGCCTGGAACGTCGCCTGCGCCAGCGCATAATCCACCTGCGGCCGCAGGCTGTTGGTCGCGAAATCATGCACCCAGGCGGCATAGTTGGTGATCGCGGCCGCCCAGTCCGGCTCCTGCTCGTACGTGCGCGCCACCGCCAGCCGCAACTGCGGTTCCAGCGGCGACCCGGAAAACTTCGGCGCGAGCTGTTGAAACAGCGCCCGCGCCTGCCGGGGGTCCGCCAGGCTTTCCCCGTACAGCAACGCGCTGCCCTGCCCCAGTTCGCCATCGGAAAACATCCCGAAGATCTTGGTGAATGCATCCGCCGCCGCCGTGGTGTCGTTCAGTGCCAGGCTGGTGCGCAGAACCTGGTACAAGGCCCCGCCGGCCAGGTCGCGCTGCACCGAAGGCCGGTCAGGCAGACCGGCCGCCTGGGCCTCCGGAAACACGGCGCGGTAAGCCTCCCGCGCGGCGATGAAATTCGTCTGCGCGAACAACACATCCCCCGCCTTGAATTTCGCCACCGCGTGATCTTCCGGCGAAAGTTCATGTTGCGCGGCCGCCTCGAAATTCGTCAGGCTTTCAGAAATTTGGCCCGCCAGCCACCGGCACCAGCCGCCGTCCAAATACGCCTTGCCCCGGAGCGGGCTGGCCGGAAACCTCGCCAGCAGCGAGTCAAACAGCGCCTGGGCCGCCGCCAGTTGGTTCGTGCCAGGCGACAGCACATATTCCTTCAAATGCAGCTCGCCATCCGTCAGCAGCGCGAGGTCCGCCGGCGGCGAATTGGGAAACTGCCGGAGATAATCGTCCAGCGACTGCTCGGCGTTGGTAAACTGCTTCAGGCCCGCCGCCAGCTCCGCCAGCTTCAAGATCGCCCGGCGCCGTTCTTCTTCCGGCGTGCCCGGCGCGAGGTTTTCCTGATAAGCCCCCATGGCGTCGAGGGCCCGTCCCAGCTTTTCCAGGATGCCCGCGCGCAGCGCCACGCCCGCGGCGCGGTCACGGTCGTTCTTTTCCAGTTGCGCGATCTGCGCGAGGTTGGCCGCCACGGCAAGCGCGGCATCCAGTTCGCCCGCCGCCGTCTTGGTCTGGCAGAGCAGATAGACGCGCTGCCAGTCCAGTTCCGGCTTGAGCGGCTGCGGATCCAGCGCCTGCAGCAAGGCCGCGGCGCCCGTAAAATCCCTCTGGTCATATCGCGCCTGCGCGAGCAACAGCCGACCGCGCGCGACCAGTTCGTTCGTCCCGTCGAGTTCTGCCCTGCGGATAAACACGCCGTTCGTCGCCTCCAGCAGCGCGGACAACCGCTCCCATTGGTGCAGTTCGCGGTACGCCGCCGCCGCCTTGACCGCGCCGCTCAGCCGCAGCGTGGAATCAGGAAAATCATCCACCAGCGAAGTGAACGTGGCCGCCGCCGCCGGGAAATTTGTGGCCGCGAACTGCGCCTCGCCCACCCAGAGGACATACTGGTCCGCCAGCGCTCCCGCCTGCGCCTTCCGGGCCGTCAGCAAATTGACCGCCTCGGCGAACTTGCGCTGTTTGAATTGCGCCTGCGCCTGCTTCAGCACGGCCATCGGCGCATTGGTGGATTTGGGATACCGCTGCACAAACTGCGCCAGCGAACCCTCCGCCCGGCTCCACATCTCCGTCTGGAACGCCGCCACCGCCGCGGCGTAGGCGCGCTCCTCGCGTGCGGACGCGGCCATGACCTCTCCGCCGCCCAGGACGAGCGCGCAGAAAATCAACAGCCATCGCGGATAAAAAGCCATGCCCAGAATCTAAACGACGTGGCAGAACGAACAAAGCGGGAAATCCGGAAGAATCAACCACCGCCTTATACCAACTACGTTAATAATGTAGTATAACGGCTGGAGAGGAAGTGTTTACTTGATCGAGGAGCCAGTCAAAAATAAGCGAACGGACCCGCCGGGCATCCTGCCAGAAGCGTTGGAGCTCTTCGCGGAGGACCACTTCGAG